>NZ_JBFABG010000014.1:155395-200125 GCF_040640215.1 Actinosynnema sp. NPDC023587 | reverse complement strand
GCAAACTACGCAGCTGCCCCTACCGCGCCGGACGCCTGGCCAAAGCCATCCACGTCCTCCAGAACCACGAGACCGCCGCAGGATGAAAAAGGCTCATTGTCACGGCGGGCAGACCGTCCCGCTGGAGGGCAGTTTTGCGTCCACCAGGAAATCCAGCGCGGACTGCGTCGCGCACGACGACTGCACCAGCGCGCCGTGCCCGCTGCCCTGCCAGCCCACCAGGACCCCGGCGGGCAGCGCCTGCGCCGCCCGCTCGGTGCCGCCCTGCGGCGTGACCGGGTCGGTCGCGGTGCTCAGCACCAGGATCGGCGGCGCGCTGGTCAGCTCGGGCACCTTCGGCAGCGGCGGCACCGGGAACGGCCCGCACAGCAGCAGCCGCCGCGCGTGCCACGCGCCGAACAGCGGCTGCTTGGTCCGCCAGTCGTCGGCCATGCTCTTCACCCGCTCCGGCGGAATCCGGGTCGTGGTGTCGTTGCACCTGGTCACGATGCCCGGGTCGAGCAGCGGCGGGTTCTCGTCCCGGTCCACCACCTGCGGGAGCACGAAATCCGCCAGCGGCGCGCCGTTGCCCGACTCCGCGGCCACCAGCGCGTCGGCCAGCGCCGGCCACTTCGCGCGGTCGGCCAGCCCGGCCAGCACCGCCGACACCGCCGTGCCGGGCGTCAGGTCCAGGTCGCTGCCGCGGATCTTCTTGATCCGCAACGAGTCCAGCAGCGCGGTGAACCGCGTGGTGGCGTCCGCGCCCAGCGGGCACGACCGGATCACGCAGTCCTTCTGGAACGCCGCGAACGTCTCCTCTGCGGCGACGGCCTGCGCCTGCGCCACCCCCGGCACGTCCAGCGCCGGGTCCGGCGCGCCGTCGAACACCATCCGCCCCACCCGGTCCGGGTAGCGGCTCGCGTACAGGGTCAGCACCCGCGACCCGTCGCCGATGCCGATCGCGTTCAGGTGCGAGGTGCCCAGCGCCTCGCGCAACTGCTCCAGGTCCGCCGACGCGCGCCACGAGTCCACCGCCGGCAGCCGGTTCTCCAGGTCCAGCACGCACTCCTGGCTGGCCCGCCCGATCGACTCCAGCAGGTCTTCCTGCGACGGGTCGTCCGGGTCCGACTCGACGATCCCAACCCGCGCCGACTCGGGCACGCACTGCACGCCGTCCGACTTGCCGGTGCCCCGCCGGTCCACCCCGACCAGGGTGAACGTGCTCAGCAGCGCGGGCGGCAGCGCCGCCGCCAGCCGGGCCGCCTTCAGCGTGCCCGGCTCGCCGTCCGGGTCGCCGACCAGGACCAGCGCGCTGCCACCCGTGCCGACCTTCAGCAGCGACATGCCGAGCGCACCGCGCCCCGGCCGGTTGGGCACGTCCAGCTTCACGGTCAGCCGCGCGCACTCGTAGGCCTGGTCACCCGCCGGCGCGGACGACCCCATCCGCGCCTTCGTCGCATCGGTGCACGACGACCAGGTCAGGGACGACTGGAAGTTCTCCAGCGGGGGGACCTCGCGAGGTCCGCTCGGAGCCGGGGCCCGGGTCTCCTCGCCGGCCCCGTGCACGGCGATCACCGGCCGGGTCGACGGTCCCGCGCTGCACGCGCCCAACGCGCTCAAAGCCACCAGCACCAGGGCGGCGTGACGCCGACGCGGCACAGTCGTCCCTCACTCTCTGTCGACGGTGGTGCAAAGCCTCACATAAGCGAGGTGAGACTTCGGTGAGCGGAGGAGGATGGCGAGGTGGTCATGGTGCACGTCGAAAATATCCCTGAGCGGCGCGTTTCCGGTTCCGGGCCGTTCGCCGCCGTCGCCCGCGCGTTCGGCGCGGTCCCGCCGCCGGCACTGGTGCTGCTCGGCGTGGTGAGCGTCCAGGTCGGTGCGGCGTTGGCGAAGCAGCTCTTCACCGTGGCCGGTCCGATGGGCACGGTCACGCTCCGGCTGGTGCTGGCCGCGCTGGTGCTGCTGGTCGTGTGGCGGCCGTCGTTCCGGGTCGACAAGCGGACCCTGCTGGTCATCGGCGGCTACGGCCTCGTGCTCGGGGCCATGAACCTCACCTTCTACCAGGCCATCGAGCGCATCCCGCTGGGCGCGGCGGTCACCATCGAGTTCCTCGGGCCGCTCGCGGTGGCCGTGATCGGGTCGCGGCGCTGGCTGGACGGCGTGTGGGCGCTGCTCGCCGCCGCCGGCGTGGTGCTGCTGACCAGGGCCGACGGTGGCCTGGAGCTGACCGGCGTGCTGTTCGCGCTGGCGGCGGCGGTGTGCTGGGGCGGTTACATCCTGCTGGCGGCGGCGCTGGGCAGCCGCACGTCCGACGGCGGCGGGTTGGCGTTGGCGATGGTGTTCGCGTCGGTGGTCGTCCTGCCGTTCGGCGTCGCCGACGCGGGCGCGGCCCTGCTCGACCCGGTCGTGCTGATCGCGGGCGCGGCGGTGGCGCTGCTGTCGTCGGTCATCCCGTACTCGCTGGAGCTGACCGCGCTGCGCCGCATCCCGCCCCGCGTGTTCGGCATCCTGATGAGCCTGGAGCCCGCCGTGGCGGCCCTGGCGGGGCTGGTGCTGCTGCACGAGGCGCTGCGTCCCGCACAATGGGTGGCGGTGTGCTGCGTCGTCCTGGCATCGGTCGGGGCGACCCGGACCGCACGCCCCCCGGAGGACGCAGTGGTGCGGAGCAAGGCGGCGACGGTCGAGGAGTACCTCGGCGAGCTGCCCGCCGACCGGCGCGACGCGGTGGCCCAGGTGCGGGAGGTGATCCTGGCGAACCTGCCCGACGGCTACCAGGAGGGCATGGCCTGGGGGATGATCACGTACTCGGTCCCGCTGAGCCGGTCCGGGAAGACCTACAACGGGCAGCCGCTCGGGTACGTGGCGCTGGCGTCGCAGAAGAACCACCTGTCGCTGTACCTGATGTGCGTGGACGGCGGCCGTGAGCGGGAGTTCCGCGCCGAGTTCGAGGCCACCGGCCGCAAGCTGGACATGGGCAAGTCCTGCGTCCGGTTCACGCGGGTCGAAGACCTGCCGCTGGACGTGATCGGCCGCGAAGTCGCCCGCTACCCGGTGGACGCGTTCCTGGAGCTGGTCACCGCCCGGTCGGACCGCTAGCCGCCGGCTCGGTGCCACCCGGTCCGGTGCCGCCTCGTCCTGCGGTGCCGCGTTCCGGGGCGGCCCCGTCCAGCGTCCCGTCCACCAGCGTCCCGTCGACCAGGTCCCGGCCGCGCGCCTCGAAGATCGCCGCGTACTGCGCCGAGTACCGGTCGTAGACCTCGATCACGTCGTCGGCCTTCGCCACCTCGCCCCGGAACCGGTCGCGCAACCGCCGCATCGTGTTCACGTCGCCCCGCCGCTTCTGGCTGTGCAGGTACGGCTTGAACGTCACGTTCAACCCGCCCACCACCGCCGCGACCAGCAGCAGGGTCTTGCCCAGCACCGTCTCCGACGACGTGAACCCCACCGCCAGCACCGCGGGCACCAGGATCAGCACGATCGTGTAGACCACACCGGTGCTGCGGTGCACCTGCCGCCACACCATCAACCGCCGGCAGTCCGTGCGCATCCGGTCGTCCAGTTCTCCGACGAGCGCGTTCGCATCCCCCACGTCCCGTCACGGTACGCGTCCGGCCGGTGACCGTCCCCGGATTCGCGGGTTTCGCGACCGCGTGGACTCAGGCCGGTTTGACCTCGCCGCGCAGCACCGATTCGACGTCGTAGCGCGCCGGCTGTTCGAGCTGGTCGTAGCCGCACGACCCGGGCGTCCGGTCCGGCCGCCACCGCCGGAACTGGCCGTTGTGCCGCAACCGCGCCGGCGCGGCCCCTTCGGTCTGCGAGTACGCGATCTCCAGCACGCGCTCCGGCCGCAGCGGCACCCAGTCCGCGTGCTTGCCCCGCCACCGGTTGATCTCGCCCGGCAGCCGCCGCCCGTCCGGCTCCACCAGCCACGGGTGCTCACCCCCGGTGATCAGCCCGGCGAACTCGGCCGCGAGCTCCCGCCGCTCGGCCGCCTTGAACGAGCCGACGACACCCACGTGGTGCAGCACACCCCGGTCGTCGTGCAGCCCCAGCAGCAGCGACCCGACCGCCGTGCCCGGATCGGTGTCCTTGTGCCAGCGCAGACCGGCCACCACGCAGTCGGCGGTCCGCTGGTGCTTGACCTTGATCATGGTCCGCTTGCCCGGCGAGTACCCGGCCGACGCGGGCTTGCCGATCACCCCGTCCAGCCCCGCGCCCTCGAAGAGCTCGAACCACCGCGCGGCGACCGCGCCGTCCGCCGTGACCGGCGTCAGGTACAGCGAGTCGCCCGGCGTGACCAACTCCTCCAGCCGTGCCCGGCGCGCCGTGCACGGGTCGTCCAGCAGCACCTCGTCGCCCACCGCCAGCAGGTCGAACGCCACGAAGCTCGCGGGCGTCCGCTCGGCCAGCACCTCCACCCGGCTGGCCGCCGGGTGGATGCGCTCGGACAGCGCGTCGAAGTCCAGCTTGTCGTCCTTGGCCACGACCAGCTCGCCGTCCACCACGACCCGCTCGGGCAGCGTGCGCAGCAGCGCCGCCACCGCCTCCGGGAAGTACCGGTTGAGCGGCTTGCCGCTGCGGGACTGGAGGGTCACCTCGTCGCCGTCGCGGAACACCAGGCAGCGGTAGCCGTCCCACTTCGGCTCGAACACCCACTCGGCGTCGGTCGGGATCTTGGCCACCGCGGTGGCCAGCATCGGCTGCACGGGCGGGTTCAGCGGGAGCACCACGCCGCCATCCTGCCCGGCGACGGGCTCCGGCGCACGTGATCGGCCGGTTTTACCGGACGCGCTGCCGGGCGCGGGCCGCGAGGTCGAGCCTGATCGCCGTGGGCAGCACGGACACGCCCAACGTGTCGCGCGCCCGGCCCAGCACCCCGTCCAGCTCCCGCCACACCGCGCGGACGTCCGCGCCCTGGCGCAGCGTGAGCTTCATCCGGAGGGCGGGCTCGCCGATCACCTTGACCTGCGCGGACGTGACGCCGTCGACCTGCTCCACATCGGACTTCACGGCGTCGGCGAGGGCCGAGGAGGTGACCACCAGGTGGTGGTCGAGGACGAGGTCCGGGTGCCGCTCCGGCGTCGCGGCGCGCCACGCCCAGCGCAGCCCGACGACCACCAGGAACAGGCCCACGATCAACGCGCCGATCCGGACCTGGAGCAGGTGGTCGCGGGCCCAGGCCAGGGCGGTCGGGTCGAGCAGCGGCCGGTCCTCGCGGCGGGCGTTGAGGACGACCGCGCCGGCTCCGACGAGCAGCGCGATCAGGCCGAGGATCGCCGCGCAGACCCGTTCGGTGCGGTAGGAGCGGGCGATCATCGGCCCTCCGTTCCCGTGGTGGCCAGGTCGTCCGAGGACTTCGGACGACCCGGTGCGCTGCGTCCCGACGTGCTCTGGTCGGGAATCCGGTGGTCGATCGGGTGCGCGGACCGGCGGTCCTTGGGGGAGCTGACGACCACGGACACCTTGGGTGCCTTCGCGATCGGCAGCGACTCGACCGTCTCACGGACGACGTCGAGCAGCCGGGGGCGCAGCGAGGCTTCGTCGTGCAGCGCGCTGGTCGCCCGCACGCGGATCTTGCGGCGCGAGACGGTGACCGACGCCGACGAGACCCCCTCCTCGGCCCGGACGCGGTGGCCGACGACGCGGGCCAGCGCGGTCGGGGTGGTGGTCACGACGACCTGGTCGGACGGGTCGTGCAGGCGCACGTAGCGGAACCGCGCGGTCATCGCGACGAGGAGCAGCAGCAAGCCCGCGACGGCGGTGACCAGCCCCACGGTGCGGACGCGGTCGTCGGTCCAGCTCAGGTCGCGCGGCACCTGCACGAGGTGGCCGTTCCCGGCCCAGTGCCAAGCGATGTCCGCGATCAGCAGGACGCCGGCGGCGGCCACGGCGAGACCGAGGACAGGGGAGATCAGGCGGAGGAACGCGCGCACGGGCGGTCACCCCACCCTGGGCGGCGTCGGGGCCCGCAGCGCGGACACGGTCACGTCGACCTCACGCACCCGGTAGCCGGTGATGCGCTCCACCTCGTCGGACACGGTGCGCCGCACGGAATCGGCGGCGCGGCGGACGGGCGTCGGGTAGCGGAGGGTCAACTTCACCGCGATGTCGAGGACGTGCCCGTCCTCGTGGACCTTCACCGAGGAGCCGTCCTCGGCGGCGGGAGCGAGCCCCACGGCGCGTTCCGCGATCTTGCGCAGCACGGAGGAGTGGATGTCCAACGAGCCGCGATCATCGGCGTCGGCCCCCGCGACATCCTCCACATCGGACTCGAAGATGGCGTCCAGGGGCACCACGTAGGTGCGTATCCGCCGACCACCGGAACTCACTTGTCCCGCCCCCGCCCGATCAGGTCACCGAGGTCGAGCTGCCCGTCCAGCACCCGCCCCACCACCAGCCCGATCACGCCGACAGCCAAGGTGACGAGAAACGCGGCGAACCCGCTGGCCGCCGCCAACCCGAGCACCAGCCCGGCCAACAACCCGGTCTGCGTCCCGTTCATGTGCCCACACTCCCAACCACTAGATCCACTAGATGAGATCCCGCCGACCCCGCCGACCGATCAACCGCCGCCAAAACCCCCGCTGCACGAACGAAACCGGCGCATCAAACCGCGACTCCGCAGATCGTGACTTCCCAGCCCGTGACTTCCCATGCTGCGGCTTCCCGTGCTGTGGTTCCCCGGACTGCGGTTTTCCGCGCTGCGGTTTTCCAGACTGGGGCTTCCTGTCTGCGCCCTCCGACTCCCCGGCCCGCAAAGCCGCCAACCCCCGCACGAACACCTCGGGGTCACCCCCGACATCCGGGTGGTTGGCCCGCACAAACGCCCGAATCTCAGCCCGCCGACGGTTCACCCCAACCCCTCTTGCCCGACATCCGGACGGCCAGGGCTGCCCGCCCTGCCAAGGCTGCCCAAGGTGCCGGAGCTGTCCAACCCGCCCGCGCTGTCCAGCCCATCTGCGCTACCCGCGCTACCAGCTCCCGCCCGATACCAGGCGAGCCGCACCCACCGCGCCACTTCACGCGGCTGCACTGACAGCCGGCGGCTCGGTGGCAGGTTCTCTGGTGCCCGGCGGCTTGCTGACAGACGATTCGATGGCAGACAAACGTTTGCGGATGCTGCTTTGGGCGCGAAACCGCAGAGCGGCATCGGATGGCGGCTGCACGACCCTCCAGGTCGATGGAGCACCAGAACTGCGCGAAAGCGCAACACCCCAGCAACCGCGCGCAGGACCCGACGCAGGCAGTGACGGAGCCAGCGACGCAGCGAGCGGTTCAGGGGAGGACGCAGCGAGTGATCGGGTGAGCGGTCCACGGACTTGTTGGTCCCAATAGGACGCCCGTTCAGGCCTACCGCTCCACTACTGCCTACCGCGCCGCTGTCTGCTGAACCGCTGCCTGCTCCTGCTGCGCCGCTGTTCAGCCCCCGCCCCAGCGCCAGCCCCAATCCCAATCTCAGCGCCAGCCCCAGCGCAGGCGGCTGGGTTAGCGCAGGCGGCTGGGTCAGCGCCAATGGGAGGGCTAGGGGAAGAGGCGGGAGCGGGGGCGGGGCTTGGGGTGGTTGGGCGGGTGTGTCGAGGGTTGTGGTGGCCTGGCGCATTCGCTTCGCCGGGAGTGCCGCGCTCCTTGTTTCCGGCAACGAAATCTTTGTTCCGAAAGTGCCCGGATTTCGGTTCCTTCGCCTGATCGAAGGGCGTCTGGCGCATTTCGCCGAAACGTTTTCCCTGGTCACGGGTCCTCCAGGTCGGCCACCACCACGTCCACCGGCACAGGCACGGACGCCCCGGACGCCCCGGACGCCCCGGACTTGCCGGACGCCCCAGCCGCCCCAGCCGCACCGGGCACGCCGGACATCACCGCCCGCACCACCGCCCGCAGTTCCGCCACCACCTCCGGGATGGGGCGTCCGGGGCGCAGCACCACCGCTACGCCCACCCGGTCCTCCGTCCGCACCCCGACGACGCGCTTGCCCGGCAAGTACGACTCGTACCCGCCCGCGAGGCGGGCCACCGACGGGTGCGCCAGCAACGCCGCCTCGATCCGTTCCGCCGCGTGCATGCGCGCTACTCGACGCGCGAGGGCTGGTTCTGCTCTTCGGAGTCGCCGTCCTCGTCGGGCAGGTGGATGTCGTTCACCGCGATGTTCACCTCGATGACCTCCAGGCCCGTGATCCGCTCGACCGCCGTGATCACGTTGCGCCGCACCGCCCGCGCCAGGTCGACGATCCCCGCGCCGTACTCGACGACCAGGTCGAGGTCGATCGCCGCCTGCTTCTCGCCGACCTCGACCGACACCCCGGACGTCGCCGACGTGCCCGCGCCGGGAATCCGCTCGCGCAGCGCGCCGAACGCGCGCGACACGCCACCGCCGAGGGCGTGCACGCCGGAGATCTCGCGCGCCGCGATGCCCGCGACCTTCTGCACGACGGACGACGCGATGGTCGTCTTGCCCTGGGTCGTGTCGTCGGCCAGGCGGGCGGGGGTGGTGTCGGGCTTGGTGGCTGTGTTCTGGGCCATGGCGCGGTCCTTTCCGGATCCGAATCGTTCTGCACAGGTTCGGATGCGGACCGTATCGGGGTCGTCACGGCAATGTGATACCCCTCACCCCATGGGTCGGCCAGGTTCAGCCTATGGAGCGATGTCGATCAAATGCACGTGCACGACCGGCGCGGCGTCGCCCAGGTGTGCCAGGAGCTGCCGGGCCACCTTCGACCGCAGCTCGTCCGCCGCCGCGATCGCCGGGTCCGGGTACCTGGCCGCCACCAGTACTTGCAACTGCCCGTCCTCCACGGCCGTGCCGCGCACGTGCAGGTCCAGTTCCGCCGCCGCCTCGACGGCGAGCTGCCGGCACACCGCGAGCACCGCCCGCTCCGCCACCCGCACCCGGTCGCCGTCCTGGACGAACTCGACCGGTGGGGCACCCAGCCTCGGTCGGATGCCGCGCACGGCGGCCAGCACCCTGATCACCAGACCCGGCGGCGTCGGCACGGCGACCACGGCGGTCTCCCGCACCGCGTCCCACCGCCGCTCCAGGTCGGCCAGTTCCGCTTCGCAGTCCGCGCACCCGGTCACGTGCCGGGCCAGCGCGGGGTCGTCGTCCCGGTCCGCCAGGTGCGCCACCAGCTCGTCCACCGAGCGTCCGCAGGGGAACGGGCTCACCGCCGCTCCTCCAGCTTCGCCATGAGGGCCACCCTCGCCCGGTGCAGCCGCGCGCGCAAGGCCGGCACCCCCGTGCCCATCACCTCGGCGACCTCCTCATAGCTCAGTCCTTCCAGTTCCCGCAGCACCAGCGGCACCCGCTGGGACGGGTCCAGGCTCGCGATGGCCCGCAGCACGTCGTTCGTTGTCTCGTTGCGCAGCACCGTGGTCTCCGGTCCGTCCGACGTGCGCGGCTCGGGCACGGCCTCCAGCGGCACGGTCGGCTTCCTCCGTCGCAGGTGCGTCAGCGCCGCGTTGGTCACCACCCGGTAGAGCCAGGTGGCCGGCGCGGCCTCGCCGCGGAACCGGGGCAGCGCGCGCCACGCCGAGATCCACGCGTCCTGCACCACGTCCTCGGCCTCGACGGGGTCTCCCACGATCCGCAGCGCCACCCGGTACATCCGGCCGGTGTGCCGGCGGACCAGCTCGTCGAACGCGGCGGTGTCCCCGTGCACCGCCGCGGCCGGCAGGGGCCGGTCCGATGTCATGTGCCCGCCCGCCGGTACCTGAGCAGCAACGCGCTCCCGTACCGCAGGACCGAGGCCAGCTCCAGGTCGCGCGGCGCGGGGGGCAGCGGGCCGACGGCGATCCGGCCGGCGTCACCGCCCGCGAGCACGGGCGTGAACGTCACGCACAGCACGTCCACCAGGTCGGCCGCGATCAGCGCGCCGAACAGGGTCGGCCCGCCCTCGCAGTCCACCCGGCGCAGGCCGCGCTCGTCCAGCGCGGCCAGCGCGGTGGGCATGTCCACCCGCTGTTCGCCCGCGACCACGACGTCCGCGCCCGCCTCGCTCAGCGCGTCCCGGCGCTCGGCCGGCGCGTCGGCCGTGGTGAGCACGATCAATCGCGCCGAGGTGTCGGTGATCAGCGGCGACGTGGGCTCGATCGAGCACCGGGCGGTGACCACGGCGATCGGCGGCACCGCCGACAGGCCCAGCCGGGCCCGCCGCTCCTGCCGCACGTCGCCGGCCCGCACGCCCCGGTAGCCCTCGATGAGCGCGGTGCCCGCGCCGACCAGCACCACGTCGGCGAGGTCGCGCCCGAGGGCGAAGACCTTCTTGTCGGCGGGGTTGCCCAGGCCGCCGGACTTGCCGGCGACGGTCACCCCACCGTCCACGCTGGACACGAAATTCACCTGGACGAACGGCCGGGTCAGCCCGGCCGGGTAGTCGTAGAGGCGTTCGAGCCCGGCGTCGGCGAGCACGTCGGTCTGCCCGGAGCCCGCGTGGGGTGGCGGCCACAACATCTGCACCTGCCCATCCCAGCACGCCGTTAGGCTTCGGGCATGTCAGCCCCGCGCCTGTCCGACCGCGACCCCCGCGTCGAGGCGGACGAACTGGTGGGGGCGATGCTCCCGCCGCCCCGGTTCGACACCGTCCGGTTCGACACCTACCTGCCCAACCCCGACGAGCCGAGCCAGGCCGCCGCGGTCGAGGCGTGCCGGGCGTTCGCCGAGCGGGTGGCGGCGGGCTCGCCGGGGTGGTTCGGTTCGCTGTTCCGCCGGTCGTCGGAGGACAAGCCGGGGCTCTACCTCGACGGCGGGTTCGGCGTCGGCAAGACGCACCTGCTGGCGTCGATCTGGCACGCGGTGCCCGGCCCCAAGTCCTACGGCACGTTCGTGGAGCTGACGAACCTGGTCGGCGCGCTCGGGTTCGCCGAGACGGTCCGCCGGCTCTCGGGCCACGAGCTGCTCGCGATCGACGAGTTCGAGCTCGACGACCCCGGCGACACCATGCTGGTGACCAGGCTGATCAAGGAGCTGACGGCGGCGGGCGTGGCGGTCGCGGCGACGTCCAACACGCTGCCGGACAAGCTGGGCGAGGGCCGGTTCGCGGCGGCGGACTTCCTGCGCGAGATCCAGTCCATGTCGGCGAAGTTCACCGTCGTGCGGGTGGACGGCCCGGACTACCGGCACCGGGGCCTGCCCGACGCGCCGGAGCCGATGTCGGACGACGAGCTCGCCGCGAAGGCCGGGAGCACGCCCGGTGCGACGCTGGACGACTTCACCGGGCTGTGCGCGCGGCTGGCGGAGCTGCACCCGTCCCGCT
The DNA here is from genome assembly GCF_040640215.1 of Actinosynnema sp. NPDC023587. Classification (NCBI taxonomy): domain Bacteria; kingdom Bacillati; phylum Actinomycetota; class Actinomycetes; order Pseudonocardiales; family Pseudonocardiaceae; genus Actinosynnema; species Actinosynnema sp. NPDC023587. Next base: position 188,898 of record NZ_JBFABG010000014.1, on the reverse strand, counting down.
ACGGCCGGCTGCTGGACGGCGTCACGGCCGTGCACCTGCGCGGTGTCGCGCCCGCGCCGGACCAGGCGGTGGCCCTGCGGCTGGTGGCGCTGGGCGACCGGCTCTACGACCGGGACATCCCGGTCGCGGTGTCCGGTGCGCCGCTGTCCGAGCTGTTCACCGAGGAGATGCTCCGGGGCGGTTACCGCAAGAAGTACCTGCGCGCCGTGTCCCGGTTGGTAGCCCTTTCGAGGTAGTCCCGCACCCCTTCCGGGGGTATCGGGAACCGCCCTCCCGAGGGGACCTCCGAACGACCCGGGGCGCTGGTTTTGTGGGGTTGGACACGGGTATCCAGAGTCGGTGATGAGTGAAGCGGAGCGCCGGACGCTGAACGAGATAGAGCACAGACTCGCCGTGGAGGAGCCGGGACTGGCCGACGTGCTGGTCACCGGTCGCCCTCGCCACCCCGTTGTCACCTACGCCTTGGCGGGCACGTTCGTCGCCCTGGGCCTGCTGCTGCTCAGCCTGGGCGTCGTGGGGAGCGCGCTGCTGTGCTTCGGCTGCGCGGCGATCACGCTGCTGCTGCGCGGTGTCACCCTCCGCTGACCCGACCCCCGACCCGCCGACCCCGGCCCGTCACGGGATGAGGTTCACGCGCGCCGTGCACGTGCCGACCAGCGTCGTCGCGTCGTAGTTCTCCCAGCGCGCGTCGCCCTCCCACGGGTCCTGCACCAGCAGCCCGGCGAAGCTCGCCCCGATCAGCCGTAACGAGCTCATCCGCGTGTACCCGGTGACCACCCGCGCGTGACCGGGTACGAAGCTGATCGACGGCCGCAGCTCGCGCACCTCGGACCGGTACTCGGCGAACGTCGGCGAGGACGTCAGCACGGCGGTCAGCGCCTTGCCGGTCAACGTCTCCAGCGCCGGTGCCACGTCGTGCTCGTCACCGGGCACCGGGTGCTCCTCGGTGCCCAGCCCCAGCTCCTCGGCCAGCCGCTCCTGGTCGTAGCGGTACCGGTAGAAGTCCAGGACCACCTGCACGCACGCCGCCGCCGCCCACTCCGCGGTCTCCTGCCGGAACGGCCGGCCGCACAGCCTGAGCTCACGGGTGTCCACGCGCGGTCTGAGCACCTCCTCGACCAGGTCCCGGTCGAAGCGCCGCACCACGGGCTCGGTCACCTTCAGCACCTGCGCCAGGTGGGTGAGGTCCTGCACCCGCTGCCGGTAGCGCTCCTCGTTCGCGATCCGCGCGGCGGCCGACACCACCGGCCGCACCAGGGCCCTCGGCGGCTCGACCCGGCCCTCCGGCACCACCGCGACCAGCGGCGCGCCCAGGCACGGCCGGGCGGCGACGTCGACGTAGCCGTCACCGGCGGCGTGTCGCCACAGCACGATCTCGCCCGTCTCGTCGCACACCGGCACGGGCCGCTCGGACAGCCGCGTGCCGTCGGCCGGGAACGGCAGCGCACCGACCGTGACCAGCACTCCAAGCTGCGCCGCGACCAGTCGCGCCGACTCGACCGTGGCCATCGAACCCTCCCCAGAATGGTGTCCGTGTCCTGAAGAGCACCCGGAGGGGGCCGCTGATACGCGAAACCGGTTGGCTTCGCGGTACACGTCTGGACGACGATGCGGGGTGTGGGATTCCTGGACTCGAACGGCCTCGCCTACCGCCTGCCCGACGGCCGCGAGCTGTTCCGCGACGTGTCGTTCAAAGTCGGCGCGGGCGCGGTGGTGGCGCTCGTCGGCGCGAACGGCGTGGGCAAGACGACCCTGCTGCGCATCCTGTCGGGTGAGCTGACCCCGAGCGCGGGCAGCGTGCGGGTGCAGGGCGGGCTGGGCGTGATGCCGCAGTTCGTGGGCTCGGTGCGGGACGGCAGCACGGTGCGCGACCTGCTGCTGACGGCGTCGCCGAAGGCCCTGCGGGACGCCGCGACGGCCCTGGAGGAGGTCGAGCTCGCGCTGATGGAGACCGACGACGAACCCACCCAGATGCGCTACGCGGACGCCCTGACCGGGTGGGGCGAGGCGGGCGGCTACGACGCCGAGGTGCTGTGGGACACGGTCACCGTGGCCGCGCTCGGCGTCCCGTTCGACCGGGCCCGGTTCCGCGAGGTGCGCACCCTGTCCGGCGGCGAGCAGAAGCGGCTGGTGCTGGAGGCGCTGCTGCGCGGGTCGGAACAGGTGCTGCTGCTCGACGAGCCGGACAACTACCTGGACGTGCCGGGCAAGCGCTGGCTGGAGGAGCGGCTCACCGACACCGGCAAGGCCGTGCTGCTGGTCAGCCACGACCGGGAGCTGCTCGACGTGGCCGCCACGCACGTGGTGACCGTGGAGGCGCACTCGGCGTGGACGCACAGCGGCTCGTTCGGCACGTGGCACGCGGCGCGCGCGGCGCGGATCGAGCGGCTGGCCGAGCAGCACCGCCGCTGGAACGAGGACCACGACCGGCTCAAGGAGCTGGTCCGCACGCTTCAGATCCAGGCCCGGATCAGCGAGGTCATGGCGGCGAAGTACCGCGCCATGCAGACCAGGCTGGCGAAGTTCGAGGAGGCCGGGCCGCCGCCGGAGCTGCCCACCGACGAGCGGGTCACGCCCCGGCTGCGCGGCGGTCGGACGGGCGTGCGCGCGATCACCTGCGCCGGCCTGGAGCTGACCGGCCTGATGAAGCCGTTCGACGCGGAGATCTTCTTCGGCGACCGGGTCGCGGTGCTCGGCTCGAACGGGTCGGGCAAGAGCCACTTCCTGCGGCTGCTGGGCGGCGGCGACGTGGCGCACACCGGGGCGTGGCGGCTGGGCGCGCGGGTCGTGCCGGGGCTGTTCGCGCAGACCCACCAGCACCCGGAGTGGATCGGCCGGACCCTGGTGGACCTGCTGTGGCACGGCGAGGCCGGCCGGTCGGGCAAGGATCGCGGCGCGGCCATGGCGGTGCTGGACCGCTACGGGCTGGCCAAGTCGGGCGACCAGCGGTTCGAGACGCTCTCGGGTGGCCAGCAGGCGCGGTTCCAGGTGCTGTTGCTGGAGCTGTCCGGTGCGACGCTGCTGCTGCTCGACGAGCCGACGGACAACCTGGACCTGAACTCGGCGGAGGCGTTGCAGTCGGCGCTGGACGAGTTCACCGGGACCGTCGTGGCGGTCACCCACGACCGCTGGTTCGCCCGCACCTTCGACCGCTTCCTGCTGTTCCGGTCGGACGGCGAGGTGGCGGAGGTGGATGAGCCGGTGTGGGACGAGCAGCGGGTCCGCCGCGTTCGCTGAACCCCGCTCGCGGGGCCGGGCGAGCACACCGGCCCCGCGCCGGGTGGGTGACCGGCCCGGCCCCGCGTCGGCTAGGCCAGGTCGAAGGTCATCGTCGTGGGTGACCCGGTGGCGTCGCTGTGGTAGCCGGAGGCGGTCACCGTCACCTTCGCCTTGCCCGAGTCGGTGAACTTCACCATCTCCACGCTGCCGTCCCGGGCCGGGTAGTTCACGTACTCCACCGTTTTCATCGGCGTTGTGGCGGGCACCGCCGCGCCGTGCGGCATGACGGTCTTGGCCAACAACTGCAAAAGGTGTAGGCGGTCCTTTTCCTCCTTCTCGGCGGTTTCCGCCTTGATGAACGCCATGAGCCCGCGCCAGGCCCAGTTCTCCAGGACGATCGCCTCGCCCGTGGAGCGGATGCAGCCGAGCCGGTCGGTCTGCTGGTCGCCCGCCACTCCCCGGTGCAGGCTGATCAGGGTCGTCCCGGGGACGACGTGCCCGTAGACGGTCCTCCCGACGAACCCGAAGCCGTCGTCCTTCTGCTGGCCGAACACCTTCCTGGTGGGCTCCACCCACTGTTCCCACGCCTTCTGGAACACCCACTTGCCGGCGTCGGTCAGCGTGCCCGCCACCTCGGCCGCGACCTCCGTGCCCAGGGCCGAGAGCCACGTCTTGGCCGGCTCCGAGGCCACGGTCTTCGCGGCCGCGCCACACCCCGTCGCCGCCAGCGCCAAGCTCGACCCGGCGGCCACCAGAAGATGCCTGCGAGAGATCACACGGACCGCCCTCCGCTAGAAGCGCTGAAACCGCTTTCAAAATACCCGGCGCGGCGTCTCCCGGTGAAATGTGCACGGACCGTTCCCGGTCGTGCGCACCTGGTCATCCACAAAGGGAAATTGCCCGCACAATTGCGGTCGGACGCGGTCGGCGAATTCGCGGGCGTAGGCCGTTCGGCCCTGTTCCCCGCCGCCCGGGTGAGGGCGGCGGGCGGGCCTGCCGCTACTCGACGTGCGCGGTCAGCCGACCGGCCTTGACCGCCTTCGCCAGCCGCTCGTGGTCGGCGGCGGTCTGGTCGGCGTAGTCCACCGCGTACCGGGTGAACGCGTCGTCGAGGCCGTCACCCGCGCAGTAGCCGGCGAGCAGCCTCGGGTCCAGCGACCGGGAGTGCGCCCGCGCCAGCAGCGCCCCGGCGAACCTGCCGTAGTCGTCCAGCGCGTCGCGCTTCAACCTGGTCGCGTCGATCTCGCCCTTGCGGTTGCGGAACTGGCGGACGATGAAGTGCCGGTCGCCGATCGTGGTCCAGCCGAGCAGGATGTCCGTCTCGGCCTGCACCAGCCGCGCCCCGTGCACGATCCGCTTGCCCTCGTGCTTGCCCGCCGGCACGTCCAGGAACGGCGCGAGCGCGGACGGCCGGGCCTCCTTCACCTGGAGGATCAGCGCCTCGTCCCCGTTGCCGTGCAACAGGACCAGGTAGTTGCGCAGCCCGACGCTGCCGGTGCCGACCACCCGGAAGGCCACGTCGGACACCCCGTAGCGCATGATCAGGTCGTACCGGGACTCGCGCAGCGTGTCCACGTAGGACGGCAGCGCGTCGATCACGGTCCGGGCCTCGTCCTCCGGGATGCGGGTCAGCACCGGGGGGTCGGCGACGAAGCGCCAGTGCCCGCCCTCCCGCCGGGTCCACTTCGCGGCGACCTTCGCGCTGGTGTTCTTGCGCGCCTTGGACGCGGCCTTGCTGAACTCGTCGGTCAGGTCGTCGGCCTTCGCCTTGGACAGCACCGATTCGTCGCCCAACGCGCTCCACGACTCCAGGAAGGGGATCTCCGCGAGGTGCCGCGCCGCGTCCCGGTAGGCCCGCACCGCGTCGCCCGCCGCGTCCCGGCAGCCCTTGTCCGACACGCCGCCCTCGCGCCCGGCCAGCACCAGCGACGTGACCAGCCGCTTGAGGTCCCACTCCCACGGGCCGGGCAGGGTTTCGTCGAAGTCGTTGATGTCCATGACGATCTGGCCGTCGGGCGTGCCGTACAGGCCGAAGTTCGCCGCGTGCGCGTCGCCGCACAACTGGGCGTCCAGCCCGCTGCGCGGACCCGCCGCGAGGTCGCCCGCCATCAGCGCGGCACTGCCCCGGAAGAACGCGAACGGCGAGGCCAGCATCCGCCCGACGCGCAACGGCACCAGGTGCGGCAGCCGGCCTTCGTTGGACGCCTCGACGTACTCGACGACCGAGGGCCGGTCCGCCGCGAGCGCCGTGCGGCGGTGCACCTCGTGCGGCACCGCCGAGCGCAGCCGCCGACCTTCGGCCAAGACCTCCTCGGGCTCGGTCCAGCGTCCCAGCGCGACGGCCGCGACGGCCCGTCTGTGTTCTCCCATACCGGGCATGATGCACGCGCGGCGCGCTGGATACCGTCTCGTGCCACGGCTGTGACCTGCGCAATCGGGCTGTCTGCGCAATTCGGGCACGGCCGCCACCGGCCGTGTCCGGACGGTGGCGATCAGTGCCGGGGGACGGCGGCGCGGGCGGGTGCGGAGGGTACCCGCGCCACCGGGTCGGACTACCGGGTCGGGCTACCGGGTGAGCACCCGCTCGACCGCGTCGAGGCCCTGGTCGAGCTCGGCCTCGGTGATCACCAGCGGCGGCGCGACGCGCAGCGTGGTGTCCTGGGTCTCCTTGCACAGCACGCCGAGCCCGGCCAGCGCCTCGGACGCCTCGCGACCGCGCGGGCCGCCGGGCGCGATCTCCACGCCCGCCCACAGGCCCCGGCCGCGCACCTCGGCGACGCCCCGGCCGACCAGCTCGCCCAGCCGCGCGTGCAGCCGCCCGCCCAGCTCGCGGGAGCGCCGCTGGAACTCGCCGGTGGCCAGCAGCCGCACCACGGCGCGGCCGACCGCGCAGGCCAGCGGGTTGCCGCCGAACGTGGAGCCGTGCTCGCCGGGCCGGAGCACGCCCAGCACGTCCCGCCGGCCGACCACGGCCGACACCGGCACGATGCCGCCGCCCAGGGCCTTGCCCAGGGTGTACAGGTCGGCGCGGACGTCGTCGTGGTCCAGCGCGAACAGCTCGCCGGTGCGGCCGAGGCCGGACTGGATCTCGTCGGCGATGAACAGCACGTCGTGCTCGTCGCACAGCGCGCGGATGCCCGCCAGGTAGCCGGCGGGCGGGACGACCACGCCCGCCTCGCCCTGGACGGGCTCGATCAGCACGGCGGCGGTGCGCGGGCCGATCGCGTCGCGCACCGCGTCCAGGTCGCCGTACTTCACGACCCGGAAGCCGGGGGTGAACGGGCCGAAGTCGGCGCGCGCGGTGTCGTCGGTGGAGAACGACACGATCGTGGTGGTCCGGCCGTGGAAGTTGGAGCCGGCCACGACGATCTCGGCGGTGCCCTGGGGGACGCCCTTGACCTGGTAGGCCCACTTGCGGGCGACCTTGATCGCGGACTCGACGGCCTCCGCGCCGGAGTTCATCGCCAGCACCATCTCGGTGCCGGTCAGCTCGGCGAGCTCGCGGCAGAACGGGCCGAACTGGTCGTGGTGGAACGCCCGGCTGGTGAGGGTCACCCGGCCGAGCTGCGCCACGGCGGCGGCCACCAGGTCGGGGTGCCGGTGGCCGAAGTTGAGGGACGAGTACCCGGACAGGAAGTCGAGGTAGGTGCGCCCCTCGACGTCGGTCACCCACGCACCCTCGCCGTGGGAGATCACGACCGGCAGCGGGTGGTAGTTGTGCGTGCTCCACTGCTCGTCGAGTGCGATGAACTGCCCCGTGGTGGGAGCGGCGACGGTGGTCATGTCACCAGGCTAAAGGGCTTCGCACGGCGATTTCATCCGTGAGGTGTTGCGTCTCTGGCTGATTCATTGCGCAGTTGGGGATTGGTGTGGCGTTCTGTTGCGCAGCGGGCGGGCCGATGAGCGCGCGGATACAGTCCGACGATGGCGAAGAAGTCCGCGCAGGTCGTACCGGTCCGGGACGCGCTGCGGGTCGAGCCCGGCGACTTCGAGATCGCGCGGCTGGACCCGGCGGCCACGCCGGTGGGGCCGAAGTCGAAATCCGAGGCCGCCGCGGACCTGGCGCAGGTCGCCGCCGAGCTGGACGCGCTCCAGGAGGCGCTCTACGCGGAGGGCACCGGCGGCGGGCGGCGGCGGGTGCTGCTGGTCCTCCAGGGCATGGACACCTCCGGCAAGGGCGGTGTCATCCGCCACGTCGCCGGCCTGGTGAACCCGCAGGGCCTGCACATCGCCTCGTTCAAGAAGCCGACCCGCGCCGAGCTGCGGCACGACTTCCTGTGGCGGGTCCGGCGGCAGGTGCCCGCACCGGGGCTGATCGGCGTGTTCGACCGGTCGCACTACGAGGACGTGCTCGTCGCCCGGGTGGACGGGCTGGTGCCCGCCGCCGAGTGGCGGCGGCGCTACGGGCTGATCGACGACTTCGAGGCCGAGCTCGCCGGCAGCGGCGTGACCACCGTGAAGTGCTTCCTGCACATCTCGCCGGACAAGCAGCGGGAGCGGCTCGTCGAACGCCTGGAGAACCCGGCCAAGCGGTGGAAGTACAACCCGGGCGACCTGGCCGCGCGGGCGAAGTTCCCGCAGTACCAGGCGGCCTACCAGGACGCCCTGGTGAAGTGCTCGACGGCGGTCGCGCCCTGGTACGCGATCCCGGCCGACCGCAAGTGGTACCGGAACTGGGCGGTGGCCCGGGTGCTGCTGGAGGCGCTCCGGGAGGTGGCACCGGTGTTCCCCGAGCCCTCGTACGATCCGGTGGTCGAATTGGCTCGCCTCCGGGATGCCGATCCGTTGCGCTAGATGCAATATCCGTTGCACCTATTGTCCTCCCGCTGTGGTCTAGTCCACTGTGGGACATGCCGCGGGCACGGTGGAGCGGAGGTCTGGCGTGGAAATGGACAGGCGGCGGTTCCTGGGGGCCGTGGGCGTTGGAGCGGGGTTGCTGATGACCGAAGGTGTCGCCGAGGCACGCGCGGAGGTCCGCGTCTACCTGGGCACCTACACGACCTGGGCGGGCGGCGGGTCCGGCCTGGGGCTGGCCTCCTACGACGCGGCCACCGGCCGGTTGCGGTCGACCGGTGTGGTCGCGGGCGTGCCCAACCCGTCGTTCGTGATCACCGCGGGCAAGCGCGTCTACGCGGTGAACGAGCAGTCGAAGGGCACCGTGACCGCGTTGCAGGTCGGCGCGAACGGGGTGCCCAAAGTGATCAACACGCAGAGCACCGGCGGCGCGGACCCGTGCCACCTGCTGCTGCACCAGGGGCACGTGCTGGCCGCGAACTACAGCTCGGGCAGCGTGTCCGTGCACCCGGTGCGCCCCGACGGCGGGCTCGGCGCGCGGACGGACCTGGTGCGCCACCAGGGCTCCGGGCCCGACCCGGACCGCCAGGAAGGCCCGCACGCGCACCAGGTGCTGGCCGACCGGGCGGGTGAGCACGTGCTGGCCGTCGACCTGGGCGCGGACGCCGTCTTCTCCTACCGGCTGGAGCGGGGCAGGCTGACCCGCGTCGGCACGGCCAAGCTGCACGCCGGCGCGGGACCTCGGCACCTGGCGTTCCACCCGAACGGGCGGTACGCCTACATCGCGAACGAACTGGACTCCACCGTCGTGGTGGCGTCCTACGCGGGCGGTGTGCTCACGCCGGTGCAGAAGCTCGACACGCTGCCGCCCGGCGCGCCGACCACGCCGCGCAACTACCCGGCGGAGGTCGTCGTGTCGGCCGACGGGAGGTTCGCGTACCTGTCCAACCGGGGCCACGACAGCGTGGCGGTGTTCGCGGTCGAGCAGGGCGGTGCGGTGTTGCGCCTGCTGGAGGCCACTCCGGTGGGCGGCGAGTTCCCCCGGCACATCGCGTTGGACCCGACCGGCAAGCTGCTGTTCGCGGCCAACCAGAACTCCAACACGGTGACCACGTTCGCGGTGGACCAGTCGACCGGGGGGCTCAAGCACACGAGCACCTTCCCGGCCCCCATCCCGGTGTGCGTCGCCCTGTAGGGGGAACTTTCACCGCCGCGACCGTCCACAGTGGTACGCCGTACGCATGAACTTGCTGGCAGCACTGATGGTGGCGGCACTGACCCCCGCGCCGACCCCCGTCGCCCCGGAGTACGTCGCACTCGGCGACTCCTACGCGGCGGGGGTCGGCGCGAACCGGGAGGCGTGCGGGCGCAGCACCGCCGCCCACCCCGAGCTCTTCGCGGCGCGGCGCGGGATGACGCTGGTGTTCGCCGCGTGCTCCGGGGCGACCACGGCCGAGGTCCTGGCGCAGACCGGGCGGATCACCTCGGAGACGTCGCTGGTCACGGTGACCGTCGGCGGCAACGACGCGGGCTTCGCGAGCGTGATGGTCTCGTGCGTGCTGAGCACCGACGCGGGGTGCGGGAACCGCGTGGCCACGGCCGAGCGGTTCATCCGCGACGAGCTGCCCGCCCGCTTGGCCGGCGTCGGCGCGGCGGTGCGCGAGCGGACGTCCGCGCCGGTCGTGGTGCTCGGGTACCCGAGGCTGTTCGAGCCGACCGGGTGGTGCGGCCTGAGCGAGGCCAAGCGGGCGGCGCTCAACCGGGCGGCCGACCTGCTCGACGAGACGGCGCGGGCCTGGGCCGAAGACGACGGGTTCGTGTTCGGCGACGTGAGGGAAGCGTTTGCGGGGCACGGCGTGTGCGGTCGCGACCCGTGGGTGAACAACGTGTCGATCCCGGTCGGCGACTCCTACCACCCGAACGCGGCCGGCCACCGCGACGGCTACCTGCCGGTGTTGGAGCGCGTCGCGCCGTAGGGCGCTCGGCTCCTGGCGGGTGCCGGGGCGCGTCGACCCGGGGGTCGGCGCGCCCCGCCCGTGAGCGCGGAACCCCGGCCCGCCGCGCCGGGGCCGTCCGGAACCCGTTGGCGGTGATCGGCCGCGACCGGCGATGATGCCGGGCGTGAACGCCACGAACGGGCTGCGCAGGGTCGCGGCCACCCGCTACGTCACCCCCTTCCGGGAGGGTGGCTCGCTGCCGGGGCTGGTCGAGGCCGACGACCTCGGCATGTACGTGCTCAAGTTCCGCGGTGCCGGCCAGGGGGTGAAAGCCCTGGTGGCCGAGATCGTGGTGGGCGAGCTGGCCCGCCGGCTGGGCTTCCGGGTGCCCGAGATCGTCCTGGTGGACGTCGATCCCGAACTCGCCCGCGCCGAACCCGACCAGGAGGTCCAGGAGCTGCTGCGGGCCAGCGGAGGGGTGAACCTCGGGCTGGACTACCTGCCCGGCTCGTTCGACTACAACCCGGTCGTGCGCGAGCCGTCGACGGCCCTCGCGACCCGCCTGCTGTGGTTCGACGGGCTGACGCTGAACGTGGACCGGAGCTGGCGCAACCCGAACACCCTGCTGTGGCACCGCGAGCTGTGGCTGATCGACCACGGCGCGGCGCTGTACTTCCACCACTCGTGGCACCCGGACCGGTTCCCGGCCGCGAGCTACCGGTTCGACGCCGCCGACCACCTCGTGCTGCCCTTCGCCGGGCCCCTGGCCGAGGTCGACGCCGAGCTGTCCGCGACGATCACCCCGGAGCTGCTGCGCGAGGTGCTCGCCCTGGTGCCGGACGAGTGGCTCGCGCTTGACGAGGCGTTCGGCCCGCCGGACGCGGTCCGCGCCGCGTACATCCAGTTCTTCACAACCCGCCTGGCGCAGCCGCGCGCCTGGGTGGACGCCCTGGAGGCCGCCCGTGCCGCACGTGTTTGAGTACGCGCTGCTGCGCGCGGTGCCCCGGCAGGAGCGCGGCGAGTTCGTCAACGTCGGCGTGCTGGTCTACTGCGCGCCGCTGGGCTTCCTGGGTGCGCGCGTGCACGTCGACGAACCGCGCCTGCGCGCGCTGGACCCGTTCCTCGACGTCGAGCTGCTCCGGGCGAACCTGGACCACCTCGGGGTGTCCTGCGCCGGCGACCCGCAGGCCGGGCCGGTCTCCCGGACCACGCCCGGTCAGCGGTTCCGCTGGCTGACCGCGCCGCGCAGCACGATCATCCAGACCTCGCCCGCCCACACCGGCCTGACCGACGACCCGGAGGCGGCGCTGGACCACCTCCTGCGCACCCTCGTGCTGCCGCCCGCCCACTAGGCTGGCAACCTCCTGCCTCACGCCGCGTCTATAGGTGCGAGCAGTTTTCGACACACGGATCGGGGTCGCTGACATGAGCGCCGGCTACCACCAGGGCTACCAGCAGAGGGGCGGCCTCCGGCCCGCGCCGAAGCGCCGCAGACCGCGCGTCGGTCGGATCATCCTGGTCCTGCTGGTCCTGCTGCTGGCCTTCGCGGTCGGCATGTGGGTCTACGTGGACTCCTCGCTGCGCCGCATCGACGCGCTGCCGGACTACGAGGGCAGGCCCGCCGACACGCCCGGCACCAACTGGCTGCTGGTCGGGTCCGACGCGCGGGACGACCTGACCGAGGAGCAGAAGACCGACCTGGCCACCGGCGACGCGGGCGGCCGGCGCACGGACACCATCATGGTCCTGCACATCCCGTCGGGATCGGGGAAGTCCACATTGGTGAGCGTTCCCCGCGACTCCTACGTGGACATCCCGGGCAACGGCAAGAACAAGATCAACGCGGCGTTCGCGTTCGGCGGCGCGCCGCTGCTGGCGCAGACCGTCGAGGGCGCGACCGGCCTGCGCATCGACCACTACATGGAAATCGGCTTCGGCGGGTTCGCGGGCATCGTGGACGCCGTGGGCGGTGTCGACCTGTGCGTCAAGGAGCCGATGAAGGACCCGCTGGCGGGCCTGGACCTCCAGCCGGGCTGCCAGGAGCTCGACGGCGCGCAGGCGCTGGGCTTCGTGCGGACCCGGGCGTTCGCCACGGCCGACCTCCAGCGGGTGCAGAACCAGCGCGAGTTCCTGTCGGCGTTGTCCGACAAGGCGACCAGCGTCGGCACCCTGATCAACCCGTTCAAGGCGTTCCCGCTGCTGTTCGCGTCGACCGACTCGATCTCGGTCAACGAGGGCGACCACCTGCACCACCTGGCCGGGATGGCGTTCGGCATGAGCGGCGGCGTGGACAACGTGACGGTGCCGGTGGGCGGTACGCCGACCGTGCCGGGCGCGGGTTCGGTCGTGCAGTGGGACCGCGCCAACGCGCTGCGCCTGTTCGGCGCGCTGGAGAAGGACGAGCCGGTGCCGGCGGACCTGTTGCAGCAACCGGGTTAGCGGCGGCGGGGTCGGCGGCCGTGACCGCGCCCGCCCTCCGCGAGAACGACGTCGGCGCTGTTTCCGTCTCCTGGAAACAGCGCCGCTCGCGTGGTCGACCCCCTCGTCACCCCGTTCAGCCCTCCACGTCGGCGGCCTCGGCGGCAGCGGCCCCGGTGGCGGCGGGCGCGGTGGCGGGAGTGGGCGCGGCAGTGGCTGCGGTGGCGGCTGCGGCCTTGGCGGCAGCGGCGGCACCAGCGCCGGGAGTGGCGTCGGCCGGGACGGCGTCGGCCTCGACGTCCGCGCTGGCCTCGATGATGCCCTCGAACTGGCGCAGCAGGTCGTCGTAGATCGGCGTGAGTGACACTTGGTAACCCCCACAGTCTGGTTCGTCCCCCGATCGGACCAAAGCAGCCTACTCGTGGCGGGGTGTCCACTTCACCTGGTATCCGACAATGACGAACCCGGGTTGCTGACCATTGACCGAGCACCTCCCATTGCCGCAGCTCGTGTGCGGTGTGGACAGCCGAAGGGGGCGCGAGCGGCGCGATCACCTTGGCACTGCGGGAGTTAAACCATGTCATGGGTCACAGGGCGGACGTGCCCCGTGCCCGGACACCCGGCGACCCTCCCGCGCGGGGCGGTGAGAGGCGAAACCCCCGCTCGGGCGGGCGGCGAGGTCGACGCGGGCGCTCCCGGCCGGGGGATGACCGTCCACAGTGGAACCACCACGGTCACCGGGGTGGGTTACCCCCGGGCGGGGGCCGGGGCGACCGGCGGTCACCCGTGGTCGGTGCCGGCGTCGTCACCGGTACGGGGCACTCCCGGCCGGTCGGTGCCGGCCGTGCGTCGGCGCAACGCGGCTGCACAACGCGCTGCGCGCCTGGGGTGATCCAGGTGCCCGGTCGCGCGGTCGGTCCACCGTCGAGGGCTTGAGTCGCACGAAGGTGGCGTTTCGACCGGGTGGGGACGGGTAGCTGAGATGACCCAGCGAAGTTCGCACTACCAGGTGATTTACGTTCACCCGGCGTGAGGTGAACGCTTCCGGGGTGACTGAGCAACGGCGCTCTACGCCCACCGACCGGGAATCGGACCTGATCCGGCGCATCCAGAACTTGGCACGCCGCGCCGAACGCACCGCGTTCAACCACTCGAACCTGGTGGGTCCACCCCCGTCCCAGGAACACCTCGACATCCTCGCGGAGATCCGCGCGCTCACCGAACAGGCGGTGGCGGCCAGGCTCGCCAGACCCGCCGGCCTGCCCCGCCAGGCCGAGTCCGTGGAGAGCGCGCCCCTGCCCGCCCGCTGACCCGGTTCGCGCGAGCCCTCCCGGTCGACGGAGCCCGGGGCGGACGCGCGGACGGCCCGTGCCGGCGTGCTCGCCGCACCGCCACGGGCCGTCGTCGGGCAGCGGGTCAGCGGCGGCGGACCAGCTTCACCAGGCCCTTGAAGGTCTCCTCCAGGCCGGACGAGAACGGGTTGTCGTTGACCAGGTAGGTCCACGTCGTGTTCGGCCGCTGCACGCCGGCCTCGGCGAGGTGCGCGCCCTCCGCGTCGATCTTCACCTTGGCGAAGGTCTCCTCGGCCTCGTCCCAGGCGTCCGGCACGATCCGGTGGTAGGCCGGGATCGCCTCGCGGTGGAACTCGTCGAGCGGGTTCTGCCGGGCCAGCGCCCGCAGGTGGATGCCCTCGCGCAGGTCGGTGAGGAACGTCAGGTGGTCGCTCCACCGCTGGTCGAGGTGGTGCAGCGCGATCAGCCGGGCCGACTCCACGAGCACCTCGCGGTCCAGCTCGGCCAGTTCCGCCGCGCGCTCGGGCTTGCGCTCGGCCAGCTCCTCCCACGCCTTGTCGGTGCGCAGCAGCTCGTCGCGGTACTCCAGCATCAGCGTCCGCTGGTGCTCGATCAGCTTGTTGTAGCGCCAGGTGTTGCGGTGGATCTCCAGGTGCACGCCCTCGGCCACGCGCTGCCCGTGCTCGACGGTGTGCAGCGTGCCCGCGTCGACCACCCGGCCGTCGTCCTCGACCTCGGCGGGCTCGTCGTGGTCGGGCACGTACTGCGCCACCAGGTCGTCCTGCAAGGAGGAGAAGAACACCGAGCCGCCGGGGTCGCCCTGGCGGCCCGCGCGCCCGCGGAGCTGGTCGTCCAGCCGGGACGACGGGTGCCGGCCGGTGCCGACCACGTAGAGGCCGCCGAGCTCGGAGATCCGCTCGTGGTCGGTCGAGTCGTGGCCGCCCAGGCGGATGTCCGTGCCGCGACCGGCCATCTGGGTGGACACGGTGACGCGCTCGAACGACCCCGCGTCGGCGATGATCGAGGCTTCCTCGGCGTCGTTCTTCGCGTTGAGGACCACGCACTCCAGGCCGGCCTCGGCCAGCTTGCGGGACAGCCGCTCGGACTCGGCCACGTCCAGCGTGCCGACCAGGATCGGCCGGCCGGTCTCGTGGACGGCCTTGATCTCCTGGACGATCGCGGCTTCCTTGAGCTCCAGCGTCGTGTAGAGGCGGGGCGCTTCGTCCTCCCGCACGCACTCCACGTTGGCCGGGATCACCAGCACTTCGAGCTGGTAGAAGTCGCGGAGCTGCTCGGCCACGGCGACCGCGGTGCCGGTCATGCCGCACACCGCGGGATAGCGGCTGAGCAGCGCCTGGACGGTGATCGAGTCGAGCACCTCGCCGGAGTCGGTGGTGGCCACCGCCTCCTTGGCCTCGACCGCCGCCTGGAGGCCGTCCGGCCAGCGCTGGAGCTTCGCGATCCGGCCCCGGGTGTCGTTGATCAGGTGGACCTTGCCGTCGCGGACGATGTAGTCGACGTCGCGGTGCAGCAGGACCTGGGCGTGCAGGGCCACGTTGACCTTGCTCAGCGTGGTGGACACGTGCTCGTCGGAGTACAGGTCGATGCCGCCGAGGGCGCGTTCGACCAGCTCGGAGCCCGCGCCGGTGAGGTAGACGTTGCGCTCCTCGTCGTCCACCTCGAAGTGCAGGTCGCGGCGCAGCCGCTTGACCAGGTCGGCGAGCGCGGGGTCGACCGCGGGGCCGGCCGTGGAACCGGCCAGCACGAGGGGCACGCGGGCCTCGTCGACCAGCACCGAGTCGGCCTCGTCGACCAGGGCGACCCGGGGCGCGGGCACGATCCGGTCGCCCTCGTCGGTGGCGAGCCGGTCGCGCAGCACGTCGAAGCCGAGCTCGGACACCGAGGCGTAGGTGACCTCGGCCTCGTAGGCGGCGCGGCGCTCGTCGGGCTTGCTGCTCTGGTTGAGCCACCCGACGGACACGCCGAGCAGCCGGTAGAGCGGGCCCATCCACTCGGCGTCGCGCTGGGCGAGGTAGTCGTTGACCGAGACCACGTGCACGTGGTCGCCGCGCAGCGCGAACCCGGCGGCGGCGATCGCGCCGGCCAGCGTCTTGCCCTCACCGGTGGCCATCTCCACGACGTGGCCCTCCAGCAGGCCCAGCGCGCCGAGGATCTGCACGTCGAACGGCCGCAGCCCGAGCGCGCGGTCGGCGGCCTCGCGCCCGAGGGCGCAGACCTCGACCAGCTCGGGGCGTCCGAACTCGGACTTCTCCCGCAGCGCCGCCGCCGCCTCGGTGAGCTCCGCGTCGCTGAGCGCGCTCACGCGGTCCGCCTGCTCGTTCACCTCGACGAGCAGCGCGCGGTACGGCGTGAGGTCGGCGGAGCCGGGCTTCTGCGCGAACCGGCGCAGCCGCTGCTTGAACCGTCCCAGGAGAGTGGTCACGGCACCGCAACGTACGGCACGGGGGCAACGTTCCGCACGTCACCCGTTTGACTTTTCACGGTGGAACGGCCGGGTCGCGGGCCAGTCGAGACGCACGGGGCTGTGGGTAGTCGCCCGGTGACGGGCGGTGGGAAATCCGGCAGTGGCGACGGGTTCGTGACGCAGCGTCGACGGTCTGGCGCACGACTGGGCCAGTAGCGTGTGATGGCGATCACATCATGTCGAATGTGCTTAGCGTTGTCGCACGCGGAACCGATGCCCGGGGTGAGGCGTCTCTTGGGCATTCCACCCCAGGACGTGAACCGGACAGTCCCCCCAGGAGGACCCCCGTGGTGTTCAAGAGGATGTTGCGCGCGTTCGGAGTCGGCGGTCCGTCCGTGGACACGGTGCTGACCAACCCCAACGTGCGTCCCGGCGAGCTGCTGACCGGCGAGGTGCGCATCGCCGGCGGTGACCACGCCGCGACCGTCGACGAGGTGAAGCTGTCGCTGGTGACCAGGGTCGAGGTGGAGAGCGGCGACAACGAGCACAACCGCAACGTCGAGTTCGCCCGGGTCGTCGTCGGCAGGCAGGTCCACGTCGGCCCCGGTCAGCACCTCGCGCTGCCCTTCCAGTTCCCGGTGCCGCTGGAGACCCCGCTGACCGTCGTGCACGGCACGCCGCTGCGCGGCATGACGATGGGCCTGCGCACCGAGCTGGAGGTGCGCGGCGCGGTCGACCCCGGCGACCTCGACCCGATCGCGGTGCACCCGATCCGCTCGCAGGAGCACGTGCTGAACGCGTTCGGCGCGCTGGGCTTCCGGTTCACCCGCGCGGACTCCGAGCAGGGCCGCATCCACGGCGTCCCGCAGCAGCTCCCGTTCTACCAGGAGATCGAATTCCTGCCGCCGCAGCAGTTCCTGGGCAAGATCAGCCAGGTTGAGCTGACCTTCGTCACCGACTCCCACCACCTGTACGTGGTGCTGGAGGCGGACCGGCGCGGTGGGCTGTTCCGGCAGGGCGGGGACACCTTCGGGCACTTCGCCATGTCGCACGATGAGGTGATCCGCACGGACTGGGCCGCGGTCCTGCACCAGTGGATGGACCAGGTCGCGGGAAGGCGATCTTCGCACGGCCACGGCCTGTAGGGCTCGCGCGGCGGTGATCGCGGTGGCCACCCCGGCGGTGGGATCGGGGCAAGCCGCGTGCTCGTAGGGGCTGCGGGCGGCGTGTTCGGTGCGATGATTGTCGGCGAGGCCCTCGGCGAGGTCGGGGACTTCTTCGAAGGCGACCAACCCGCAGGAGGCGTCATGGGCATCGGCGGCGTGATCAGCGCTCTTATCGTGGGTCTCATCATCGGGTTCCTCGGCAAACTCGTGGCACCGGGCAAGCAGGCCATTCCCATCTGGCTGACCCTCGTGGTCGGCGTCGTGGCCGCGTTCCTGGGCACGTTCGTGGCCCGGGCGCTCGGTGTCGAGGACACCCCCGGCATCGACTGGATCGAGATCATCGTCCAGGTGGCGCTCGCCGCCGTGGGCGTGAGCCTCGTGGCCGGGTTCTGGGGCAAGAGGCAGGCCCACTAGACCTGTTCGCGGAGGGGCCTCCCGGCAACGCCGGGAGGCCCCTCGGCGTTGCCGGGCCCGGGGTCGCAGCCGAGCATGCGGAGCACCAGGTCGGCGTGGAGGGCACCGATGTCGGCCGGCGAGCGGCGGCCGGCGGGCCGGTACCAGCGGGCCACGTCGACGCACAGCGACAGCACGGCGAGCGCCGCGCCAGGCACGTCGGGGACGTGGAACGCGCCGGCCTCGACCCCGTCCCGGATCATCCGCCGGACGGTGGCCCCGATGCGCTTGCGGAGCACGACCACCTCGGCGAGGTGCTCGGGGGTGAGCGCACCCAGCTCGTACTGCACGACGCGGGCGGTCGTGTGGTGCTCGGCGTGCCACGACGCGAACGCCGACACCGCCGACGCCATCCGCGCGGCCGGGTCCGGCCCGGTGGCGGAGGTCAGCACGTCGAGCGAGGCCGCGTGGCCGATCCGGGAGACCTGGAACAGCAGGTCTTCCTTGGACCGGTAGTGGATGTAGACCGCGGCGGGGCTCATGCTGGCCTGGGCGGCGATGTCCCGCGTGGTGGTGGCGTGGTAGCCGCGCCCGGCGAAGGCGGCAGCCGCCGCGACGAGCATCCGGCGGGCGGCCGGTGGGGTGATGTCGCGCCACGCGCCATCGGGCGACCCGGACTCCGGGGCGGTCATCGGCCTCCTTGACGAGGGAGCTCAGCCTGTCGCAGGCTAAGCGCACGCTTAGCCCTGAGCAACTGCTCAGTACGGGGGCACGGTGCGCCGCACGCTGTTCGGGGACGACCACGGCGCGTGCCGCGACACGGCGCGCGCCTTCGTCGACCGTACGGCGGTGGACGCGGCCGAGGCCGAGTACTGGAGCGCGGACGCCCAGAACGGGATCATGAAAAAACTCATCGGACGGGACCGGGGGCTCTGACGCCCGTTCTGTCCACTGTGGAGTATTCGGGAGAAGGCGGTGGGCCGGATGGGAATCCTGGACAGGTTCAGGTTGGACGGGAAGGTCGCGATCGTCACCGGGGCGTCCTCCGGGCTGGGCGTCGCGTTCGCGAAGGGACTCGCGGAAGCGGGCGCGGACGTGGTGCTCGCGGCGCGCCGGGTGGATCGGCTCCAGGACACCGCGGCGTTGGTCGAGGCCACGGGCCGGCGGGCGTTGGTCGTGCGCGCGGATGTCGCCGTGCCGGAGGACTGTCACGAGGTGGCGCGTGCTGCGGCGGATTTCGGCGCGGTGGGCGTGCTGGTGAACAACGCCGGGACGGCGTCGGCGGTACCGGCGTCGCGCGAGACGCCGGAGCAGTTCCGCGGTGTCGTGGACGTGAACCTCAACGGCGCGTACTGGATGGCCCAGGCCGCTGCGGCGGTGATGACCGGTGGCGGGTCGATCATCAACGTGTCCAGCGTGCTGGGACTGGTGTCCGGCGGGCTGCCGCAGGCGGCGTACTCGGCGTCCAAGGCGGGCCTGCTGGGCCTGACGCGGGACCTGGCGCAGCAGTGGACCGGGCGCAAGGGCATCCGGGTGAACGCTTTGGCACCCGGGTACTTCGCGTCGGAGATGACCGACCAGTACCCGGACGGGTACCTGGACGCGCACGTCGCGCGGCTCCCGATGGGGCGGGTCGGCGACCCCGAGGAACTGGCCTCGGCGGTGGTCTTCCTCGCCTCGGACGCGGGCGGTTACGTCACCGGAGCGACCTTCGTCGTGGACGGCGGCGCGACCCTGGGGTCGTAGTGCCGGGGACGCCCCCGCGTCGGCTCGGGCGGCGGGTGCCGGGAGTGGGATTATGCTGCCCCGCATGGGCACTGTGCCGGAGCGGCTGATCGCGGCGGCCACCAGGTTGTTCGCCGACAAGGGGTTCGACCGGGTGGCGGTGCAGGAGATCGTCGACCTCGCGGGCGTCACCAAAGGTGCCATGTACCACTACTTCGGGTCCAAGGACGACCTGCTGCACGAGATCTACGCCAGTCTGCTGCGGGTGCAGACGGAGCGGCTGGAGCTGATCGCCGCCGGCGACGGCGCGGTGGCCGACCGGCTGCACTCGGCGGCGGTGGACGTGGTGGTGACGTCGGTGGAGAACTTCGACCAGGCCAAGGTGTACTTCCGGTCCGCCGATCTGCCGGCCGAGCCCCAGCGGTTGGCCATGCGGGCCGAGCGGCGGCGCTACCACGAGCGGTTCCGGTCGCTGGTGGAGGAGGGGCAGGCGTCCGGGGTGTTCCGGCAGGACGTCCCGGCCGATCTGACCGTGCACTACTTCTTCGGGACCGTGCACCACCTGGCGGCCTGGTACCGGGAGGACGGGGCGCTGTCGGCCGAGGAGGTCGGGCGGCACTACGCGGACCTGCTGGCAAGTTCGTTGCGGGTGTAGGGATTACCCGGAGCGGCCACGGGATGCCGCCCGGTCCGGTCACGGGATCAGCAGGATCACCGTCTCGGCCACGCAGGCGGGTTTGGGGTGCCCCTCGATCTCGACGGTCACCTTGACCACCGCCCGCTTGCCCGGTGGGAAGTCGGTGAACTCCACCAGTTCCGCTCCGGCCCGCACGCGGGAACCCACGGTCACCGGCGTGGGGAAGCGGACCTTGTCGAGGCCGTAGTTGATGCCCATGGCGAGGTCGCGGACCGCGTAGACGTCGCGGACCAGCCTCGGGATCAGCGAGAGGGTCAGGTAGCCGTGCGCCACCGGAGCACCGAAAGGCCCGGCCCGCGCCCTGTCCCGGTCCACGTGGATCCACTGGTGGTCGTCGGTGGCCTCGGCGAAGAGGTCGATCTCCTGCTGGGTGATCTCGTGCCACGAGCCGTGGCCGAGGTGCTCGCCCACCGCCTCGCCCAGGGCGTCCAAGGTGGGGAAGATCCGCACCGCCTAGTCCTTCGGTCCGCCGGCCACGTACAAGACCTGGCCGGAGACGAAGCCCGCGCCGTCGCTCACCAGGAACGACGCGGTGTGGGCGATGTCCTCCGGCGTGCCCACCCTGCCCACCGGGATCATCGTGGCGGCCACCTTCTTGAAGTCCTCGAAGTCCGCGCCCACGCGGGCGGCGGTGGCGGCGGTCATGTCGGTGGCGATGAAGCCGGGGGCGATGGCGTTGACGGTGATGCCGAACTTGCCCAGCTCGATCGCGAGGGTCTTGGTGAAGCCCTGGATGCCGGCCTTCGCCGCCGCGTAGTTGGCCTGGCCCCGGTTGCCCAGCGCGCTGGTGCTGGACAGGTTGACGATCCGGCCCCACCCGGCCTCGGTCTGGAACCGCTGGACCGCCCGGCTCATCAGGAACGTGCCCCGCAGGTGCACGTTCATCACGGCGTCCCAGTCGTCGTCGGTCATCTTGAACAGGAGGTTGTCGCGCAGGATGCCGGCGTTGTTCACCAGGACGGTGGGCGCGCCGAGCTCGTCGGCCACCCGTCGCACGGCCCGGTCCACGGCTTGGCCGTCACCGACGTCCACGCCCACGGCCAGGGCCTCGCCGCCGGCCTCGGTGATCCCGGCGACCGGCTCCGCGCAGCTCTCCTCGGTCAGGTCCAGCAGCGCCACGGCCATGCCGTCCCGGGCGAGCCTCGTCGCGACGGCCGCACCGATCCCCCGTGCGGCACCGGTGACGACTGCCACGCGCCTGTCGGGTCCGGGCACGTCGACCTCCTGGTAACAAGCCTAAGCGAGCGCTCAGGGGCTACCGGGCAAGCTACCGGCCCGGTCGGCGGGACGCCAGCGTCGGTGCAGGGGCACACCGAGTGGTCACCGGGTGCTGGTCGGAACGCGTGGGGGAGGGGCCGCCCCTTCGAAGTGGGCGGCCCCGCCTGGTCACTCGTCGTCGCTGAGCTCGGCCAGGGCCGCCTTGACCTTGGCCAGTTCGGCCTCCAGCTCCTCCATGCGGGTGCGGTGCTGGGACCGGGCGGCTTCGATGACCTCCTCGATACCGCCGGCGATGTCCTCGTGCAGCTCCTTGGCCGCCTTGGACACGGCCGCCGCCGAGATGGCCAGGCCCTGCACGACCCGCTTGGTGCCGTGCACCAGGTCGGCCTGCCACTCGCCGTCCGCGGTGCCGGTGACGGTGAGCGTCAGCTCGACCGTGCGGGTCTTCTTGACCGTGCTCTTGGGGGCCCGGGGCTTCGCGGGCTTGGCCGCGGGCGCTTCCTCCTGCTTCGGGGGTGCGGCAGGCGCTTCTTCCTCCTGCTGCACGGGCTCGGCGGGCGCAACGGCGTCCACCCGGTCTTCCTGCTCCACGAGCGTGTCCGCCTGCACGTTCTCGTTTCCTCTCTGCGCTTCCGGCTCGACCCGGCGTGATCATAGAACACTTGTTCGATGACGGGTCGATTGCCCCGCACAGCGTAGGGCTTGCGCCCGGCCCGCCGATCCCGGGTGACGCCGGACGGTCCACCGCTGATCAACGGGGTGCGGGGGCGGCGGCCCGAGCCTCCACCGCCCCCGCCCGCACGTCGTCCACGACCAGACCCGCGCCGCGTCGCGCCCACGGCCGCGAGTCAGCGTGTTCGAGCTCAGCGTGTTCGGGTTCAGGGGGCCTGCACCAATCCCGCACCCACATCGGTGGAGGACAGGCCCAGGCGACGCGCCGACTGCATCAGCCGCGCCCACAGCTCCCAGCCGCGCGCGTCGTACCGCTGCGCCAGCAACGCCGCGATGCCCGCCACGTGCGGGGTGGCCATGCTGGTGCCCTGGATGCGCTTGTACCGGCCGGTCCCGGTCTTCCCGTTCCAGCTCGAATAGACGTTCACGCCGGGGGCGACGGCGTCGACCTGGCCGACGGTGTCGACCGTGCCGCAGGAGAAGGGCGCGACGGCCCGCTGGTCGTCGATCGCGCCCACGGACATGATCGACGGGCAGTTCGCCGGGTGGCCGACCGGGGCGACCGCGCCCGGCCGCCGGCTCTCGTTGCCCGCCGCGGCGATGATGAGCGTGTTCTTCGCCAGCGCGCGCCGGGCGGCCTGCTCGAAGACCTGCGAGTACGGCGTGCCCGGCCGGACCGCCGCGCCCAGCGACATCGACACGACCGCGCAGCCGTTGGCGACCGCCCACGCGATGCCGTTCAGGATGCCGCCGTCGTCGCCGAACCCGGCGTTGGACAGCACCTTGCCCGCGTAGATCTCCGCTTCGTGGGCGACGCCGTAGCCCGGTGCGGTGGCGGGCTCGCGCGGACCGGCGGCGGTGCCGACGCAGTGCGTGCCGTGGCCGTGCGCGTCGTCCACCGCCTCGTCCTTGATGAACGAGTGGGTGAGCACGGTCCGGCCGGTGAAGTCCGGGTGGTCGACGGTGAACCCGGTGTCGAGGACGGCCAGCCGGACACCCGCGCCGCTCGCGGAGCTGAGCGTCGCGCCGACCGCCTGGAGCCCCCAGGTGAACACGCTCTCGTCCACGAGCGCGGACGAGGTCTCCTCCGACGTGGGCACGGCCAGCGCCCGCACGATCCGCTCCGGCTCGACCACCGCGATCGGGCCGGGTTCCCCGGTGGCGCGGGCGAGCCGCGTCACCTGCTCGGGCGTGGCGGTGACCACGGCGACGCCGAGCTCCTGGAAGATGATCCCGTCGGACCCCGCCAGGTCGGCCGGCGAGACCGATTCGAGCGTGTCGGCGGCGTTGATGCCGGCGACGCGGTTCATCTCCCGCGCGCCGGCGGCCACCGAGTTGTCCTCCAGCAGCACGAGGTAGCGGCCGGTCGTGGTCTTGGTTTCCTCAGGCATGACGACCCCCTCCGGGGTTGGGCGGCAGTCAAGTGCAACCCCTGCCACCGCTCGGGCTCAAGCGGCCGAAAGTGGGTGATTCCGCCAAGTCCGAGTCGTCGTGCCGCCGTCGTGCCGCCGTTCAGGCCGGTGCGGGCTGTGCGTCACCCTTCCGGCTCACCAGACGGGCCAACGGTTCCACCACCCGGGCGGCGACCGGGCCCAGCACCGCCATCAGCAGCACGTACGCCGTCGCCAGCGCCGCGAGCTGCCCGTCCACCGCGCCGGAGGCCACGGTGAGGCTCGCGATCACGATGGAGAACTCGCCGCGCGCCACCAGCGCCGCGCCCGCGCGCGCCCGGCCGAGCTTCCCGATGCCCTGCCGCTTCGCGGCCCACCACCCGGTGGCGACCTTGGTCAGCGTGGTCACCGCGGCGAGCGCCACGGCCAGGCCCAGCACCGGGGGGATCGAGCTCGGGTCGGTGTTCAACCCGAACACCACGAAGAACATCGCCGCGAACAGGTCCCGCAGCGGCTCCAGCATCCG
The DNA here is from genome assembly GCF_040640215.1 of Actinosynnema sp. NPDC023587. NCBI lineage: Bacteria > Bacillati > Actinomycetota > Actinomycetes > Pseudonocardiales > Pseudonocardiaceae > Actinosynnema > Actinosynnema sp. NPDC023587. The sequence continues at coordinate 165,025 of NZ_JBFABG010000014.1, read as the reverse complement.
GGTGGCGTTCTCCGCCGTGGAGCCGGAGATCGCGATGCCCAGCAGGAACGCGCCCACCGCCGCCGACACCTGGAGCTGCGAGGCCACGCCGGCCACCAGCAGCGCCGCGCCGAGCACCTTGAGCAGGAACACCTCGGGGTCGGGGCTGTCCACCAGGGCCGAGACGTACCGGCCGAACTTCAGGGCGATGACCAGCACGACGGTGATCGCCAGCAGCGAGATGCCGACCGCGGTCATCCCGCCCACGAAGCTCACGCCCGCCAGCACGGCGGTCAGGATCGGCAGGTAGACCGCCATCGCCAGGTCCTCGAAGACCAGCACCGACAGCACCACCGGGGTCTCCCGGTTGCCCAGCCGGCCCAGGTCGCCGAGCACCTTCGCGATGATCCCGGACGACGAGATGTAGGTGACGCCGGCCATCGCCAGCGCGCCCACCGGCCCCCAGCCGAGGATCAGCGCGGCGATCGCGCCCGGCGCGGCGTTGAGCACGATGTCCAGGACACCGGCCATCCACGAGCGCTTCAGGCCGGTCATCAGCTCGGCCGCCGAGTACTCCAGGCCGAGCAGGAGCAGCAGCAGGATGACGCCGATCTCGCTGGAGATGTGCGAGAAGTCCTCGATGCCGTGCAGCGGGATCAGGCCGCCCTGCCCGAAGGCCAGCCCGCCGATCAGGTAGAGCGGGATCGGCGAGATGCCGATCCGCCAGGCCATCTTCCCCAGGAGACCCAGGCCGAAGAAGACCGCGCCGAGTTGGACCAGTGCGATCGCGGTGTCGTGCAACGCTCAGCCGTCCAGGATGTCGGCTGTCTTGGCCAACCCGTCGGTGGTGCCGACCACGACCACCAGGTCGCCGCCCGCGAAGGTGAAGTCGGGCCGGGGCGACGGGTGCACCGCGCCCGCGCGCACCACGGCCACGATCGAGGCCCCGGTGCGGGTGCGCAGCTCGGTGTCGCCCAGCGGCCGGCCGTCGAAGCCCGAGCCCGGCGCGATCGGGAACTGCTTGGTGGAGATGCCCGCCACCTCGCGGTGCTGGGCCTCCAGGTGCGCCACCAGTTGCGGTGCGCCCAGCAGCCCGGCCAGCGTGTTGGCCTCGGTCGGCGACAGCGGTATCGACGCCGAGCAGTTGTCGGGGTCGTCCTTGCTGGACACGATCAGCTCGAATTTGCCGTCCCGGTAGGTGATCACCCCGATCCTGCGACCGGCCCGGATCATGAAGTCCTGGCGGGTGCCGATTCCCGGCAGGGGCGTGACCTCGACGTTCATGACTGCATGATAATCCGCATGACTGTTCGGGTACGGGCCATACGCGGTGGTTGGGTGGTCAGGGACCGGGTGCCGGGGCCTGACGTGGACGAATTCGCCGAGCCGGAGCAGGTCGTGGAGGCCCTCGCGGCGGCGCGCGGCGGCACGCTGCTGGCGGTGCAGCACCCGCACCGCACCCCGGCCGCGCTCGCCGCCGGACTGGGCCTGCTGGACGCGTTACCGGGGGCGCGCGCCGCCCTGACCCACCTGTGCCGGACGGCGTACCGGCAGGTCGCGGACGTGGTCGCGCCCTACCGGGTGGACGGGCCGGACGGCACGGCGTACGGGCTGCTGTGCCTGGCCGACCCGGCGGCCGTCGGCCACACCGAGGAGGTCTACCCCGACGTGGTCGCCGAGCGGGCCCGCGTCCTGGCCGGTCTGGGCTGTGTGACCAGCGCCGCACTCCTGGTGCCCGTGCCCGCGCCGGGGGACGCGGAACCCTCCGGGCTGACCCGGCTGGTGGCCGAGGTCGACTCCGCGCCCGCCGTGTCCATGGTCGACCCGAGCGGGCGGCGGCACTGGCTGTGGCTGGTAGGCCCCGGCCACCACCAGGACGCCCTGCTGGCCGCCGCCGGCGCGCACCCGCTGATGGTCGCCGACGGCAACCACCGGGTCGCCGCCGCCGGCGCGGCCGGGCTGACCGGGCTGCTGGCGCTCGTCACCGCCGGGCCGGACCTGCGGGTCGGGCCGATCCACCGGGCCCTGGTCGGCACCGGCCTGGACCTGGACGACCTGGCGGTCGCGTGGCGCGGGATCGGGCTGGAGGTGGCCGGGACCGACGTGTCCACCCGGCCGTCGCCCGGCGTGGTGGTCGCCGTGTCCGGCGCGCGGGCGCTGCGGGTGGTGCTGCCCCCGGCCGGCCTCGACCACGCGGTCGTGGAGTCCCACCTCCTGGCGAAGGCGCTCGGCCTGGACCCGGAGAGCCCGCGCGTGCACCCGGTCACCCACGGCGTGCCGCTCGACGCCGACGCGCTGCTGCTGATCGCGCCCGTGCCCGTCGCGGACGTGCTCGCGGTGCACGCGTCAGGCGGGCGGATGCCCCGCAAGAGCACCTACTTCACCCCCAAACCGCGCAGCGGCCTGCTGCTGGCCGACCTCGACTGACCCGGGGTCGGGCGCACGGCGGTGCGCACGCAACGCGCTGACCTCGGACGACCTCATCTCCGTGGTGCTCACCGCCACGCCCGACCCGCACCTCGGAGTTCCCCGCCCGCGCGGCGCGGCCGGGGAGTCCGGCGGACGTGCCGCTGCTGTCCGCGGTCGAGATCGCCGTGCCCGGCGCGGTGCTCCGGGTGATCCGGGCCCGCGCACCGACCTCGACCAGTGAGGCCGATTCGGGTGTGACGGCTCACACCAGGCACAATAGGAGGTTGACGACGAGGCAGGCGTTCGAGGAGGAAATCCCGGTGGCACACGGTGAGCTGCGTGGCGTGGTGGCCCTGGACGGGCCGTCCGGCACCGGCAAGTCCTCCGCCGCGCGCCGGCTGGCGGCGACGCTCGGCGCTCGGTACCTGGACACGGGCGCGATGTACCGCGCGGTGGCGCTGGCGGTGCTGCGCGCGGGCGTGGACCCGACCGACGCCGACCGCGTCGCGGAAGTGGCCCGCGAGACCAGGCTGGACCAGGGCGACGACCCGGAGCGGTCGACCACCGCGGTGGACGGCGTGGACGTCGGCGCGGAGATCCGCGGCCCCGAGGTGACCCTCGCGGTGTCCCCGGTCTCGGCCGTGCCCGAGGTGCGCGAACTGCTCGTGGCGCGGCAGCGCGAGATCATCGCCGCCGCGCTGGGCAGCGCCGGCGGGATCGTCGTGGAAGGCCGCGACATCGGCACGGTGGTCGTGCCCGACGCCGCGCTGAAGGTGTACCTGACCGCCGACGCCCGCGCCCGCGCGCAGCGGCGCACCAAGCAGGACCACGCGGCCGGCCGCACGTCCACAGTGGACGCGACGCTGGCCGACGTGCGGCGGCGGGACACCTACGACTCGACCCGCGCGGTGTCGCCGCTGCGGCCCGCCGACGACGCCGTCGAGCTGGACACCACGTCGCTCGACCTGGCCGGCGTGCTCGCGGCCCTGGTGGACCTGGTGGAGCGGCGCGGACTGCGGGTCGTGGCGGTGGGCGGGTGAACGAGGACCTCCCCGAGGGCACCTGGCCCCGGCTGATGGACGTCGGGCGCTGGATCGGTCGCTGGCCCGTCGCCAGGTCGTTCCGGGTGCGGCTGGTCGGGGCGGCCGGGATGCCGGCGACCGGACCGGTGGTGCTGGTCGCGAACCACAGCTCGATGGTGGACGGCCCCATCCTGTTCGGGGTCCTGCCCCGGCGTGTGGTGTTCTTGGTCAAGCAGGAGATGTTCCGCGGGATCGCCGGACGGGGCCTGCGGCGGATCGGCCAGCTCGCCGTCCGGCGCGGCGTGCCCGACCGCGCGCCGCTGCTCGCGGCCCAGAGGGTGCTGCGCGGCGGCGGGGTCGTCGGGGTGTTCCCCGAGGGCACGCGCGGCACCGGCGACGTGGCCCAGGCCCAGCAGGGCGCGGCGTGGCTGGCCCGGTCGTCGGGTGCCCTCGTGGTGCCCGTGGCGTGCCGGGGCACCCGTCGCCCGGAGGGGTCCGGCCGGAGGTTCCGACCCGTGGTGGACGTGCTGGTGGGCAAGCCGTTCGAGCTCGACGCCGGCAAGGGCCGGCAAGGGCTGGAGAAGGCGACCGAGCAGGTCCGCGACCGCTTGGCCACGTTGGTGGCCGAGCTCGACAGCAGGCGAAGCGTGAGTGGAGAAGCAGGATGACGGACTTGGACGGCACCTGGGCGGACGAGTCCGAGTGGTCGACGTTCGACGGTGACGGGATCGACGGCGACGGGGGCGGCGTCGTCCCGCAGCCCGTCCTGGCCGTCGTGGGCCGGCCGAACGTGGGCAAGTCGACGCTGGTCAACCGCATCATCGGCCGGCGCGAAGCGGTCGTGCAGGACGTGCCGGGCGTGACCCGGGACCGGGTGGCGTACGACGCGCTGTGGAACGGCCGCAAGTTCACCGTGGTCGACACCGGCGGCTGGGAGCCCGACGCCACCGGCATGATGGCCTCCGTCGCGGCGCAGGCCGAACTGGCCATGAACACCGCCGACGCGATCGTGTTCGTGGTCGACTCGACGGTCGGCGCGACCACCACCGACGAAGCCGCCGTGAAGGTGCTCCGCAAGTCCAAGCGGCCGGTGATCCTGGTCGCGAACAAGGTCGACGACGAGCGGCTGATGGGCGAGGTGGCCATGCTGTGGTCGCTGGGCCTGGGCGAGCCGGTCCCGGTCAGCGGCCTGCACGGGCGCGGCTCCGGCGACCTGCTGGACAAGATCCTGGAGGCGCTGCCCGAGACGCCGCGCGACACGTTCGGCGTGAACACCGGCGGACCCCGCCGGGTCGCCCTCGTCGGCCGGCCGAACGTCGGCAAGTCGTCGTTGCTCAACCGCCTCACCGGCGAGGAGCGCTCGGTGGTCGACGCGGTCGCGGGCACCACCGTGGACCCGGTCGACTCGCTCGTCGAGCTGGACGACGACGTGTGGCGGTTCGTGGACACCGCTGGCCTGCGCAAGCGGGTGAACTTCGCGTCGGGCGCGGAGTACTACGCGTCGCTGCGCACCAAGGCCGCGATCGAGTCCGCCGAGGTCGCGATCGTGCTGCTGGACGCGTCCGAGCCGATCAGCGAGCAGGACCTGAGGGTGCTGACCATGGCCGTCGACTCCGGTCGCGCGGTCGTGCTGGCGTTCAACAAGTGGGACCTGGTGGACGAGGACCGGCGGTACGCGATGGTCCGCGAGCTGGAGCGCGGCCTGGTCCGCGTGCCGTGGGCCGAGCGGGTCAACATCTCCGCGCTCACCGGCCGCGCGGTCCGCAAGCTCGCGCCCGCCCTGCGCACGGCGTTGAACTCGTGGGACACCCGGGTGCCCACCGGACGGCTGAACTCGTGGCTGGGCGACCTGATCGCCGCCACCCCGCCGCCGGTGCGCAGCGGCAAGCAGCCCAAGGTGCTGTTCGCCACCCAGGCCTCCACCCGGCCGCCCACGTTCGTGCTGTTCACGACCGGTTTCCTGGAGTCCGGGTACCGGCGGTACATCGAGCGCAAGCTCCGCGAGGAGTTCGGCTTCGAGGGCAGCCCGGTGCGCATCTCGGTGCGGGTGCGGGAGAAGAAGCCGAAGAAGTGATCGGTTGCCCCCGCGGGCGGAATGCAGTTGCCTGACCACGTGCCGGTGCGATTGGTCCTCGCGGACGACGAGGCGCTGCTGCGGCGGGGGCTGCGGGTGTTGCTGGAGGCGGACGGGCGCGTCGAGGTCGTCGCCGAGGCGGCGGACGGCGCGGCCCTGCTCGACGCCGTGCGGCGGTACCGGCCGGACGTGGCGCTGGTCGACGTGCAGATGCCGGGGATGGACGGGCTGGCCGCGCTGCGCGCGCTGCTGGCGTGGACGAACCCGCCCGCGGTGGCCGTGCTGACGACGTTCGACCTGGACGACTACGTGGCGACCGCGCTGGAGCTGGGAGCCCAGGGCTTCCTGCTCAAGGACGCCGAGCCGGAAGCCCTGACCAGGGCCGTCGTGGACCTGGCGGCGGGCGGGGCGGTGCTCGACCCGAGGATCACCGCCCGCCTGCTGCCCAAGTTCCGCACCGCCGGCCGGTTCCGCCAGAACCCGCAGCTCGACAACCTCAGCGCCCGGGAGAAGCAGGTGCTGGCGCTGCTGGCCAACGGCCGGTCGAACCACGCCATCGCCACCAGCCTGGGCCTGAGCGAGGCGACGGTGAAGAGCTACGTGTCGACGGTGCTGACCAAGCTGGGCGTGGAGAACCGGGTGCAGGCGGCCCTGGTGGCCCACCAGGTCGGCGGCGCGTGGTGAGGGTCCTCCGGGAGCTCCCGGCCGTGGCGGTCCCGGCCACCCTGGTGCTCCTGGCGGACGGCGGCCCGTACCCGTGGTCCATCCCCGCGGCCCTCGCCGCCTGCCTGCTCCTGCCCCTGCGCCACTGGCGGCCGTGGCCGGCGGTGCTCGCCTGCCTGCCGGCCCTGGCCGGAGGTCTGGGCTGGCCGCCCGCGGTCGTGGCGCTGTACAGGGTGGGGCGTGGGTCGTCCCTGAGGTCGATCACCTGCTGGGTACTGCTCACCACGGCGTTCCCGGCCACCCTGGTGGTCGTGCAGCAGCACCTGACCGCGGGCGCGATCCTGCTGACGTACTCGTTCAGCCTGTTCATGTCAGGAGCCCCCGCGGCCCTCGGAGCCCTGATCGCGACCAGGGAGAAGCTGACGGAAACCCTCGCCGAGGCGTCCCGGGCGAGGGAGGCGGAACTGGAGGCGAGGGAAACCAGCGCACGCGCGTCCGAGCGTGCCCGGATAGCCCGCGAGATCCACGACGCGGTGGGCCACCACGCCACGCTGATCGCCGTGGAGTCCGCTGCCCTGGCCGCCACCACGGAGTCCGCGGAGACCCGCGAAACCGCCAGACGCCTGCGTGCCCTGGCAAAAGAGGCGCTGGCCGAGATGCGAGCCGCACTCGGCCTGCTCACCGCGGAACCCAACCAGGGCTACGAGGACATCGCACTCCTGGTGGAACGCGCGGCGGCGGCGGGCCTGACCATAACCCTGGAAGCGGCCGTACCCACCCCCCTGCCGCCGTCGGTGAGCCGAGCGGCGTTCAGGGTGGTCCAGGAAGCACTGACCAACGTGACGAAACACGCGCCCGGCACACCGGTCCACGTGCGACTGTCGCAACAAGACGGAACCCTGAAGATCGCCGTGACCAACGGAACCCCCACCACCCGCCCCACCCCGCCGGAGTCGGGCGGAACGGGCCTGCACGGTCTGTCGGAGCGAGTGGGCCTCGTGGGAGGAACCCTGGAGACGGAGGAGCGGGCGGACGGAAGCTGGTCCCTGGAAGCCCGGCTACCGACTGGTCCGTCGAAAGTTGACAAAGATGACTCGACTTTCGGCGGTAGTGCACGAAACCCGGCGAACGCATAGTGACGTGGCGTCGATCCGGGGGAACGGCAGTCGACCGCGGGAAACCGGAGGTCCGCCACCAGGCGGGCCTCCGTCCCAGGTCAGCCCCCTGAGATCGACCACGCGGGGGGCCGTGTCGGGGGCCCGTTGTGGGGTGCGCTAAGCTATCCGGGCACCCCACAACGGGATGCGGCCGGGACGTGGCGCAGTTTGGTAGCGCACTTGACTGGGGGTCAAGGGGTCGCAGGTTCGAATCCTGTCGTCCCGACGGCCAAGAGGGTCTTCGCAGGTCAGATACTGCGAAGGCCCTCTTTTTGTGATCTTGGGATGTTCGGACGGGTCAAGCACGCCGCTCGGCGACACCTTGACTCGGGGAGTTCCGCCATGCCCCTGCTGGACCTGGACAAGATCACCACCGGTCTGTCGAAGACCTGGTCGGGCTACCTCCGCGACTGGGACCGGACCCTGCGCTCGGCCGGTCACCCGGAGACCACCCGCTACAACTACCTCCTCGCGGCGGCCCAGTTGGCCCGCTACCTGGTTGAGCACTCTCCGGACCCTGATGCGGACGACGCGGCCGGGGACCCGTGCGAGGTGACCCGCGCCCACGTCGAGCACTTCCAGGCGTGGATGATCGACACCCGCTCGGGAGCGACCGCGCTGAACAAGCACAAAGGGTTGCAGCAGTTCTTCCGCTGGCTGCGCGACGACGAGGAGGACATCGACCGTTCCCCGATGGACCGGGTGAAACAGCCGAAGACCACGACGAAACTGATTCCCGTCATCCGTGACGACGACACGAAGAAAGTCCTCGGCACCTGCAAGGGCAAGGATTTCGTCGCATTGCGCGACGAGGCCCTGATCCGTCTCTACTACAACACCGGTGCACGCCTGTCCGAAGTCGGCAATCTCACCCTGACCGACGTCGACCTGGACACCGAATCGGTCCGCTACCGGGGTAAGGGCGACAAGGACCGCCGGGTCCGGTTCGGCCCGAAAACCGCCCGCGCCCTGTCCCGCTACCTCCGCGCCCGCGGCAAACACAAAGCCGCCGAATTCCCGGACCTCTGGCTGGCCGAACGAGGCGTCCGCCGGTTGGCCCCGAATGGTGTCAAGATCATGCTCAAACGCCGGGGCCTGGCGGCCGGCCTGACCGGCGTGCACGCCCACCGTTGGCGTCACAACTTCGCCCACGAGTGGAAACGGGCCGGCGGCGACACCGGCGACCTCATGCTCCTTCTTGGTTGGGCGTCGGAGGACATGCCCCGCCACTACGGAGCCAGCGCCGCCGCCGAACGGGCCCAGGAAACCCAACTCCGCATGGGCATCGGCGAACGCGTGTAGCCATATCGGGGGAAAGCGACCACATCAGGACACCGACGCCGATTGGCGCCTGTCGCCGACGCACGACGATAAGGTTCCGGTATTCCCATCACTGCCATTGCCGTCCGTTCTGGCTGCGAACAGGGGGTGGGCGGTTGGGCCGGGGTGTCCCGAGACGAGTCCTCAACAGGGTGACAGGCGGTGTCCACGGACACGACCGCTCGAACAGGCGGGCGGTCGGTGTGCCGTGCCGGGTTGTGGCAGTCCGGGACCGTGGCAGCGGAAGGAGTTGTCGATGAACCCCGAGGCCTCGGGGTTCATCGGCTCGGTCGTTCACGGTCGACCGCGCCGAGCGCACGGTCGTGGCGGGCCCCGGTTCGGTCGTGAGATCGTTGAGTGCCGCAGAGCCCGGATGCGTCGGTCGCCCCCGGTTCGTGAACCTGCCGGTTCCGGAACTGGTAGGTGGTGCTTCGGAACCCCAAGCGTGACGTGACACGCCGGGAGGTTCCGAAGCCGGCGTCGGCGTGTCATCCCGGATAATGGAACATCGGCGATGTTCCCGATTCATGGGGACACCATTTAGCCTGGTCATCCAGGGCAGCGCTGGAAGCCCGCTTCCAGCGAGGATCGCAACTCGCCGAGGTCGGCGGGATCGTGCGCGACACCCTGCAGCGCTGGAAGCCCGCTTCCAGCGAGGATCGCAACGTCACCACCGGCGGCCGTCGCAACGGCCGCGCCACGCAGCGCTGGAAGCCCGCTTCCAGCGAGGATCGCAACGCCGCCCTGGTCGCCGCGAGCACGCAGCGCGGCGGGCAGCGCTGGAAGCCCGCTTCCAGCGAGGATCGCAACTGACTCGCGGGCCCCCGGTGTGGGGAAATAAACGGCAGCGCTGGAAGCCCGCTTCCAGCGAGGATCGCAACTCAGCGCCCACCCGGCCTCGGCGCCGGACCAGGAGCAGCGCTGGAAGCCCGCTTCCAGCGAGGATCGCAACGTCGACCGTGCCGAGGTGGGCTCTCCACTCGGCGAGCAGCGCTGGAAGCCCGCA
>NZ_JBFABG010000014.1:154648-155300 GCF_040640215.1 Actinosynnema sp. NPDC023587 | reverse complement strand
CCGCTTCCAGCGAGGATCGCAACTCCTGACAGCCACAACCCGTAACTAGCAGTAACCATGCAGCGCTGGAAGCCCGCTTCCAGCGAGGATCGCAACTCCTGACAGCCACAACCCGTAACTAGCAGTAACCATGCAGCGCTGGAAGCCCGCTTCCAGCGAGGATCGCAACCGCGAGGACCGGAACCGGCCGCCGGAGATCGCCGTCGCAGCGCTGGAAGCCCGCTTCCAGCGAGGATCGCAACTACAACCGGCAGCCGCTCATTCCCGCCGAGTGGGTGCAGCGCTGGAAGCCCGCTTCCAGCGAGGATCGCAACGGACATGGCCACCGTGCGTCGACCGGCTTCGGAGGCAGCGCTGGAAGCCCGCTTCCAGCGAGGATCGCAACACCAGCGACCCGAGGCCATCGCGTCGTGCGATTTGCAGCGCTGGAAGCCCGCTTCCAGCGAGGATCGCAACGGAGGTGACCACGTCGAATTCGCCCGCGCAGTAAAGGCAGCGCTGGAAGCCCGCTTCCAGCGAGGATCGCAACCCCGTCGGTCGTGATCGGCTGTCCCGCGTCGGGCAGCGCTGGAAGCCCGCTTCCAGCGAGGATCGCAACGCGTTGCCGGGAACGGCTCGCCGCCCCACGTAGTCCGCAGCGCTGGAAGCCCGC
>NZ_JBFABG010000014.1:0-154552 GCF_040640215.1 Actinosynnema sp. NPDC023587 | reverse complement strand
CCGCTTCCAGCGAGGATCGCAACCGCTGGGGAGCCGCGCCGGTCGAGCTGCTGACGCGCGCAGCGCTGGAAGCCCGCTTCCAGCGAGGATCGCAACGCGTTGCCGGGAACGGCTCGCCGCCCCACGTAGTCCGCAGCGCTGGAAGCCCGCTTCCAGCGAGGATCGCAACCGCTGGGGAGCCGCGCCGGTCGAGCTGCTGACGCGCGCAGCGCTGGAAGCCCGCTTCCAGCGAGGATCGCAACTCCTGCTTCGCCATTGCGTTCTCCTCTGCCCGTGCCCGCAGCGCTGGAAGCCCGCTTCCAGCGAGGATCGCAACGCCAACATCGGCCCCGGTGCATGGTGTGCGAAAAGCAGCGCTGGAAGCCCGCTTCCAGCGAGGATCGCAACCTCCTCTTGTTGTGCGGATCGGGATGGTCCAGCGAGGCAGCGCTGGAAGCCCGCTTCCAGCGCTGCCTCGCAACTCCGTCAGGGCCTGGATCTGGGCCTCGGTCTGGGGCAGCGCTGGAAGCCCGCTTCCAGCGAGGATCGCAACTTCCCGCTCGGCGAGGGCAGCGCCTTCCGGGCGCAGAGCAGCGCTGGAAGCCCGCTTCCAGCGAGGATCGCAACAGCAGCATCGCGCCCATCCCGCCGACGCCCCCCGTGCGCAGCGCTGGAAGCCCGCTTCCAGCGAGGATCGCAACCGAAGTTGATCGAAGACGCTCTGGACGAGGTCGACCGGCAGCGCTGGAAGCCCGCTTCCAGCGAGGATCGCAACGTCGACGTGCTCGCCGGCAGCCTGGTCGACGACCGGCAGCGCTGGAAGCCCGCTTCCAGCGAGGATCGCAACCCCTCGGCGTAGATGTCGTCGCCGGCCGGGGTCAGGGGCAGCGCTGGAAGCCCGCTTCCAGCGAGGATCGCAACCGCAGGTCGCGCGCCAGGCGCACCCGAAGCCGTTCGGCAGCGCTGGAAGCCCGCTTCCAGCGAGGATCGCAACCGCGCCTACGACGCCGAGCCCCGGTTCGGCAAGCGGCAGCGCTGGAAGCCCGCTTCCAGCGAGGATCGCAACAGGTCGACCCGGCCGCTCAGGTCAGCGTGCGGACGGCAGCGCTGGAAGCCCGCTTCCAGCGAGGATCGCAACTACGACGTCGACGGCGAGACCCCGGTCGACGCGAGCAGCGCTGGAAGCCCGCTTCCAGCGAGGATCGCAACATGGGCGACCTCGCCCAACTGTGGGCCCACGCCATGGCAGCGCTGGAAGCCCGCTTCCAGCGAGGATCGCAACAGCGAGGCGTTGCGGCAGGAGCTGGTGGCGGACGGGCAGCGCTGGAAGCCCGCTTCCAGCGAGGATCGCAACTCCGAGAAGGCCGTGTAAACGCCGTGAGCGAATGGAGCAGCGCTGGAAGCCCGCTTCCAGCGAGGATCGCAACCTGCGCGTCCGGGCTCTCCAGCGCGGCCACCAGGCGCAGCGCTGGAAGCTCGCTTCCAGCGAGGATCGCAACGACCAGATCGTGCCCGGCCTGCTCCATACCCCGGCGCAGCGCTGGAAGCCCGCTTCCAGCGAGGATCGCAACGTCCCGCCGGAGGTCGTCTACGTCCGGGACCTGCTGCAGCGCTGGAAGCCCGCTTCCAGCGAGGATCGCAACACGACGCACGAGTTCGCCGCGCCCGTGACGGTCGGCAGCGCTGGAAGCCCGCTTCCAGCGAGGATCGCAATCCTCACGCCCCGATGCCTGGGGTGGCAGTCGGAACGCAGCGCTGGAAGCCCGCTTCCCGCGAGGATCGCAACTACCGCGGGCGGCTCGACGAGCTGAAGGGCAGCCTGGCAGCGCTGGAAGCCTGCTTTCAGCGAGGATCGCAACGGCATGGCGAAGAGGGCGTGGTCGACGGTGTCGGATCGGAGCCGTTGGCCGTCGGTGAGTCTGTCCCATGCCGCCAGCGCGGATTCCTCGCGCAGGGTGCGGCCGGTGGGTAACCGTCGGCTGTTGTGTTCGATGAACACGCTCTCGCCGGAATTACGGCGCAGTGCGGCCGGCTCGTCGGCCAGCGACGCCGGCTCCAAAGTGACGACGTCCTCAGAGCCGAGCACCGCGCGCACGACATCACCGGCCAGTTGGTCGCGGTCACCGTCGGCGACGCGCAGGTGTGCGCTCTGCCGGTGTGCCTCGGCCTCGATATTCCGTCGGTTGAAGTGGCTGTGGTAGTTCGAGACGGTGGCGAGCGTGGCCTCGGCGAGCGTGACTTCGCAGTGAGAAATGTTTCGAGGTTGGTGTTCGGGCGGGGCTCGTGATCGTGGGTGACGTCGGTGTCCGTGTCAAACCGCGCGGGGTGCCGGGTTCTGCTGCTTCCTCCCTTCGGTCGGGCAGAACCCGGCACCCCGCTGACGCGGTTGGACACGGACCCCGTCGCCACCCGGGACGAGCGGGCCCCGCCCGAACACCGGCCCTCGAAACCAAGTGGTGTTCGGGTGGGCGGAGATCCGTCGGGTCGACATCGCGGACCGGAGGCCCTGTGAGGAGGGCCGGTGATCCGGCGTGCGGGTTGGCCGGCGGTTGCGCCTACCGAAGGGAACTGTTGTGAGCGAACAATCGTGGAGCAACACGCGGTTCGAGCTGTTGGACCCGCGCATGTTGGTGTTGGACCGGAACTCGCGCACGATCGGTGACATCGAGGCGGAGAAGCCGGATCTGTGTGCCAGTGTCCGCAGGCACGGTGTCCGCATCCCGGTCATCGTCCACCCTGCCGAGGACGGTCGTTATCGGGTGCAGGACGGGCATTGCCGGACGATCATCGCGATCTCACTACCGGGCGAGGACCTGCTGATCCCGGCGATCGTGACCGAGTCAGACGATGTTCGGCAGTGGCGGTGGTTGCGGGATCAGTGGTTGGCCAACGAGGTGCGCAGCGGCTACGACACCGCCGACACCGCGCGGATCTTCGAGGAACTCACGTTGTTCGGGCTCAGCGTTGAGGAGGTCGCGGACGAGTTGAGCGTGGGTGTGGAGAGCGTCGAGGCGGGGTTGCGGACCCGGCGCAGCGAGAAGGCCACCACGGCGTTGCGGGACTTCCCTCAACTGTCGCTGCTCCAGGCCGCCGAACTGGCCGAGTTCGAGGACGATGAAGACGCCTACCGGGAGTTGGTCGACACCCTGGAGGCAGACCCGGCGGGGTTCGATCACGCGCTGGCCGAGTGGCACCAGGAGTACCGGCTCCGTGACGCGCGCGACGAACTGGCCGCCACGGTGCGCGCGGCGGGCGTGGAAGTCGTCGGCGACACGATGCCCGCCGGGGCGCAACGGCTGGACCGCCTGTACCGGGGCCGCAAAGACCGGACGCGGCTGGACGACAAGGCCGCCGGACACGAGTCGTGTCCCGGCCATGCCGCGATCGTCACCTCGAACACCCTTGCGGGCACGGCGACCGCGATCCACCTTTGCCGCGACTGGGCCTCCCACGGCCACGTCGAAGTGTGGAGCGTCAACCCCCAGGCGTCCGCCTCTCCGGAGTGGACGCCGGAGCGGAAAGCCGCCCGTGTCCGCGTGCTGCGCAACAACAAGGCGTGGCGTGCCGCCGAAACGGTCCGGCACACCGCATTGCGCACGCTGCTCGCGGGCAGTCCTCCCCGCGCGGCCGGGCAGTTCATAGCGCGCAGTCTGGTCGAAGGCGACCACGAACTGCGGCGTGCGATGGAACGGAACCACGTCTTCGCCTGCCGCCTGCTCGACCTCAAAGAATCCAAAGGTGGCGGCCGGAACCCGCTGTCGCAGAAGCTGACCAAAGCCAATGCCGACCAGGCCACCATGGTCGCCCTGGCGGTGGTGCTCGCCGCGTTCGAGGCGTCGACCAGTGTGGAGACCTGGCGCACCCCCACTCCGGAGCAGAAACGTTACTTCGCCGCGCTGGCCAAGTGGGGCATCAGGCTGCACTGGGTCGAACAGTTGGTCAACGACCCGACCGCCGACGCGCATCTGGCCGTCGACACCGACCTGGACCCGGTCGACGCAGGCGACGAGCCTGTTGATCCTGTCCAGGCCGACTCGGACGGCCGCAGCCTCGACGCCGCCGACGACCAGGCAGCCTGAACCGCAGAACCCCCTGAACCCGGAGGGCGTGGCCGACTTCCCCCGGCCATGCCCTCTTTCCCATGCCCGGAAAGGAACAGGATCATGTTCGAATCCGCCACCACCCCCGCAGCACACACCACACAGGTTGTCCGGCGCCTGAGCGCCTGGGAAACCACCGGCACCACTGTGACCCACGCGGGCAACGCCTTGCAGGCGATGAGCGCAGCCGGTCTGACCGGCTGGAACATTCGCAAGGTCACCCAGACCGGCATGGACGTCACCCCGCTGGGCGTGACGGCCGTGGACAACCCCGACCAGGTGATGCTCGTGCGCACGGACCCGCGCACCAACAAGACCCGCTACCTCAGCTCGGTCGGCAAGGGCTACGGCGTCACCCAGAACGAAGACCAGGCGGCGGTGCTCGACACCCTGGTCGCCGAATCCGGCGCGGCGGGCCTGGCGCACGTCGGGTCGCTCGACGACGGCCGGCGCACGTTCGCCACGATGAAGCTGCCCACCACGATGAGGATCGGCGGCATTGACCGGGTCGACCTGTACCTGGCGGTGTTCGACTCCCACGACGGCAGCACCGCGTTCCGCGTCTGCGCGGTGCCCTTCCGCGTGGCGTGCGCCAACCAACTCGGCCTGGCCATCGCCACCACCACGTCGTCGGTCGAGGTACGCCACACTCGCAACTCCCGGATCACCGTGGCGGACATCCGCGCCAAGCTGAACCTGATCTACCACTACGCCGACGAGTTCGAAGCCGAGGCCACCCGGCTGATCGACACCGGGCTCACCACACCGGAGTTCCGCGAAATCGTCGAAACGGTCTGGCCGGTGGACGACCGCACCGCACCGCCCCGCACGCGTGCCAACGCCGAACGCCGCCGCACCACGCTGCTGCGTCTGTGGACCGACGCCTCCACCCAGGACCGAATCCGAGGCACCCGATGGGCCGGCCTGCAAGCCGTCACCGAATACCTGGACCACCACGCACCCGCCACCACGCCGGCCGTCCGGGCACACCGCGTCCTGACCGGCAGCACCGTCACCCGCCGCAAGCAGCAGGCATTCGACCTGCTCACCGTCTGACTCGCACACCCTCCCGGCTTCCGGAGAGGCACCTCGCCGACAACACCACTCTGGCAAGGAGTTCCGTCATGTCCGTTTTCGTCGTGAGCATGGCCCACATAGACCTGCTGGTCAACGCCGCACTCCAACTCGGCATCCTCCACACCCGGTCCGACGCCGACGACGCCGGAACGCTGCTGTGGAACGAGAACTACCGCAGCGTCAACCACCGCTACGGCGAGACGAACCAGGCTCCCCGCTACCTCGCCACCATCGTGACCGCCCGGTTCCGCCCGGCCGCAGTGGCCAAGGCCGTGAACACCTACCTCTACCAGATATCCGAATGCCCCGGCTGGCAGTCCAACGACGCCTACGCCTGGTGCATGGCGCTGCGCGCAGCCGCCGAATCCACGATGCTCGCCGACGACCTCGCCCCGGTCATGGGTTCCACCGGCACGCCGGTCCCGGCGTACCAGCGCTCCAGCGTGTACGAGAAAGCACCCTGGTTCGTCGAGTCGTTGGACGACGTTCCCCTCCAGGACCGGCCTTCGCCGTCCTGATCGACGAAGGACCCCTCCAACGCCGTCGCCGGAGGGGTCCTCACCGGCTTTGCACAACCCCTCCAATCTTGCGCACTTGCCGATATCACTGTCGACGAACTCGGAGGCAGGTTCGCGCAGCGGTGCACCGCCGGTGTCCTCCGTCGCGGCGAACGAACCGCTGCTCGCCGGACACGCAGTGCAGGGCAACACCCACCCTCGTCTGCCCTCCTGCCCCGCCCTTCCGGAAAGAGGTGAACCACGGTGTCTGCACACGGTCTGCGGAACGCGGCGCTGGCAGCGGCCCGACGAGGCTGGCCGGTCTTCCCCGGCCACCCCGGCTCGAAACGGCCCGCCATCACCGACTGGGAATCGCGGGCGTCCACTGACGACGACCGGATCGACCAGTGGTGGCGGGCTGTCCCCGACGCCAATCCCGCGATTGCAACCGGCCCCGCAGGTCTGGTTGTGCTGGACCTGGACGACGCGGCACATCACGGCCACACCGCCGCGCCGTTCCGCCACGGCGGTGACTCCCTCACGTCGGCGGCGCTGGAGGCGGGGGAGTGGGTGCCGACCACGTTCACCGTGCGAACTCCGAACGACGGCCGGCACCTGTACTTCGCCGCCCCGTCGGGAACGCGGCTGGGCAACACGCAATCCCGGATCGGTCCGCTGATCGACACACGGGGCCACGGCGGCTACGTCCTCACCATCGGTGCCACGACCCCGGACGGCCGGTACGAATTGGCCGTCGGAGCCCCGGTGCAACCGTTGCCGCAATGGTTGGTGGCCGCCCTGACCCACGCACCACCGGCCGACACCCCGGTCACGACCAGTCTCCCCGACGCCTACCTGCGCGCCGCGCTCAGCGACGAAGCCCGACGAGTTCGGGAAGCACAACCGGGGACCCGGCGGCTGGCACTGGTGAGAGCAGCAGCCCGGATGGGCCGGCTCACGCGGCTGGATGAACAGACGATCGCAGGAACGTTGCGGCAGGCAGCGGCCCAGCACATCGCCGACGGCGCGTACACCGTCATCGAGCGCGAACGCGCGATCAGCGACGGCATCACCTGGGGGCGTGACCACCCGCGCCACATCATCTCCCCACCGCAAAGCGGAGATGGTGGGGGATAGGAGGACCAGTGCAACCCATGTGTTGTGCCCACCGCCCGCCTGGTTCTACAGGGCGTGCGCGGGTGCCGCAAACAAAAAGCGTTTGCCCCACCCGCGCACGCCCTGTGCCCGAACCCCAGGCGGCGGGCACAACACCCGGACCGCCCAGGCCAGGTCTACAAGCGGACGACTGCACCGCAGATGAACGATTCTCCACACGGGTTTCATCACCAGTCGCACAGTTTCCCGCAACGTGACCGGCCTCGATCCGGAGAGGCATACACCATGAACGACATCCCAATCGGAACCGGACCCTTCGACACCTTGGACTCGGCGAACCTGTCCGACCCGGGTGACCTCATCGCCGCAGTGCCCCACCTGCTGGAGTTCTACCCGACCGACTCACTGGTCGCGGTCATGGTCCGTGACGGTCGGATCACCCTCACGGCAAGGATCGATCTTCCCTCGACTTCCCACCAGTACCGGCAGACCGCCCACGACCTGTCCACCCAGTTGCACAGCCACGACGCGGACCGCGTTTACGCACTCATCGTCGGTGACGACCACGACTGCCTCAGCTACGAGCGGCTGGCCGCGCAGTTGTCCGCTGTCTTCGCCACGGACGGCCTGACACCGGTCATCTTCGGCGTGCCCACCATCACCAGGGGCGCCCGCTGGTTCGAGTACGGCGCCCCGGACAACAACGGAGCACTGCCCGACCCGGAGACCTCTCCGATCCACCTGTCCCAGATCGCCAGGGGAGTGGTCACCCGTCCAAGCCGCGAAGCGCTCGTGAACGCGTTGCGCCCGGACAGCGATGAAGCGCTGAGTCGCCGAGCCCGTCTCCTGGCCGACGTGGTCGAGCAGGAACGGATCGGTTTCCACCAGCCGCAGGCAGCGGCCGAGTCCTGGTACCAACTGGTCCGTCGCCACGTCGAGCGAGCCCGTTATCGCACCCAGCCCCTGACCGACACGGAGATCGTGGACCTGGCCTTCGCTCTGAGCCACCTCGACGTGCGCGACCGGTGCATGGAGTTCGCGTTGGGCAAGAACGCAGGTGACGCCGAAGGGCTGTGGACCGAACTGACACGACAATGCCCCGCGCCCGAGTGCGCCGAACCCGCAGCGCTCCTGGCGATCTACGCCTACGTACGTGGCCAGGGCGTGCTGGCCGTGGACGCGATCCGGCACGCGCTCGATGCCGCGCCGGATCACCGCTTGGCCGGACTGCTCGGGATCGCCTTCGAGCAGGGGATGAAGCCGGGCTCCATCCGCCGGTTGCTCATGCGCACGGCGGAGTTGTTCCGCCGGCCCGCACCCGCATCGACGGGCACGTCGACCGAGGGCCCCACAACCGACGAGGAGAAGTGACATGGCCGGCGAAACGACTCTGACCATCATCGGCAACCTCACCGCCGAACCCGAGCTGCGCTTCACCCAAGCCGGTGTGGCGGTCGCCAACTTCACCATCGCGTCCACCCCGCGCACCTTCGACCGTAAAGCCGGGGAATGGCGGGACGGCGACACACTTTTCCTGCGCTGCACCTGCTGGAACCAGCTCGCCGAACACGTCGCCCAATCGCTTGCGCGCGGCACACGGGCCATCGCACAGGGCCGGTTGCGGCAACGTTCCTACGAGAGGGACGGCGAGAAGCACTCCGTGCTCGAATTCGAAATCGACGACATCGGGCCCGCACTGCGCTACGCCACCGCGGCCGTCGCCAAGACCGGTGAGGTTCGCACAACCCCGACTAATAGGCCGGAACCGGCTGGTATGGGCTCTCCCGCCTGATCTGCACGTGTCATCCATTCTGGGCGACGTGGGGGTGAAGAGCAACATTCCCACGTCGCCCGGAGCGGGTGCTCCGCCCGGCGTGTCATTCAGATGTCCGGCCGTCCTCACGGTAGAATTGGTTCGGGAGTCCAGGCGGCTCGGGGTGGATACGGCCCCGTCCGTGTTCGGATCTGCGTGCCGAAGCGGTCTTGACGGAATCGTCCGCTCCGGTGGACGGGTGGCCTCTCGGGGCTTCCGCATCGGACGCCCGGGGCGACCGGCTCAGGTCGGCCGTCCCGGCCTTCCGCCCCTCGGGGTATCAGGTGTCGGCCCCAGCGCCTCACCGGGAGCGACCTGCGCACCGCACGTCACCTCCAGGAACAACAGGAGGGGCGGCGCAGTGTATGGGCCGATGTCGCCATGTCAAATCGCTGGCCGGAACAATTTCAAAGCACGCAAAATACGCGGGGCCCCTCACCCCACCTATTTTGCTGAAATTGTTCCGGCCAAAGCGCGCGATTTGACATGCCGCCACCGTCCCCTGGTCAGGCGAGCACGGGCAGGCCGGGGGCCTGCCCTCGGTGTCGCGCCGCCCCTCCTGTCATCCCTTCCCGGTGTGCTTACGAAAAGCAAAAACCGTCGGAACCACCCTTTCGGGTGCGGCTATATCGTGTCGGATCATTGTTCTAGGCGCTTTGCGGCGATACGATCGAATCGTAGGAATTGCTGGGAACGTCAAGCCCGGCATAACCCAAAAATCGTATCGAAAGTTGGTTCCCGTGGCTGAGAAGTCGAGTATCTCAGATTGTCTGGAACGTATCGTGGATGCCGTCTGCGGCGGTGAACTCACGGCCGCGAAGCATTACGCCGGCCACTTGCTGAGCAAACTGGATCAGCACACGTTCGGCATCGTCGCCGACTGCGTCGACACCATCGAGCGCTACCCCGACCGTGCCGAGGTCCACCTGCGTGCCCGGTGGAAGGCCGCCGGCACCGACACCGACCGGGCGGTCATCGCCACGTTCGGCACGGCCTACCTCCAACGCCGTCCCGCGTACGTCCCGCCGCCACGTCACTCCGCCCGCGACACCGCCCCACGTGACGGACGTACGGAGTTTCGTCCCGAAGCCCGCCGCACCCTGACACCGGCACGCCGCGCCGAGCTGCGCCGCCAGGACCGGCGGGACGCACTCGCGGCCGACTACGGGCCCCGCGCCGGAGCCGACGACCAACCGCCCCGGGCCACCGTCTACGCCGGCGGCCTGGACTACGACCGGGCCGCCGTGCCCGCCCTGCGCGGCACCCCGTGCGTGCGGTGCTGGTTGGAGCGCGCTCCGTCGGACTACACCGCCGCCTGCGACGACGGGCTGTGCGGCGAATGCCGCGAGAAGGGCCGACCCGGCATCCCACCACTTCCCGAAGGCCACACCCGCGTGGACGCGATCGAAGCCCGTTGCGCGTTCATCACCGCCAACTACCCGATCGCACGCGCCCTGCTGGCCCGCTGGTGGAAGAGCTACGCCACGCCCGCCGACCGCACCACGATCACCGCATGGGTCCACCGCAACCCGTTCCCCGCCACCGCACCCGAACCTTCCGCTCCGCCGTCCGCACCGGTGCCTCATCTCGACCAGCGCACGGCAGACAATCCAACTCCGCAGCGCGCGAACAACCCCACCGAGCAGGCCTCTCACCCGGTCCGCTGTACCCAATGCGGCGATCACCTCGATACAGCAGACACCGACCTGTGCCCCGAATGTCAGGACGTGGAGCGCATGGTGGCCGCTGACTGACCAGCTCAGCCTGCTTCGGCGGTGTGCCCTGGGTGCGCCGCCGAAGCGCGGTGAGCCGGGCCGAATTGGTCGACGCATCAAGCACCGACCAACTCGGCGACGGCTGCTGCCCTCACGCACCCATCCCGCCCGCCCTCCCCAGGGCCGGCCGTAACCGGCCGACATCGAGCCGCGCCCGCTCGGTCCTCACGGCCACGGCACAGACCTATCTCGCCCGCACCGGCCGCGTCTTCCCACGGACCGACGGCGACCAGGCCGACTACCCCGGCGACCACTGGTTGGACAAGGTGGTCAGGTCTTCATCCCGTTCGCCTCAACTTGCTGTTGCGCCAGTGACTTCAACGCACGTACCCGGCCGACATCCACACCGAGCAACGCGGCCACGTCCCCGACCGGTTCGCCCAACCTCAGCAGTCCGGCCACCGCTACCGCTGACGCGCGCTCGTGCCGCCTACGGAACTCCTCATGCTCGTAGAACACCTCCGACAGACGGTTCACCTGCTTCTCGTGCTCCCGCAACGCTTCCTGCCGCCGGACCCGAGCCTGCCGAGCCCGTTGCCGTGCCGCAACCCTCGCTGAAGTCCCAGCCATGCCCTCACGTTAAGCGC
The DNA here is from genome assembly GCF_040640215.1 of Actinosynnema sp. NPDC023587. Taxonomy (NCBI): domain Bacteria; kingdom Bacillati; phylum Actinomycetota; class Actinomycetes; order Pseudonocardiales; family Pseudonocardiaceae; genus Actinosynnema; species Actinosynnema sp. NPDC023587. Next base: position 143,608 of record NZ_JBFABG010000014.1, on the reverse strand, counting down.
CGCCCCGGGCATCGACCGGCGGACCAGCCGGCAATTCACGGGTCCCGAGGAGTCCTTCGTTCAGCACGCCGTAACTGCTCTGGCACCACCAAGCCATGTCTACTCGCGCTCACCAACGACACGGTCCTTCGACCCAAGCTGTTCACCCCGTCCTCGGATCACTCGTGATCATGGCTCCCATGACGCCCTACACACGAGACACCTCTGGCACTATGCAGTGCGCGGACCGTCCACTGACCCGTGAAACCGTCGCCAGAACAACGACTTCCCACATCCCGGCGGCCTAACGTCCGGGCATGAACGGCATCGGCCGCCGGGCGGGCACGTGATGATGGCGCTCAAGGTGCTGCACGCCGGTGACGGCTACACCTACCTGCTGCGTCAGGTCGCCACCGGCGATACCCCGCGCCAGGGCCGTGACCCGCTCGCCGCCTACTACCACGCCGAAGGCAACCCGCCGGGGGAGTGGATCGGCTCCGGCATCATCGCGCTGGGCGTGCACGGCGAGGTCCGCGAGGACCAGATGCAGGCCCTCTACGGCGAGCGCCTGCACCCCGAGGCCAACGCCCTCATCGCCACCGCCGTCGCCCAGGGTGCCAACATCACCAACGCTCTGGTGGACGTCCGGCTGGGCCGCCGACTCGCCCAGTACGACAACGACATTCCCCTGATCGCCGAACTTCAGGCCGCCTACAAGCGGTTCGAGCAGGCCCACCGGCGCCGGCCCGACATCCAGGAGCGGCGCGACATCAAGGAACAGGTCGCCGCCGCCCTGCTGTCCCTGCGTGACCCGTATCGGGTGTGGGCCGACACCGAGGTCCGCACCTACATCACCGACGAACTCGGCCGCGCCCGCCAACCCGTCTCCGGGTTCGACCTGGTGTTCAGCCAGCCCACCAAATCCGCCGATATCCTCTGGGCGCTGGGCGACCACCGCACCCGCACCGCCCTGGAACAGGCCCACCACGACGCGGTCCGCACCGCGATGACCTACCTCGAACACGAAGCCGCGTTCAGCCGGGCGGGCAAGGCGGGCATCGCCCAGATCGACACCGCGGGCCTGGTCGCCACCGCATTCACGCACCGCGAATCCCGTGCCGGAGATCCCAACCTGCACACCCATGTCGCCGTCGCCAACGTCGCGCTGTGCGGCGACGGCAGGTGGCGGACCCTGGACTCACGTCAACTCCACCACGCCGCCGTCTCCGCCTCCGAGGTCTACAACGCCGCCTGGGAACGTGGCGTCACCAATCGCCTCAACGTGAGGTGGACGACGACACCACGAGGCCCCGGCAAACGCCCCGTCCGCGACATTGCCGGAATCCCGCAGGAGTGGGTGGTGGGCTTCTCCCAACGCCGCACCCAGGTCGAGGCCATCTACGACCAGCTCGTCGCCCGTTACGTCCGCGCCCACGGCGCCACCCCGTCCCGCAGCATCCAACTCAAGCTTGCCCAACAGGCCGCGACCACCGACCGACCCGACAAGGCCGGGTTGCGCAGCCTCCGCGACCAACTCGCCGACTGGACCCGTCGCGCCCGGGACCTGCGTCCGGACCTCGACATCCCCGGCGTCGTCCGTGCCGCCGTCACCGCCGCACCTTCGACCCCGCCCGACCGCGTCGACGTCCCGACGCTGTCGGCCGCCGTCATCCACGCGGTCTCCGAACGCCGCGCGACCTGGACCGTCTACCACGTCCGCGCCGAAGCCGAACGCGTTCTGCGTGGCCTCCGAACCGGTCCGGAACACGAGCACACCGCACTCCGCGAAGCCGTCGTCGGACGAGCCCTGGACCACGACTCGGTGAAGCTGGACATCACCCCCGACCCGCCACCGGCCATGCTGCGACGCGCCGACGGAGAGTCCGTCCTGCGCCGCAGAGGATTCGCCCGCTACACCAGCAACGCCATCCTCGGCGCCGAACAACGCCTGGTCCAGGCCGCCCGCATCCGCCACGGTCCCGCCGTCGCCGACGGTGTGGTGGACAAGGTCCTCACACACCTCGATCGCAAAGCCAAGGGACGCAGCCGGATCACGCTCAACCCCGGCCAACGCGACCTCGTCCGCAGCTTCGTCAGTTCCGGCCGCGCCCTCACCGTGGCGATCGGACCGCCCGGAACCGGCAAGAGCACCGCCATGCGCGCCGTCGCCGAAGTCTGGCGCACCACCGGCGGACGCGTCATCGGACTCGCCCCCTCCGCAGCCGCCGCCAGCGTGCTGGGCGACATGCTCGGCATCCCCGCCGACACCATCCACAGCCTCGTCACCGCCCGCCTCCACCACCAGCCCGTCGACATCCGGCAAGGCGACATGCTCCTGGTGGACGAAGCCGGCATGGCCGGAACCCTCATGCTCGACCACATCCGTTCCCTCGCCGCGCAACGCGGCGCGGTGGTCCGCCTGGTCGGCGACTACCGACAACTCGCCGCCGTCGAAGCAGGCGGCGTGCTCCGCCTCATCCACACCCAGACCGGCGGGGTCGAACTCACCGAAGTCCACCGCTTCCGCGACCCGACCGAAGCCCAAGCCGTCCTCCAGGTCCGCGTCGGCGACCGCCGGGCCGTCTCCTGGTACGCCAAACACGACCGACTGCACGGCGGTCCCCAGGCTGCTTTGCTCGACAAGCTCTACACCGCATGGCGAATCGACCGCGACAACGACCACGCCGCGATCATGTCCTCCGATACCAACGACATCGTCGCCGAACTCTCCGCCCGTGCCCAAACCGAACTCCGCGCCACCGGACACGTCGATCCCACCGGAATCCCGCTCCGCGACGGAAACCACGCCGGTCGCGGCGACACCATCGTCACCCGCCTCAACCGCCGAGACCTACGCCCCCGCCTCACCGACCACGTCAAGAACGGCGACCTCTGGACCGTGCAACGCGTCAACCCCGACGGCAGCCTCAAAGCCCGCCACCTCAAGCACAAGGGCACCGTCACCCTGCCCGCCCACTACGTCACCCACTTCGTCGAACTCGGCTACGCCGCCACCATCCACAGAACCCAAGGCATCAACGTCGACATCGCCCACGCCCACCTCTCACCCCACGCCACACGACAACTCGCCACCGTCGCACTCTCCCGGGGAACCGACCAGAACCACCTCTACCTCGACACCACAGCGGTACTCGCACCCGACGAACCCCCGGTCCTCCCCGGAGACCTCTTCTACCGCCACCGCGAAACCCGACCCGTAGTCGCCGCCTTCGCGGCCCTCCTCACCAACGACGGCACCGAAAAGACCGCCACCGAAACCCAGCAGGACGCCCGAGAACTGCCGTATCGACTCGACCACCAAGTCCCCGAGTACGAACACGCCCTACTGCTCTACCACGGCACCGACCCCGAAACCCAAGCAGAGCAATGGGTCGAAGACGCCCTCCCGCAGCTCGCCGACACCATCCTCGCCGACGACGCCTGGCCCTCCCTCCAAGCCGTACTCCACGAAATCCACGACATCGGCCACGACCCCACCGAGATCCTGGCCACCAACGCCAGCAGCCGTGAACTCGACACAGCCCAGAGCATCGCCAAAGTCCTGCACCACCGCCTGAACGAGCACCTCGAAGAACTCGAACCCACACCCCTCCGCTCCCCACCGGCCAGTGCCGATCCGGACAAGTCGTTCGTTCCCATCTGGCTGCCTCCACCACCTGTCCAACCCGCGCACGACGTGGAGCACGCCGAACTGCTTCACTGGTTGCAGAACAAACACGACTCCATCGCACGGCGGGTCGAAGAACTCGCACTCAATGCCATACAGAGGCAACCGTCCTGGTTGGTGAGCCTTGGCCCTCCGCAAAGCCTCGATCGTCGGCTGCAATGGCTCGACGCTGTTGCGCAGATCGCAGCCTTTCGGGAACGCTGGAGCGTCCCCGACACCGATCCCGAAATTCTCGGCCCGCCTGCCTGCGGAACCCGTGAACGCGCCCGTCGCTGGCTGGCGAACACCGTCGACGCCCATCGCCACGACTCGCCCCAACCGACGAAACCATCGACACTCCCGATTTCGGACGTCGGTCCTGCACCGGTCTCGGCGAACCGCCTCCGGGCCGACATCCACAAAGCGGCCACCACCTACCTCGAACACCAAGCGGCACAGTGGCTCCGCCAGGCACTGCCCACCGAGACCGATCCGATCACCGCAGACCCGGCCTGGCCTGCGCTGGCACAGCTGCTGCACCACGTCGACGACACCGGAACCAACCCTGTCACGGCTCTGATCGACGCCCGCGCGGAACGTGAGACCCGCACCGCGAAGTCGCTGACCAAGGTCCTGCACCACCGACTCGGCGCGTTGCTGCCCAAACAACCCACTGCAACGCGAGATCCCGCCGCCCCGAAACCGCTACCGACGGACGCCGCCCGCGCGATGCGGAACCGGCTCACCGAGATTGGTCGCAACACACGTCATACCGAGTCCACAGCGATCCCGCCTCCGACCCCCAACCCCACGGCACTTCGGCCTGCCACCAACAGTCACCAGCCCAATGTGCCGACACCAGGAACGGACTTCTTCCGAGACCTCGCCGAGGCCAGCACCGCCTACCTCAACCACATCGCCGCTTCCACCGCGCGTGAGAAGCCACGCCCGAACACGAACGCCCTGAAGACCCGGGCCGCACGCCTGCTGGCCCGGCTACGCCGGGGCACTGCCAGCGAGAAGGCGACCGAACCACACACCCAGCCAGCGCCGTATACCCAGCCACGGCAGAAGGGTCCACACCTCAAACCCTGAATGCGACTGTCGGCGGTCGGCTACGGATCGTTGCAGACGTTCGGTGGACCAAGCGGTGTCGCTGCTGCTGCGGGCGCGGGCTTGGCCGGGAAGATGTTCGACAAGGGTGATCAAACGCTGCCCGGGATGGCGTCGACGTCACGCTCTTGTTCCCGGTACAGAACCAGCACCCCTGCCACCAGGTGAGCCTGTTCGTGGTGCCCGAGCCATTATCTGCGAAACGTGCCACCGGAGCGGCGACCCAGACTGGTAGGAGCCACTGTTCCCGTGGTCTGTGTTCCCGGTGGATCGGTTGGTTCGTTACTTGCTGTGTCGCCTGGAATGAGCTGGTAGGCGTAGTGACGAGCGTACCCCGGTCGGGTGTATTCATACAGCCGAATGAGCTACTGACGCCGAATGGCGAGGGGCCTGCCCGCGTCGGTCGGTAGAACCGTGGTTCATCCGCGCACCACGCGGTCCTTCTCCGGGGGTGGCATGGCGGACACGGCCAGGCAGGCGGTTCACCGCACGATGGTCCTGGTCGACGTGGAGGGCTACAGCTCCGCGACCAGGACGTTGCCGCACCAACTCGGCACCCGTGCGGGTCTCTACGCGGTGGTCGGTGAGGCGCTGGCGGCGGCCGGTGTGCCGTGGGATGCCTGTCACTGCGAGGACCGCGGCGACGGCCTGTTCCTGCTGATTCCGCCGGAGTATCCGAAGGCTCCATTGGTGGAGGTGCTGCCCGAGGCGCTGGCGCGGGCGGTGCGGGGGCACAACAGCATCAGTCACGACGCCGCGCGCGTCCGGCTGCGGCTGGCGATCCATGCAGGGGAGGTGGCTTTCGACGGGCACGGCGCGACCTCGCCTACGATGGTCGCGGCGTTCCGGCTGGTGGACGCCGCCCCGCTGCGCGAGGCGCTGGCCGGGACACCGGGCGTACTGGTGCTGATTGTGTCCCGGCTGGTCTTCGACGAAGTCGTGCGCAACTCCACGACCGTGGACCCGGCAACGTTCCGGCCGGTCGAGGTGGCGGTGAAGTCCTTCCGCGACCGAGCCTGGATCGCCCTGCCAGACCATCCCTACCCTGCCGACCCGGCGGTGCTCGACCACCCGTCACACTTCCCCGCAACAGGTTCCGTGCCCGGCGGTCGGGCACCGGTCGGCTCCGAGAGCGGGACCGGCCGCACCGAAGTGGAAGACTTCCGCACGGGGCCTCGCGGGGTGCACATCGCCGGCGGCGTGCATGGTGCCGGGGCGGGGATCACGGTCGGCGCGGTCACCGGAGGCCACCTCACCATCAACCCATCACCCGCGCGTTCCCCGGCGGGTGCGGAACCGCAGTACCCCCTGATGGCCAAGGACCTTGAGCACACTTCGTCGGTGCCCGCCTCTGACCGTCCGATCGGCACCTGCCGCCCGGCCGGAACGAGCATGGCCGCCCAGCAGGTGCGCGGGGACGTCACGGCGGACACTGGCGGCACCGCCATCGGTATCCTCGCCGGCGGCCTGCACCTCCACCCGCCGCCACCCCGACCATCCGTGCCCACCCCACGACAGCTCGGCCCCCGACCTGCGGGGTTCGTCGGCCGCGCCGACCAACTCGCCGCTCTCGACCGCGCTCTCGTCACAGATACCCGAACCGGGGACGGCGGCCACGGTACCGGTGGCACGGCGGTGATCTCCGCGATCGGCGGTACCGGTGGCATCGGCAAGACCTGGCTCGCCCAGACCTGGGCCCACCGCAACCTGCACCGCTTCCCCGACGGACAGTTGGCCACCGATCTGCGCGGCTTCAGCCCCGGCGACTCCCGCCGACCGGTCGACGTGCTGGGCGACTTCCTCGCCGCCCTCGGTGTCGACCGCGACCGCCAGCCCACGGATCTGGACGCCCGGATCGGGCTCTACCGCACGCACACCACCGGCAAGCGCTTGCTCGTCCTGCTCGACAACGCCGCCCGCGCCGACCAAATCCTGCCCCTGCTGCCCGGCGGCGACACCTGCACCGTCCTGATCACCAGCCGCGACCGGCTGCGCAGCCTCGTCGCCCGCCACGACGCCCGCCCCGTCCACCTCGACATCCTCACCGAAACCGAAGCCCACACCCTGCTCACCACCGCACTCGACTCCACCACCGACACCGACCAGGCGATTCCCGGGCTGGTCGAACTTTGCGGCGGCTTCCCCCTTGCACTCGGTCTCATCGCCGCCCGCATCCGAACCCGACCCCACCTGCTGCACGACATCGCCGCCGAACTCCGCGACCTCGGCCTGGACGCCCTGGACTCCGACGACCCCGACGCCAGCCTGCCCACTGTCCTGTCCTGGTCGCTGCGCCACCTCACCCACGCACAACGCACCCTGTTCGCCCTGCTCGGTATCGCCCCCGGCCCTGACACCACCCCACCTGCCGTCGCCGCCCTTACCGGCCAGCCCCGCGCCCACGCGTGCAAGGCGCTGACGGCGCTGGAGGAGGCGTCGTTGCTCGAACGGCGGCCGGGCGGCCGGTATGCGATGCACGACCTGGTTCGCGCCTTCGCCACCACTACCGCCCACACCCTGCCCGACGGCGTACAGAAGGCTGCTTTGGTGCGGGTGACGGACTTCCACCTGCACACCGCCCACACCGCCGACCGCCTCCTGGACCCCCAGGGCACACTCGTGCGGCCGGAGCCGCCCGCGCCCGGCATCCACCCACACCCACTGCCCGACGCCGCGGCGGCGATGGCCTGGCTGGACGCCGAACACACCACTCTCCTGGCCACCCAGCGCACCGCCGCCGCCCTTAGCCGCCATCTCGTCGTCTGGCACCTCGCCTGGGTCCTGGACATCTTCCACTTCCGGCGAGGACACCGACGTGACGCGCTCAACTCGTGGCGGATCGCACTGGAGGCCGCCGAACACCTACCCGACTTCACCACCCGCAGCCGCGCCCACCGGAATCTCAGCAGCGCCTACTCCCGGATGGGCCTGCACGAGGAAGCCACCGACCACCTGGATCGGGCCCTCAAACTGGCGGTGCGCCATCGCGACCCCACCGAACAGGCACACACCCACCGAGTGCTCGCGCTCGTTTGGGGAAGCCGGGGGGATGCCCGGCGGGCACTGGACCACGCCCACCGCGCCCTCGACCTCTTCCGCACTCTCGACCTGTCGGTGTGGGAAGCCGTCGCGCTCAACCTGGTGGGTTGGCACTCCGCCCGCCTGGGTGAGTTGGACGCCGCCCGGGACTGCTGTCACGCCGCCCTCGTCATGCACCGAGACCACCGAAACCTCGACGGCGAGTCCAACACCCTGGACAGCCTTGGGTTCATCGCCCGTCGAGCCGGCGAACACCAACAGGCCGTCGACTACTACCATCAGGCACTCACCCTGTACCGCGCTCTCGACAACGCCTACCAGGTCGCGGACGCCCTCGATCACACGGGCCACCCTCACGCCGCCCTCGGACGACACGAGCAGGCCCGCGTCGCATGGAGGGAAGCGCTGGAGTTATATCGGGAACAAGGTCGTACCTTCGATGCCGAACGTGTTCAACGGCAACTCGACGACCTCGACGACTCCACGGACCCAGGTCGGACCCAGGTCCAGGTGTGATCAGGTCGGTCGGCGGGTTTGGTCAGTCGAAGCGCCTTCATCCAGCGTCCATCGGTGAAGGCGGTCGTGCGTGGTGGCTCGGGGGCGTAACGATTCCAGGTGCCTCCCGCCAGGACACATGACGGGTGGCGGTGGTGTATCGGATGCCCAGGGCGTCGGCGATGACGGGTGCGGGTGCCTCGAGGCCGAGTCGGCAGAGTGCGGCGACGCAGCCGCTGATGCGGGAGATGCCGTTCTTCGAGGCGAGGCTGCCCAGTGTCTTGGGGCGCACGGTGGCCGCCAGATCGACCACCTCGGCCCCGGCGGTCGCGGTCATGCGCGGTGCGATCGTGTCAGGGGTCATGGCGATCAGTTCGGCCGGGGTGTACTCGAGGATGTCGCACGATACGGTCAGCACCGAGCACCAAAGGCGTTCCCTGAACGCCTCTGCGACCCCGGCAGCCGGTGCGAGACCCCTGGTCGGCCCAATTCCGATACTCGATGCTGCCGCCGGGACATTACCGTTTGACCTTGGCCTCCAAGGATTGAAGGACCAGGCCAGGCAGAGAGGGAGCTGGGGTGGGGTCGATCAAGGAGGTGGCCGCACGAGTCCGTGCCGCGTGCGTGAAAGCCGAACAGGCACGGACTGCACTGGAACAGGCGGAGGACTTGGCGGAGGAAGCCCACGACGGGTTGGCCAGGGCGTTGGCAGGTTCGAGCAACCTCGACTCCGATGTGGCCGTGATGCTCTCCCGGTTCACCCACGTGGTGGACGGGTGTAAGGGGTATTTGTGGCCGTTGATCACCGAAGCGCTGAAGGCTGCCGAGAGCATCGTGGCCAGGCTTGAGGGTGAGAACACAGTCGCCCCGGCGCCGGACGCTCGGCAGTCGGTGCAACCACCCCCGACACGGCTGCGGCAACCTCCGGTTTGCCGTGCCGAATCCGATGATCCACCGGTGATCCTGCCCGAGCGAATCGAGGAATTACGGCGGGAATTGCCTTCGCCGGTGACGCCCAACAGTGGGGAAAAGACGCACGGTAGGTGGATCGCCCAGGACGGCGTGACGCGGGCGATCCACAGCGGGTTCGATCATGGGTCCGCGCTGGTGCAGAGCCAATTAGCCCGGATGGGGCTGCCCGGCGGGTCCGGGCGTTCCGGGGATGTGGAACAGAAGTTGGCCGCGTACATGGTGGCGAACGGGATCACCCACGCGACACTGATTATCAATCACCGGCCCTGTCGCGGCCGTGACGACTCCTGTGACACCCTCGTGCCGATCCTTCTCCCGGAAGGGTCCACGTTGACCGTGCACGGACAAACCGCAGCCGGCACCCGAACCCGCACTCGTTACACAGGAGGAGCTCAACCGTGGTGGACCTAGAGGCTTGGTACGACGAGGAGCAGAACGACGCCGTGACCGTCCGCACCCCCGCCGAACTGGATGCCGTGCTGGACACCGTGGCCGGATGGGACGGCCGGATCATCGTGCACCTGAAGCCGGCCCGGCCGGTGGACTTGGCCATGCGACGGATGACCTTGGACGTCGGCGTGCACGGCGACACCGGTCGGGGCGCACTCGTCTACACCTCGCCGAACGGGTTGTGGTTCAGCAAGGCCGAATCCGGCTCGGACAGCAGTGGTGGCGACCGGATTCTGTACTACTACATGAATTCGGACACCGAGTACCCGGTCGACTGCGAGATCCCGTTGGACGTGGTGCGTCGGGCCGCGCACGAGTACCTGACCACCGGCGGACAACGGCCGACCGCTCCCACCTGGCAGGAGCCCCCGGCCTGGTACCCGACCGCCGGATGACGACATCTCGGCTGCGTCGCGCACTTGGCACGTAGTCACGCCAATGTCAGGCGCTACTCGCGATCCGGTCATGGGCGTCGAGCGGTGTCGCGTGCGAGGTGGTGGGCCAGTTGCGCTGCGGGATCGTATGGCTGCCCGTCTGGATCAAGGTAGCCGGCGTCGTCGGGTGCCTGCCAGGGGCTGTGCTGGTCCTTGTCGATGCAGCGGCGCAGTGGGGTGTTGGTCTCGGTGAGGCGGATGAGAGTGGGCCACAGGTAGTGGTGGCGATAGGCGATCAGGGCAGTGGTGGGTTCGGCGGGGCGGTGGTAGGCGTCCTGCCAGGCGGCTAGCAGGGCGGTGAGGTCTTCCACGGCTCGTGGGTGATGGTGCCAGCAGGGTGGGATGTGGTGGGGGTGGGTGAGTTCCTCGCGGGTGTTGAGATCGTGGACGAACTGGTCGAGTTGATGCCAGAGGGTGGCGGCGCGGTCGGCGTCGAGGTGTTCCCAGGACCAGGCACCTGGTTCGGCGCGGTCCACGGCGGGGCGGAGGGCTTCGAGCGCGGTCACGACGTGTTCGACGGTGTCGGTGAGTTCGACGTGTCGGGTGCGCAGCTCGGCCAGTGCCCTCGCCAAGTCTGCCGGGCTTGGATTGGTCATGGCGTGGTGCGTCCCATGCGCTGCTCGGCCCGCTGCTTGAGCGTTTGCAGGTGGTGGGCGTCGGGGCGTTCGAACCAGGCGTCGAGGTGGACGAGCGTGGCCGGGGTGTTGCGGTAGAGCAGGAGAGCCTGACCGTCGGGCAGCGTGCGGAGCTGATCGACGCGGAGAGCTTTCTCCCAGGTGTAGCTGGTAGAGCGGGTGCGTCGGAATTCGCCGCTGCTGGCGCTGGTCTGGAGGGCTTGGGTGTCGCCGACGAGGCGCGAGAGGTCGTCGAGGGTGTCGGCTTCGGCGACGCCGCCGAGGATGAGGCGGGTGGTGACTGAGTTCCAGATTTCGCGGGTCTGGTCTTTGCCCCATCGGCGCTGGAGTTGGCCGAGTCCTTGGCAGGCGAGGATCATGTGGATGCCGCGTCCGCCGGAGTCGGAGACGAGTTGGCCGAGGTTCTCCGGGGCGGCGACGTTGCCGATTTCATCCCAGGGGCAGCGCAGGGGAGGGTCGAGGCGCCCGTCGGGGTAGTGGGCGGCGAGGCGTTTGGCCTTGTGGTGGACGTGCAGGGCGAGGGCGGAGGCGAGTGGGCCGGCGGAGCCGACACCGCCTTCGCTGATGATGTAGAGGGTTCCGCGTGATCTGAGGAAGACGTCGACGTCGAACTCTCTGCCCGCGCGCGGTGAGCAGGCGTCGAGAAGCCTGGGCGAGTTGAGCGGGTCCAGGACGAGGTTGAGGGTTTGGGCGATGCCACCGAGCATTTCGCCGGCGGTGTTGGTGGTGAGGTCGCGCAGGATGTGGGCCCAGTGCGCGCTGGTGGGGGACTGGCGGAGGATGGCGGCGGGCTCGTCGTCGGTCCAGCGGGACGCCCACACCAGGACGTCGCGCATGGTTTTGCCGGACAGGGCGGCGGCGTGCAGCCAGGCCCGGAGGACTCGTGCGGCCGAGTCGGTGAAGAAGCCCACGTTGGAGGCTCCGTCCATCGGTCTGGCGGCGACGAGTTCGCGGGCTCGGCGGATCGCTTCCTCGGGGTCCTGGCAGCCTTTCACGGGGTTCCAGCGCATCGGCTCGGGCCAGCCGGTGACGTTCTCCGGGTCGAACACGTGGACTGGGCCGTCGTGCTCACGCACGCCGACGGTGGCGGCCAGGACGTCACCTTTGGTAGAGGTGGTGACGACGGGACCGGGCGCGTCCAGGACGCAGGGGATGATGCGGCGGTTGGTCTTGCCCTGCCGGGTGCCGACCATGACGAGTTCGGCGTCTTCGTGTTGCCCGTACAGGTCGATGCGATGCTGCACGGACCGTCCCATGTGGACGGCGACCTCGGACATGGGTCGGTTCGGCACATCGGCCAGTGAGGGGCGGGTGCGTCGGGCGCGTGCGCGGGCGGCCCCGGCACCGAGGGCTCGGCGCAGGTGCCGGCCGCCGGCCATCGTGTTCTCGCGTCGGAACCGTCGCGCGATGACCGTGGCCAGGGTGATTGTGGAGGCGAGGACGAGCAGTTCGACCAGGCCGGTGACGGTCCACCAGGGCAGCGGGTGGGAATCGGGATGGCCGAAGGCGATTCCCGGGTGGGCGGGGTCGCGCAGCAGCGCGGCGGTGGCACGGGCCCAGCCGGTGGAACGCCAGGTCCACCCGTGGCCATCGAGCAGTGCGGTGACCGCTCCGCCGACCGCCAAGCCGGTGACCAGCCCCATCGCGAGGATTGCCAGTGCAATGGCCAACGCCAGGGCGAGGAGTTGGTCGTCGCCGTGGGGGTCGCGTCGCGTTGTCATGACGCACCGGTCGGGGTGGTGTCGCGCATGGTCTGATCGGTGTCGATCAGTTGCCATTCACGTCCGCCGCGCAACACGGCGTGGTCGACCAGGTAGGGCGAATCGTTGATCTTCCACAGCGCGGTGCCCTGTTCCAACAGCGTGAGCATGGACGCCTGGCTGTCGTCCATGTGTAGTTCGGTGGCGGTGACCGCGAGTTGGTCGGAACGTTGCCGGTAGAGCACTCGGGTGCCGCAGTCGGCGAGCAGCGCGCGGCCGTAGAACTGGGATTCGGGTGTACCGCCGAGCATGTCGCCGATGCGGTGGCACAGCAGGAGTGTGGCGTTGCCGGTGGCTCGCGAGACTTTCTGCCCGGCGTTGGTACGAGCCATGAGGGCGGGGAAGCGGGTGAGGCGCCAGGCTTCGTCGTAGACGGTGTAGCGGTGGCCGGGACGGTGTGCGAAGGCCAACTCGATGACGGCCTGGGTGGCGGCCATGACCAACGCGACCGCCGTGTCGTTGGTCTTGACGCGGCTAATGTCGATCACGGTGGCGGTGTCGCGCCAGTCGAGTTGGTTGTCCGGTCGCTCGTCGTCCAGCAGCCCGGACAGGCTGCCCCGGGTCAGGGCTCGTACGGCCAAGCCGATCTCGTGCGTGCGGTCGCGGAGGGTCGCGGAGTCGAGGTGGTGGTGTTCGGCCATCTCCTCGGTCGGGTCGAGCAACAGGTCCACCAGCAGCCCCAGGTGGATGGGGCGGAGCCGGGTCAGGTCGCCGTCGACATCGTGCCAACGCGTGGCGACGGTGAGGGCGGTTTCCAGGGCGGTGCGTTCGTCCATGGTGAGGGCGCGTTGGCTCGGGAGCAGGGTGCGGATGAGTGCGGCGAGGAGTTCCTCCCAATGGGACCGGACGATGGGCCACCACTGCCGGTCGGTCATGCCGTCCGGCCGGGGCGGGAGGGCCAGGGCGTTGAGGCGTTCGGTCATGCCCGGCCCGAGCCGCAGCACCCGACCGCCGAGGGCGTCCACGACGGGAACCCATTCGCCGCGGATGTCGCCGGGAACGGCGAAGCGGCGGCCGAACGCCGCACCGCGTATGCACAACGACTTGGCCAGCGCGGATTTGCCGCTGCCGATGACGCCGGCGATGAAGACCCCGGCGTCGTGCAGCAGCCCGAGGGAGTAGAGCCGCCACGGGTCGAAGCAGAACGGGCTGCCGGAGAACCGCTCCTGCCCGATGTAGGTGCCCACGGGCGGCAACCCGACACCGGCGAGCCACGGCAGCACCCCGCGCAGTTGCGCGGTCGACTCGACGTGCGCCGGGAGCCGCATCCGGTGCAGGACCCGGCCCGCTCGCCGCCCGGCCGGTCCGAGCCACGGACGCGGCACCCAGTCGGGCAGCGCCGCCCCGACCTGGTGGACGCGTCGCCCGCTCATCGCAGACCCCGGGCAAGGGGCAGCGCGGCGGCCCAGAACCCCTGATCCTGCTCCCAGTGCAGCACATGAGGCTCCACCGTGGACTCGTTGAGCGCCGCTTCGGCCGCGCCCGCCTCCACCTCCAGTTCTTCGAGGGTGGACGCGGTGACGGAGACGAATCCGAGGAACCGGAAATGGGCGAAGCCCTCGACGAGTTCGGCTTCCCTGCGGTGCAGGTCCTCTGCTTCGCGACGGTCGGATCGCTTGGTGCGGCGGTCGATGCGGCGGTTCATCGTCTCGCGCGCGTCGTCGGCTCCGGCCTCGACGTTGATCCTGGTCTGGGCCTTGCGGGCGGGTACCGGCTCCAACACCAGCGACAGGGTGCGGCGGACGGTCAAGCGCAGCAGGAACGGCTCCAGGAACCCGACCGGCACGCCGCAGTCGGCGCGCGGCCACTCCGCGATCCACCAGGTCCGGTGCACCGCCGAGTCGGTGGCGTAGTGGGTGCGGGCGGTCGCGGTGGCCATCGGGTGACACGCGACGGGGTGCACGCCGGAAGGCGCGCCGAGGTCACCTCCGGCCTGGTCGCCCCGGCCGCCGCCACGCCGGTCGAGCATCGCGGTGGCGGCGGGGTCGAACGCCGTGCGGACCACGTAGGCCAGACCGCGCGGGGGAAGCCAGCCGCGCACGGTGACCCCCGCTGCCCGCAGCCCGCGTTCGACCCGGGTGATCTCGGCGAACAACACGGAGGCCGCGCCGTCGTCACCACCACCGGCCGCCCTGATCCGCGCCGTGGCCCGCCTGGGGTCGAGCTTGAGGACGAGGAACGACTCGTGGCGCTGACCGGCACGGCCGTGCGTGCCGATCAGCTCTTCGTAGGCAGCGGCGGCGAACGGGTTGCCGTGCTCACCCCGGACGTTCCACTCCCGCCGGACCGGATCGCCTGATTCGGGGATCACCCGCTGGAGGATCTGCACCCGCGCCAGCGGACTGTCCGACCGGCACAACGAGTTGAGCACCGCCCCGAAACCCACCACGCGCTGTGCCTGCTCGGCGGAGTCGAGCAACGCGAAGGTGTCCGCTCCGATCTCCAACGCGGCCACCATGCTGCCGTCCAGCGTGTCGGTGACGACGCCGAGATCGCGGTCGCGGTTCTCGCCGACCTGGTAGGTGTGGAAACGCAACCGTGACAGGTCACCGGGCAGCCTCGGACCGTCGGAGGTGACCTCGCGACGACCGAGGCGGAACGGGCCGCCCCGGTACTCGTGCCCGCCGGACGCCCTGGTGACCAGCCGCCCCAGCAGGATCGGCGCGAAGTCCACCAGCGGCCGTCCGAACACCGGCACCAGGGCCGCCGCGACCAGCAGACCCGCGACACCGAGCGGCACCACCTTCACCACTCCGGCCGTGTTCAGCCCGCCGACCATGGCGAACAGCGCGACCACCAGGCATGCGAGCTGGGCGGGAGTCTTGCCCCACAGGACACCATCACTCCGGCGTTTCGAGAAGCGGACACGGATCTCGGTCACCACCGACCTCCTCCTGTCGCGGGCCTGGCCGGCCCGCTCGCCTGCTGCGGGGCACCCGTCTCCGGCGGTGGCGGCAGGCCGTTCGAACCGGAGGACGGGAAGTAGGGCAGGTGCTCCGGATACGGGCTGTCCTCGGCACCGCCGGTGGTGACGCCGTCCATCGCCACTTGCCCCACCACCGCGCCCGCGGCCCCGGCGATCGCGGCACCGGTCAGCACCGACCGCATCCCTGTCGTGTTGCCGCCGGCGACGCGATGCACCTGCTGAGGGAGGCTGTCCGGTCGACTCGCGGAGTGGTTCTGCCCCCGGTCCGGCGGTGACGCCATCACGGCGCTGGTGCTCGGCGGCGATCCCGTTCCTCCCACGCGACCGACCTGGAGCCGCGCCCCGGCGACATGCGGTCCAGCGGCCGACGGGGTGTTCGCACGCAGTGTTGCGCTCGTGGTCGAACCACGGCTGGCGACCATGGTCAACGCGGTAGCCGTGGTCATCGCCAACGACCCACGCGCCGCACCACCACCGTGCCCACCGTCGAGCGGGAACCACTTCACCACCACGAACGGCGCAAACGCCGCAACACCCAGAGTCCCCACCCCGAGCAGCAGGTCGCCCAACCCACGGCCTCGGCCGATCCAGTGTTCCCCGAGCCGGAACACGATCACCGTCAGCGGCTTGGCGATGACGCAGGCCCACAACACCGACGCACCCTTGCGCGACCACCTCCGGGCACCCTTCGGCCCCGCGCCGCCGGCGAGCTGCAACACCATCAACGCGACCGCCAGGACGATCGCACCCTTGCGAAACACCAACAACAGATACGCCACCCCGGAGCAGAAAGCGCCGATGAAGCACACCACCATCACGAACAGCCAGCCACCGACGGCCTGCGAACCACCCGACGCGGCCAGGGTGTACATCAGCGCGAAGAACCGCGCGTACACGACCTCCGACGTCCCGGCCGTCGCGCCGGCGAACCAGTCCGCCACGCGGTCCGACACGAACACCGCCAACGCCACCAGCGTCAACCCCGCGCCCAGCCCGAACGCCCACCGGACCACTCCCAGCGCGCCTTCGGCCAGTTCACGGGTCCGCATCCGCACCGCCGCAATCAATGCGTTGACCAGGAACAACGTCAATACCAGGTACGCGCTGACCGTGCCGATCGCGCCGAACACCGACCGCAACCCCGGATCGTTGAAGTCCACCGAGGTCGGGTGCCGCAACGCGTCCAGCGTGAGTTCCAACCCGGCGAGCATCGCGCGGGCAGCGGCCTCGGCCAGGCACTTGTCGAACTCCGTGGCGCAGTCCATCGCGCCCCACAACTTCGCGCCGATCTGGGCTGCCGTCGCGCCCACGCACAACGTGCCCATCGTGAGGATGGTGGTCGGGATCGAACACAACCCCTGGAGGCTGTCACCGACTTTGTCCCAGTCCACCACCGAGTCGGTCGCGCCGGTGGCGCTGCCGATGGGGACGCCGTCCGCGACGACCCGCCCGGCGAGGTTGAGGTCAGGTGCCGTGACGCCGGAAGAGAACGGACGGCGGGCGATGTAGGAGTTCAACACCGCGCACGTCCGGGCGACGACCGCCCTGTCGGTTCCCTGCGAGCTGGCCGTCTTGAGTGCGTTGCCTAGCTTGTCGCGGGGGATCGCGGCGCAGTCGATGGTGCCGTCCGCCGCTCGCGGCCACCACTGCAAAGCCATGCACCCGTTGCTGGTGCCCACGCACGAACCCACGGCGTTGCGCAGTTGGTCGATGCGGCGTTCGTTCTGTTCCTCGGTCCAGTGGTACGCGGGCGACAACGGTGGCCGGGTCAGGCAGAACCGCCACGTCGCGCGCTGCGGAAGCAGCTCCTTGCGGTAGTTGACGACGAACGTGCACCGCAAGTCCGTGTCATCCCGCAGAAGTGCCTGGTCCCCACCGCACACCGCGTCCGCCGGGACCTGCGCCGAGGGCCACGGACAGTTCGGCGCGAGATACCACCAGCGCCCGTCCGCGACCTTCAGCCGGGGATACTCCCGGTCGGCGATCCGCACCAGGTCGACACCCGTCGTCGGCACCGGCACAGCCGCCTGGGCCAAGGCGGGCCCGGCGAACACCACCGACCACACCACCCCGGTCAGGGTGACGAATCCCAGCCGCAGGAACCGGTCAGCAGCGGACATAGGGCACCCCCACGAACCCCGAGCTGATCCTGAGGAACGCCAGTGACTTGTGCACGGCCCCTTCAGGCAGCGTGGTCGCCTCCGGCGGTGACGACGGCGTCCAGCGGCCGTCACGCCACACCAGCCAATACGTCCACAACGCGCTCGTGACCTCGCCCGCTCCCACAGCGGTGCTCCCGGAACGCAGCCAGTAGCCGTCGACCGCCACCCGCGCCCGATCACCCTCGCGGGTGTCGACCTTCACCGCCGTCGCACCGAACAACCCGTGCCGGTACGCAGGGTTCTCCTGCTCCGCCCACCGGCCGAACTCCTCTGCCACCTCCGGCCGGGCACCCAGCCGGCCGGAGGCATCACGAACCGCCTGGCTGCCCGCAACCCGCTGGGACACCAGCA
Organism: Actinosynnema sp. NPDC023587; assembly: GCF_040640215.1. Lineage (NCBI taxonomy): Bacteria > Bacillati > Actinomycetota > Actinomycetes > Pseudonocardiales > Pseudonocardiaceae > Actinosynnema > Actinosynnema sp. NPDC023587. The sequence goes on along the minus strand of NZ_JBFABG010000014.1, from coordinate 125,625 downwards.
CCGCCAGGTGAGCTGCGGCAGTAGCCGCCAGCGCGTCGTCTCCACGCTCGCATTCCATGTCGTGCGAGGTCTGCGTCACGGGTGCCTGATCGGCGTTCACTCGGCCGATGAGGACTCCCCCGGTGAACAGTGACGCCGCCGCACCTGCGACCGCGAGCACCTTGATCACCGGGCGGAGGACCCGCGAGTTGATGTAATCCACCATCGGTGCGCCCCTCTCAACCGGAGAACACCGAGTACATGAAATTGACCAGGATCGAGGCGAGCCCCACGACCGCGCCGAGGAACACTCCGCCCACCACACCGCCGATGCCCACCCCGCGCGCGTGTTGGAACCCCAATCGTGGCCCGACCACGGCGATCCCGATCCCGATCACCACCGCCGCCAACCCGCCGACCAAAACGTACATCGCGATCGAGTTGACCAACGACTCCATCGCGCTCAACCCCGGTGCGTTGCGTCCGTCCTCGATGTCGATCGGCGCGACCGGTCCGCCGGGTTGAGCGGCGTGCCACCACATCGACCAGATGTCGTACTGCATCGGAATACACCTCACAACTGTTGTGCGGAAAGGAGAACTACGGCTGCTGTGAGCCTTTTGGCTGCCGTCACGCCATGCGTCACGGGCGTGCTCGCGTCGACAAGGGTTCGGTTGAACGGGAGCCGTCGCACTGCCGTGACAGCACGACCTGCGGCTGCTTCGGCAGCGGCGGCGGCACGTGGCCACCGACCCGGCCGGTGCTGCACCGGGACAATCACGCTTCTTCTCGTCAAGTCGCGACGCACATCGCGCGACAGGACCTCTACCAACTGCCCGCAACGGCGCACCTCGGCGGCATCGGCCCGGCACACCACGACCAGCACGTTCGCGACCGTCGCGCAGACCCGCGTCACCGCGTCGGTGTCGGCCGGGCAGTCCACCACGGTCATCCGGCTCAGCCCACGCACGGCCTCCACGGTGGCCAGAACCTCCGCCGGCCTGACCGGCTCCCACGGGCGGGACGGCGGCACACCGCCGAGTCGTGTCACCCAGCCCTCCGAACCGTTGACCTCCCTGCGGTACTCGACGTGCCGCACACAGTGGACGAACGCGCCGAGAGCGGGAACGCGGTCCTGCCGTGCCAACAACGGGCGAATCCTGAGCCAGTCCAGATCACTTCCCGAGGTCGGCGGGAACCTGCAACGCGCCCCCGGCCACACCGAGCCCGACGCGTCGACCACGATCACCGGACCCGGCTGATACGACGCGGCGACCACCGCCAGTTCGGCGGCCACCGTCGACCGACCCGACCCGGCCACTCCCACGACCGCCACCACCCGGGCAGCCTGCGGCACCCGACGCAGCGCCTCCTCCACCTCAGCCCGGCCTCGCCGTCCGGCCGTCAACCGCTCGACAGCAGAGATTTCCGCGCGTGGGATCACGATCGGCGCGGGGAGCCCGGGTTGCGGGGCGAGACGGACCGCAAACGCGGCGGAGGCCGGGAACGGCACCGGCCTGCCTCCCCAGTTCGCGCTCATCAGCGGAACCCAATGCGCATCGGGAGCCACGCCGGACGCGGCTGTACAACGGGCTCTGGCGGCGCACAACCGGTCGGGCCCGGGTTGCCGAGCCGACCCACCCTGGAGCGCAACTCTGTCGAAGAGGCCCCCGACGACCCACCGGACGCCCGCAACTGCCACGGCAGGTCGATCCCCGCCCGTGACGAAAGCTGCGCGCTGACTTCGTCCAACGCCCCGGCCAGGTCCAGGCATTGCCGGTCGGACAGGTGGGACGCGGCGTAGATCGGCCCCGCGTACGAGACAGGGAGGCCGAGTTCGCGTCCGGCGACGGCACCACGCAGCTCGCTCGCATGATGTGCCACCCGATCACACAACGCTGTCGAGTACTGCTTCTGCCGCTTCGTCGTGGCGGAGAAAGCCTTGATCGACTCGGACAGATCGACCGGCCGAGCATCCATTGTGGACAGCGTAATCTCCTCTGTGAGTCGATCGGCGTGAGCCGACCCGCGCGAAGCGAAATGCGATTCGACGGCCACTGCGGACGCGACCGAATCCGTGGCCGGCGTCCTGTCCAGCGACGCCGCTTCCACCACTTGCCCGTCGAATCCCACGAAGCCCTCGTTCTCCAGACCGGTCATCGACCTCTCCTTACCTCTCGGGATCTCACGGAATCGGCCGTGCCGCCACGCCCCGGAAGTCGCCGTCCAACCGCACCGGCGACACCTCCACCACATCCCCCGACTGCGGCGCCTCGACCATCCGGTGCACGCCGTCGAACACACCGAGGTACATCGCCACGTGGTGCGTCCCCCAGAACAGCAGGTCACCCGACCGGGCCTGGGCAAACGGCACCACCAGCTCCGCCCCGGTCAACTGGGCATCAGACGGTCTGGTGATCCGCTTCCCGGCCTGCGCGTACGCGTACAACGTCAAGCCACTGCAATCGAAACCGACCTTGTCGAAGTCGCCGTGCGCGTCCGCCACCCCGCCGTCCCGCACGCCCTTGGTCGGGCCGTTCTCGTCCCCACCGCCCCACGAGTACGGCGTCCCCAGCCACGCCAACGCCGCGCCGACCGCTTTCGCCACCCGTTCCGATGCGGCTACGACCGTGCCGGTGACCTTCGCCTCGGCCGGCAGTTCGACCGTGTTCCCCTTGACCCTCACGGGAACCGGGCCCTCGACCACCTGCTCCACGCAACCGGAGCCGGAGTTGAACCGGACGGCCACTACCGACTCCGCCCACTTCTGGTGCCGCGCGTACCACGCCGCGCCCGCTCCGCTCGCCTGCACCACCTGCGCCAACTCGTGATTCGGTCGCGGATCGGATGCATACCCGGGAATCCGCCGGAGCAACACGGAGAAGAACCCCGCCGTCGCTCGGCCCGGATCAGTACGGTCATAACCCGCGTACGCGCCGAACGGACCCGGAGCGATCTGCTGGAAAGCGCCCACCGCCTCGCCGACCACCACATCGGCCCGCAACGTGCTCTCCTGCATCGCGGTCTGCAACGCGATCGTCGCCCCACGCCGCTCGATGCCCAACTCCCTGACGGAACCCAGGATCGCGTCCACCACAGCCGATTGAGCGGACGACATCGACGGCGCACCATCCGCCGTACCGTCAACCACACACGCCACGGCCGCACTCGTCGCACCCGCATCCCACTGCGTCGTCAGCAAGCCGCCACCCACAACGACCGCGAACGCCACGGCGATCAGCACCAGCAGCAGCTTCATCGGCCGGCTCCACCCAACCGGACCTTGAACCGATGGCGGAACCCGCCCGAGACCCACAGTTCGCCCGGCTCGCGGGCGGCGACGATCCCGCCGACCGCACCACCTGCGCCCGGTTCCTCCGCGCGAATCCTGGCAACGCTCGCCACACCCGTCACACGACCGGACTCGACGTCGATCCGGACCAGCCAATCCGACCCGGCCACCACCGCCCAGACCTGTGCCCGCCCGTCCTCACGCACACACGTCAACGCCCCGAGACGCTGCCCGGCTGCCCAATGACCCGACACCGTGACCGCGCGAACTTCCTTCAACGTCACGGAATCCCGCAGCACCAGCCGATCGGTCCCGTCGCCGACCACCACGAACCTGCCGACTGCGCACGCACCCGACGGCACACCACCGACCGGAACTCGCCGCTTCTCGGCCAACGACACCGGATCACGCAACACCGCGACTCCGGACGAGACCTGCCACAGTCCGCCGGACGTCACCGCCACGCCGGCCACATCACGCCGGTCGGCCAGAGGCATCCGGCGCACCTCGCGGCCATCTCCGACATCCACCACCCGGAGCGCCGACCCGGCGGGCGTCACCACGAACTCGACCAGGCCGTCCGCTGACAGCGCCAACCCGACGCCTGCGCCCACGCCGACGGGCACCTTCGCCACCACCCGCACGGCGGCGAACACCTGCACTTCGGCAGTCGGAGCCGAACCGGTTCTCGACGGCGACGGTGCTGCCTCCGGCACCGCGCACGACGCCGATGCAGTCGACACGGCTATGCCACACACCACCCCAACCAGGAAGATGAACCTGCTCATGGACGACCTCCGTGAGAGTGCGAACGCACTTCAGCATCACGCCGAAGAGTCATAGCGGTCGGATCGGAACGCCGATTTCCCGGATTTCCGCGAACCGGTTGAAGCTTGCTCTTTCGGTACATGGGAAGGTGGAATAAATGCGTCCGTCAGAGCTACCTTCGGAATGTTCGCACTCCGGTGAACCGACTTGAGGAGGAGCGATGTCGTCCGAAGTCCACGAAATCCCGAGGTTTGACCCGGCTGCTCTGGCCCGGTGCCGCAGGCGGGCCGACCTCACTCAGCTAGCACTTGCCGGCCGCCTGACGGTTCACGACAACAAGATCTACCGGTGGGAAAAGGGCATCACGCCCATCACCGCCGCCGAACTGCGCCGGGTCGCCCGCGAACTGCGAGTCGTCCCGCCCCAACTCCAGTTGCCGCTCACCGCACCGCCCACGATGGTCGACCTCCGCAGCCTCGCCGCCCTAGCCCCGACCGAACTCGCCGCGCGACTCCACATCAAGCTCCACCGCCTGCTCCTGTGGGAGCACGGCCACCTCGGCGGGCCCGATGAACACGGCCCTCTGCTCGCCGCGTTCATCGGTATCAGCGAAAGCGCCGTCGACCAGCACGAACGAACCGGACTGCTGCCCATCGCGCTGGCCGTCCGCCTGGCCCGTGCCCTGCGCGTCACACCACGACTGGTTGCCATGGCCTTCGATGCCTCGCGCATGGCAGACCAGAACACACACCTGGCCGCATGAAGCGCGCCTACGCCGCATCCCCGCCCGAGCCTGGTGCGGCGGACAACACCGCCAGCCGGCGTCCCATCAGGTATCGACGCCTGGCGTCGCGCTCCAGCACCCCGGCCTTCCACAACGCGACCAACAGCCTGTGGACGGTCGTCATCGGCAACGACATCTGCCGACAGATCTCCGACATGCTCACCGCTCGCCCGCTCGCGGCCACGACATCAAGCACCCGCAGGATGCGTCCCAGGTAGTCCCGTTCCTCGGCCACACCGGGTGACGATGGCGGGAGTTCCGGCTCCCTGAAAGGGTGACTTACCACCCGACCGGTGATTTGTGTCCCTGTTACTCCGCACGATCGTGGGTGCATGGACATATCCTCGACTCCTCGGAAGTTGTCGCCCATCGGGCGTTGACCGGTCTTCCGAGTGTCGGAACAGCCTGGGGGGCGGACAAGGGGGATGGTGTATTCGAATGGAAGGAATAAAGAATAGCTCTGCGGTCGAGGCGGGCTTCGCCGATCAGTTGCGCCGCGCGCGGGGGCCCGAGTCCCAATCATCGGTGGCGAGGCGGATGAAGTACAGCGCCAGCCACTACTCGAACGTGGAGAACGGGCTGAAACCGCCGACCGAGGACTTCGCCCGCGCCTGCGACACCGCCTTCGCGACCGGCTCCCAATTCGTGGCCCTGGTCGGGCACGCGCAAGCCAGAAGCGGATCTGGAACCCGCGCTCGCCCCGCCGAACTGCCGCACTCACCTCGGCTGGTCGGCCGTACCGCGCTGCTCGACGCCCTCGACAAGGTGCTCACCACCCCGAACGACGGTCACTCACCGCGCGTCATCGCGCTCGACGGCCAAGCGGGCGTCGGCAAGACCACCGTCGCCTTGGCCTGGGCCCACCACGCCAAGGCTGCCTACCCCGACGGCGCGCTGTTCGTGGACCTGCGCGGCTACGCTGCAGACGGCGATCCCGCCAATCCCGACCACGTGCTCGAACACATGCTCAAAGTCCTCGGCGTCCCGTCCACCGACGTCCCGGTCGGCGTCGACTGGAAGGCCGCGCTGCTGCGCACCGTCCTGAGCGGCACCCGCACGCTGCTCCTGCTCGACAACGCCGCCGACATCGAGCAGGTGCGATCCTTCATCCCCGCCGAACCCGGTTGTCTGGTCATCGTCACCAGCCGGCGCCGCCTCTCCGGACTCGCGGTGCGCCACGGAGCACACACCCTGACCGTCGAGAAGTTCGACGAATCCGAGGCCGTGGCACTGCTCCGCGACGTCGTCGGCGCTGAACGCGTCGACCTCGACCTCGACGCCGCCCACCGGATCATCAGATCCTGCGGGGGGCTTCCCCTGGCCGTGCGGGTGGCCGCCGAACGGGTTGCCGCCAGCCGACATCTCACCCTCGCCGGGCTTGCCGACGAACTGTCCGGCGAGAGCCGGCGACTCGACGTGCTCACCCTGCACGACATCGGCACCGCCGTGCGCGCGGTGTTCTCCTGGTCCTTCCGCGCCCTGGAACCTGCCGCCGCACGGACGTTCCGATTGCTGAGCCTGCACCCCGACCGGGACTTCGGCGTCGGAGCCGCGTCCGCGCTCACCGGCTACCCGATGCCCGAGACGACCAGGCTGCTCGACACGCTCACCGGCGTGCACCTGCTGCACGAAGTCGGCCACCGGCGTTACCGCTTCCACGACCTCATCCGCGACTACGCGGTCGAACGCGTCTCCGCCGAGGAGACCATCGACGACACCGTCGGCGCCGTGCGCACCCTCGCTTCCTGGTACCTGCGCACGATGGCGGCAGCGAACGAGGCCATGTCCCCGAACCGCCCGCAGGCAGCGATCCCGGACACCACGGAACCGGCGGAACCACTGGTCTTCGCCACGGTTCACGACGCGGTGCGCTGGGTGGAGGCAGAACTGGCGAACCTGGCCGCCATGACCCGCCAGGCAGCCACGCTCGGCATCCACGATCTCGCCTTCGGATTCCCCGTCGTGCTCGGGTACTACCTCTACTGGCGGCGGCCCTGGCACCTGTGGGTCGGGCCGATGGAGACCGGTCTGGCCGAAGCCCGTCGCCTCGGCGACACCGCCGCCCAGGCATCGCTGCTCAACAACCTCGCCACCGCCTACCTCGACCTCCACCGCGTCCGCGACGCCCACGACAGCTTCGCCGAGGCGATGCGCCTGCGGGTGCACGACGGCGACCGCCTAGGCCAGGTGTGGAGCGGGATCGGCATAGGACGTGCCTTGCAGTCCGAGGGAGATCACATCGGGGCCCATGAGCACTACCTGACCGTGCAGGCGTTGTGCGCCGAACTGGGGGACCGGTGGGGATGGGCCATGGCCACCGCCTACGTCGGTGATGCCCGCCGCGCGCTGGGCGACCACGACGCCGCCCTCGAAGCCCTGCAACAGAGCCACGCTGTGATGCGACGGCTGGACGACCCCCAGTCGCAGAGCTGCGCGCTGGGCAAGATCTCCGACGTCCACCGGGACCGGGGCGACCAGGCTGCGAGGCTCGCGTACCTCCAGCAGGCGCTGGCCGCCAGCTCGGGCGCAGCCGACCTGTGGGGGCAGGCCGAGCTGCGCCGGAAACTGGGCCGACTCCACCTCGAACACCACCGACCCGACCAGGCCCGCCAAGCCTGGACCGAGGCGCTACAACTGTTCGAGGCGCTGGGGGACACCAGGGCGGTCGGCCTGCGCGCCGACCTCGCCGAGTTGGATGCCGGTGACCTGCCCACACCGCGCTGCCCCGACTGAAAATGTGCCCAGGCAAGGAAAGGACCGCCAATGCCCGACCCCCTCGCACCGTTCCCGGCAGTGCGGGGCGTGATCTCCACCGACAAGCGCGACCTTACGTGGGCAGCGACCGACTTCGGCAGAACCGTCCACCACCGGCCACTGGCCGTTCTGCGGCCCGACTCGGTCGACGACATCGCAGCCGTGCAGCGCTACGCCACCGCGAACGACCTCCGCCTGGTCCCGCGTGCCGAAGGCCACTCCACCGCCGGCCAGGCCCAGGCACCCGGCGGAATCGTCGTGGACATGACCGGCCTGAACACCGTCCACCGCGTTGCCTCCGACCACATCGTCGTCGACGCGGGCGCGCGGTGGAGCCGGGTCCTGGCCGCCACGATTCCGCACGGCCTGACCCCGCCGGTCCTGACCGACTACCTGGAGCTGTCCGTCGGCGGCACCCTGTCGGTCGGCGGGCTCGGCGGCGCGAGCCACCGGCACGGCGCGCAAACCGACAACGTCCTGGCGCTCGACGTCCTCGCCCCGGACGGCACCCGCCACACCTGCTCACCCACCACGAACTCCGCGCTGTTCGACGCGGTCCGAGCCGGGCGAGGCCGCCACGGCATCATCCTCACCGCCACGCTCCGACTGGTCCCCGCACACACCCACGCCACCGTCCACCGACTGTGCTACGCCAACCTGACCGACTTCCTCGCCGACCAACGCACCCTGATGAATGAACAACGGTTCGACTACCTCGAAGGCCAGGCCCAGCCGACCGACACCGGTCCCTGGACCCTGCTCATCGAAGCCGCCACCTTCCATTCCCCACCAGACCACCCCGACCAGGCACTCCACGGCCTGCGTCACCACAACGCCGCCAGCAACACCGTGCCCTACCTGAACTTCCTCGACCGCCTGGCCGAATCCGTCGCGCTCTTGCGCAGAATCGGCCCCTGGCAAGACCCCCACCCCTGGCTCAACCTCCTGCTACCCGACGGCGACACCGAGAACATCGTCACCACCGCCCTGGCCACCACCACACCCGAACTGGTCGGAGACAGCGGCCTGGCCCTGCTCTACCCCCTGCCACGAGCCCGGATCACCACCCCGAACCTCCGCCTGCCGCAAACCCCGACCAGCTTCCTGTTCTCCCTGCTGCGCGCCGCACCACCCGACTCTCCCGCGACCCTCACCCGGATGATCGACCACAACCACCGCCTGATCAACGCCGCGACCGCCGCAGGCGGCGTCGCCTACCTGGGCGACCTCGACACCTGACCGGCGCGGTTGTTCCGTATTCATTCCCATTCGAATACGGCAACTCCCTGTCGAAAATGAACGACGGGATCAATGCTCGGAATCGCCATATCGCACAAGCGGTACCGATCACCTCGGAGGCGATCCCATGCACATCCTCGCACCACTTCGCGCTGCCCTGATCACCCTCACGGCCACCGCCGGTCTCGGCCTGGCACCGGACGCATCGGCCCAGGCGGCGTGCGGCTTCCACCACGTCAACCCCGACCACAACAACGGCGCCGTCTCCCGCTACGACCACTGCGCCGACTCGTTCATCCTCATCCGGGTCGACACCACCTCCGGTCACCGCTTCGGCAAGTGCGTCGGCCCGTGGGGATCGGTTCCCTTCTACCTGAGCGAAGGCGTCACCAACGCCTACTACATCCCTGTCGCCCCGAACACCATGGATGTCGACGGGCGCCGGTTGTGTCGACTGGAACAGCCTGCGGTGTAACCGATACCCGACGAACGACGAGTACCCGGCGACGACATCGCCGGGCACTCATCCTGATCGAGTCGACCGACGCACCCGTGGTGTGCGCAGTGCGCACGACTTGTGAACGCGACGATGCCCCGTCCGCTGGCCTCGAACGGGGCATCGACCAGTTCTGCTGGACTCGGCAACACTTGCTTCGCTGCCGAGCAACAGGGAAGAACTTCCTGCTCGGGTGCCGGCCAGCCCGGTCTGCGGTCGACGTGACTGCGGCCCCTGAACCTCCGGGTATAACCCGCACCCACCTGGCGGAGACCGAGCGAACCCGAAACCAGATCCTCGCGTGACGTCGCGCTGTGGGTGCGCGGTCGCTAGGCGCGAAGCCGTGTCCGACGGACAACGTCGTGCACCGCTCGCTGCGTGATCGCAGCGAGCGCTGTTCAGCGCCAACCTTCCTCCACGCGATGTGATCGTCTTCGACGCTGCGCGGCAGGACGGAGCGCAACTACCCAGCCGACGTTCAGGTCAACCCATCGCGGTTCGTACCGTGGAAACAGTCGGTGGCGTGCACCGTTGTGCTCACGCCTTCACGTCGTCGGCCACTTCGAACAGGTCCTCGAACCTGAATGGGGCCAACGCGGTCAGGGCTCCGCCGATGAACGCTGCACCTGGCCGGATCTCCCCGTTGACCACCCTCGCGACGGTGGACCTATGGAGGCCCATGGCTCCTGCCAACGCGTAATCGGACCGGAATCCGGCAGCGAGGGCAGCCCTGGCGAACAAGTCGTTTCGTAGCCGCACTTCTTTCGGGGCCGCGCGCCTGGCGCGTGGGTCGCCCGTCGGTCCGGAACCCACTGTTCCGCCTTCCTCCAAAGCCTCGGCTTTGGTCGGTGCCCAGGTCTACCGGACCTCAAGTTCGATCATGTGCATGGTCGCATCGGCTTCGAGGAAGTGCCGGATGGCGTGCTCGGGCCGATCGGTCACGACCTGGTGCGTGCCATCGGTCGAGGTGACCTGCACCTGATCGGGGAAGGCGATTCCCCAGGCCGCGATACCAACATCGTCGTGATCACCACCTGCGTAGCCGATGGCGAACAGGCGGGGAGCGCGTTGGGAGGCCAAGGTCCGCAGCGAAGCCGGCGGGTTGGGCAGGTCATCGGCGGGGCCGGGCTCGTGGTGGTTGTGCATGGCGGTGCCTTCCGTCAACGAGCATTGGGCAGGCTCGTCTGTGCTGTCGGTTGGGTGCGTTGATCGGGAGGGGGCAGGTTCGTAGGTGCCCGGCAGCAGGATCGGAACGGTGATATGACCTCGACCGGTGGCTCGACCGAGGAGTGCCTGGCCCAGTTCAACGAGTTCGTGGCCGAGGTTGCGCTCCACCTCCTCCAACGGGACGGTTCGATGGGTGGTGCTCCTCGGGTCGGATTCGTCCACCAGGCGCACGCAGTACCGCCCCAGCACGGTGTTCACTCGCGCCACATGGGCAGCGTGGTCGAGTTCGTCCTTGGTCATGGCGAGGCTCCAGTAGTGAATCTCTCGGAGGTTCCGGTCGTGTCAGGTGGGCGACAGCAGAGGTGGGAACGGAGCTTCCACGTTCGAAGCTGGTGATCCGGCTGTTCGGGTCGTGCAGGTCGCGGACCGGTACTCCGCCTCATTGCTCAATGAAGTGACTACTTGCCATGTGATCAGGTCCTGAGTGCTCACAAAAGGAGGCAAGTGGAATACAGATGGCGCCTGCCCCCTTCTCGCTCTGGCACCTTGCGTGGCCGCTGTTCAGGCGGCCGTTGCCGAAGGGGGAGGCAAGTCACGTTGCAGACCTACTTGCCCCCTCGGGTCGTGGTGCCGAACCTGTCGTCGCCGGGCTGTACTGAACCCCGGAGCGGTCAATCGGCGACCGGCGATGGGAGCGGTTTGGTGAACGGCATCGGCGACGGCGCCCAACAATTTCGGCAGCACCTGGTGGACGCGTTGTGCGAGATGATCACCGACGAACCGTCCGATGCGGTGGCCGATCTCGTCGCTTACCTGTGGCTTCTCGCGCCCGAGGGTGACGACTCCGACTGGTGCCGGCCCCTGCTCCTCATGGCTGACCAGGTGGCCGCCACGCTGCCTGCGTCCCTTGCGCTGGCTACGGCGTTCCGGCGCGGCGCGGAGTTCTTTCGTGCCAGGGGGCATTACCCGCTCGCAGTCAGCCAGGGGTTGAGGGAGCTGGCGGTGCACCGCGCAAGGGATGACCGCATTTCGTCGGGTGCCGCTTTGCAGTCATTGGCCGTCACTTACCGGGCACAGGGGCGGATGCACCGGGTGGTCGACTGCGCGGACGGGATCTTGGAGGACTGCATCGCTTGCCGCGACGAGACGGGGATCGCGTCCATGCTGGGCCACCTCGGGTGCCTCATGGCCGAGGTCGGCCGACACTCCGCTGCCGTCGGCTACTTCGACCGCGCGAAGGCGCTGTACGAGAAGCTGTCGGACACGAGCGGCGTGGCACGCTGTCACGTGCAGGTCGCGAGGGTGCACCTGGCCGCCGGCGACAGACGGGCCGCAAACCGCCGACTGCGGCATGTGCTCGCACAGTGCATCGGCCTCGACTACTCCACCGCGAACCACGTCCAGGCCCTGCTGGCCACCCCGAGCGGAACCGCTGCACCTGCGTCACCGTGGCCCGAGTTCGGCGACCCAACTGGTGGTCTGGCTTGGAACGGATGGTCGGGCACCGACGCCTCGACCACGTGACGTCCCGACATCGGGTGATCCGGTAGTGCAAGTCGGCGTGGTGCGACTGGATCTTGTGGTGGCTCAGAGACGCCCGAGTTCGACCGACGTGACGTCCGTCCATTCGTACGCCTTGCGGTCGCGGTGGAGGTCGATGAGCGACACCGAGGACACGGTGACCTCGGCGGTGTGCCCGCCGTGGGCTTCCACAGCCGCGACAACGGGTGCGGCTGGGCCGGTGGTGTTGGAGTAGCCAAGGCTGACGTGTGCGCGAAACCCGTCCTCGGACTCGGGCACGTTGTCGTTTCCTCGCACGTCGCCGATGGCAGCGCGGATGGCCAGTCGCAGCCCGGCCAGCGGCTCACCCGGCAGGGCGGGCATTTGAAGTGTTTCGTGGTCCACGAGGGCAGGTCCGATGGTGACGGTGAACGGGACAAGCTCCGCGCACCGCGCCCGCGCGGCCTGCACGATGTGGTCCACGTCGTCGCGGTCCACTTCGTCGGTGAAGCCGATGCCTTGGAGCGTGAGGTGCAGCCATTGCGCCGGCACCGGATCGAACTGGGGAAGTGAGGCGAGCAACGGCGCGTAGTCGTCGACGAGTCGCTGAGCGCCGGGCTGGCCGGCGAAGGTCACGTGCCAGGTGTAGAACGACCGGCCGATCCGCCACCCAGGTCGCCACCACCAATGATCACGCATCGCCTCGCTCACGCGGTCAACTCCTTCGTCGTGGAATCCCTGCGGAAGGAAGCGACAGCCGCACGGATTCGCCGCGCGATCGGGTCGGCTTCCCTCCCTGCCTGGGCTGCGAGCATCCCGACTTCCGCCACCCGGTGCGCCAAGGGGCGAACGCGGTGGGCGGGGGGAGTGTCGAGCACCGGTTGCAGCGCCTCGGCTGCCGCGCTCAGGTCGCCGAGCACCAGGTGCGCCTTGACCTGCTGAAGACGTGTCATGCGTTCCGAGCCTCGATTGCGTTGCTCCTCGGCGGTGGCTTCGAACATCGCCACGGCCCGGTTGGCCAGCGCGAGCGCACCCTCAGCACGGCCCAACGCCAGTTCGGTGTCCGACCACAGCGACGCGGCACGGTCGACTGAGCAAGTCAGAGGCCCTGCCGGTTCATCCTCGGCACGCGCAGCCGACTCGGCAGCCCGTTGCGCGCGCTCGAGAGCCCGTGCGGCGGCGTCGGCATCACCGGCGCGTGCCAGGTTCAGCGCGAGTGCGCTGGACAGGAACAACGTCGCGGTGCCGGTCCCGGTGTAGCCGAGGCCGTCGGTCGCGTACCGCGCGGCGCCGATGTAGTTGCCTTGCCAGAACAGCGACGTGTGCTGGGTGGCGCGCACCCACGCGCGCAACCCGTTGTGGTCGGCGCGTTCGGCGCACGCCCAAGCGGCCCGGCCATGATTCTCGGCGGCTTCGGCGTGGCCCAAGTCCACCGACATCCACGAGAGCACCGTCAGCGACCAGCCGGCGACGGCGTACAGCTCGCGGCTGTGGCGGGGGTCCTGGTGTCCGGCCAGCAAGGTGAACGAGTGGTCCCGCAAAGCCTTGGTGCGTGCGAACAACGGCAGGGTCGGCACCTTGAGGTAGGAGCGCGCGACACGTCGAACCTCGGCGTGCATCTGCTCGATGGTCAACTCACCGACGTTCGTGGTCTCCGCCCACGCCAGGAAGTCCGTGGACTCGTCGGCCGCGCTCACCAGCATCTCCTCCACGACCTCGGGGCTGATCACTTGGACTGCGGTGTCGTCTGACGGCTTCGTAAGGTCGGACGATCCGCGCGGATCGGCGATTTCGGCAACGGCTCGGTCGTGGGAAGTGGACTCGGTTGCTTTGACGGCGTCGGTGCCGGTGCGACGTCGGCGCGCTTGTTGATCCAGCTTCGCTTGATCCCGCAAGGCGTTGAGAACCCCGGCAGCGCCCAGGACGCGGTCGATTGCAGTGACCAGTTCGCGCGAGGGCAGGTTGCGCCCGACGCGCTCGGCCAAGGAGACGTACTGGCGGGTGTAGCCGATCCGGCTGGCCATCTGCGGTTGGCTGAGCCCGGCGGCCTTCCTGCGCCGCCTGATTTCCAGAGCGAGCCGAGCGGCGGCGGGCGGGTCGTCGTGGTCAGGAAGTTCGACGTCGTTCACGGTGGGCTCCGTGCGTAGCCTGGGCACAGGGAAGGCCATCCTGATCAGTGACCGAATGGATTCCCAGTGTGATCATAGCTGGTCTCGTGGCGGTTCCCGAGGAGCAGGTGCCCGTATTCGCGTGTCGAGCGATCCACGCCTCGCGCGCTGGCGTCGGCAACACCCGCCTGGTCGGGCCCCGGTTTCCGCGTTGCGTGTGCGCGCCGAGGCGGCAGGGCATGCGCACAGGCTCTTGCCTTGCGGAAGTGTTCGCCGTTCGGGGGCTCGGCACTCCGGAGCAGGCCTGCTTGTTGACCGAATCGCACGTTGCATAACTGTGGATGGGGTCATCGGGCCCCCTTCGCCGGTCGTGTGGATGAGCGTGTCGGGTTCGCGCACTGCCGGGGGAAGGCCGGGATGCCCTCCACGGCGCGCCACTCAAGTTCGCAGGCGCGACAGGTGGGCCAGCACCAGTCGGGAACCCGGGGAAGCGGCACGTGCGGCACGGTCACCGCCACACCGCACAACGTCGATCCGTTTTCGTGTGCGGCGAGTTCGTTCGGGATCGCGTGCCGTGCTCCGGCGTGAGGCAGCCATCGGAACGGTCGGGTGCCCATCACAACCGAGGCCGCCTTCGGCAGGAGGTCTGCGGGACACCGAGACGTGCGGGCTGGGCGAAAGACATGGCCACCTCCGGTTTCCGGCGGGAGCCGGATGGGTCTCGTGAGTACAATCACGGTAGCTCCGATTCAATCTCGAATGAAGTGCCCCGATCGGGTAAAGCTGGCGCGGCGTCGTAGGCTGTCGAGCCAGCTCCAGCACGCACGCGGGAGGTTCCAGGTTGATGGCCGGCGGACCGATCCTCACCACCGTGCACGCGATCGAATTGGGCCAACGGCTTCGCGCGCACCGCAGTGCTCTGGGTTTGACGACCGGAGCGGTCGGTACGGCGACAGGTCTGGGCGGCAACAACGTCTCGACGATCGAGATCGCCAAGCGGCGGCTCACTCCCGCCGGTCTGTCCCGGCTCGCCGAGCACTACGAACTCGAACCGGCCGAGGTCGCCGAGCTGGAGGCCCTGCGCGTCGCGACCGAGCGGCGGCAGTGGTGGAACGACTACGAGTCGGTTTTCAGCGACGAGTTCATCCGGTTCCTCGGCTTGGAGGCCGGTGCCGCCGAGATCCGGGAATACGTCGCGGAGACGGTCCCCGGCCTGTTGCAGACCGCCGACTACGCGCGGGCGATGATCAAAGGCGGCTCGACCTACATCCGGCCGGTCGACGTCGGTCCCCGGGTCGAGTCGCGCCTGGCGCGGCAGGCTCGCCTCGAAGGGCCGGAGCCGGTGCGCTACTCCGTGGTGCTCGGACCGGCGTCGATCCGGATGTACATCGGCGGGCGAGCCGTGATGCGGCGACAGGTGGAGCACCTGGCGGAACTCGTTGAACGCGACGACGAGCACCTCCGCATACGCGTCGTGCCCTACACCGTGGGCGCCCACTCGATGATCGGCTCGTCGGTCTCGATCATGAGCTTCGCGTCCCGCTGGGTGACCGATCACGCCTGGATCGACTCGATCACCAGCACCGCCGGGCTCGTGGACCGCCGGACCACGCTCCTGGAACTCACCGCGAGCTTCGAGGACGTCTTCGAACGCGCCCTGGACCGCGACGACACCCTTGCCCTGCTGCACAGCGTCCGAAAGGAGTTGGAGGACCGATGAACGGTGGAGGGGACCGCGCGGGGCGAGGCTGGTTCAAGTCCAGCCATTCAAACCCGAGCAACAACTGCGTCGAAGTGATGATCACCAGCGCCGCCGTGCGCATCCGGGACACCAAGAGTCCCGGAACCTCGCCCGAGGTCGCCGTGAGCGGACGGGCGTGGAACCGGTTCCTGGAACAGTCGGCCGAGAGCTGAGAGGGCAGCGTCCGAGGTGCGCGTTCGGTGGCTTCGCTGCAGCTTCCGTGAAGCCGGCTGGCCTGCGGCGGCTGCCGGGAGCGTGGTCCGTGTGAACGACCTTGGGCGGGCTTCGGAACCTCAAGCGTGACGCGACACGCCGAGAGGTTCCGAACCTGCCATCGGCGTGTCTTCTCGGATTTCGTGTTGTTCGGCTCTTGCGTATCCGTCGAGTGGGAGAATCCCCTGCTCATGCAGGGCAGCGCTGGGACTCGCGTCCCAGCGAGGATCGCAACGGCCGAGGGGTGGCGGCATGAGCACCCGAATCGGGCTGGCAGCGCTGGGACTCGCGTCCCAGCGAGGATCGCAACCACCATCTTGGTGTCCGAGTGGCCCATCAGGTCCCGGCAGCGCTGGGACTCGCGTCCCAGCGAGGATCGCAACCCCGACGCCTACGCCAAGTGGGAGAACGCCGCGAACGCAGCGCTGGGACTCGCGTCCCAGCGAGGATCGCAACGGCGGCTGGCACCTCGTGCACGTCGTCACCGGCCAGGCAGCGCTGGGACTCGCGTCCCAGCGAGGATCGCAACGTCGAGGCGGTCGCAACCGCCGAGGCCGCCAGTGGCAGCGCTGGGACTCGCGTCCCAGCGAGGATCGCAACACGAGAGCCTGCCGGTCGAACACCAGGACCCCGTGCAGCGCTGGGACTCGCGTCCCAGCGAGGATCGCAACCTCCCACAACCGTCATGACACCCTGGCCACCGTGACGCAGCGCTGGGACTCGCGTCCCAGCGAGGATCGCAACTCGTTGTGGTCCGCAGACGGCGCAGTACCAGTCCGCAGCGCTGGGACTCGCGTCCCAGCGAGGATCGCAACGTGCTCGGCACCCCCGCCGTCTCCTGAGAAAGGGGTGCAGCGCTGGGACTCGCGTCCCAGCGAGGATCGCAACTCCGCCGACCCCCGGATCGTGACGACCTACTGGCTGGGCAGCGCTGGGACTCGCGTCCCAGCGAGGATCGCAACGGGATGGGGTGACCCGTGGCCGCTGGGCAGAAGGCAGCGCTGGGACTCGCGTCCCAGCGAGGATCGCAACCACGTCGCGTCCGTCCACTCGATCTTCGTCTTGGTGCAGCGCTGGGACTCGCGTCCCAGCGAGGATCGCAACGGCGTGCCGACCGGTCCAGCCTCGGGCTGAACGTCGCAGCGCTGGGACTCGCGTCCCAGCGAGGATCGCAACCGGACGGCACGGAGCGGGTGATCGGTGCGCAGACGCAGCGCTGGGACTCGCGTCCCAGCGAGGATCGCAACGACCTGGAGACCACCGGTGTGGACGTGGAGTCGGGCAGCGCTGGGACTCGCGTCCCAGCGAGGATCGCAACCCGACCTACGGGCAGGGCAAGTCGCTCAGCGGGGGCAGCGCTGGGACTCGCGTCCCAGCGAGGATCGCAACAACGTGAGGCCCGCGCCGAGCGTGATGCTGGGCGTGCAGCGCTGGGACTCGCGTCCCAGCGAGGATCGCAACGGGACCGCCAGCAGCGTCGGCCCCAGGGCCTCCTGGCAGCGCTGGGACTCGCGTCCCAGCGAGGATCGCAACGACTTGCGGTTCCGGCTGCGGGACGACCTGGCGGGCAGCGCTGGGACTCGCGTCCCAGCGAGGATCGCAACGGCCGCAAGCGTGGCGGCTCTGCCGCTGGTCGGGAGCAGCGTTGGGACTCGCGGCCCATCGAGGGGCGCAACTGTGCCCCGTGGAGCACCGAGCGGATCGGCCCGTCGCCCGTTGTGACTTGCGTACCAGCGGGCAAACAGCGCCAGCCCTCCGGGACTGGCGAGAATCGCAACACTCGTAGGTTGGTATGTTAGGGGTGCACAGCAACCTGGCGAGGCCAGTGGTGTGGAGCTTGCCGCTGGCCCCGCCGAAGTTAGCGGGTCAGGCTGATCAGAAGGTTCACAAGTGCTCCTGTAGCCGTGATGATGATGCGAAAGGCAGTGGTCTGAGCGGGGTTGCCGCCCCGCTCGGACCGCCAAAATCGTGGTTGGTTCTTGTGTGACGTGGCTACGCGACTGCGTTTCCTCATGCGAGTCGTTCGGCAATATCTCTTAGGCAATCCACACTCTCCTCGCTCATGATCGCATTCGAGCATTCCTCATGAAATGGCTGTAGTGGCCTTGTCGGACTCCTTCGGTTTATGTCGCATCGGCGGACCATACCGGAGGTGGTCGATCGGTTCGAACCACCCCTAAGCGCTCTCCTCTGAAAACCGCACGAACTGGTAAGGTCTGTGCTCGCCAGATGGGGGGTCATAGCCCTTCGGCAGCGCTGGGGCTTAGGTCCCGGTGAGGATCGCAACGTGCGGTTTTCCAGAGGTTGTGGAATATCATCACGGGAGCGCGCCAACGGTGACCGTTGGCGCGCTGCTCCATTAGGGTGGTCTTGGTGGGGCCTGTCGCCGGATGTCCTGGTTTTGTCGGTGGTGGTCCTTATGGTCACGTCGTTCGTCGGGGAGACGACGTGGAAGGTGTTCATCAGTGTTGTTGGCGCACAGTCCCGGTCGAGTGCCGGGGGCGTGGCACTCGTTAGCGGACCACGTACGTTCTACAGCGGAGTTAGCCCGCAGATTTGCGGAGTCTTTCGATGCTGGGCCACTCGCCTGGGCGTTGGGGCTCGTGCACGATGCAGGTAAAGCCGACTGTGGTTGGCAATCGAGACTGCTCAAGGTCGCCATGACTCGAGGCAAGGTCGGTGGTGATCACAAAAGTCTCGGTGCGCTGGTTCTTGGTGACCGGGCCCTGGACGCCGCGATGGCGGTTCTCGGCCACCACGGTGGCCTGACGTCGCCGGGCGAACTGGAGAAACTGACCTGGACACCCGACCTGCAGACCGCGTGGGCGCGGTTCGTCGCCGAGGTGCCGGAGGCTCGCGGACTGGAGGCCGGACCGTCGTTAGTGCCGGTGTCGTGGTTCGAGTCGGAGTTCGTCGCGGACATCGGAATTCGACTGGTGTTCTCCGCTCTGGTCGATGCCGACCATCTCGACACCGCTGCCCACCACCACATGTATGCGGAGCCGCGCGTGAGGCCCCCGGTCGATATGGCGGGGTTGCTGAGGCGGTTCGAAGCCGGGCGTGCCGTGATGCTGGAGAAGCCCGATGAGCCCTCGGAGTTGGACGTGGTGCGTACGCGACTGTACGACGACGCGGTCCGTTTGGCGAAGGGCGAGCCCGGGGTGTTCCGGCTTCCGGCTCCGACGGGGTCGGGGAAGACGCTGACGGCGGCCGGTGCGGCGTTGCACCACGCCGCCGTGCACGGCAAGTCGCGGGTGATCGTGGCGGTGCCGTTCACGACGATCACCGGGCAGAACGCGGAAGTCTACCGGCGGGTGCTGGGGACCGACGTGGTATTGGAGCACCATTCCAACGCCGAGTTGGACGACTACCGGTTGCGGTTGTCGGCGGAGAACTGGGATGCGCCGTTCGTGGTGACGACGACAGTCCAGCTGTTCGACTCGCTGTTCGGGAGGAAACCTTCCCGGTCGAGGAAGCTGCACCGGCTGGCCAATGCCGTCGTGGTGCTCGACGAGGTGCAGGCGCTGCCGATCTCGTTGCTGGTGCCGATCCTGGACGCGCTGCGCACGCTGGTGAAGCACTTCCGCACCACGGTCATCCTGGCGTCGGCGACGCAGCCCACCTTCGAGCACCTCAAGGCGTGGGAGGACTTGAAGGTCGTCCCGCTGGTGGAGGCGCCGGTCGAGATTTTCTCCAAACTCAAACGAGTCCGCTACGAGTGGCAGCTCGACCCGCGTCCAACGTGGGAGCAGATCGCCAGCCAGATCTCGGGCGAGGGTCGGGCGCTCGCGATCGTCAACACTGTCGGCCACGCCCGTGAGCTGCACCGAATGGTCCGCGACCGGCGACCGGACGCGACGGTGCTGCACCTATCCACCCGGATGTGCCCGGCGCACCGCAAGGTCGAGCTGGACCGCATACACAGGCTGCTCAAGGAAAAGAACGGCGAACCCGTCCTGGTCGTGTCCACTCAGCTGGTGGAGGCCGGGGTGGACCTGGACTTCCCGGTGGTTTTCCGGGCGCTCGCGCCGTCGGAGGCGTTGCAGCAGGCAGCGGGCCGGGCGAATCGCGAAGGCAAGATTCCCGGCCTCGGTCGGGTGGTGGTGTTCGACCCGGACGGGACGAAGACCCCCGCCTTCTACCAATCTGCGGTCGACAAGACCCGCGCGTTTTTCGGCCCAGGCAGAGACCCCGACGACCCGGTACTGCTCGACGCCTACTACCGCAGCCTGTACACGGGCCTCAACGTGGACGAGGCACGGCGCGGATCGGTGATCCAGTTCAACCGGTCCGAACGGGACTTCGAAGCCGTCGCATACGGGCCGGAGAACGACGGGAAGCGTGACGGCAAGCTGGCGTTCCGCATGATCGACGAAGACCCCGTCACGGTGATTGCCACGAGGTACGAATCTGACGAGAACATCGCCGACCTGGTCGACCAGGTGCGAGTCGGTGACAAGCAGGCCGGGCGGATTCTGCGTGAACTCCGTCGTTACATGGTCCCGCTGCCTCGAAGGATCGCCACGGCCCCGGAGGTGCGGGCGCTGTGCCGGCCGGTGCTGGCCGGAGACGGAGACCTGTGGGAGTGGGTCGGACCCTACGACCCCAGCGTCGGCATCGACGAACAAGGCAACGAAGTGGAGACCGTGTGGTGAAGCCAGAATTCCCGAAGTCGGCGTCCGGTGCGCCGCCGGTCGTGGTCCAGGTGTGGGGTGACGCGGCGTTGTTCACCCGGCCCGAGTTGAAGGTCGAGCGGGTGTCCTACCCCGTCATGACGCCGTCGGCGGCGGTGGGTGTGTTGGAGGCGATCTACTGGAAGCCGCAGTTCCAGTGGAAGGTCGTCGCGATCGAAGTGCTCAACCCGATTCGCCAGTTCACCCAGCGGCGCAACGAGACCACCGATCTCGCCTCGTTGACGGACGCCGTGTCCGGCACCCGGAGACTGGACACGGTCGCCAACCGGGTGCAGCGCAACGCGGTGTGCCTGCGCGATGTCGCCTACCGCATCCACGCGCACGTGATCCCGCGTCCCGGCGTCGACAAGCCCGAAGCCGCATTCCGCGACCAGTTCCGCCGCCGGGTCACCAGGGGAAGCTGCTTCTCCCAGCCCTACCTCGGCGTTCGGGAGTTCTCCGCTTTCTTCGGCGACCCCGACGATCAGCCCGCCGACGTGGACCTGAACGAGAAACTGGGGCTGATGCTGCACTCGGTCGACCACTCCACCACGCCGCCGTCGTTCACCTGGTTCAACGCCGAGATCGTCAACGGCGTCGTCACCGTGCGCGACGAGGACGTCGTGAGCGGAGCCGCCTGATGCTAGTCCGACGACTGGTCGACGTCGCGGAGCGGAACCGGTCCGCCGCACCGTTCCACCGGGCACTGCGCTTCGACTGGGAATTGCGGCTCGGACTGGACGGCACGGTCCACAGCGACGGGCTTGAGGCCCTGGTCGATCCAGACAGCCCGCCGAAGAAGCCTCGCGGCGTGGAGCATGTCGTGCCCGCAGTGGTCCGCACGGTCGGCGTGGCGCCCAACCTGGCCGCCGACGACATCCAGTACGTGCTGGGCTGGGCAGACCCCGAGGGCAAACCCGAGCGGGTCGCCAAATGCCACGATGCGTTCGTCGACCTCACCCGGCGGTGGGCGGCCAGCGACGAAGGCAGAGCCGATCCCGTCCCCACGGCGCTGGCCAGGTTTTACGAGTCCGGCCAGGCCGAGTGGCTGCACCGTCATCCCGACGCCACCATGAAGCAGCGCGTCCTGATCACCGTAGACGGGCACGCTGCCTACCGGGCACCGTCCGTGGCTGCGTTCTGGGCCGCCGAGGTGGCGCTCCGTAAAGGCGATGGCCGCGTGGGCCTGTGCCTGGTGTGCGGGAAGCACCGCCCACTGCTGGACACACTGCCCGGCAAAGTGCCCGCACGGCTGGTTCCCGGCGCGTCCAACGACGCCGCGTTGGTCAGCATCAACGAGCGCGTCTTCGGCTACGACCTGAGCACGCAGCTGTCGTGCTCACCGATCTGCATCACCTGCGGTGAGGCGCTGTCCGCCGGCCTTGTCCAAGTCCTGGAATCACCGGACACCGCGTCCTACGGTGGACAGGACAGCCGACTGGCTTGGTGGGTCACCCAGCCGGTCGAGCGCAACGCGATGCGCCGCATCGTCGACGCCGACCCGGCGAAGACCAGGGAGCTGATCCGCGCCGTCCGCAAGGGGCGCAAACCGGACGCCTCTGCGGACAAGACGAAGTTCTGCGCGCTCACCGTCGGCGGCAACGTCGCTCGCGTCATGGTCCGAGACTGGCTCGAAATGCCGCTCAACACCCTGGAGGACAACGTCGTCCGGTGGTTCGAGGACATGGAGGTCCCCCCTCTGCGCCCGGATGAGCCCCCGTACCTGAGCCTGGGTCGACTCGTCCGCGTCACCGGGCGGTGGCACCGCCAGCGGAAGGAGTACGTCCCGATCGGCACGAAGGGCGCGGACCGCCCCGACGACATCCAGCGCCACCTGCTGCGCGCCGCGATGCGCGGAACCCGCCTGCCCCCGTCGCTGTTGCTGCACGTGCTGCACCGCGTCCGCGCCGACGGACGACTTGACACACCCCGCGCGGCGCTGTTGAGCCTGACGCTGCGCCGCTCGCCCTCGACCACGGAGTCCCCCATGACCGGTCTCAACCCGGAATCCACCGACCCCGCCTACGTCGCCGGACGGATCTTCGCCGCGCTCGACGCCCTCCAGTACGACGCCCTGCAGGGCAAGATCAACGCGTCGTTCGCCAACAAGCACTTCCAAGGCGCGCCCGCCAACCCGCGCACCGCCCTGCTCGCCGGAAGCAGGCACGTCGACGCGTGGCTGCGGAAGTTCCGCGGTGACCGAAAGGGCATCGGGGTCAACCACAGCCGCGAACTCGACTCCCTCTACAAGCTGCTCACCGCTCCTGTCAGCGAGAAGGACCCGCACGAGGTCATCCCCGCCCGCGCGACGCCACGCCAGCAGGCGACGTTCCTGCTCGGCTACCACCACCAGCGCGCCCACCGCTTCGACACCCTGCGCACCAAGGCCGAGGCGCGTGCCGCTGCGCAGTCCGACGACCCCACCACCAACCAGGAGGACTCCGAATGACCGCCGCCCACCTCAACCCCGCTGTGCGTCACGACATGGTGTTCCTGTTCGACGTCACCGACGGCAACCCCAACGGCGACCCCGACGCCGGCAACCGGCCGCGCACCGACGAGGAGACCGAACACGGTCTCGTCACCGACGTCGCGCTCAAGCGCAAGATCCGCGACACCCTCGCCTTGGCCGCCGGAGACGACCCCCGCTACGGCATCTTCGTCCAGGCCGGACACGCCCTCAACCCCCGCCTGGAAGCCTCCTACGAAGCCAACAGCCTCAAACTCGGAAGCAAGATCAGCCCAGAGGACGCCGAGCGAGCCCGCGCGTGGCTCTGCGACCGCTACGCCGACATCCGCCTGTTCGGCGCCGTGCTCTCCGTCGGCAAAACCGGTGCCCTCGGCCAAATCCGGGGCCCACTCCAGGTTGGTATGGCCCGCAGCCTCGACCCGGTCCACCCCGCCGAACACGCCATCACCCGCGTCACCCAGACCCGCCAAGAGGACATCGACAAGGGCGAGACCACCGAGATGGGCAGCAAGTGGACTGTGCCCTACGGTCTCTACCGGGCCGAGTTGTACTACTCCGCCGGTCGCGGCATCAAGACCGGCGTGGACGAGAAGGACTTCAACCTTCTCTACCAGGCCCTGGAAATGATGTTCGACCACGACCGCTCCGCGACCAGGGGCACCCTTACCCCGCGCGGCCTCTACATCTTCAGCCACCCCAACGCGTTCGGCGCCGCACCCGCACACCGCCTCACTCAACGCGTCAACGTCACCAAGACCGAACCGGACCTGTCCCCCCGACGTTTCGGCGACTACGTCGTCTCCGTTGACGACGACGGACTCCCCGAAGGCGTCACCCTCACCAAACTCATCGCCTGAGGACATCCCCCATGCACGACTCGCCAGGGGAGGTGCTGCGCAGCATCCCGATCTCGGCCCTGGAACACCACGCCTACTGCCCTCGACAGGCTGCCCTGATCCACGTGGACGCCTACTTCGAGGCCAACACCGACACCGTGCGCGGAGACCTCGCCCACGCCGCCGTCGACCGGTCCGGCTCCGCCACCGACAGGGCCGGTCGACAGGTGTGGCATTCGCTGCCAGTCTGGAGCGACACCTTGGGCCTGCACGGGATCTGCGACACCGTCAGCCTCACCGCCGACGGCCCGACACCGATCGAGCACAAGTCCGGCCGCTACCACCCAGGCGGCCCCGCAGACCTCCAGGTCGCAGCCCAGGTCTTATGCCTGCGCGAGATGTTCGCCGCCCCGGTCCCGCACGGCATCGTCTTCTCCGGGCGGGACCGGCGCAGGCACGAGGTGACCGTCGACGACACCCTGCGCGACAGGGTCCTCGACACCACCAGCGCCGTACGCGCCCTTCTCGACGACGCCGTGCTCCCGCCAGCGGTCAACGACAACAGGTGCCGCCGCTGCTCACTGCGTCCCGGCTGCCTGCCCGAAACCCCCGTGGTCCCAGCCACGGACCTCTTCCGCCCCAGACCGCTCGGAGAGTGGGATGTCTGAACTCCTCCGCACCCTCTACGTCACCACGCCGGGCACCAGCCTCCACCTCGACGGCGACGCCCTGCGCGTCGCCCATCCCGAGAAGCCCGGCCGACACCTGCTTCCCCTGGTACGTCTGGACCACATCGTTGCGTGGAACGGCGTCTCGCTCACCGACGACCTGGTCCATCGCTGCGCCGCCGACGGGCGCTCGGTCACCTGGATCACCCGCAACGGTCGCTTCTTGGCGCGCACCAGCGGTCCCCAGAACGGCAACCCGTTCCTGCGTCTCGCCCAGGTCCGTGCACACGACGACCACGACCGGCGACTCGATCTCGCCAAAGCGTTCGTCGCCGGAAAGCTCCACAACTACCGGCAACTACTCTTGCGTGCCGCTCGCGACCTCACCGGGCCCCGCCGGGATCGCCTGCGCGAAATTGCCGCCACCCACGCACTATCCCTCGAACAACTCCCCACCGCCACAACCTTGTCCCAAACCCTCGGCATCGAAGGCCGAGCCGCCCGCGACTACTTCCAAGCCCTCGACACACTCGCACCCGGAGTCGTCGCCGGACGCACCCGCCGACCGGCCACCGACCCCGTCAACTGTCTGCTGTCCTTCGGTTACGGGATGCTGCGCGTCGCCGTCCAGGGAGCCCTCGAACAAGTCGGCCTCGACCCCTACGTCGGCTATCTCCACGGCGTCCGGTCAGGCAAACCCTCCCTCGCCCTCGACCTCATGGAGGAGATGCGGCCCCTGCTCGTGGACCGCCTGGTCCTCACCCTCCTCAACCGCAAACAGATCCTCGACCGACACACCGAGACACTTCCCGGCGGAGCCGTCCAACTCACCGACGACGGCCGTAAGACATTCCTCGAACACTGGAGCACCGCCCGCGAACGGCCCTGGCCCCACGCCACCCTCGGCCGCGACATCCCCGCGGCCCTCATCCCGCTCGTACAGGCCCGGCTCCTCGCCCGCCACCTACGCGGAACCGCCGACACCTACATCCCCTGGACCGTGGCCTGATGGAACTTCTCGTCACCTACGACGTCGAAACCACAACCCCGGAAGGTGAACGACGCCTGCGGCAAGTGGCGAAAATCTGCGAAGGCGTCGGCCACCGAGTTCAGAAGTCCGTTTTCGAGGTCACCTGCACCCCAGCCCAACGACTCCAACTCGAAGCACGCCTCCAGTCGACCATCGACACCAGGCTCGACTCGGTCCGCATCTACCATCTCGACCGAGGCACCTTCCACGCCGCCCGACACCTCGGTGCCGCAGTTGCCATCCCCCACACCGGCCCGTGGATCGTCTGAGCCCTGGGCCAGACGCCGAAGCCGCTGTCCCGGCCGCTTGGGAACCACAAGCGTGACACGACACGCCGAGAGGTTCCTAAGCGAGCACCGGCGTGTCATCCCGATTTGGGGACAACTGCCGACCAGAAACCAACCCGTAACCACATTTTCCCTGTTCATCCAGGGCAGCGCTGGGACCTGCGTCCCAGCGAGGATCGCAACCGGGTGGAGACCCCGGACGGTTACATTGCGATCGGCAGCGCTGGGACCTGCGTCCCAGCGAGGATCGCAACTCGACCATCGGGAGCTACGTGCAGGTGGTCGCGAGCAGCGCTGGGACCTGCGTCCCAGCGAGGATCGCAACTCGGCGGACAAGCACGAGATCAAGATCCGCCACGTGCAGCGCTGGGACCTGCGTCCCAGCGAGGATCGCAACGACGAACTCTCGTCTCAGGGGCGGCAACTCGCCGGCAGCGCTGGGACCTGCGTCCCAGCGAGGATCGCAACCGGGAGGCGGGACACCACACCCACACCCGCCCAGGCAGCGCTGGGACCTGCGTCCCAGCGAGGATCGCAACGGATGCCAAAGCCCGCCCGCACGCGCCTCGGCCAGCAGCGCTGGGACCTGCGTCCCAGCGAGGATCGCAACTTCGGCTGCTCCACGCCGCGTTCCAACGGTTTCGGGCAGCGCTGGGACCTGCGTCCCAGCGAGGATCGCAACCCACGCGATCTCCTCCTGGAGGGCGAGGACACCGAGCAGCGCTGGGACCTGCGTCCCAGCGAGGATCGCAACTGCCACACCCAGGAGATCGCCGAGCCGAGCGCGTGCAGCGCTGGGACCTGCGTCCCAGCGAGGATCGCAACTCGACCTGGCTGCCGGGCGTCGACAGGTCGACGTAGTGCAGCGCTGGGACCTGCGTCCCAGCGAGGATCGCAACACCTCGCCGTCCAGCCGCGCGACCGTGGCCGTCAACGCAGCGCTGGGACCTGCGTCCCAGCGAGGATCGCAACGACGACCTGCTGGACGAGGCGGCGACGTTCGACGACGCAGCGCTGGGACCTGCGTCCCAGCGAGGATCGCAACACCGAGGCCATCCAGCAGTCGGTCGAGGTCCAGCAGGCAGCGCTGGGACCTGCGTCCCAGCGAGGATCGCAACAGCAGCACAAGGGTGTCGGGCTCGTGTGGGTGGGCAGCGCTGGGACCTGCGTCCCAGCGAGGATCGCAACTCCGCGCGGCTGGGGTTGTGGCTGAGCCAGTCGTGCAGCGCTGGGACCTGCGTCCCAGCGAGGATCGCAACTCGCTGAGCTGCTCGGTGACCTCGTCGACCGTGGCAGCGCTGGGACCTGCGTCCCAGCGAGGATCGCAACCCCTGCCGTCGTATGAGTCGCTGGTGTCGTCACGGGCAGCGCTGGGACCTGCGTCCCAGCGAGGATCGCAACGGCGAGGACCACGCCGACGAGGCCGCCGCCGCACGCAGCGCTGGGACCTGCGTCCCAGCGAGGATCGCAACGACCACCACGCGGCCCTGGCCCGTGCGTACGGGCTGGCAGCGCTGGGACCTGCGTCCCAGCGAGGATCGCAACTCCCACACCGCCGGCAACCCGTCGGCCTGCTCCAGGCAGCGCTGGGACCTGCGTCCCAGCGAGGATCGCAACTCGGTGTGTCCATCGTGCGCCGCACGAGGTGTCGGGCAGCGCTGGGACCTGCGTCCCAGCGAGGATCGCAACGGTGAGGACATCGGGCCCGAACAGCAGACCGGCGGGCAGCGCTGGGACCTGCGTCCCAGCGAGGATCGCAACCTCGGTGGCGAGCTGGTCGGCCACGCGGGCCGGCGCAGCGCTGGGACCTGCGTCCCAGCGAGGATCGCAACCAGGTCGTCGGCGAGCTGGTCCAGGCGCTCACCGGCAGCGCTGGGACCTGCGTCCCAGCGAGGATCGCAACGGTGGTGCGGCGCGGTGTCCACGTCCGGGGCCGGCGCAGCGCTGGGACCTGCGTCCCAGCGAGGATCGCAACCGCATCGTGCACGTGGCCCCGGCGACGACCGTGTGCAGCGCTGGGACCTGCGTCCCAGCGAGGATCGCAACCACGGGGCGAGCTGGCCGACGAGCACGGCCGGGAGGCAGCGCTGGGACCTGCGTCCCAGCGAGGATTGCAACACCAGCGACAGGTCACCGCCCGCGCCGCCCGCACGCAGCGCTGGGACCCGCGTCCCAGCGAGGATCGCAACTGGTACCTGTCCTTCGGGTCCCGGATGGCGCTCGCGGGCAGCGCTGGGACCTGTGTCCCAGCGGGATCGCAACCACGAGGATCGGATCGTGATGGTCAACCTGCTGGTGCGCCGGTAGGCCGCGACCAGGAGTACCCGGTCCCTTAACGGGAAGACCCCACGGCTGCCCTGTGGGCCGGGTCCGAGCCTTTGTGTCGCAGGGCCGTCACCGGCGCTTGCCGGACCGGCTCGGCTCGGTGAACGGGTTGTCCAGGACGGCTCTGACGCTGAAAGCACACCGGCCACGGCGAGATCGTCCTAGCTCGATCACGGTGCGGGTTCCCGTTGTCCTCTGGCTGTAGACATCTCGGTCGCCCGGACGGAGTCGACGTGAAAGCCTCATCCCGTGGCCACCGAAAGCCGAGGTAGGGAAACTGTTGCGTCAGCGTGGTTGGCGGGCGGCCTTCACGGTCGCGGAGAGGGTGGACGCGTGGGCTGCCTTGGTGTGTGTCGTCGAGCGCGGCTAGGGCGACGACATCCACGAGTACGCCAACGATCTCTACCGCCGGAACTGGCTGCACGAGGCGTGGGTCCTACTGGACGACCCCGTCGTCCAGCTCGGGACGCCGCGGGTCCAAGGCCGTGACCGTCGACGACGACGGTCAGGCACTCGGTGGGTTCCACCGGTTGCCAGGCCCCGACCTGTGGTGGTGGCGGCGACACCCACGCATCCTGACCGGGGACCTCGGGCGTTCCCTTCGCTCGGTCGGTGCCGGTGGCCCCGCCCCGGACACCGCTCGATTCTCAGCCTCGTGGGATCGCGGGACGGCCCTTCGGACGGTTCCCTAACTGGCCGACTCGACGGTGGCTCCGCCCGCCGCGCCGTTCGCACCTCACAACCGGCACCGCCGCGCCATGCCGAATGCGATAAAATTCCGCCGGACCCGGTGGCCGCGATCTTCTTCGCTCCGGCCGTCGTGCCCCTCGGTTAACCCACACGTGGCTCCTGCACCATCTCGTGTCTCCATCATGTGTGCCGTCTGCCACTTTTCGGCAGGATCGCCCGCATTGCCTATTGACTTGACGTTCGGTGGCAACGACGCGTCCGGTCGAGTGATCTCGTGATTCATGGCTGACAGTCGCCGAAGGTGTCGCTAATCTTCATGAAGACCGCTCGCGTGCGCCGGTCGAACTGGGAGGATCGTGCACCGAATCTGCTTTGCATCTCGGCTGGTATCCCTTCGATCGGGTCGTGACGTGGTCTTCCCGGTACGGCAATTCGTTCACCGCTAGGGCAGAACGCCGGGCTTGCCCGAAAGGATTCGGGCGTCAGTCTCGTCCGACCGGAACCGTCTGCAGTGCGGATTTCCTGCATCAAGGCCTGTGATTTCACGCGCCTCTTCATGCTGCGCCGGAATCCGGTTGGGCCCTGCACGAAGAGGGGAAATGAAGAACAGGCGTGCACTTTTCGTTGCCATCGTCGCTCTGCTCGCGGTCGGGTTGACGCCCGGCGCGGCCGGTGCGAGTTCGGGTGGTATGCGCTTCACCAGCGTCGAGTTCGATGCCTGGGGCACCTCGGTGAATCGGGCGGCTGCGGAGGATACGGGGGTCGCGTCCGGGCTGAGCACCGAGTTCCGGTCGGACAAACCGAACGGGCGCCAGGAACTGGATGCCTACCTTAACGGCCCCAAGCCTGCGCGGCACGTTACCCGCGCCGCCGACCTGATCGCCGAAGCCGGGAATCCCGCAGCTACGGACGCCGAGACGCCCAACCCCGTCTCGGTCGACGACTGCCGCCAGAAGTTCGGCACGAACATCGGCAAGCCGCAGTACTGGTACCGGGACCGGTTCAACTCGTGCATGGTCGCGGCGATCCAGCTCAAGAACAAGTTCTGCCAGAACGGCCAGTGCTCCATCCTTGGTGCCGTCCACTACCGGCTGGTCATCGTCGGCCACGGCACCCGCAACGTGAACCCGGACGGTTCCCGGGCCGTGAAGTTCCAGTGGTTCACCGACATGGGCGGTGTGGACGGCGGAACGCCACCGCCGGCGTGGGACAACATCTACAACGGACTGGTCTGTAAGACCTACATCGGTGTGACTTGTGGTTTCGACCGGGGCTTCGGGATGGCGACGGTGGCGCAACTCCAGGCAGGGTGGACAAGTTCGGTGCAGACGCTGACCGAACGCAACACCTCTGCGGAGAAGGACAACAAGATCTACTACGACCTTGGGTTCCTGATCCGCGGTGGCATGGGTGACATCGTGAGCGAGAAGGTCCAGATCCTGCGCAGCGACACCGCGAGTTACGCCGGCAGCGGCGGGTTCGTGTTCATGGACGTGGAATCCTGGCTCCAGTACGACTTCTCCCGGCCCGAGATCTATCAACAGGTCAAGCACATCTGGGACGCCCAGAACAACATCGCGGCGACCAAACCCGGCATCCCGCTCACCAAGGTCGCGGGCAGCCGTGGCTCCGGGCAGATGCTCACCCGGATGCACCCGGACTACGAGAAAACCCGGTACGACCGCAACAACTACGTCGCGGTCCTAACCTGCAAGCAGCACTGGGGCAACGACTACGCCACCAACGACCCGGTCACCGGTGAACGGGAGTGCGACGAGTACCCGTACCGGTCGACGTACGAAGGCGCGGCGTACACGGAGTACAACGGCGGTGCGGGCATCTGGAGCTACTCCGCCAGGCCGATCCGCAAACTGGACAACAGTATCGGCGGAGGTCTGCTCAGCGCCTTCTACCTGCGCGACCACGTCCTCCACACCGACCGCTTCTGGGTCGACATCGTCGGCACTCCCAACATCGATTGAGTCCCTAGACTGACCACTACATCCTGGGTGGAACAGTCGAACCGCTGTTCCACCCAGGCCCGGTGAAGGGGGCAGAGCCATGAGAACGCACGAAACGTCCGTCCCGGTGTACTTCGCACGCTTCTACCTGGTGAGCCACCCCCAACCCATCAAGGACGACCCCCGCCTAGTCTGGGGCCCGCAGGAGGAACTGGCGGTGTCGGCCGGCGACGGTATCGGCCTCAACAGCGTCACCAGCGAACACACCGCCCACGTGACCCTGGTAGTCGCCGATGACGAAACTGAAGTGCCCGATCACCTGCGCGACCACCGGCCTCGCTACGCGTTCACCAACTCCAGGCCGGAGATCGCCGTGGTCGACACCGAAGGCCGCACCGCCCTGGTGACCGCTGCACCGGCCACCGGCCCCATCACCTGCGTCGTCGAGTGCACAGGTCGTGACGAAACCTTCAACGCCCGCCACCACGAACACCGCGACCCGATCGTGGACATTGAACGCTGGCACATCACCATCTGGCCCACACCGACCACAGAGATCGCCTGACCCTCCGCGCCAGGAGAGGCAGGCGCCCGACGCCTCTGCCGAGTTCCGCTGCCCGAGGGGCCCGCCACCGCAGTGGGTACTGCCGTGGGGCCTTCTGGAGGCCAGCGACTGATAGTCGACTGGCGGCGCTGGATGAGGTCGACCGGTGGTCCGGTTGCGCCGTCTAGACATGCCGCCGCAGTGCTGCTTCCGTCTGATGGGCTTCCGGGTTTTCGTCCCCTCGACCTTCGCGATCGGCGGTATGCGGTCGACACTCGACTTCGGCTCATCCGGGGAAGTGGTGGTGTCGATGAGATCGGGTACGTGGGCGGCTCGACCTGGTGGAGGGCTCGCTGTCCGTTCAGGCGCGGTCGTTTCGGTCGTCGGGCCGTGCCGTGTGGGGTGAGCTGGAGCGGTTGACGCGGGGGTTGCCGAGGTCGTGGGCCGGGTTCATGCGGGACTGGGACCGGTCGTTGCGGGCGGCGAACAGGCCGGAGACGACGCGGTACAACTACCTGCTGGCGGTGTCGCAGCTGGCCCGGTTCCTGGCGCAGGAGGCCGCGACCGACGTGGAATGCGCCGCTGCGGCGGGGGACCCGGTGGAGGTTCGGCGGGGGCACGTGGAGTCGTTCCAGGCGTGGATGATCGAATCACGGTCGGCGGCGACGGCGTTGAACAAGCACAAGGGATTGCAGCAGTTCTTCAAGTGGTTGTGGTTGGACGAGGAGGAGATCGAACGGTCGCCGATGGAGCGCGTGCGGCAGCCGAAGGTGGAGAAGCGGCTGATACCGGTGATTCGTGACGAGGACACTGGGCGGGTGTTGGCCACGTGCAAGGGTAAGGAGTTCGTGCACCTGCGCGACGAGGCGATCATCCGGCTGTATTACAACACCGGTGCGCGTCTGTCCGAGGTGGGCGGTCTCCGGCTAGAGGACGTCGACTTGGGTCGGGACACGGTGGTGTACCGGGGCAAGGGTGGCAAGGAGAGGCGGGTGCGGTTCGGGCCTCGGACGGGTCGGGCGTTGAGCCGGTACCTGCGGGCCCGCGACCGTCACGTCGCCGCAAGGTTGCCGAACCTGTGGCTGGCCGAGCGTGGTCGTCGGGCGCTGGCGCCCAACGGGATCAAGCTGATGCTCAAGCGGCGGGGACGCGCGGCCGGGGTGGTGGGAGTGCACGCGCATCGGTGGCGGCACAACTTCGCACACGAGTGGAAGCGGGCCGGCGGGGACACCGGTGACCTGATGTTGTTGCTGGGCTGGGAATCGGAGGACATGCCGCGCCACTACGGTGCGAGCGCCGCTGCAGAACGTGCGCAGGAGTCCCAGACACGGATGGGGATCGGTGAAAATGTCTGACCAGCGCGGAATCAGCGACGCAGACCGGAGGTTGAGGGCCCGTGCTGCGGCGCACGAGTCGTGGGCGAGGACGACGGATCGCCGTGCACGCACGGCCAACGCGACCCAGGCGACGTTGGAGCAGTTCGAGCGTCAGGTGGACCCCAAGGGCGAGTTGCCGCCGGACCTGCGCCGGGAACTGGCGGTCCACGCCCGCACCGCACACATGTTGAGGCTCGCCCGCCGCTCGGCGGCGGTCCGACGCCGGGCTCCCCGCCGCTACGACACCGAACCTCGGTAATGCCAAGGACCGCGCAGCGGCCGATCCCGGGCTGTGCCGGCTGCGGCTACAACAGGATGTCGTTCGGCAGCTCGGGATTGCGGGCCGCGACGCTCAGCGCCGAGATCGCCTGGACGACCGCCACCACTAGGAGCTGTTTGGGGTTCGGATCTAGGTCGGGCGCGGTGGTGTGCTGGTGGGGCTGGTAGAACACGGATGTGGCGCATTTTGACCTGACCGATGCCGAGTGGGCGTTGATCGAACCGCATGTGCCGGTGGCGGCCACGGGGCCGTTGCCGCGTCGGGTGCGGGAGCAGTTCAACGGGATCCTGTGGCGGTTCCGCACCGGATCGGGCTGGCGTGACGTGCCCGAACGGTACGGGCCGTGGTCCACCGTCTACTCACGGTTCAACGCCCGGGCCAGGGCCGGGGTGTTCCAGGCGCTGATGGAGGCGCTGATCGCCGAGGCCGCCTCCCAGGGGCAGGTCGGGTTGGAACTGGTCGGCGTGGACTCCACGATCGTGCGGGCGCATCACGAATCGGCCGGGTTGGCGGTCGCCGGGGAGACCCTCGACGCGCTGGAACAGGCGCTGACGGAGGAAAAAGGGGCTCCGTTGGCCACCCAGCGGCGGGTGTTGCGGGTGATGCGCCGCGGTCCGCGCCTGACAAGGCCGACGCGGGCACGTCTGCGGGTCGGGACCGTGCCGCTCTCCGGCGCCGTCGGAAGGCGCGGGCCGAAGCGGCAGGGCTCGGCCGGTCCCGAGGCGGGCTGAGCAGCAAGATTCACGCCGCGGTCGACGCCGCCGGGCTGCCGCTGGCGTTCGTGCTCACACCCGGCCAGGCCGCTGACAGTCCGCGGTTCCGGACGGTGCTGGACCGGGTCCGGGTTCCCGGCCCGTCCGGTCGGCCCCGCACCCGTCCGGGAGCGGTGGCCGCGGACAAGGCCTACTCCTCCAAGGCCAACCGGGCCTATCTGCGCCGCCGCCGGATCACGGCCGTGATCCCGGAGAAGACCGACCAGCAGGCCAACCGGAAGAAGAAAGCCTCGGCCGGAGGGCGGCCCGTGTCCTTCGATCCCGTGCGATACAGACAACGAAACACCGTCGAACGCTCCTTCCAGAAGATCAAGACATGGCGCGGCCTGGCCACCCGCTACGACAAATCACCGGAGAGCTACGAGGCCGGACTGCATCTACGGGGAGCGATCATGTGGCTGAAGACCCTCACCTCAACCACATGATCCGAACCCCAAACAGCTCCCTAGTGTCCTGCGCCGGGAATTCGATCAAGATATGAGGCGAGGCGGTCGAGGATCTCGTCCGCGTCCTTGGTCCAGATGAAGGGCTTGGGGTTCGCGTTCCAGGTCTTGATCCAGTCGCGGATGTCGTTCTCCAGGGCGCGCAGGGACTTGTGGGCGGCGCGGCGTAGTCGCTTGTCGGTGAGCAGTCCGAACCACCGCTCGACCTGGTCGGGCCAGGAGGAGTAGGTAGGGGTGAAGTGCATGTGGAACCGAGGGTGCGCTTCCAGCCACTTCCGCACGGTGGGGTGTTTGTGGGTGCCGTAGTTGTCGCAGATCAGGTGCACGTCGAGATCGGCGGGCACTTCCCTGTCCAGCTTGGCCAGGAATTTCTTGAACTCCACGGCCCGGTGGCGGCGGTGCACGGAGCCGATGACCTCGCCGGTGGCGACGTCGAGCGCGGCGAACAGGGTGGTGATGCCGTGCCGGATGTAGTCGTGGGTGCGGCGTTCGGGCAGGCCGGGCATCATCGGCAGGACAGGCGCGGACCGGTCCAGTGCCTGGATCTGCGACTTCTCGTCCACGCACAGGACCAGCGCCTTCTCCGGCGGATCCAGGTACAGGCCGACAACGTCGCGGACCTTGTCCACGAACTGCGGATCGGTGGACAGCTTGAACGTGTCGACCTGGTGGGGCTTGAGCTTGAAGGCCTTCCAGATCCGCCCGACCGTCGAACGGGACAGTCCGCTCTCGGCCGCCATCGAGGTCCGCGACCAGTGCGTGGCGTCGGCCGGTGTCCGTTCCAGCGTGGCCACCACGACCTGCTCGACCCGCTCGTCGGTGATCTTCCGCGGGGCACCGGGACGTGGCTCGTCCACCAGACCCTCCAGGCGCCTGTCCAGGAACCGGCGCCGCCACTTGCCCACCGTCTGCGGCCAGATCCCCAACTCGGCCGCCACATCCTGATTGGACTTGCCGTCCGCGCAGCCGAGCACGATCCGGCACCGCTGCGCCAATGCCTGCGACGACTTCGCCCGCCGTGCCCAGCGTGTCAGCGTCTCGCGTTCCTCGTCCGTCAACGTCACCACGGCCACCGGCCGACCCCTACGAGCCACCCGACAACTCTACAATTCTTCAACGAATTTCAGGCGCAGCACACTAGGTCCCCGGTGCTCAGCGCGCCCAACGAAGGACCGTCACTCGGCGTTCGCAGGAGAGGGTCGCCGCGGGCCCCGGGCAGGCTTCCAGCGCCGCCTCGACCAGCGAGGGGTTCGACGCGGCGTGCAGGCGCGGGGCGGCCCACCAACCGGTGGCCTCGGAACGGAGAGCGGGCTCGTCGCGCGGGTCGTCGCTGCGCAGCTCGGGAAGATCTGCGGCGTACCGGCCCGCCGCAGTGGGGTCCAGCGCGGTTACGGCGGCCAGCACACGCCGTTGAAGCACGTGCTCCACCGTGTCGTCGTCGGGCACGCCCACGATCACGCACGCCAACTCAGCCGGGAAATCCACCAGGTACCGAGCGCCCTCAGCGGCGGCCCCGACCCCTGCGGCACGAGAGGCTGTGGCGAGCAGGTACAGGAAGACTCGGGTGCCGGCGCGGCGGGCCGCCGATGGCTTGACGATCGCCGGCAACAGGTCTTCGAGCACGCGGTGGAAATCGTCGTAGGCGTCGTCATCCTCGGCGTCGACGGCGCGCAGCACCTGCTCGGCTGCTGCCTTCACCGGCCCGGACGACGAGTTCACGACCTGCTCCATCGTGGCGCTGCCCAGGGACAGCAGGACCTGCATACCGATGTGGTGCAACGGCTCGAACGCGGAAGAACCACCCATCAAATCGGCTGTCGCCTCCGTGTCGAGCAGATCCGGGCGCAGCAGGGCCAGCCGCGCCAGCACGTGCGCCTGCGTCGCGGCGTACAGCTCGTCCTCGGCGTGCTCGACGGCCTCCTCGAACGCCTCGACATCCAGCTCAGCGAACTCGTCGACCGCGTCGTCGATATCGCCTTCGGCACCGGGCAGGCCGGCTCAAGGGCGTTGTCTCTCCGCCTCCGGAAGCTACGCCGTCGAATGCAGTCAGGGTTCCGCCTACGAACCGCCCGGGTCGAACTATCCGGCTTGCCCGCAGTGTGAAACGCACACCACGAAGAAGGACTTCCACCGGGCGATGAGCTGGGCGGCCACGGTGCCCTTCGTCGGAATCCCGTTCGCCGCGATGGATTGCGCCAAGTACGCTCAGGACGGCGATACGGCAGGGATGGTCGGCGCATGCATGGGAGTCATGCCGGGAGTTGAACTCGGTGGCAAGTTGGGTGCTGCCGCTGCCAAGGCCCTCCCGAGTGGTCGCGTTTCGACGCTCGAGTCTGGTATGTCACCCAAGCTGGTGAAGTATCGAAACAGCTTCACCGGGGACACGCGAGTCCTCATGGCCGACGGCAGCACCAAGCGCATCGACGAGATCAAGGCGGGCGACAAGGTCACCAACAGCGAACCCGAAGAAACCGACACCGAACAACACGCCGTCCTCGCCGTTCACGTCACCGACGCCGACGCCGACTACGTCGACCTGACCGTCTCGACTCCGGACGGCGGCGCGCACGTACTATGTACTCGCTGGCGCGACACCGATCTTGGTTCACAATTGTGGGACTGGGCCGGATGGTCTAATTGACCTGGATCACGCCTCTCACTCTGGGGCTGCAGCGGATAGGGGTGGATGCTCTCTTGCTGGGCGCGCTCTGCAGAAGCATGCAGATCGTACGGGCACCGGTGCGAACTGGCCGAGGCCGTCCGGGAGAGAGAGAATCCTACGGGGTGGAACGAGTCCGAGCAGAATATGCTCGACGGTATTCTCACTAACCCTGATTCAGTCGCACACATTGGGTATGGTCGAGTCGGAGGAGCTTGGCAGGATGCGCTGGATGTGCGCCTCTCCAGTGGCCTGGGGGCGCGGTTTGACCTCAACGGGAACTTCTCAGGTTTCCTGGACTAATAGGGTGGGCCGTCGTGCGATACGAAGCATTCCAGGGACGCCGTGTTCAGGTCATCGAAATTGATGACGTCAGCGGCGAGCATGTTATCGAATTCGTGGATCCTGCGATCGAGGCGAATGGTGCCGTCCTCGCCATTTATAGCTCCGGGGAAGGTTGGCCGGATGCGCGGGTGAGTATTAATCCGAAGGTGGAAAGCGTGTCTGCTGAATTCGTCGAATGGGCGCTTCAGATCGCTCGACGGCAAATGTAAACTCCCATAAAAGGCCCCGCCGGATCAGTTTCCGGTGGGGCCTTTGGGGTGTCTGACGGCAGTAGCTGACGGCAACGTCAGCGGATGGGTGCTGCGCAAAGTGGTGGGTCGTTGCCTTCGTCGGGCTCGGTGACGGTCTCGCCGGTGGCCCGGAGGGCGTGGCCGAGGAGGTCGATGGCCTCGCGCTGGAGGCGGAGTCGGACATGGGCGTAGACCGTCGCGGTGACGCCGATGTGGGCGTGGCCCAGCAGCTCCTCGATCACGACCAGTTCGACGCCCTGCTCCAGCAGGAGCGTCGCTGCCGAACGCCGGAGATCGTGAAACCGGATGCGGCGGAGGGCAGCCCTGTGGAGGAGGGCGTTGAAGTGCCGGGTGAGGGTGGCCCCCTCGATCGGGCTGCCGTCAGGCCGGGTGAACCGGGGCAGTCAGAGTCACTGTCACAGGGGTACGGTCGATCCTAGGGGCGCCCAGTCCGAAGACTTGAATCGTGGACACCTTTACTCGGCTGAGTACACTAGGGAACGACCTGGAAGAACAGGCCCAAGCATGTCGCTCAGTCGTTCCGCGACTGGGGGTCAAGGGGTCGCAGGTTCAAATCCTGTCGTCCCGACGGTCTGAGGAAGCCCGCTGGCTCTGGAGCGAAAGCCCAGGTCGGCGGGTTTTTTCGTGTGTTCGTACCGATCTTAGAGTGGTCACGGGACGGTTACGAAACGATCTTCGCGGGTGCTGTGAAGGAGCGGATCAGGAGCGACTCGCTCCTGATTTTTTGCCAGCGCCATATGGGGTCGTCACCCGAATGGGTGGTTCTGTCGAACCTGCCAGGACCGGGCCTGATGGGCGCGGACCGACGTCAACCGACCTGAAGCGGAAGGGCCGTCGAGGGGTGCTGGTCGTTGGGTCGTGAGGCGGTCGCGGGTGGTGGGATGCGCCGCGGGTCCGAGGTGACCGTCGTGGTGCTGGTCGAGGTGGTCGACAAAATGCGGTGCTGGAGCAGGCGGTGCCCTGAGGTCGGTCGCCGAGTCCGATTATGTGGTCGGTGACGGCTCCGGCAGGAGCGTGGATCGGTTCCGTCGGGACGAGTCCAACGGATCGAAGACCCCGACGACGACTGCAACCGCCGCCTTGGCGTGGGCGACTACCATCCTTAACCGCCAGCTTCGACCACGCACACCCGCGCGACCCCGGACGACCGTTCCCGCCGCTGAAGCCCGCGCGGTGTTGTGGAGGCCAGGACTGACGCCGGCATCCGACGGGACGCCTGAGACAACCGGGGCACGAAGTGTGCTCGCGTGCCCCAGGTACGGCACGTACAGCATTCAGGCCGGATGGCCGATCGAGGGCTTGGCGCTTCGTGTCTGTGCACTGCTTCCTCCGAGCGATGGGAGGCAGTGAACCTGGTCCTGCGCAGGTTCGTCTCCTGGGTAGGAGCACCGAAGGACGGAACGGGGCTGACCGGCGGTTTCATACCGGCAGCTTGGTGGTGGAGCCGCGATTCACGCTGTCGCGGCCGGATGTGTCAGGAGGCGACGGAGGTAGGTGCTAACCCGCTCGGCAGGACCAGCCGTTACGGACGGGCCTCGGTGCCGCGTGCCGTGAACGTCCGCTTCTGCCGAGAAGTGGATGTTGTCACCGTTGCCCGGTCGGCGTCGTTGCGAGATGTGCGTGACGAGGCGGGTCCGGTTGTCTCTGGTGTCTTCCTAGGTTCGGGCGGATGGTCCTGGTTGTGGATGGTTGGTGCCCGGCGCTTGCTCCCGGTTGCCGAGGGCAGCTTGGTAGAGGGAATCGCCTGACCCGGATCACCCGCTGAACTCGTAGGCATCGGCCGTCTGAGGGTGCGGGAACAAGCCGTAGCGACCGCGGGTCGGGTTCTTGGTGAAGGATATGTCCCGTGCCCCGACCCCCAAGGCGTCCGGGGGGTTTTGGTTCTCCAGGATGATGATCTGGCCAGAGAAGTTCGTTTGGATGTCGGCGAAGAACCGGCCCGCGAGACTGGTGGTGTCGAGGACGTCGCCGCTGTCGTCGGGTTCGGCGTCGGGGTCCGGGGGGCGGTAGACGACCAGGGGCGAATCGAGCACGACGAAGCCTGGGTGGGGTAGGTCGTTGTCGAAGCAGTATTGGGCGAGTGAGATGGTGAACGCGGCGTGCAGTACGGCACGGACACCTTTGCCGTGGGCGGAGCGCAGTTGGCTTCCCGAGACGATGTCCTGGGCCTCGAAGCTGTAACTGGTGTTGTCCGCGTCGTGGAAGCCCCAGGTCCGCAACCGGGCCGCGATCATGCGCGACAGATCGTCGACAGCGCTTCGTTGCAGGCCTGCGGTGGGAGCGATCGTGTCCTGCTTGGGTTCATTCTCGATCTCGACGCGGAGGGTTTCGAGCCGCTGGATTCGGCGGATGGTCTCGGCGTCGCGTTCGAGTTGCGACGACAAGCTGATCACCTCGTTCAGCTCAAGTTGTCGAGGATTGAGCATGCCGTCGAGTCGCGAGATCATCGACCGCGCCTCGGTTGTCCGATCCGTGTATGCCAAGAGGCGCGTGGCCTTCTCCGCACGATCGACGCGCAACCCGTCGATGGCATGAAGCAGGTCGCCGCGCAGCGCGGTCGTCTTGCGTTGCTCCTCTCGCACGGACTCGGCCAACGCGGTCGTGTCGTCGGCGCAGTCCTCGTTGAGGTGTTGGTGTGCGGGCTCGGCACCGCAGAACACGCAGCGACCCGGGGTGAAGTAGCCGAGAAGCGATCCGGCCTCGGCGACGGCTTCCAGTCGTGCCAGATCCGAGGTGTACTGCTCGTGCAGGAGGGTGAAACGCGCATCGAGGGCGTCGAGTTCGGCGAGGCTGCGCCGTGCGGCGACGACGAGTCGTTCGCTGTTGGACAGCGTTTGCCCCCATTGGTGCCTTGCGGTGGCGGTCTGCTCGACCGCGGCGGTCGACTCGGTGATTGCTGTCCGCAGTCGGCCCAGCCGGTCGACGACCTGTTGGAGCGTCTCCTCGGTCTGGAGCTGTTCACGCAGCTCGGCCAGCAGCGTGTCGATGACGTCGCGCTTGGCGAGCTTGGACCGGCGACGTTCGGTTGCCGATTCACCCGGCTCGATCGCGGAGTCGTCCTCGCCTTGAAGGAGGAGACGAAACGTTGAGATTTCTCCGGTGCGGTGTGTGTGTTGCCCTGTCACCACTGGGGCGGTCTTGGCTTGGATCTTGGTCTCGCCGACAAGGAACAGGGGAGCCAACTTGCGCAGGCTCAGCGAGATCGTCTTCCCTGCGCCGTCCGTTCGAATGAACTTCCCATCCAGGCCGATCTTGTCCAAGAGGTAGCGCGAAAGGTTCCTGGCATTCTTGGCGTTGTGCTTCTCCGCAAGGATCCCACCGTTGGCGGGCAGTGGGTAGGCGCGGTGGTCGTCGTGAAACAGCCGGAAGCCACCCCCTTGGGTGGCTCGGGACAGGGTGACGTCCTCGCCGTCGGGCAGGCGGATGCCGAGCAGCACGGTGTCGTAACCGACCCGTTCCGGGATGTCCTCCAGCGCCGCGCCGCCGAGCATGAAGTCGATACTGTCGGCGATGTAGGACTTCCCGGTGTCCGACGGACCACGGACCAGCGTGAGACCGGGCCCGAAATCCACGGTTGCCGGGTTGACCGACGGGCCGATGAAGGTCAGATGCAGCAGGGTCAGCCGCTCCATGAACCCGTACCCCTCTCCCGGTCACCGTTGTCGCCTCCGCCGTACCAACTGCCGAAGATCGCAGCCGTTTGTCGGCGGACTTCCTCCTCGGGCAGAGGAGCGAACCGCTCGACTACCCACCGGCAGCGGTCACGCAACTTGGCGATATAGCCCGACGCGAGCGCGGAGACGAAACTGTGCGCCTCATCCCCTGCCTCGTAGCGGATGCCGGCA
Source organism: Actinosynnema sp. NPDC023587 (assembly GCF_040640215.1). Lineage (NCBI taxonomy): Bacteria > Bacillati > Actinomycetota > Actinomycetes > Pseudonocardiales > Pseudonocardiaceae > Actinosynnema > Actinosynnema sp. NPDC023587. The sequence continues at coordinate 84,128 of NZ_JBFABG010000014.1, read as the reverse complement.
GCCGACGCACGCATGTCGACCAGCCCGGCACGCATCATGACCCGCAGCCCTTCCTCGATGCTCGCGCGCCGCACGCCCAGCTCTCCGGCGTGAAGGGCGTGGGCGGGGTGGATGCTGGGTGGTCCCCCGAGCTCGGCGGTGTGCAGCACGCTGTGGTCAAGCAGGACCAGGTGGTTGATGTCCAACTGCTCCGGATACGCCTCGGTCAGCATCACCAGGACTCGGACCCCGTACTCCAGTGGGCCGTTGAGCGGAGCCCTCATGCTTCCTCCACCCAGGTCAGCCGGTCGTCGTTTGCGAGCTGATGGCAGACGCCCTTGCGGTCATCCATGTCGGCCACGTCGATGAGCTTGTGGCGACTGAGGTCGAGGCTGCCCACCTGGGCCAGGACCTGTCCCAACCGCGCGTAGCCGTCCGTGTGGTCGCCCTCCGCCACGTCGACGACCCCGGCGTGGATGTCCTCCTGGAGTTTCTCGAAGGTGCCTGGAGGCACCGCTCCGGCGGAGTACGCCTTGAGCGACTCCGCCCGGAAGAAACTCACCCGCTGCCGCTGAAGGTGCCTGCCCAGCTTCGGAACACCGGCCACCGAGTCCAGAGTGGTGATCTTGTCCGGGGCACGCTCCACGTACACGGCCAGGAGTTGCTGCAAGTAGCGGGCCTCGGCGGGCATGTACTGCTCAGGCGGGATCTCTCCGTCGGCCCGTGCAGGGAGCGCGGTGGCGAACCGGGCGGCGTGCCACCGGGTTCGACTGTGGGTGTCCAGCGCGTCCAAGACCTCCACCGACCTGAACATGGCGAAGTCGGTCACCGCCGCTAAATCCTGCACCGCGCCGAGCATCACGTTGTCCAGCCCCTTCACAAGCGCGTCGCCTTCGACGAGCCGGTCCAGGAACTTGTTCCGCAGGGTGGTCGGCTTACTGACCATCATGTTGAACGGCGTCGACAGCCCCCTGGGCGCCAAGAACTGGTAGCTCTCGGGCAGGCAGTACGCACCGTCGATGACGGATGTGAAGACCTTGAGCATCTCGGCCGCGGCAACGGCGTAGCCGAGGGGCTCCTTGTAGTGCTTGGCCTGGAAGCAGTCCCACGGCCCCTCGAACTGCCGGTCGGTCTTGAACGCTGCGATGTCCGCACCCTTATCACCCGCCCCACCGAGCCGCTTGATCTGGAAATAGTCCTCAGCCAGCGCGGTGGCCCACTCGCGGATGAACTCCTCCCACTCGTCGGGCGTGTACAACCGGAGACGCGCCGCAGGGGGAATCGGCGGACCATCCAAGACCACGGACCGGGGGGAATCGACCGGTAGGGGCATGGCGCTGACAGCCGCCCGGCTACTCACCTGCTGCTCCCCGTCGTCACGTAACGTCCTACCTTCCTATTCCTGATCGACTGCGCATCCTAATCCGGGAAGGCCGGAGGCGGACACATCCGCAGCCGGGGTACTCATGGCTGGAAGCCTGGCGACAGGACGACCCGGCGGCTCGGCCGAAGCCGCCTCGCTGACATCGCGCGGCGTACGTCCTGTCATGCCGATGTCAGGATGCGGTGCGGGTGGCGCGTGAGTCGGGGTTCGTGTGTGGGCCGGAGCCCCGTTGTGTTTCAGCGCAGGCGTCGGGAGATGAGGTCGCGTGTGGTGGGGGCGAGTTGTGTGGCGACGAAGGTGTTGAGGCGTTCGGGGTCGGGTTCGACGCGGCGTGCTTCTTCGCGGTCTTCCCAGGTGTCGTAGTCGTGGGGGTCGGCGGCGGTGATGACGCCGATGCCGTGGGCGCGTGCGGCTTCGGCGACGTCGGCGACGGCGTCTTCGAGGTGGTCGGCCTGGTCGGCGGGGATGTGGAGCAGGACGTAGGAGTGGGTGGCGGAGCGGCGGTGGGCCAGTGCTTCGTAGACGGCCTGGACGTTGACGGCGTTGGAGGCCTTGACCTCGAAGGTGGCGACTTCGAGGTATTTGCCGGGGACGTAGGCGAAGGTGCGGACTTCAACGCTGACGATGTCGGGGCGTGACCAGGTGCCGCCGGTGGCGCGGCGTCCCTGTAGCGCGGTGATCTCGACGGCGAGTGGGTCGCGGCGGTGGTCCTGCGCCCAGTCGGTGGCGATGACGTGCCGCATGGGGTCGTAGAGCGCCAGTTCGTTCTTGATGACCGCCTCGACGGTGGCCGCGGTGGTCTCCGGGTCGGCGGTGGTGTCGACGACCACGGCGATGGTGCGTTCCGCCACCGTGTCGTCGTCGGAGACGACACGACGCACGACACCGCCGCGTCCCCGCCCGCGGACGATGAGCCCGCCGTCGACCAGGGCGTCGCGGGCACGAAAGTAGCGGGTGCCGTCCCAGCCGAGACGCCGTTGCAGGGTCGGGTTGCTGATCGTGGTCCCTTCGGTCGGGATCGCCGCGAACAGCTCCTCGTGGTCCCCGTGCAAGGCGGATGGGTCGACTGGCACACGACGATGCTAGCCAGACTGGAATACCAATGAGTCCGCACTTATGCGGACTCGACCCTGACGTGTGGCCCACCGTCACGGCTCAGGCCCCGGCCACCGCACCTGCGAGGCAACGCGCGCCCACCGACGTCAGGCTTTCCAGAAGGCGGCAACACCCGCACGTATGGCAAGCGACGGCACCACCTGAACCTGGTCTGCACCGGGCCCGGCCTGATCGGGTCCGGCCGCCTCAAGCCACTCGACAGGCGTTGATCAAGCGACAGGACCGAACGCACGCACATGCCGAGATGAGTACGCTCGTCCAGCCGACGGTGGCAGCCTGCGTGGAAGCAGCGGGGTGCTCCCGGCAGCGCTGCTCTGCCTGACCGGTCTTGACGGGTCAGGACCCGGTGACCGGCGAGGCGATTCCCACGAGGACGCCGTAGGGGTCTCTGACGTAGGAGACCACCTGACCCCAGGCAGTGTCGTGCGGCTCGGCCAGGGCAGTGGCACCGGCCGCGACCGCGCGGGCGAAGCCACCGGCGACGTCATCGGTGATGAAGGTGAACTCGATGCCCGCCGGTGGCAGGGCAGGGTCGAGGGCGGCGTAGGGAACCGGCACCGCCTCCGCCCCCAGCCGGTGGCTGGTGAAGGCAAGCGCCGTGCCGCCGGTGTCGAGCTGGGCGAAATCGCCCGACTCGTGAACGAAAGCGCGGGCCAGCCCGAAAGCCCGCTCGTAGAAGCCAACGGCTTGGACCACGTCCGAGACGTACACGATGGCGTAACCGAACCTCATTGCCGCTCCCAGGAGATCAGTACGAAGCACCGCCAACACCATCACAGAGCCGACGCCGCGGTCTTGAACGAATCGGACATCGCGCCGTCGATCACCATGGTGCAACACCCGCACATGCCGCTGATCGCGCGATACATGCGGTCCACTGCTGCCGACGTGAATGTTCGCCGGGTCGCGAGACGGCCCGTGATGATCAGGCGTGACAGGTTCAGGTCGACCTCGCGTTGTCGAGGTTCGCCCGGATGGCCGTGGTGGTAGGGTGTTCTAAGCCGAGTATCCGTTCGCTGTCGGTGAGGGCGACCTCGAACACCGAGACCGCCTGGCCCGGATCACCCGCCGCCCAGAAGGCGATAGCGAGATTGTTCCGCACGGTCAACGTGTACGGGTGCTCTCGCCCCAGCACCCGCTCGGCCTCGACGAGGGTGGCTTGGTACAGGGGGATCGCCCGATTCAGATCACCCACCACCCGGTAGGCGTAGGCCAGGTTGTTCCGGGAGATCAGCGTATGTGGGTGATCGGAGCCCAATACCCGCTCGCGGTCGGCGAGGGTGGTTTCGTACAGCGGGATCGCCCTGCGTGGATCACCGGCTGACTCGTAGACGCCGGCGAGGTTGTTCCGCGAGTTCAGCGTATGTGGGTGATCGGAGCCCAATACCCGCTCGCGGTCGGCGAGGGTGGTTTCGTACAGCGGGATCGCCCTGCGTGGATCACCGGCTGACTCGTAGACGCCGGCGAGGTTGTTCCGCGAGTTCAGCGTGTGCGGGTGGTCCGAGCCCCACACCCGCTCGCGGTCGGCCAGGGTGGCTTCGCACAGCGGGATCGCTCGGCTAAGGCTACCCGCTGCCTGGTAGGCGTGGGCCAGGTTGTTCCGTGAGGTCAGTGTGTTCGGGTGGTCGGAGCCGTGGAGGTGTTCGAGGGTGGTGGTGGCGCGGGTGTGGTAAGTGATGGCGGTGCCGGCCTCGCCCTGTTCCTGTAGGTAGATGCCGAGTTCGTGGAGGAGTCGACAGGTCTGGTAGTTGTCGGTGTCGGAGGTGGTGTGGTCGAGCAGGGCGCGGGCGTGCGGCAGGATGAGCCGGTGGCGGGGCCAGTCGGCCGGTGAGCAGGGGTCCAATGCGGCCACGATGTCCGAAAGGATGGTTGTGGCGGTGTCGCGGGAGTCGGCGATGTCGTCGGGTTGTCGGTGCGGGTCGGTCGGATCGGGGATGCGGGTGACCGCCTGCACCAGGCGGTGCACCGACACGGCGTCCACGGTGTGGGTGATCATGCTGTAGGCGGCCAGCCTGCCCAACGCCTCCGACAGGTCCGGCTCCCCGACGCCGCGGGCGAGCACAGCGCGGGGAACGGCGTCGGATGCGTACCAGGCCAGCAGTCGCAGCAGCCGCCCGGCGTGCGGGGTGTCGGCCAGGCGGTCCAGGGTCACCCGCCACACACGGGCCACGGTCCGCTGCGTGTCCCCGCCCTCCGCGGTCGCGGCGAACATCCGCGCCGGGAACCCGGCCAACAGTCCCAGATAGGCGCCCGGGGTGATCCGGGCCTGGGCCAGGTAGGCGGCGGCCTGCTCCACCGCCAACGGGAGAAGCCCTAACTCCGCGCACAACGCCCCGGCACCGGCCAGGTCAGCCTCCGGCCACTCGGCGCGCACGATGCGGGCCAGCAGTTCAGTCGCCTCGTCGGGGGACAACACGTCCAACAGCACGGTGCGGACCATGCGCCAACCGACCGCCTGACGGCTGGTGACCACCACCGTCCCGGTGCGCACCCGTTCCAACAATCCCACCGCGTCCACAGGGCCGGTCAGGTTGTCCAACACCAGCAGCCAGTCGTCACGGGTGGAAAGCCACCGCACACCCAACTCCGTGCGTTGCTCCAACGGCAAGCCCGCCACCTCCGGAGCCACCGCCACCGCCAACTCCGCCAACCCCTCATCCACCGCAGCGGCGGAATCCGCAGTCACCCACCACACCAACGAAAACCGCTCTGCGCGCAGCTCGGCGAACCGCGCCGCCAACGTCGACTTGCCCACCCCTCCCAGACCGTGCACCGCCACCACCACCGCACGACCCGACTCCGCCACAGCAGCGTCCAGCCGCTCCAACTCCACCGCGCGCCCCACGAACACACCCGATCCCACCGGAATACGACCCACACCCGCCACCACCGGCACCGACTCCATCATCGGCACCACCGGCCCGGAACGCACCGTCAGATCCCGACCCGCCTGATAGACAAGCGCCTCACCGGAAGCCACGCCGGACTGGATCACCCGACCGGGCACACCACCGTCATCAGAACCCACCAACACCATCCCTGCACCGCCGAATCCGAACCAAACGACACCACAGCCGCCACAACCAGCCACCACAACGCACAATTGCGGACACCGCCGATACGGCACTCGACGAACGTCCTGTCATGCCGCTGACAGGGCAGCCGGGTCGACCTGCCCGATCTAGCCGGGCAGGTCGCGGACGTTCACGATGGTGAGTCTCCGGCAAGCCCACTCAGTCGTTGACGTCGCAGAGGCTCAACCAGAGGTCCTCCGGTGATCTGGAGCTGGATCGACGCGTGCCGACCGTGGAAGAAACGCTTGTTCGTCCGATCCGGTTGCCGCGCCCATCCTTCTGAAGTCCGGGTCTCGTGTGGAGGCCAGTGGCGGCGGCATTTCCCGCTGTCTGTTGGCGATCTCGGTATGTGCCGCCGCCCTGGCCAGTCACGAACCTGCGCGAGATCGTTCTGCGCGGGGCCGGACGTCGGGTGGGGCACCAAGGGGATGGGAACAGGGCTGACCAGCGGGTTCAATATCGGCAGCCTGGTGGTGGAGTCATCGTTCGGCCTATCCACACTGGAGTAGCGGCCTGGGACGGGTCGCTCGGACCCGTCCCCACTTCGGGGTTGCCTCTACAGCCGAGTGACCGTGGGACTGCCTCAACCAGCCAGGATGGCGAAGAGTTGTGGACGTGCCCTGCCGGAGAGGTCTTGCGGGAGCCACTGGGCTCTATGGCATACGCCTCCGTTCACCGGTCCTGCTGGTCACCCGCATCATCGCGTAGGGCTACAACGAACGTCTCGCGGACGTTGTGTGCGCTGATGAGGTGTTGTAGGCCGCGTCCGGTTGTCGAGCGAGTCGTCTGGTTTCGGCCGTCGAGACTCTCACGCCGAGTGCCAAGGCGGGGCAGGTCGAGAGGACGACACCGGCCAAGTGGCTGGCGCCAGCCAGGTCTTCGCAGAGGTTCGTCGCGTTGGCTTCGAGAGCTCGGCCGAGGCGACGCCAGCCGTCTCAAGTTGCCACAGTACCGACGAATGTGCGCTCAGGCGTGGGCGAACGTGATTGCGTTGTCTGCGGCGAGCATGTGAGCCACATGCAGGCAGATTCGCACTGTCGTATCACTGAACGGTGACACAGGCTCACGGAGGGCGACTGTCACGTCGCCTGTTCCGGCTCCCGCAGTCGTCGCGTTCGGTAGCCTCGATCAACCACTCCGACGCGATGGACGACGCGGCCGGTGCGAAGGCGACCCTCACCTTCCGGGCGTGAGCCGACGGACCTGGACCGCGCGAAAGGGCAGGGCGCGGATGAAGAACCGATTAGCAGCGACAGTCGCCTCGGTGCTCGTGGCCGCCGCGACGGGTGTCGTCACCAACGTGCTCAGCGACAATTGGACGCTGACCTGGTGGCTGGCGCTGGGAGCGTTGGCTGCCGCATCGGTGGTGCTGCAGCTGATCATCGCCGTGCCCGCCCAGGAGAAGCCGGAGCCGGGTGGCCTGCGGATCGGTGACATCCACTCCGGCCGGGACACGCACGTCGCCGGTCGGGACATGACGGTCAACCACGTCGGCCCCGACCGCGGTGAGGCGGAGCTCGAGCTGACTTCGGTCACCTTGGCCGACACCGGAAGCCAGAACTCCGGTGCTCTGCTCGACCTGAAGCTGCGCAACACCGGCGGTCAGCCCGCGATCCTGCTGCGGGCGACCGTGCACCTGTGCGACGCTGTCAGCCTCTCGCCGTACAACACTGTCGGGTTCCTGCCCCACGACAACATGTGGGTCCGCGGCGTCTTGCACGTCAGCCATACCTACGACGTCGCGCTGCCCGAACCCGGAAAAGCCCGCGGCACCCGCCTCGACTTGGAACTCTCGCAAGAGATCGCGCCCTACGGCACCGACCGCTTCCATATCCGGCTGGGCATCCCCGGCACCCAGGACACCCTCCTCTATCTGCTTCGGCTCGACCTGCACTACAACAAGGACCTGGCGGTGTCCTCGCCGGCGATCACGATCGCGCACCCCGCCGGCAGCAGACTCTCCACCATCGACGAGATCCGCGAGGATCTCCGCGCTTTCCGGGGAGCGGTGCGCGACGTCCGTCACGCGGTCGACCGCGAACTTGCCGTCCGGGGCGTAAAAGCGCCGGCCTGGGATGGCGACCCGCCCAGGCGCCGCGAGGACCTGCCCGTGTTCCTGCTTTCCCTCGATGGAGATCCACAGGACGCTCTCGGATGCCGCTGCGGCACATACAAGGTCAACGAGCACTTCTGGAACCCGGAGGAGTCCATCGCGAGGCGACTGGACGACATCGAGGCCCACTACACGCAAGTGACAGCAACGATCGACGGCGCCGAGATCGGCGACGACGTGTTGCCAGCCATCCAGAGGCAGGCCAAGGCCGTTCTCGCCGCCTTCCCCGCTCTCCGCGCGGAGTTCGCGACACCCGGCACCGGGCAGCAGGACACCTGGGCATCGCAAGGGACGAAGCCGCTCGACGAAGCCGCTGAGCTGGCCGACAAAGTACGTCGCCTGGGACCCAGACACCCGGAAGCGCTAGCCGCACGGGAAACCCTGATCTTCTCGCAGGTGAGGTGGCACAAGCCCGGTGCGGCGGAGGCGTTGAAGGCGCTCATCCCGGACCAGACGCAGGCATACGGCCCCGATGATCCACGCACGCTCCGTGCCCGGCACTACCTCGCGATGTGTCGGGGTGAGACAGGCGACGCGCGCGGAGCGGCGGCCGACCTGGTGGAACTGGTGGCGGACCGGACGCGACTGGGGGGCGCGGAACATCAGGACACTTTGGACAGTCGCAGCGAACTGGCGCGCTGGCGTGCGATGTCGGGAGACCCGGCCGCCGCAGCGGAGCTGTTCGCCGAACTACTGGAGGTCTGGACCAAGGTGGGCGGGCCCGATCACCCGCGCACCCTGCACACCCGCAAGAACCTGACCACCTGCTTGAAGTTGGCCCGAGGCTCGGGGGCGTGACAGGCGCGGTAGCACTTCGCGGCAGGAGGCCGCCGACGCCGGTTCCCGCCGTGGTTGTGACGGCGTCAAACGGGATCTGTATAACCCAATCTTCGTGATTGGGCGTTCCGCGTAGCCGCCGGTGTCAGAGGGCGGACTGCGGCAGCTGTCCCAAGCCGGTGCTGGACTCCGCGCTTGAGGGCGAGATGACAGATCACCTCGGCTACGACAAGCACGACCCGGCCGGCCGCGGGACGGGAACTCGCGCAACGCCACCCGGCCCAAGACCGTGCTGACCGATGTCGGCCCGGTCGAGATCATTGTGCCGCAGTATCGGGACGCGAGCTTCGAGGCCAAGGTCGTCGCGAAGCGGCAGGGGCGTCTGGGTGGCGTGGACGGAGTCTGTTCCCTATGTTCACCCGCGGCTTCTGCGGTCGAGTGTGATCATGCGGCGTCGCCCGCTTCTCCGCCCCGCCCTCCGAACCGGCGTGCAAGTTGGCCCTGCACCGGGCTCTCCACAGGTGTGCAGGTGGGACCATGCTGCCCGTTCAGCGTCTCAGCGTTCCACGGCGTGGGAATCCTCGCCTCGATAGCGATACCCGGTCACCAGCACCAGTCGGGACGAAAGAGAGCCACGCCCGCCACCGCGATCTTGTCCTTGCTTCAGTACCGGTCCCCGACCCACTTCGAGTTCACCTCGGAGTGCTTGGCACGGAGCCATCGCATCACCCGCCACCACGCGTAGTAGGCGAGGTAGTGCAGGGTCCGTTTCACCACAGCGCGCTGGAAGTAGTTGGCCACTCCCCGAAGGATCGGGTTGACGGCCGCCAGAGGGCTCGTCAGATGTGGTTGCCGCACCATCGGTCTTGGGGTCGAGGCATTGTTCGGAGGTCAGTGGCGGCGACATGTCCCGCCGTCGGTCGGTGATCTCGGTATGTGCCGCCGCCCTGGCCCGGACTTTGGGGCGGGCGCCAACCTGCGCGAGATCGTTGTGCACAGGGCCGGACTTTGGGCGGGAGCACCAAAGGATGAGAACAGGGCTGACCAGGGGTTTTACGCCGGCAGCCTGGTGGTTGAGTGCCGGTTGGCACCGTCTTGATCTGTTCGACGGGTAGTCCGTGGGCGAGTCGACCCGTTGACGGACCACCAGGGACATCGTCTTGCTGATGGGACTGCCTGTAGAGCTCAGGCCACTTCGTCGTCGATCAAGGTGGGCGGCAGGGGGCACGGGTTTCCTGCCACCCCGGGTGACCGGCTCGGTTCGGCGCTCTGCGCACATCGCCCACGCGGGGCGGCGTGGCTGGCTGTGCGCGGGCTGCGTGCGGACCGGGCCGGGTGGTCTCGGATACGCGGGCTGCCTTCAGTGTCTTCGGAGTCGGTGGCGTGGGCGGCGGTCGACCATGTGGTCCCGGGCGAGCCGGAACTCGAGCAGCACACGGCACGGGACTGGGGTTCGGTGCCACCAGCGCCCGACGCGGCACTGGCGGCAGTGGCCGTTCGCGTCGGGTGTGTGCTGTGCGAGCAGAGCCCGTAGGCCCGCGACCAGTCCGGGCAGCCGATCCCGCGCGACCACCGCGGCGGTGTGATCGTCGCCGTCGAGCACGACGTCGCAGGTCGTTTCGAGGTCGGACCAGAGTTGCTCACGCATCGCGGCGAACACCACGTGGTTGTTCTGCGCGACCATCACGACCGACCTCGACGGGAACCCTGTCGCGCCGCGGCGGTGGACGCCTTGTCCGCCTTTCTATGAGGCCGGGGGAACACGGGGATGCCTTCCTGTTCCCGCCATGCCCCGTCGCAGTCGCGACACGTGGGCCAGCAGCCGTCGGGACAGCGTGGCGGAGGGTCGTGCGGCACCCTGACGGCCACTCCGCACAGGGTCCGGCCCTCGTCATTGGCCGCCATGGAGTCCGGGATCGCGTGACGTCGGCTCTGATAGGGCAGCCAGCGGAACGGTCCGATACCCATCAGGACCGACCTGGAAGGAGGGTTGGGGAGAGGCTCGCCGTCACCGCTGGCCGGCTATGGCCGGGCGGAGGGGTGACGGCGAGGAGATCGGCAGCCGTGGTGGTCGTCACCGTGAACCTCCTCGTTACGCTTGGTCCTTCGGTAGTCACGTGCGCAGCACCAGGGTTAGGTGCAAGTTGCGAGATCCGCAAGTGCGAAACTAGCAACTTGCGGGTTGTTCACCCGGTCGGGCTACCTGCTGCTGCAGGTGGCGGCCGTAGGCTGCTGTTCGAGGTAGTTCGGTGAGGAAGGGTCGGCGTGGCCACGGAGAACATCCCGCCCAACGTGCGCAAGCGGCTGGCGGCCAGGCTCAAGGAACTGCGCGGCGACCGCCGCCAGGAGGACGTCGTCCGTGCGCTCCAGGCGATCCCGGGCAGCGGCAACTGGTCGGTGACCAAGCTCAGCCGGATGGAGAACGATCAGGCACGGGTGCAACCCGATGTGGTCGAAGACCTCCTGGCCGTCTACGGGCACGACGACCCCGGGGAACTCGCGAGGCTGAAGCAGTGGGCGAGGGCCGCCCGTGACAAGGGCCACTGGCACAAGGGACGACGAGGTCTGCCGGACAACATGGCCGACTTCGGCGAGTACGAGGAGCGGGCGGCCGTACAGCGGGTCTGGGAGCCGCTGCTCGTGCCCGGCCTGTGCCAGTCGGAGGGCTACGCCCGCGCGGTGATCGCCGGTGTCGAGCCGAGCATCGAGAACGACGAGCTGGAACGGCGCGTGGCCACACGGATGGCCCGGCAGGCGGTTTTCACGCGCGACGATCCGCAAGAGCTCTGGGTACTGCTCGACGAGCGCGTTCTCCGGGTGCGGATCGGCTCGATCGACGTGCGTGCCGAACAGCTTCGTCGCCTGGTCGAACTGGCTTCCCGCAGGAACGTGGTCCTGCGGGTGGTGGGAGCCGACGCCGGTGCGCACCCCGGCCTGTCCGGCTGGTTCACGATCTTCGGGTTCTCCGACGACACCGCCGACGTCGGCTACACCGACGGCCCTGGTGGGAGCCTGTATCTTGAAGACTCCGAGGACGTGCGGCGTTGTACGCTGACGTTCGGGCACCTGCTCGGTATCGCCCTCAATCCGGCCGACTCGATCGCGCTGATCGGCAGCGTGATCGAAGAGTTGGAGCGTGAGCCTCGGTGATCGAAGACGCGGTCTTGTGGCGCAAGAGCAGCCGAAGCGGTGGCAGCAACGGCGGCGGCGGGTCGAACTGCGTCGAGGTGACGTTCGTCGAGGGCTCTGTCGGATTCCGCGACTCGAAGCACCCCGACGTCGACATCGCGTTCGGTGCCGACGCTTTCAGCACGTTCGTCGCCGCGGCGAAGCACGGCGGCTTCGAGCAGTAGCTCCTCCGGACCGGCTTCGGTCACGGCCGATGCCGTCGATGCCCACCACCACCGCCCGGCCACCGCTACGAGCAAACCCCGACGGGGCGACGGCGGACCGACCCGGAAGGTCGGCCCGCGAGTGTCACCCCTCGACGTGTGGCACTGCACCGGAACAGTCGGCTGGGCATCCTCGGTACTCCGCACCGCGCCTTGTTCCGGGACCGGTTCAGGGTGCCATCGCCCTGGCACATCTCGCACGACTCGGGGATCACCGTTGGAGCCGTGGGCGTCGGGGCACCGGGGCTGCCCCGGCACGTCCGGCCGGGCACCCCTGACGTGGCCGTCGGCGTCCCGTGAAGACACCGACCGCTGACCGGGGACGTCTTCTGTGCCCGGTTCGTGTCACGATCGCGGGGGTTCGGCCCGTGAGGAGGGTTGCGGCTTGGCGACGTTGGCCGAGGTCGTCGCTGCGGTGCGGAACGCGGGCGAGAGAGCCGAAGATGCGGCGATCGCTTTTCAGCAGGCCCGGGACCTGGCGCGCGACGCAGCCGACCTGCTAGACAATGCCACCTCCGGCGCGTACGGGTTGGAGGCGGACTCGGCGCAGGCCGTCGCGGCGCTGCGCGAGACCGTGTCCGGCATTGACGATCTGGTCGGGCTCCTGCGCCACGCCACCGCCCTGGCCGCACAGTACGCGGCACGACTGGGCTCGGCGGCTTCGTCGGTGGGCGAGGGTGGTGCAGCGGAAGTCGACGACGATCTCGAATGGTCGCGTCGGCAGAGGACCGGTCTTCCCCGCTATGTCACCAGCGGCTACCTGGTGGACGAGGACGGCCACCGGGAACTGGTCCAGAGCGGTGCCGAACCCGACGGGGAACACGACCGGATCACCGACCATCTCAAGTCGGTCCGTGCCGTCAGGCCGTTCGGGCGGCCGACGGTGGTGGAGCACGTCGAGGTCAAAGCCGCGTGGCGGCTGCGCAACAGCGCCTCGACCCACGCCACCGTGATCGTCAACAACCGTTTGTGCGACGGCCCGCTGTCCTGTCGGCGGATGATCCCGGCAATCCTGCGCCCGGGGCAGACGCTGACCGTGTACGACCCCGACGGCAGGCACCCGCCGTTGCATGGGAAGGTCGGCCCATGAGCTTCACCCTCGACGTGTGGCACCACACCGGGCGAGCCGACGGCGCGACCTCGCAGCCCACGACCGTGTACACCGAACCGGAACTGGAACGGCTGCTCGACACCCTGCTCCAGCGCGACCAGCCCAACCCGCCCGTGCTGGTCGCCCGCGAACGAACCCGCTACGAGGGGACCGAGGAACCCGACCACCTCGTCAAGATCGACATGTGCGCCCGCGCCGGGATCGGCGCGATCCTGATCCTGGGCCCCCGCGACATCGTCCCGCCCGACGCGCCGGACCACGCCCACCTCGACCCGCAGGGCGGGGTGTGGGTGACACAGGCACACGACACCACCGTGCCCGGCGACGCACCGCCGCTGTACATCGACAAGGCCACACTGACCGAGTTCCCCCGGGACGCGGCCCTGCCCCTGGACGTGTGGCGGGCGGCGCTGCGGGAATTCATGCGCACCGGACTGCGCCCCGGCACCGTTTCCTGGCAACCATCCGAGGTCTACTGACCACGGGACCCGCCCCTCGTGCCGCAACCCAATCCAGAACCGATCGGCCTGTGGCGAACAGGTGGCGGCCGATACTGGGGATCCGGCACCTGGGCCGTCCCGCCACAACCGGCTGGCCGGTCTCGTCCTTCCACCGCCCGGAAATGATGTAGCCCAGCGCTTGCTCGCGGTGCCGCAGGGCTCGATCCGAAGACGCTTTCCCGGGCGCGGGACGCATCGGCCGGACAGGTGTGGGGACCGAACGCCCGACAGCGTGGTCCCTGGCCATTCGGGGGAGCAGGCTCTGCATATCCCTGGGGAGCGACATCTCGCAGGGTGAGCGGAGCGGTTCAGGACAAGTCGGTGTCCTGCCACTGCACGCAGGTCGGGCGTCGGCCGGTCTGCAGCAGTTCGTGCAGGGATTTCCTCCACAAGGCCAGTGGCAGCAGTGCATCGCTGGGGAATTCGGTCCTGGTTGCCTTGTCCATGTACAGGGCGGGTGTTGTGTCGTGCGGCGGGTGGGTGCCTCGTGCCAGTGTCATCCAGCTGCCGCCGTCCCCGCCTGTCACTGTGGCGTCGGGTGCGAAGTCGGCCGGGCCGCTGCACAGGACGGCGCCGAGCCCGGCGTCGCGGTCGGCGTCGATCTTGACCTCGTGGTCGGGGTAGCGGCCGTCCATCAGGCGGGGCCGGTCGCGGACGGTGAGCACCGGTGGATGCGGCTGGGGGTGGTCCAGGATGTAGTCCAGGATCCGGTCCAGGGCGTCGGGTGTGGAGACGACTTCAGGGTCCTCCCCGTCGCGGCCGTCGTGGCGGTAGTACCAGATGGTCAACGCCGCGCTCACCGCGGACTCCTTCCCTCGGACACCAGCGGCCGGTCCTCCGTGGGATCGTGCACCATCGGCGTCTGTCCTTCGTACAGGATGTCCTCGACCAGTTTGCGGCAGGACAGGTCGCCCTGGCAGACCTTGTTGTTGATCACGAGTTCGACGGTGTCATGGCCGCCGGTGCGCATTCTCCAGGCGACCTTCGGCTCGACGTGCATCGCCACGAACGGCATACCGGGCCTGGGCAGGATGCCCGTGTCGAACAGGTGGTGGGCGATCAGCGGGGATTCGGCACCTCGGCCGCTCTGTACCACCACCGGCCGGTCGTTCTCGTCCTCGTACCGCCCGGAGGTGATGTAGTCCGGCAGTTCCTCGCGGAGCCGCGCCACCCGTTCCGAAGGCGCTTTCTCGGGTGGGACACGCGTCGGTCGGGCGGATTCCGGGACGGAACGCGGACGACCCGGCCATGCGTGAGGTGACGCTGGTGCTGAATCACCGCCCGTGCCGGGGTGCGATGGGCTGCGACACCTTGTTGCCGATCCTGCTGCGCGAGGGGTACTCCCTGACCGTGCACGGTCCGAACTACCGGAAGCGCTTCACCGGAGGAGCTGAACCGTGGTGGCACTGAACGCCTACTACGACGTCTACGACGACAACGAGCCCATCAGGATCGACACGACGGACGACGTGGACGCGTTCATCACACGCATGTCCGCCGACCAGGCCGCCGGCCCGGGGCCACTTCCCCGGCTGATGGAACTGTCCGCCCTCGGCAAGGACTGGGTCGTGGTCCACGTCGATGTCAACGGGGACCGGGGGCTGATCACCCACACCGACCCCACCGGGACGCTCATCACGACCAACGGCGGCGACTCGTCCGGCGGTCCGCTGGTCTACGACTACCAGGGCAACATCCGGGAGTTCCCGGCCGACGCCGAAGTGCTCCTGGCCGCCGTGCGCACGGCCGTGCACGAGTTCGTCACGACCGGCAGCAGGTCGACGGCCGTGGACTGGCGACCCGACGCCCGACCGACACCCCCACCCGCCACCGCAGAACGGGCGGTGGGATCGTGGGCTTCCCAGGCAGACGGGCCGCCCTACGCGGGCCACTCGCTGTGCCGGTCAGTCGGCGAGGATTACTGGTTCGGTAGGCAGGGTGCCGTCGATGATCTGGTGCAGCAGTCGGGGGAGCTGCGGGGGCAGGAGTTTGTCCGTGCTGCTGTCCAGGTCGTGGAGGGTGCGCCAGCGGCGTTCGATGAGGCCGTGCTTCTCGTTGTCGGTGGGTCTGAGGGCCAGTTGGGAAGCTGCGGTGGCGGTGCGGGCGAGGTAGACGTGGTCGATGCGGTGGTGGTTGTGGCCGCGGTAGTGGAAGCGACTCTCGCGGATCCACAGCTTCGGGCCGAGGTGGTCGAGGTGGATGCCGGTTTCCTCGGCGACTTCTCGCCGGGCGGCGTCGGCAAGGGTCTCGTGACGGTCGACGCCGCCGCCGGGGAGTTCCCACCAGTGGTGCTTGGGTTGGTCGGGGTCGCGGGCGTGGATGAGCAGGACCCGGTTGTGGGGGTCGAGCAGGAGCACGCGTGCGCCGATGCGCGGGGCGGTGCTGCTGGTGGTGGTACCGGCCATCCGTGCGGTGTCCCTCGGGTGCGACGGTCGGGGGGAGGGTGGCCGGCGGGCGGGTCAGAAAAGGGTGAATTCGGGTTCGTCGTGCTGGGCGGCCACCGTGGTGGGGTCGGACGTTAGCAGTCGGGTTGTGGGGGTGAGGGCGAGGGTGATAGCGAGTCCTGAGTGGTCGGTGAGTCGGGTGCCGTCGGTTTGGTGTGTACGGGTTTCGTGGATGTAGTCGCAGGTGGTGAGGGTGTCGGCGAGGGTGGGTGTGGCGTGGGCGTGGTCGTAGCGGTAGCCGAGGTCGGGGCGGCGGGCCCAGCTGTGGTTGACGCGGTCGGGGTGGTGGTGGCGGTAGAGGTCGGTCAGGCCGCAGCGGTGGGTGAGGGCTCGGTAGAAGTCGTATTCGAAGGGGGCGAATTGGCCCCGGTGGGGTGGTTGGTGGTCGGGTTCGAGGACGTTGAGGTCGCCCATCAGGATGATGGGCTGGTCGTCGCGGGTGGCGTCGAGTGCGTTGAGGAAGCCGGTGGTCCAGCGTTTTTTGCGTTCGGTCTTGTCCAAGGAGGCGTCGCGGGAGGGCACGTAGGCGCCGAGCACGCGGACGGGGCCGTGGTCGGTGTCGATGACGACGCCGGTGGCGCGGGCGGGTAGGTGGTCGAGGTGGTCGGTGAGCGGGTCGGGGTGGGTGGCGAGTTTGCTGGCGATCATGACGCCGAGTTCGCCGTCGGCGTGCTCGGGCATGGTCACGGTGTAACCGGCGGCGGTGAGGGACTCGGCGAGGTGGCGGGTGCCGGGGGTGGCTTTGGTCTCGGTGAGCACGAGGACGTCTTCGGGGCGGGTGGCGAGCCAGTCCAGTTGGCGTTGGGCGCGGTCCAGGGAGGGGGCGCCGAGATTGAGGGTGAGCAGGCTCAGGGGCATGCCGGGTTCTCCTGCGGGGTTCTTTCGGTTGTGTTCGTTGTGGTGCGGGCGTGGGGTGATCGGATGAGGTCGGCGATCTGTGCGGCGGTCCGGTCCGGGTGGGTCGAGGTGGTGTCGATCGTGACCACGGGCCAGCCGTGTTCCCTGAGGTAGTTCGCGGTGTGGTGGTAGCCGAGGGATTCCCGGATGGCGTTGTCGGGGTCGCGTTCGAATCGGGAGTGTGCGCCGCGGGTGCGCAGCCGGCATTCGATGGTGTCCGGGTGAGCGTTGAGGATGACGGTGAGGTCGGGGCGGTAGACGCCGTGGTTGATGGTCCACACGGTGTCCGCGGACAGGCCGTCGAGTCCTTGCAGGACCAGTGAGGCGGGCACGTACCGGTCGCTGACCACGACGGTGCCGGTGGCGAGGGCGGGCAGGACCTCGTCGGTGAGCTGGTGGTGGCGGTCGCCCGCGCACAGGTGGGCCAGGGCCAGGCCGTGGAAGGTGTCGGTGCCGTGGCGGATCAGCTCGCCCAACGGGGTGCGGGACGGCTGGGTGGTGCCGTGGGCGGCGGTGCCGGTGGCGGTGAGCAGTTCGACGAGGCGGGCCACGGTGGTGGACTTGCCGACGCCGCCGGGGCCGTCGACGGTGACCAGCGTGCCCGGCAGCCGACGCTGTTCGGGGGTCGGGGCGGTCATGCCGGCGTCAGCGGCAGCAGCCGGCGTCCTTGCGCGGGTACCGGGAGCGGGCATTGGTCGGTGTCGACCTCGCCGATGCGTCCGCCGCCTGCGACCACGGCGGCGGGGCAGCCTTTGCCGCAGCCATCGCCGAGTGCGCAGGACCCGCAGGTGGGGTTGTCGCCTACTTGGTAGCGGTCGTGGAAGCGGTAGTCGTCCAGACGGGTGGCGAGGTCCGGGTCGGTGAAGATGTTGCCCACGATGAACTCGGTGTCGACGTGCTGTGAGGCTGGTGTGCGGGCGGCGAAGACCAGATACGGGCAGACGGTGACCTCGCCGGGGGTGAACACGTAGAGGATGGTGCCGGCCTCGCACCCGGCCAGCGGTTTGCTCTCGGTGTTGGGGAAGCGGATGTGCACGATGTCCAGGTCTGGGCCGTCGAAGCCGATGGTGCGCTGGAAGATGTCCTGCATGTGCAGGGTCGTCTTGGCCAGCGTCCGCTGGGATTTCACCCCGCGGCCCATGCTGCCCAGCGGGTTGAGCAGCACGTAGCGGGCACCCTGTTCGTGGGCGAACGCGCACAGCTCGGCGTACTCCTCGTTGCGGGCCAGGGTGTTGGGCGTGCACAACAAGCCCTGCAGCAAACCCGCCGAGGCCAGCTTGCGCACGGTGTCCACGGTGACGTCGAACGAGGCCCGGTCGCCGCGGAAGCGACCGTGGGACTCGGCGGCGAACCCGTCGAGCGAGACGTTGCAGTGAATGTCGCCGATCGCCGTCAGCTCGGCGATCCGCTGGTTGTCCAAGGTGGTGGCGTTGGTGCAGATCCCCACCTGCATCCCGGCGGCGCGGAACGCCCGCACGATGGACATGAAGTCCGGGTGCAGGGTCGGCTCGCCGCCGGTCAGCGTCACGCGGGTGACCCGGCACTGCGCGAGTCTCGGGATCACCTTGCCGACGACGTCGGCCGGCGGCATCTGCCTGCCGACCTTGGTGGCCGAGACGAAGCAGTGCGCGCAGTGCAGGTTGCAGTCCTCGTTGATCTGCACCAGCGCCTTGCGGTGGGGCGCGTCGACCGTGGTCCGGAAGTAACACGACGCGGCCCGGTCGGGGCCGGCGATGCTGCGTGCGCTCATGGCTCACCTCTCCACACTCGGGCGGCACGGCGACGCACCACCTCACTAAGTGTTCGGTCGAACAGTAGTGGGCCTTAAGATGTCCGTGTGGACATTCTTCGGACAGTTCGGCTATCAGTGCGAGTAGCGACAGCCCGGTTGTCCGCGCGGACAATGACAGCCAGCCCAATCAGGGAGCGCGCGTGACCGACTCCACGACGCCCGACCACGACGCGGCGCTGCTCGCTGAGATGCTCGACGTGCCGCCCCACCTTCTGGATCTCAGCCTCGACCAGCTGCGCACCCTGGCCGTTGTGAGGATCGCCGGCAGTGCGCAGCGCGCCGCCAAAGCCCTCGGGCGTGAGCAGTCCAGTGTGCAGAAGCAGCTGGACAACCTTAACGGCACCGCCGTCCGACTGGTCGGCGAAGCACTTGTGCTCAAACAGGGACGCGGCAAGGACTATGCGTTCACCCCATCGGGCCACGAAGTCGTCGAGCTGGCGATCGAGCACCTGCGCGGGTGGAGCGAACGAGTGCACCACACCCGCCGACGCGTCGGCTCCACCATCTCCGTCGGCACCACCGAGTTCACGGTGCAGTTCCTCGGCACCGTCTGGCCCGGCCTGCGCACCGAGTTCGAAAGCCGCGGTGTGCAGCTGCGGATCGAACACGTCCGTACCCGCGACCTGTGGGCACGCCTGGACGCCAAGCACGTCGACCTCGTCGTGGGCAGCCTCGCCGTCGAGCACGACCAGCCGGTGACGTTGGACTACGACTTCATCGAATGGCACCGCGAACGCGTCGCCCTGCTCACCAACCTCAACACCCGCGAACTGCCCGACACCCCCGTCTCCTCCGAGACCCTGCGCGACCTACCGCTGCTGGTGCCCTCGGCCGGACTGCTCGCCCAGTTCCTCGGCCGCTGGTACGGACCCGACTACCGGGGCACCCTCAACGTCGTCGCCGACATCGACTCCCTCAACTACGGCCTCACCCTGCTGGACAACGAACTGCTCCACGGCTGCATGCTCACCACCGAACGCGTCGCCCACGCCGCCGTCACCGGCACACTCCCCGGCACCAACCTGCGCAACATTCCCCTCGCGCACGACTACACGCCCGACCTCCAGATCGTCACCGGCATCTTCGCCCGCCCCGGCGAACGCGACCGCTACGCCCACGACCACCCCCTCAACCTCCTCTGGACCGCCTTCGCCGACGCCACCCCCACCCGACCGACTCCACCCCGCTGACCTCATCCAGGCCGTGAGCCGGGGCGGCGACCCGCAGCCGACCCGCCCGGCGCACCATCCCGCGCAACGACCTCCGATTGCCGGATTTCTTCGATGAAGGCCCGTACACGCAGTGTGGCGCTGCTCTCGGAGCCGATGACGACTGCGAGGGCACGGTTGAGGACCTGATGGGCGCTGTTCTACTCTCCGGACAGCCACAGCGCCCGGCCGAGCCCGGCCAGGCACTCGGCCCGCGCGGTGGTGTCGGGAAGGTCTTCGTATGCCTTGTCGGCGCGGGTGAAGTATTTGACGGCCGAGTCGTGCCGGCCGACTTCGCTCATCAGGGTGCCGAGGTGGGTCAGCGTTCGCGCGACACCGGCTCTGTGCCCATGCAGCAGGTAGGTCTCCAGCGTCTCGTCGGCGCAGTCGATCACCTTGCGCATCCGGCCTTGGGTCCGGTAGGTCTCGGCCAGGTCGTGCAGCGACGTGGCGGTGGCGTCCGGGTCGTCGTCGCGCTGCCGGTGGATCGCGAGTTCCCGCATGCCGTGAATGGCGGCGGGGCGGAGGTTGCCGTGTGTACGCAAGGTCCGGGCGGCGCGGCGGAACGTCGTCGCCAGCAGCAGGGATGTGGGCAGCACGGTCAGCAGGTGGGCTCCGACATCGCTCATTCGGCGGATCCAGTCCTGCTCGACATCCGGTGGGACGACGGACCAGACCTCGGCCAGCAGAGCGACTGCGGCCTCCGGTTCGTCCAGCACGGCGTGCAGGGTCGTGAGGACACGGCCAGGGTCGAAGTGCGAGCCGTCGTGGTGTTGTGCCAGTTCACGACGCAACTGTGAGGCGGCATTCCTGGAGACACTCACTCGGAGGTCCTGTCCGCGTTGGGCACCACCTCGAACAGATCCTCGAAGGCCATCGGTTTCAGCGCGATCAGCGCGCCACCGATGAACGCGGCCCCAGGCTGGATTTCACCCGACAGGACTCGACTGACGGTAGAGCGGTTGACTCCCATCGCCGCCGCGGTGCGGTAATCGGAGCCGAAGCCGGCCAGCAGGGCGGCTTTGCCGAAGGCGTCGGTCCGAAGCTTCACGGTGTAGGTCGTGTTCATAGTTGCTCCGACGGCTGTGCGGTGGTCAGCGCGTGTCACGGTCGTAGCGATTGGCCCAGCTGGCCAGGACGTCGTGGGACTTAACGGGGCTCAGCGCGATTGCGGCGAGACGCCGCATCTTGGCCTGATAGCGGGTGACGGCCTGGGCTCGTCCTGGAAAACGACCGTGGTGTCGGTCTTTGTGTAGACCAGCGGCGGGATCGAATGGTCGAAGGTCAGTAGCGTGGCCGGGTTGCGGAGGACGGCGTGGGACTGCGCCGACATGAGGATTATTCGCGGGTTGCGGTGGGCTCATCCGCACATGAGGGTCAGGTGGAGCAACTGGGCCCGGCATGACGTCCGGAGCGCCGACGATCGTGCGCAGCGCGGCCTCGTGCACGAAGACGGCCATTTCTGGACCGACATCTCGCCGGCGCAGGCGTCCTGCCTGGCGATCCGAGCCATGGCCAGCGTGCGATCACCGGTAAAGGCATATGCGCAGTCCTCGGTCTGCGCGAGGCCGGGAACTTTGAGGGGTTCGTAGGTAGTGATGGTCTGTGCAAGCTGCTCGTGCAGGGTCGGGGCGGTCACGGTGTCGGGTTCGTCGTTGTGAGGGCGGAGAAAGCTACCGTTGTCGGGTTCGTCGGCGATGGCCAGGACGCGGTCACGGGCGGGTTCGTCGGTGCCGAGACGTCCGATAAGGGTGGCGATCTCCCACGCGCTGGTGCCACGGCTACCGGTCTCCAGTTTGCTGAGCTTGCCCAGTGACCAGCCCATCGTCTCGGGGGTGCCCGCGGACGACCTGCGGGCACGATGGCGGATTCGGCGTAGTTCCTCGCCGAGTTCGCGACTGCGCGCATTGCTCAACCGGGGAGCGGTCTTCTCGTCGGCCTCCGTTGGTTGCCCTTGTGACTCGGGCGTGGTGCGCGTGCTCATGTGTCCTCCCGTGAGTTTCACGGCTTCAGCTCCGCTGAAGTCGCCGCCAGGTCAAGAAAGTGTCGGGCGGGCCGTGGGCGGTGAGCTGCGATCCGTGGCTCACCGCGTTCTTCTGATCTATTAGGCGGAACCAGTGGTTCCGGTGAACCCGGCGAGTTCGTCGAAGAGCGTGTACGCCGCCAGGAGGTGTTGTTCTTCCTCGGTGAACTGGGCCGCGTGCAGGTAGGCGTAGAGAACGACGGCCGGGCCGTCGGGCAGGGTGAAGCGGGTAATCGGGTGGTGTTCGATGCCTGGGTACAGTCGTCCTCCGTGCCGGATCACGCGCACGGTCACGTCGCGACGGTCGGCGGCGAAGTCTTCCAGCACGTAGGCGGTGCACCGGTCGACATCGAGTGGTCCGAGGGCGGGGTGGATGCCCAGGGGCGCGAAGATGTCGATCCGCTCTGCGTTGCGGCACAGAGAGTTGATCATGCTCATGGTGAGGGTGCCCCACTGACACCAGACCGTCGACTCGGACGCTGGGACGTCCGGACCGATGCCGCTTTCCAGCTGCCGGATCTTGTTGGGTTCGAGGTCGGTGAGCGCGGCTACTTCGCCCACGGTCAGGCTTGCCGCTTCGCGGATGCGGCGCAGTTCGGTGCCGAGCAGGCGGGCGCATAGCGTGGGCCTGCGGTCCAGCGGGTCGATGTGGCTTGTGTGCGGGGGTTGGTTACCGATTCCGGTCATGAGGATTCTCCAGCTGCGAGTTGGGCGAGGCGGGGGCGGTTGGCGGAGTTGGGTGGGGCGGCGGGGGCCGGGGTTCCTGCCGCTCCGGTAACCGGCTTCTGTCCGGCGCTCTGCGCACCTCGCTCACGCGGGGCAACGTGTCGGGGTGTGCGTGAGCTGCCTGCGAACCGAGCCGGGTGGATCAGCGCGCGAGCCGCTTCACCGTCCTCGGAGTCGGTGCCGTGGTCGGTGTTCGATCGAGTCGTCTCGGGCGAGTCGGAACTCGAGCAGCGCACGGCATGGAGCCGGGATCCTGCGCCACCAGCGTCCGGCTCGGCACTGTCGGCAGTAGCCGTCCGCATCGGGTGTGTGCTGTGCGAGTAGGGCGCGCAGGCCCGCGATCAAGCCGGGCAACTGTGTCCGTGCGGCCAGGGCGGCGGCGTGGTCGTCGCCATCGAGCACGACGTCGCATGTGGCTTCGAGGTCGGACCAGAGTTGGTCACGGATCGCGGCGAATACCACGTGGTTGTTCTGCGCCACCATCACGGCCCACTCCCACGAGCGCCTTGTCGTGCTGCGGTGGTCGTTGCGTTGTCCACTGCCTCGCGGGGCCAGGGGAACAGGGGAATGCCTTCGTGTTGGCGCCATGCCTGGTCGCAGTCACGACATGTGGGCCAGCAGCCGTCGGGGGAACGTGGTGGTGGGTCGTGTGGCATGGTGACGGCAACCCCGCACAGAGTCTGGCCGTCGTCGTTGGCTGCCATCGAGTCGGGGATGGCGTGACGACGTCCCTGGTGCGGCAACCACCGAAACGGTCGGGTCCCCATCAGCGCTGGCCTGGAGCGCGATTCGAGCAAAATCTCGTCGCGCCTGATCGGCTGCGGCGGAGACGGCAGTTGACAGCGAGTGGATCCTTGGCAGCCCAGGTGGTCGTCACCGTAAGCCTCCTCGTTACGCTTGCCCTTTTCCGGTTATTCGGTGAAGCGACGGGTCTTCGAGAATATGAAGCTCGTTGCGAAGGTGAAACGCTGCGCTATGTGGATAGTCAACCGCGTCCGCGCAACACCCGCCATAGAATCCGGCTGCAATCCAGCTGCAATCTTGATCGAATCGAGAAGTGGGTCCTCTGAACCTTTCAGAGGTTTTTTACTCGACAAGCTGTACGTAAAGAAGTGCTCGGCTTGGTTGGTCTGGCCAGGAGTCAGATGATGTTCCATCGCAGGGTGACGTCTTCGTCAATGCTGTGAACACGTCGGATGACCTCGGCCGCTTGAGGGCTGCCGGGTTGGGACTTTCGGGCATTGGTGGTAATCATCCGCAGCTCCCGCAGAGCGCGTAGCTTCGGGTAGCCTTGCCATTCGCGGACGTCGCGCCCGTAAGCTGCGGCGAAGGTCTCGTAGTCGGCGTGGCCGAACCTGCGGCAGTGGACCTCGACGGTGACCAGATCCCATTCGACCGGGCCGAGTGTCACGCCGTCCAGATCGCATAGAATGGCCGACGTCGGGAAACCGCGTACGGCCGCCCGTTCGCCGCCGGTGGCAGGTCGCCACAGGGTGTTGCGATGCTGTGGATCAGTATGAATCAGGCACGGTGACGTTGCCTGGACCAGATGCGCCCAAAAAGTCCGCAGGCCATCCAGCTTTTCCCTGATTACCACTTTGTGCTCATCGCTGAGGATGCGACTGGCATCTGCCGAGCGAGTGATCGCGGTGATCGGATCGAAAGCAGGGAGGTTGATCGACGGTTGCAGCGCCTGATGCAGCGCCAGCAGTGGCTTGGCGATGGCCTCGGTCGATACCGGTCGGTCCTGTGGCAGGTGGTGCCAGAAGGTGACGACGTGATTGTCGATGACGACGGGCTGTTCCACGCCGTGCAGCAGGGGACTGATGGGCACCCGGTGACGGGTCAGCCAGGCGACGAGGGAGACAAGTCCTCGTGCGTTGCTCAGGCTTTGTTGGGGGTTGGAGCCTGGGCGGCTAATCTTGACGACTACGGCGTTCGGAACGTCGCCGACGAGGTAGACGGCGTTGGTGTGGTGGCGCAACACCTGTGCGTCCCGTGCATCCAAGCCGATTGCTGCGCATGCCCGCTGGAGAAGCGGTCGGGTGCGGTCGACGGTGAAGTCGTTTTCGGTCGCGGACGGCCGTGAGGTCACCAGTCAAGTCTGCGGTCAAACGGTTGTCGTGCACCGACCGGGGGACGGTCTTGTCCTCCGTGCGTTCAACGGTGAGCGGCGGATGCTGTGAGCGCTCGCAGTTCCTGCACGGTCTCCGGTACTTGGCCACGAGGTCGGGGCAGTGCCTCCGTCGCGGCGACCACATCGCGGGCGCGGGTCAGCACCACTCCGGTGCGGTGTGCGGGCGGCAACTCCGTGAGCACGGTCAGGGCAAGCGTGGTCGCGCCGACCATGTCACCGCAGCGTGCCTCGGTCAGTGCCTGGTCCAAGCGGATGAGCGCGGGATCGACCACCAGGCGTTCGTCGTCGGCGTAGGCCCTCAAGGCGGCCTCCTGGGCGGCGTGAGCCTGAGAGGTAGCGCCCAGATTCGCCCATGCTCCGGAGGCGTACAAGTACAGACGACCTGGGTTGAAGCGGAAGGCGGCGTACGGGTCGTCTTGCCCGGTCAGTTGGTCGGACAGCTTCTCGGTCAGGCGTCGGGCGTCGTCCAGCGCTTCCCTCACACCACGGGTTTCGCCGAGCTTGCCCAAGGCGCGCGCCTCGGCTGCTGCGGCGAGCGCTGCGGCGTCGCATACCAGGTCGGAGGTCAAGGCACGTGCGCGTCGTGCCAACGCGACCGCGTTCCGCGCGTTCTCGTAGTAGTACGCCAGCATTGTCTGCTGAGCCAACACCAGCGCGACCAGCACCGGATCGTCGGCGTCCCGCGCGGTCAGCAAGGCGGTGCCGTACCACCGGCGTGCGCCGGTGATGTGCTGCAACTTCATGAACGCATCGGCGATCAGCAGCGTCAACGTGGTCGTAGCCGTGGACAGCTGCCGGTGCACGGCCACCGGATGGCGCCGTGCGACCAATGCCTGCATGTCCGCCAAGGCCGGTATCAAGGACTCCAACGCCTGCCCTGGACCGGTTCGGGTGTACTCACCGATGTAGTGCGCTACTTGCTGATCAATTAGTTCCATACGAGCTGGTGAGGCCGACTCGCTCAGGGACGACTCCAGTTGCGTTCGAACCTGTTCGGCGTCATTGTCTACAAGCGGCTCTTGACGGGGTCGATCGCGTGATGAACTTGACTGGCCGTTGTTCAGGGACAACGTATTAGGGGCAGTCGGGGACTGGCCTGGGCCGAGTAGGTTGGCAAGTTCGCTCAAGCTGATGTGAAGTAGTTGCGCAAGAGGGCGTCGGTGGTGTGGCAATGGGGACGTCCTGCCGTTTTCCCAGTTGCCGACTGTAGTGGGGTGCACCCCTAGTGCATCAGCAAGGCTCTCCTGGCTGAACCCGGCTTGATCGCGTGCTTGCGCCAGAGCTTCTCGCGGTACCTTGATCTGCGACCCCATTGCTGCCCTCCGTATGCTGGAATGCACCACGATAGCGGAATAAAGCAATGGCCAGTGGTCCATACCGCGATGGTTGCACCATCCTTCAGGGAGGACACTGGGAAACTTGCGAGAAGGCTATGGACACGTGCTGTGGTGCGTGGGGGTCTGGCAGCTCTCGGCGTGACTGTTGATCAGCTGAGTGCTGCGAGCAGTCTGGCCAAGAAGGTGTCGGCGCTGGCGGTGAGGGCGACGTCGACGGGGTGGCGGTCGGTGGTGATGAAGCTTTCAATGTGGGTGGTGTTGACGATGGGGCGCAGGTCGGCGACGAGCCGGCCGCGGGTGTAGGTGCCGGTGAGCTCAACGGCCACAGCCAGTCGACGGTTGTGGGGTGTCAAAACTCGGCTACAAGGTCTGACCTGCGTTTATGCTGCTGTGGGTTCGTACTCGTTGATCAGGCCGCCGAGGACTGGTCGACGGTGTATCGAGGTGTAGCCCTGCTCTGCGCTCAATTGGTCTGGTCGTGGTGGTGCGAGTTGCAGTGCTCGGTGGGGTCGGCGGTGGTTGTAGTGGGCCGCGTAGCGGCCCAGCACAACCTGCAGGTGGTGTTAGTTGATGATGATCAGTCGGTTGGTGACTTCGTGTCTGACGGTCTCGATGAACCGCTCGGCGTGGGCATCGGCTCGCGGACACCGTGATGGGCTCTTTACGACCTGGATGCCGGCGCTGGGGAAGACCGCGTCGAACGAGGTGGTGGACTGGCCAGCCCGGTCGCGGATGGGGACCGGAAGTCGTCTGCCCGGTCGTGGGAGGCGCAGGAGCAGTGGGGGTTGGGGCGCTAGAGCTGTATGAGGTTCAGGGACATACGAGCGAGGCGGAAGCGGTGCGTCGCAACCTCCGAAAACGACGCAGGTCCAGCACCGTCCAGGTGAGGAAAGCCAGGAACGGCACGGTGAAGACGAGCAGTCCGGCAATCGTCTGGCCGATGCCAGGCCAGCCGCCGGTCGCCGCGATGGTGATCGCCACGATCTCGAACAGGCCCAGCACGGACGTTACTAGCCATAGGACGACACGACCGAACCACTTCGAGGTGGTCGCCGCCTGCCCTTTGAGCGTCGACGTGCGCAGCTCGGTGAGGGTCAACGCGCCGCGCAGTACCGCGCGCTTGCCGACCGGCTCGCGCAACCACTGCTGGCGGAACTGCGCGTCGTAGGGCACGGCCTGTCGTCGAACCGCGCTATGCCAGGCCTCGCGTATACCGTTGCCGAATCCGGCGACGTAGGCGGGCGACGGAGCGAAGTGCGCTTCCGCGGTGCGGTCGGGGGCGGCGAGTGAGCCGAGTTTGCGCGCCACCTGCGGCAGCCACGGCAGGAGTTCGGTGCCCGCGTGTGCCTCACGGGTGACAAGCTGCCGCCAGGTCTCTCGGAAGGGTTCCAGCCACCGCGCGATGTCGAAGTGCACCGTGGCCGCTGCGTCCAGTGCAAACAACGGAAGATCGCCCGCGAATGCCTGGCCGTCGCGATACCCCTGCTGTTCCTCGATCACGCGCGAATCCTGGGGTGCGGCTGGCGTCGGCAGCGGCATCACGAGTTGTGCCACCGGCACGGGGTCTGCTTCCGCCGGGCGTGGCGCAGTAACCTGTTTCACCTTGTGCAGCCAAGCCTTGGCGGCGGTGACGCGCACTACCGTAATCCGGTCGCCGCTGTCCTGCACCGCGAGATACAGGGACTTCGCCTTGTTCCCCGCGGCCACGCCGACGATCATGCCATCGACGTGCGCAAGGTCCACGCTGCGCCCCGTGTCGAGGTCCGCGACGCGCAGGGTGGTGTCGTCGACGTGGGCGACTTCGTTGGCGGACAACGCGACCGGTGCGGTCGCGGCGAGGTTGGCCGGCTGGACGGGCCGGAGCTGCCCGTTGCGGTAGAGGCCGGTGCCAACTCCGCGTTGCACGAGGATCGCGTCGCCCTGCTCGACGGCACGCCCGTGGCAGCCGTGCACAGGAACCGCCCAGGACACCGCTCGGCTGGTGAAATCGACGTTCAGCACGCCGTCGTCGGTGGTGAGCAGCATCGAGTCCGCCCCGGTCAGGGTGAGGCCCGCCGTCCGCGACCGGACGTCGCCGAGCACGACCTCGGTGCGCACGTGGTAGGCCAAGGGGGCGCAGACCGAGACGGCGGAAGGCGAGAAGCTCAGCTGTGGCACCGGGACGTCGTTGCGCAGCAGGGTGCCGAGCGGGATGTAGGCCTGACCCTGGTACGACGCGACGTCGGTGAGGCGGTCGATCATCTCCGCCGGTGGCACGAGGCCGAACAGCATCGCCTCCCAGTGCTCCTGGTCGAGCAGCAGCACGTCCAGCTGGCGGCCCTTGTCGATCCCGGTGAGTGCGCCGGGGGTGTAGCCGGGCATGGAGAGAAACACGCCTGTCACGTTCCGCATGCGCTGGTCCAGGCGGCGCTGGAGCTTGGCGATGGGGTCGATCGGGGTCCGCTTGTCCACCCACTTGGCCTCCAGGATGAACCGCTGGTTGCCGACGCCGAAGGTCACGTCGATCTCACCGGCGTCGCCCTGCTGGTCCGGCTTGGCGGTGAGCCCGAAGCAGGTGAACAGGTCGGCGATCAGGCCGTTAAACTGCTGGCCCCGCCGTTGGGGTGTCAAATGGGGGCGGTCGCGGAGCTCGAGGTACGCATCTATCACTTCACGCCATTTAACCGGGTCCCGTAGTACTCCCATGCACACCTCATCGCTACGTACGGTTACATCTGTTACCGCAGAAGCAACCGCAGATCGCACCCGGCTCATCGCCCTGCCACTCGCGATCAGCTCGTCGGTGGACGAGTCTAGGGCACCTCCGAACTCCAATTGCCGGCTCGTGCCAGTCTTCGAGCTGCTCCTGAACTTCCCCCGGTAGCCCGGTGGCTTTCCAGGCATGGTCCGATAGGGCCTGAAGGGAGCCGTCCGTGGCACCACCGAAGAAGTACCCCGACGAGTTGAGGTCCCGCGCGGTCCGATTGTACCGGGAGTCGGACCCCAAGCCGGTGATCCGGCGCCTGGTCGAGCAACTGGGCGTGCACGCGGAGGCGTTGCGAAACTGGATCCGGCAGGACGAGGCCGACCGCGGTGAGCGGGACGACCGGCCCACGACCACCGAGTCGGAGGAGCTGCGCCTGCTGCGCAAGGAGAACGCGGAACTGAAGCGGGCCAACGAGATTTTGAAGACCGCGTCGGCGTTTTTCGCGGCGGAACTCGATCCGACCCGGCGACGGTCGTGAAGCTCGTGCAGCAGCTTCGCGGCCGCTTCGGGGTCGAGTTCGTCCTCCGGGTCCTGGGCGTCGCCTCCTCCACCTACCACGGCTGGGTGGCCCGCCAGGCCGACCCCGTCGGACCGCGAACGCGAGGACCGGGCGATCACCGCGCAGATCGTCGGCATCCACACCGCCTCGGGCGGCACCTACGGAAGCCCGCGGGTTCACAGGTCCTGCGGCGTCGGGGCATCTGCGTGTCGCGCAAGCGGGTCGAGCGGCTGATGCGCCAGGCCGGCCTGCAGGGCGCCTTCCTGCGCAAACAGCGGCGAACGCCATCGACCAGGCAGGATCCACGGGCCGCACCGGCGCCCGATCGGGTGAACCGGGACTTCACCGCGCCCGCGCCGGACCGGTTGTGGGTCGCCGACGCGACCCGGATCCGCACCGGCGAGGGCGCCTTCTGGCTCGCGGCCGTGCGCGACGCGTTCTCCAACCGGATCGTGGGCTGGAAGACCAGCGACCGCTGCGACACCGACCTCGTGCTCGGCGCCCTGGAATACGCGATCTGGTCCCGCGACGTCCGCGATGGCCAGTTGATCCACCACAGCGACCGCGGGTCGACCTACACGGCCGTACACGGCCTTCCGATTCGCGGAACGGTTGCAGGACAACGGGATCCTGCCCTCGATGGGGTCGGTCGGCGACTCCTACGACAACGCCCTGATGGAGAACTTCTTCTCCACGTTCAAGATCGAGCTGGTCTACCGCCGCTCCTGGCGCACCCGCGACGAGGCCGAGAACGACCTGTTCCGTTATATCGACGGTTTCTACAACGCCGAACGCATCCAGAAGGACCTCGGCTGGCTCAGCCCGGACGAGCACGAAGCCGCCTGGCACGCCTCCCAGGCCGAACCGACTACCATCCCGGCATCACCGACCCGATCCAGGTAACAACCGCCTCGGGTTATCGGGGAACCTCACATGGGGACATCACCATGATCATTCCCAGGGTCCGTGACATTTGGTCACGACTGCCGGAGCGATAACCGGTGAGCACTTCCCGCACGTGGCGGCCAGTTCCAGGACCTGCCATTTCCAGGGCTCGCTCAGCACCGACACCACCGCGCTCGCGATGTCGCCCTGGTCATCGGAGGATGGCCCCGGCCGGTCCGGGATCACCCGGACGCGATCCGAGGTCAGCAACTCCTTCACCGCCCTTTGCGCACCAGTGCCGTGACCTTGGCGCCCTCATCGGGGGTCAGTGGCCCCACCGCGCTCTCCGCGATGATCCCCAGCGCGACGCCGAGATCACGACCGTGCAGGTCCACAGCCGCCTCCGACAGCGCGGTGAGGTCCGCGACGGCGCTGCGGGCCCGCACCCAGCCGGTGGCGCCGACGACCAGGCCAACCGCGAACGCCGGCCACCACAGCGCACCGAGGGCGAACAGCGGCCAAGCCCACCCGGCGACCGCGACACCGGCGGCGAAGGAGGCGTGGGCGGCGGTGATCTCGGTGCGCGTGGTCTCCGGCAGGACCAGCCACAGGCGCGGCCAGGCGAAGGCCAGGTCCAGTCCGTAGCGGTTGCGCGCCACGGCCTCCACGGCGTGCACCCGATCCCCCATCCAGGTCGCGCTCCCCGGCTCGGCCATGGCAAGCGCGTTGACCTTGGCAGCGGCGCGGTCGATCGCGCGCTGCTGGTCCGCGGTGCGCGTGTCCGCCGGGTGTGCCCGCTCCAGCTCGCGCCGCTTCTCCAGGAGCCGGTGCCAGCGGGAGCGCCGCCGCCCGGTTCGCCACCGGACGAGGAACCCCAGCGGCCACGGCCAGGTGCCGAGGAAGACCCGTCTGCTCAGGCCCGCCATCGCCTGGACCACCAGACCGACCGCACTCGCCGCGATGAGCAGTCCCATGACGACCGACGCTTGGGCACCGCCCGACAGCTTCCCGATCGCGGAGACCCGGTCGGTCACGTGCCGTGCCGCCATCGTCCAGTCCAGTGCGTGCCCGTGCCCGAGGTGGAGCCCGAGGACGGCGGCCACGACGAACAGCGCGCCCGGCACGAGCAGCAGGCCGACCCACCGCTCGGCCAGCTTCTTCGCCAGCTCCTGGAAGAAGCCGCCCACCGGTTTACCGGCGCCTCATCGCGGCACCCGTGACCAGGCACCGCGGCACCGGGCCGGCGGGCACCGGCAGGTCATTCCGGTCGCACGCGTCGTCCGGGCACCCGAACGACTCCTCGGCAGCCCGACCCGCACTCATGCCCGGCAGACCGCCGCTCAGCTCGCGCGTCACCTCGTCACCGCTACCGTTCAGCAGTTCGCCCAACAGCGCCAGGACGGGCCTGCGTGCCCGTGCCTCTTGCTCGATGCGGGTCAGCAGCCGCCGGGCGCTCTCAGGTTGGCGCGGCACTCTTCGCGCAACGCCGGCAATTCCGCGCAGAACGCGGTCAACGCCATTTTCTCCGCCGGGTCCACGCCAAGCTCCGTTCTCGTCCGCGGGCTGAGCCGGGGAACGCCGCCCAATCGGCCCGCGGCGCAACCAACGCAGGTCAGGGGATGCTACCGGCGCATCGGGCGGCCTCGTCACGCCCGAATGCACTACACGCCGCACCCTGTCGTCTGTTCGAGTGGAAACGTGTACTCGTCGCTAACACACGGATGATCGGGTGTGATCATACGAATCGATGTCCCCCTTGCCGACCCACCCGCTGAACTGGACGGACGCCCGAGTGCGGGAACTGCGCAAC
Organism: Actinosynnema sp. NPDC023587; assembly: GCF_040640215.1. Classification (NCBI taxonomy): domain Bacteria; kingdom Bacillati; phylum Actinomycetota; class Actinomycetes; order Pseudonocardiales; family Pseudonocardiaceae; genus Actinosynnema; species Actinosynnema sp. NPDC023587. Next base: position 52,178 of record NZ_JBFABG010000014.1, on the reverse strand, counting down.
GCACTGAGCACGACGATCTACCGCGAGTCCAAGGTGAAGCCGTGGTGCGGGGGGCGGCCTTCCGCCGGACGGGATCCGCTGGGGCAACCCGCGTGCAGCCTCTGGCTGGACGTGCTGACGACGCTGCGGCCCACCTCGTGCTCCCCGAACTGGTGTGCGGCGGCCCGCAGCCGTCCCGTGCTCGACCGGCGGGTGGACGAACTGCTGGCCGCAACCCCGCCGGTGGCGGCGCCGAGCTGGGACGGTGGCGACTTCCGGTGGCGTGGCTCGGATCACGAGCAGCAGATCTTGGACGGCCAGGAAACGCTGCTCGACATCGCCTTCCTCCAGCACGGCCTGGACCGCGCACGGGCGGTATGCCTGCTCCGGAGCGAAGCGGGTGGCCGGTGCTACCACGGCACCGGTTTCCGGCTCGGTGAGCGCACGCTGCTGAACAGCGCGGCCAGGAGGGAGACGACGCCATGACCTTCGAGGAGCTGTTCGCACGAGTGGGGGCGCGGGCCGACTCGGATGACCACGACGAGTTCATGGCCGATTCCGCGATCACCGATCTGCAAGAGCTGAGGTCGCTGGCTCGACCGGTCACGCCTGGTCGGCACACCGCCGAGGAGAACGCCCGGACACTCGTCACCGAACTGCTGGCCGGAGACCTACACCTCAAGCGGTGGAGTCACCTGCTGAGAACCCGGATGCGGTCTGACGGCCTCCTCGATGCCGCGGCCGCAGAGCTTTACCAGGCCGTGTTGGCCCTCCGCACGGTGATCAAAAGCCCCGAGGGGCCGCCACCAGGCTTCGACTCGGTCGGCGCCGGGCTGTTCGGTCGCCGGCTGTTCGGTTCAGAACCCGACCCAGAGACCCGAGGGAACATCGCCTACTTCCTGTTGGCGAACGCTCCCGAGGACGCAGACCGGCATTACCACGCACTGGCGGTCGACCTGCTGCGCACCGCCGTGGAGGCACTCCCTCCCACCCACCCCGGTCGCCATGAGTGGCGACGACTGTTGGACATGGCCGATCGGCGACGACGTCCGGTCGAACTCGACTGGGAGCAGATCCTCATCGACGAGACATCCCGGTGGCTGTTCTCGCAGGAGCCCCCCGAACGGGTGACGGTGGAGGAGATCGACGCGCGCTGGGAGGAAACGACCGACCGCCTCTGGAAGCGCCTGATGAGCGTTACCGCCGAGTCGAGGCCGGAGCTCCCGGACGAATCCGTGTCCGACGACGCGGCCGCGCTGCTGAGCGCTCTGCGGCGCCCCTCCCCGTCCCTGACGACAACGCAGAGCCGGCGCAGGTACGCGCAGGCGTGCCACCTCAACGCGATCGTGCACATCCTGCGCGCCGCCTTCGGCACGAGGGTCGACCGCGAAGCGGAGATCGCGCGGGCTGTCATCTTCTCGACGTCCGTGGACCAGAGCGAGAACCTGATCCCAGGCCCGGCGGGTTTGCTGATCGGCCGCGATGCCCGCCCGGAGGTGCGGGTCCACCACGCCACGCAATGGCTCATCCGGCCGAAGTCCGGCAGTGTCGATCCGGCGCTCCTCCCCGCCGCCATCATCCTGCTCGTCGAGGTGGTCCGCTCATGTCCCCCCGCCACCCCGGACCACGCCCAGAGCCTGGCCAACCTCGCCACCGCCTACGGTCTCCGGTACGAACGCACGGGTGTGGGCCTCGACCTGGACCAGGCGATCGCGTGCGCCGAGAACACTCTCGCCGTCACCGCCGAAGACGATCCCATGCTCGCCGCACGCCGCGGCAACCTCGCCGTTCTCCGCCTGCACCACGCCCGTCGCACCCGAATGCCGGTCGATCACGACCGGGCGCTCGCAGCTCTTGAGGAAGCGGTGGCGGTCACCCCCGACGACAGCCCGGACCTGTCCCGGATGCTCTCGAACCTCGGTACCGCGTACAGCGAGCGGCGCCTGCTCCCGGGGCGGCGACCGGGCCAAGACCACGCCCCCGCCAACATCACCGACTTGAACAGGGCGATCGAGTGCACCGAACGGGGCCTGACGGTCGGTGGGGACCAGGAAGTGACCCGGGAGTTGTTGTGCAACCTGGGCGTCAATTACCGTGAACGGTACCGGATCCTGGGCGAACTCCCCGACATAGAGTTGGCGATCGCCACCCACGAACGGCACCTGACCGGTTTGGATGTCGGCGACCCCGCCCAGTTGAAGATCATCCCTCACCTGGCGATAGCTTACGAGGAACGCTTCACCGCCAACGGGACCCCCGTGGCCCCCGAAATCCTGCGTGGGCTCGGCCGCCGCGTCGAGTCGTCCAATGGAGGTCTGCCGCACCACCGGCTGTGGGCCTGTCGAAGTCTGGGGGTACTCGCCTGCCGGCTGGGTGAGTACCCGATGGCCAGGACCTTCCTGCGCGAAGCGGTCGAGTTGCTGGCGCTCGTCTTCGTCCCCGAGAACGAGTGGCAGGACCGGGAACAACTGGTCGGCGAGCACATGGGACTCGTCAACGAAGCCATCGCCGCGCACTGCCTGGCGAACGATCCCCGAGGCGCTGTCGACATCGCCGAGCTGGGGCGCGAGGACGTCCTGCCGACGCTGTCGGGCGTCCAGTCCGACCTCAACGCCCTGGAGGACCAGCACCCAGGCGTGGCCGAGGAGCTCCACCGGGTGCGCCGCCTCCTCAACCAACCGCACGGCACCCTGATCGGCGACAGCGGTGCGCAGGCGATAGGCCACAGCGCCTACCGCCCCGGACAACGACTCCGCTTCCAGTCGGAGTACCGGGAGCTGCTCGACCACATCCGCGGGCTGCCGGGGTTCGAGCGGTTCCTGCTACGAGCAGGCTCTCGGCAGCACGGACATGTGACCGACGCCGGATCAGTGGTGCTGGTGAACGCGGACCGCCTGTGCGGCGACGCGATCATCATCCCACCGGGTGGCGACCTGCTGCACATCCCCCTGTCGAAACTGGCCGTCGCCGACGTCATATCCCGCGGTCGCGAATTCCTCGCGGCCGTGCACTTCGGCGCCGGACTCGCAGGTGCGCTGAGGAGGCGACGCGTCATCTCCAAAACCCTGGCCTGGCTCTGGGACGCCATCGCCGAGCCCGTTCTGGCCTCCCTCCCGCCGAACTCCCGGATCTGGTGGATGCCCACCGGCACGCTCTCGCTCTTCCCACTGCACGCCGCCGGGATACCCGGCAAGCCCGGCGTGCTGGACCTCGCGGTGTCCTCCTACACCCCCACGCTGAGCGCCCTGGCCGACGCGCAAGCACGCACGGCGGCCTCGGTTCGAACCCAGCTCACGGTTGCCATGGAGCGAACGCCGGGACTGCCCGACCTGCCCGACGTGGTCCGGGAGGCAGGAACACTGCGTGCGCAGTACCCCCATGCCCTCTACCTGGAGGGTCCCGATGCGAACACCGGCCGGGTGCTGTCAGCGTTACGCGAGGCGACCTGGGCACATTTCGCATGTCACGCATCGCTGGACTTCAGAACACCCTCCCAAGGAGGCCTGTACCTCCACGACGGTCGACTGTCCGTCCCGGACATCAGCTCACTGCACCTGCGCCAAGCCGAACTCGCGTACCTGTCGGCGTGTTCGTCGGCCGGCAAGGGCATCAGGCACGCCGACCAGTCGATCAGCCTCGCGTCGGCGTTCCAGATGATCGGCTTCCGCCACGTCGTCGCGAGCCTGTGGCCACTCCAGGACTCCCACGCCGCCGCGGTGGCCGCCATGTTCTACGAACGGATGCCGGTCGAACCGACGGCGGATGCCGCTCCGCACGTCCTGCGTGACATCGCGATCGACCTCCGCCAGGCCGAGCCGGACCGACCGGAGATGTGGACTCCCCTGATACACCTCGGCCCGTAGGAGTGCGAGCACCCGGGTCGCCGCGGCCGGACCGCCCCGGTCCAGTGCCGCCCGCACCGTGCCCTTGCGGCATCCGGTGAGGACCAGAACATGTCCCGCGAGCTCGTCGACGACCTGGTCCGGGTCGTAGACCGGACGACCCTCATAGTCACGGTCCCTGTTAACCGGTCGTGTGGCCGCAATGGCCTTCTGCCGGAGGGGTGGGGACGGGGAACTCGGAACCTGCGCCCGCGGGATCAGCGGATCGACGCGAGCCCGGCTTGGACCTCCTCTCGATTCATCACGGGGGTCAACTGGACCTTGTGCTTGCCGAAAATGTCGTCCGTGCAGGTCAGGCTGCGTGGTGGTACTCGTTGAGGATGCCGCCCGGTCGTTGTCGTCGGCGGATGTCGAGGCGGGGGAGGGTCGCCTGATCGGTGGCTGGCTGTGGCGGTGGTTGTAGTGGTCGGGCGTTGGCGATGCCTTGGTGGGGTCGGTGGGTGTTGTAGAAGTGCTCGTACTCGTGCAGCGGGTGGAGCAGGTGCTGTTGATTCCAGATCAGCGTTCGGTCGAGGAGTTCACGGCGGCGGCTGCGGATCCAGCGCTCCATGATCGCGTTCATCCGCGGGATGCGGACTCCGCTGAGGACGACCTGGATGCCGGAGTCGGCGAGGACGGCGTCGAACAGGGCGGGGAACTTGCCGTCCCGGTCGCGGATCAGGAAGCGCGCGTGTCGGCCTGCGTCTTCGAGGTCCATGGCGAGGTTCCTGGCGGCTTGGGTGACCCAGGAGGCGGTCGGGTGCGCGGTGGCGCCCAGGACCCTGATTTGGCGGCTGGCGTGCTCGATCACCGCGAGCACGTACAGGCGGGTGCCGTTCAACGTGTGGGTCTCGAAGAAGTCGCGGGCCAGTAGCGCGTCGACCTGCGAGCGGAGGAAGGTCGCCCAGGTTGTCGAGGTGCGTTCGGGTGCTGGGTCGATTCCTGCGTCTTTGAGGATCTGCCGGACGGTGGAGGCTGCGACTGTGATGCCGAGTACGAGGAGTTCGCCGTGGATGCGTCGGTAGCCCCAGGTGGGATTCTCTCGCGCCAGGCGCAGCACGAGGAGCCGGATGGAGCGGATGGTCCGTGGTCGGCCGGGCTGCTTGGGGCGGGACCTGGTGGCGTGGCGGCGCGTGAGGAGGTCCCTATGCCACCGCAGGACCGTTTCCGGCCGGACCAGTAGTCGGAGTCGACGAAGCGTACGCACCGGCAGTCGGTGCAGTAGTGCCGCGAGGAATGCCCGGTCGGCGGGGGAGGACCGCGGACGGGTGTCACCGAGTTGGCGTTCCAGGACGGTGATCTGGTGCCGCAGCGCCAGGATCTCCGTGTCCTTATCGCGATCGCTCGTGGGTAACAGGCGTAGCAGCGCGAAGGCGTTGGTCACGCCCAGGTAGGCCAGTCGCAGTGGCACAGCCGGTCATCATGCCGCGTCGGTCGATGAGGCTGTGGATCACGGGCACTCTACGGGCTATCCGAGCCCTCTTGTCCTGCTCGCACCTCTGACCTGCATGGATGCAGTTATCGGCAGGTACAACGTACAGCACCGGGATCGACGGTTCCAGCCGAGCCCACAGCTCGTCGTCAGGACCTCCTCGCGCACACTGTGATCTTGGAACTCCTGTGGCGTCGACAAAGCCGACACGCCAACTCATTCTGAACTGATCACTTAACCGTGGTTCAGCAGTCGATGTGAATCTTGTCGATGTCGTTGGTGTAGAAGTTGCCCTGCGAACCGACCTCGACCCAGCCGTGCAGGTCGAAGTGGTCCCCGGCCTCGACGTCCCACACGTAGACCCAAACTTTGCCGCTGCCGTAGTTCGCGATCGAGGAGATCTTGTCCTGGAAGGGCCCTCCCCTGAGGTCGTGCGTGCCGCAGCGTGCCGCAGTGAACAACTTGTCACGGCCGTCGGTCCCGTTGTAGTAGCAGGAGTATCCGGCCGCGCAGTCCCAGGCCGCTGCCGCCCCCGCAGGAGCAGCGGACAGGGCCACTGCCAGCAGGCTCGCGCCGCCGACGGCCATCGACTTGATCAGCTTCATATGTCTGCCCTTTCGCGCCAGGTCACGGGAAGTGGCCTGAGTCTGGCCAGCGGGGAGCCGTGCGGATCCCTCTCTGATGCGATTCGCCGGTACACCCGCTTTCGGGTGTCTGCTGCCGACGGGTTCCGGTGTGAGCGGCTGCCTCCATGAACCTTCCGTGTCTTCCCAGGACTCTCCCCTTCGCAGTCTGTCTTGTCGGCTGATGCGGACGTGTCCACTTCCTCGCGGCCGGGCACCGGTGCCATCGCAGGATGGTTCCCGGTATCACCGACCGGTGCTCGCGCAGCCGATGGGGGAGTCGGCGAACGAGCGTGGCGAGCACAGCGCGGTCGGCCCACTCCCACCGCGGGCGGGGGTTGATCCGGCGCAGCACGGCGACCTCGTGCCGCAGTACCAGCAGTTCGAGGTCCTTGGCTGCGGACGACCGGCTGAGCAGGACCAGCCGGTTACCGAGTCGGACGAAGATCAGGTACAGCAGTCGTAATGCCACATTTCACGATCATGCCCTGGAGGTCCGGCGTGCACGATCGTCGCAGCTCAGCATCCCAGTGCAGAGTTCTGACACCCCACAGGCCGGCCTTCCGAGCTGAGGAGTTCGTCCGCGTTCAGGCTGCGAAGATTCCCCACCGGTAGTACCAGCCCGCAAGACCGGAGTTGGTCTCGGGATTGCGGTCGCGGTACGCGCAAGGGCCCGCGCTGTACATCTGACCCGCGTCGGTGTTCTGCTGGATGAAGTGCTGACGCGCCTGCTCGCACGTCTCTGCGGAGTTGTACGCACCGTCGTAGTGGTGGATCCAGTACGCGTAGGCGGGCAGGCTCGTTGCGGTCATCACCGCCCCGGTGAACGCCGTGGTGACCAGAACATTGCGCAACTTCCGCAGACCCGGCATCAGAAGCCTCCGCTCCGAAGAGCCAACGCCGATCAGCTTATCCCGCTACTGCCGGGAATCAATCGCCTCTATAGCCCAGGGCGATCGTGCATACGCGCCCCGCCGCGGAGCGCAGGGATGAGCTCGGTTCCTTGCGGAAGTCCGGCCGGTCCCACGCGGGCGGCACCGTGTCCGGACCGTCCACATCAGACGGCCACAGGTCGTGCGGCAGTCGGGAGGCGGTGCCCGCCGACGAGAGCCGCACATGCCGACCGCCGGTCTCCGCGCGCCCGGTCAGCCCGCGCAGAACGGCGGCGGCCGGCGGGTACCCGGTGCCGTGGTCCGGCGCCGGCGGCACGCCCGGCCGAGCCCTCGGCCACCGCGATGCCGCTGCCCGCGTGCGCCAGGCCGTCGAACCCGCGCCGACCCGCCCACGGCCCGGTCGCGATCCTCGCCATGCCCAGTTCCCTCCGACCAGCCGACCGTGAGCCGTCATGCCCGACGCTCTCGCGCAGTCCGGCGTCGACCGCTTCGTGCAACCAGGCCGAAGATTCCAGCTTACGGAGCCGGGCCGCCACCGATTGTCGGCGGCCGGACTGTGCACGCCCGACCCGCCAGGCGCTGGAGGTGCGGGAGACGGTCCTGGGTATCCGGTTCGGGGCGCGTCTACGGCTGCCCGCCGGGGGTCCGCAGCTGGGGAGACTGCGGTCGATCAGCGGTGCCGTGAGGTCGGCTCAGAGCGAGCCGATCCTGTCGGGTTCCAGAAGTCGGCCATACCGTCTGACCTGGGCTTTAGACTGGAGGTCGGGAGGCCCATGCCACTGGCCACGGCGCGGAGGTACTCCAACCGTCACGCGGTCGTATTCGACATGCCCGCTCGCCTCGTGCAGAGAGCCACGTTAGGGGAAATGGCACGCGGGGGTCGTAGTCGGAGTGGGTGATGATGGCGTGGCAGGGCGAACCTGGGTGGTGCCGTTGAGTCGTGTGATGGTGGTGCCGTCCTCGAACTCGATGCTGCCTTCGATATCGACGTTGAGGCCGTTGAGAGGCCGTCCGAGAGGACCTTCGGGACCGCCGAGTTGGTTGTAGGCGGTCCATATCTGGCGGGGAAGCCAGATGTAGCGGCCGCTGGGAGAGGTGACCATGGCGCCGGGTGCGTGCTCTCCCTTGTCCAAGGGGATGACCTTCGCGTCGGCGCAGGTGATGGGATCCGAGGTGGGGTAGCCCTGCCAGTCGGCCGCCATGCGGGTGTGGGGCTCGGTGTAGTCGATCCACAGCGTGCCGGTCATGACGAAGACATCATGGGGGGCCAGAGCCATCAGGCGGGTCTGGCCGCTCGGGCCCTGCAGATCCTGGCTCATGCCCTGTCCCCAGCGGTGCACCAGTCCCTGGTCATGGACCTGCACCGGGCATCCGAGCTGCTCACGGCCCCCATGTCGCTCGTACGCCTCGATCCACGCACTGCGGTCCCACCGGTAGCTGTCGATGCCCTCCATGACCACGCCGATGTCGTCGCAGGTGGGTAGCGAGGGCTGCTCTGCGGAGGTGGTGTAGGAGAACACGGCCCAGCCGAGCAGGCCTGAGGCGGTCAGGGCGGCCGCAGCCGTGAGCGGGACCCGTGATCGGTGCCGGCCGTCCCGGTCGGTGGACGGTGTGTCGTCTCCGACCGAGGCCGGCGGTGCGGCGGCGGCCCACAGTCGTCGGTAGCGGTCGAGGTCGCCCCCGCAGGCCTCGACGATCTTCTCGGTGACAGGCCAGCTCGGTCGTTTGTCGCCCCGACATGCCTCGGCGATGGTCTGCCCGGAGAAGTTCGCCTTCTTCGCGACCGGCTGGTAGGTGCGGTGCCCGGCTTCCTCGATCAGCGTGCGCAGCGCCACCGCCAACTCCCTGACCTCGGGAGAGCCGGTCATGCGTTCGGCGCGTTTCTTCGGTCGCGGCATGGATTCCCCCTGAGCGGCGGTTTGCTGTGGGTAAAAAAGCGCTTTTGACCTGCGGTTTCTTTGGTGGTCGGGCGGTAGACCAGAGGTGGCGCACCACGGTGGAGCGCCTACCGAGGAAGGGAATACCCAGTGACCACGACAACCGACACCACAGCGGCACCGACCGGCACGCGTCGCGTCCGCGCAGCTGCGGCGGGCGCGCTGCTGGCCATGCTCCTGGGCATGGGATCGGGGGCGGGGGCGGCCATCGCCCACGCCCAGCAAATCCCTGCGGTGAGCGTTGCCGCCGATCGTGCCGTCGGGCAGACCACCGACCACAACACCGCCCCCTACGGGCAGTGCACCTGGGGGGCCTACGAGAAATTCCACCAGGCCACCGGCCTCTGGCCGCTGATCATGGGCAACGCCGCGGACATGGACGACAACGCCCGCGCCCGCGGGTGGACCGTCGTCCTCGACGCCCAGCCCCGCGCCATGGTCGTCTTCGAGCCCGGCATCCACGGCGCCGACCCCACCTACGGACACGTCGCCTGGGTCGACGAGGTCATCTCCCAGGCAGGCACAACCCCGCTGATCAGGATCACTGAGACCAACGCGGGCGGTGCCTGGGGCGAGTTCACCACGCGCACCGTGCAAGACGTCGTGGGCATGAGCTACATCCTGGCCCCGTAGACGCCTGCGGCCCGCCGGCGACCGGCCCGCCCGCCAAGGGCCGGCCGGTCGCCGGCGCTCTGTTGTCAGGGCAGGTAACGGGGTGTCCGACATGCCCCGGCGGCCGTCGCGTCCCGCCGATCATCGGCTGCGCTGGTACACAGGCCCTCATGACGCTGCCCGAGGTGAACCAGCCGTTTAGCATGTCCGGCCGGTTCTGGAAGCCCGACGCATCCGACAAGCACGTTCCCAGCGCCTCTACCGCACCGAGGAGGGCATCCGCGTCCAATTGTTCGACGACCTGCGTCCCGGACCGAGATACGTCGCCATGGACCCGGATGACGGAAACACCTTCTACGAGGAGGTCCCCTCACTGCACCGGGACGACCCACTCACGCTGCACGGACGCGTCACCGGAGGCCACCGTGTCACCGCGCGCGAATGCATCACCGTCCAGTCGAAGGAGAGCGGGATCAACCCGAAGGTGGCCGAGTACGTCCTCGAACCACGCCACGTGCTCTTCGGCGGACACACCACCGGCCCCGACCAGGAGTTCACCGGCATCAGGATCCGCACCGTCGACCTCGACGAGTGGGCGAACCTCCCCGGCTTCACCCACGGCCGCACCCAGGACGACACCTGGCACATCAGCCTGCGCCTGGAAGGCTCCGAACCGGTCCCCCTGGCCAGCGGTGCCAGCCTGGCCCTCACCCAGACCGCGCGCTTGACTCCGCCCACGCCCCGCGGCGGTGCGATCACGCGGGAGACCCGGCTCAAGATCACCGATCTGGCACCGGCCACCTCCCAACAGCTCGACAGGAGCATCCTTACACCGCTGACCACCCTGATCTGCCTGTGCACCGGACAGGACAAGCCCGCCACCCACATCGAGCTCACCGTCGACGGACAGCAGTGGCTCTCCCTCGCCGCAGACCACCTCAGCCCACCCCGAACCTCCAAGAACAGGGAGCCTCTCGCAGGGCTGGCCGATCTCGGCCTGAGAGGGCATCTGATCTACTTTTGGGAGAGTATGCCCGTTTTGTGTAGATCGTTTCGCCAGGTTTGGGTGGATTCGTCGGTCAGAACGCGGCTCATTATGTTAGCCATGGCCCAGTGGACCATGGTGCGTGAGCGTTGCGGCAGGGTCTCGTAGTCGCGCGCGAGTCGACGGTGCTGCATCAGCCACCCCAGAGTGCGTTCGACGACCCAACGCCTGGGCAATACGTGAAACCCTTTAGCCGCAATACGTTTGACGACCTTCACGCGGATACCGAGTGTGACGCCGTGACGTAGTACCTCGTTTTTGTAGCCGCCGTCCACCCAGGCCATGGACACGGTCGGGTGCGCCACGGCCAGGTGGTCCAGGAGTTGCCGACCGGCGGGCGAGTCCTGGACCGAGGCCGCCGTCACCATCACCGCGAGCAGCAGGCCCAGTACGTCGGTGGCGATGTGCCGCTTGCGGCCCTTGATCTTCTTTCCCGCGTCGATGCCCTGGCTGGATTCGTTGACGTTGCAGGAGGTTTTCACGCTTTGCGAGTCGAGAATCGCCGCCGTCGGAGCAGCCTCCCGTCCACTTGCGACACGAACCCGGTCCCGCAGCAGATCGTGTAACGCCTCGGCGGTGCCGTCGGCCTCCCACTTGGCGTAGTAGTCGTAGACAGTCTTGTGCGGCGGGAAGTCGTGCGGAAGGTAGGCCCATGTGATTCCGGTCCGGCACACGTAGAGGATCGCGTTCACGATCTCCCGCAAGTCGTGCACCCGTGCCGCGGTTCCTGGCCCGCGCCGGGCGGCACGCCACGCCGTCAACGTCGGTTCGATCAACGCCCACCGGGCATCGGACAGGTCACTGGGGTACGCACGCCGAGAGCTCACAGTTGATCAACTCTAGAGCGATCACCAAACCGGACAAACCGTCCAACGCAAGATCAGATGCCCTCTAACTGAGTGACTACGGGTTCAGCTCGCGGCGGGGAAGATGCGGTCCATCGCGATAGCGCCTTCCTGCATGACGGGCACGATCTGGTGTCGGTAGACGACTTCGGTGACCGCTGTGCCGCTGTGCCCGATCAGGCGTGCGATGTCCTCGATCCGTACGCCGCTGGCGGACATGACCGACACGAAGCTGTGCCGCATCTCCCGTGGTGTCCACTCCTGGGGGCGCAGGCCCCAAGTTTGTGGCCGACGACCTCGGGATCAACCACGAGACGCTGCGCAACTGGATCCGGCTCGACGACGCGCAGCACACCGGAACATCCGCCACCACTCCCGCGAGCATGTCGGCCTCGTCGGAGGACGAGAACGCCGCGTTGCGTCGGCGGATTCGCGAGTCGGAGGAGGAGCGGGACATCCTGCGCAAGGCGGCGAAATATTTCGCCGGGGAGACGCGCTGGTGGGAGCCGTAAATTAACTACTGCCTGCTTTGATCATCTTTTCGTGGTGTTCGATCGCGGCTTTCAGGGCTTCGAGCGTGAGGGGTGGGTGGGTTCGGCGAGGCGGGCCGAGGACCGCGGCGGTGTTGCGTCTGGCGAAGGCCAACAGCGGTCTGGTCCGATGGGCGTGGTAGCTCAGGGTGTTGCGGTCCCGGCGGAGTAATCGGGCCGCTAAGGTCAGGGTGATTGTGTTGCGGCAACTCAGGATTGCCGCAAGTACGCGGTGACGGTGGTCGAGGAACCCGAAGCCGGGGTTGTATCCACGACGGTCGATGCCCTGCCTCTTCTGACGCTCCGCTTCGGCCAGAAGCTTGCGGCAGGGTTCGAGTTCGTCCACGAGCCGGTCGAAGTGTTCGCGGGTCATGCCGGTCAGGGCAGGATGGGTGAGCAGGAAGGTGGCTTCGGCCGGGATCGCGGGCAGTCGACGTGTCGGCTCGATCGGTGCTTCCGCATCGGGATCGCGCGGAGCAATGGCGTAGTTCCATTCGCCGCGGAACTCCTCGCGTTCGACGCGGTGCGCGACGGCCTGGCGTTCGGACTTGGTCAGCGTGCGGCCGGTGGGGTAGTCGTTGTGGTCCAGCGTGGCCTTGACGATCAGCCCGGTGCGGGTGCGGGTGGCCGAGATGCTTCGAAGCAGTACCTCGTAGCTGGTCAAGGGTTGCCCGCGCAAGCTGTGGGTGATGCGGGAGAACAGTCGGTGCTCGACTTTGTTCCACTTCGAGGTTCCCGGCGGGAAGTGCTTGACGGTGATGGTGAGCCCCGACTCGTCGCAGAACGTGGCGATGTCCGTCTTGAACAGGGTGGAGTCGGCGGAGTTCGCGCCGCCGGCGTCGGCGGTGACCAGCAGCCTGGTGGCGACGGGGTAGTCGAGGCGGCCCTGGTCGTTCCACCAGCGGCGCAAGGACTCCACCGCGAAGGCGGCGGTGTTGCGGTCGGTGCCGACGTTCACCCAGCCGCTGTCGCGCCCGACGTCGTAGACGCCGTAGGGAATGGCGATCGGGGTGTCGGGGTAGGTGAAGTCGTGGTCCGGGGCGGTGATCGGTCGTCCGTGGGGGCGCCAGGTGCGGCCGGCGCGGGCGAAGTCGCCGATCGGCTCCTTCTTCTTGGCATCCACGCTCACCACCGGTAAACCGGCCGCCAGGAACGACTCGACGGCCGCGTTGATGTGCCGGAACTGGGCATCGCGGTCCGGCACCTGGCTGCCGGCGCGGATCTTGGCCATGCCCTGCAGGCTGAATCCCATCCTGTGCAACAGCCTGCCGACCACCGGGGCGCTGACCGGGTGCCCCGCAGCGGTCAACTCCCGGGCCAGGTCGCGCAGCGAGGCGGTGGTCCAGCGCAACGGAGACACCGGGTCGCCGAGCTCCCGCGGCTCGATCAACGCCTCCAGCGCCGGCACCAGGCCGGGATCGTTCTCGGCCGCAGACTTGCGCCCACCACCGGGCCTGCGCACCCGCCCCAGCGGTTCGGCGCCGCCGACGAGTTCGACACGGCCACGCGTGATGGTCGACTGCGACACCTCCGCCAGCCTGGCCACCACGCCGACCCCGCCGTGCCCCAACGCCTCTGCCTCGGTCGCCAGATACAAACGCCGCCGGCGCTCGTCCAGATGCGGTAACAACGCCGCGAACTTCACACCCAGCACCGCCAGGACCCGGTCCGATATCCCCACGACAGCCATGTACCACAGAGATGATCATGATGAAGTCGAACTATCAGTAATTTCGTTACAGCTCCTGAACCGCTTCCAGTTCATCGACGACCACCAACGCCACCATGGCGTCAAGCGGTTGTGCCAGGTCATCAGCATCGCCAGGTCCAGTTACCACCACTGGCGCGCCACCGCCCCGCACCGGGCGGCCCGGGCGGCCGACGACGCCCGCCCGGGCCGCCCGCATCAGGGTGATTCACCGCGAGTCGGCCGGCACCTACGGCGCCCTGCGGATCACCGCCGAACTGCGCGGTACCGGGCATCCGGTCAATCACAAGCGGGTCGCCCGCATCATGCGCCAGGCCGGCCTGGCCGGGCTGCGGCTACGCCGCCGACACCGCACCACTCTCGCCGACCCCACCGCGGCCGAGGTCCCGGACCTGCTCGAACGCGACTTCACCGCCCAGGCACCCAATACCCGCTACGTCGGCGACATCACCTACCTGCCCGTCACCGACGGCACATTCCTCTACCTGGCCACGGTGATGGACCTGTGCTCGCAGCGCCTGGTCGGCTGGGCGATCGCCGAGCACATGCGTGCCGAGCTGGTCGTCGACGCCCTGCACGCCGCCCGGCGCACACGGGGCAGCCTGACCGGGGCGGTGTTCCACAGCGACCACGGAGCCCAATACGGCTTCCGGGCGTTCGCCGACGCCCGCCGGACCGCCGGGGTGATCCAGTCCATGGGCGCGATCGGCAGCTCGGCCGACAACGCCGCCGCCGAGAGCCTCAACGCCTCCTTCAAACGCGAAACCCTCCAAGGCGTCCGAACTTGGGACGGTGCAAGGGAAGCACGACTGGCTGCGTTCGGCTGGTTGCACCGCTACAACACCCGACGACGCCACTCCCACCTCGGCCAACCGTCCCCGATCGACTACGAGAACAGCTTCACCTCGACGCCCGCTACGCTGACCAACGCCGCATAACCCCGTGTCCAACATCCGGGGTGAAGGCCCCCTGCCGGGGTGGTGCCAGGTTCAGCGGCTGCTCCGAAGGATTGCTCTGATCATGATCAGGACACTCAGGGCGATCGACCCACCCACCCCGCCGACTACCCAGGCCCGGATGGCGTCTGGGACCAATACCAGTACGCCGCCGAGCGCCGCGAGGATGGAGAAGAGCGTGAAGCCGAGACTCACCAAGAGCTTGTTCGCCCGTCGAGTGCGCTCATCGCTTGCCAGTACGTAGTGCACGAGATGGACGAGCGCGGTGTTGTTCGGCTTGCGCATGGGCGTCAGCCTGCCCATGCTCATCACGATGTCCTGGTCCCTGGGACCAACCGGATCGTCGAGAGTCGAGGTCGTTGGAGGGGCCGGTGCTTCGCCCGCAAGGTAGTCGTCTGCCAGCCCTGACGCCGTTGGCTTCGTGAGAACCTGTGGCTGTCTCAATTCGCGTAAGCGGTCCATGACGATGTCGGTGTGCATCGGCGAAAGGTTGCAGGCTTGCAAGAAGGCTACGACCTGGTCGGGTTTGCTCGGCAGGGCCGCGCGCTTGACGTCCACCAGCGCGTAGGCCTGGCTACGCGGTATACCGGTCTTCACCGCGATCTGCCCACAACTGAGCCCGGCCTCACGACGTATGCGATCGAGCATCGATCGGAACTCCGCAGCAGAATCCGCCCTTAGCACAGACCGCTGAACGGTCAGGTACTTGCTACTCGTCACTGGCCCGATCCTGTCGGCTCATCCGTGGCGAGCGTGCCACCTGAGGCGACGGCGCGGCGGGGGAAGCGCCGCCCAGCACGGCGAGCAGCTCGGTGATCCGCCGTATTCCCTTGGGCGCTGAGATCGCCAAGGTGAAGATCGCCAGGCTCGCGGCTGAAGTGGTGACTGCGGAGGGTACCGAGTAGTCCTCGTACCGCGACAGGTACCAGGCGGCGGCGAACGCCAGGCACAGAGCAGGAGCATCGGCCCAGTTGAACCGACCGCCCGTTTGCGAATGATCTTGTTGGGGGCGCACGTGGTGCCCTTCTGTGGGAACAACGCATCCTCCACGAGTAGGAGGTACGCGCGTTGGTTGTGGTAGCGGTGAGTCTTTGGCCTGGTGATGTCGCATGGACGGCTGGAGACCGTCGGCTAGCGGCACCCAATCGGGTTACGAGCTGGATTTGACCACAACGCACAAGTGGGTGGCCAGGGGTGTGGTCGCCATGGGTGTCCATCGCGGCTCGCGATGTCCACACGGACAAAAGCCTCGGACGGCGACGTGCCGTCCGAGGCCGGAAGCTGGTGGCGGAACCCGTCTCCAGCGAGAACCGCCAAAACCCTGTGCTCAACCGCTACCAACAGAAGGGCCAGGGAGCACCGGTCGAACTCGCCAACCAGCGCCGCCCGCCATCGTAGAGTCATCGCGTGTGACCTGCTTCACACATAGATGGTCACGCTGGTTCGCACGTCTGAGCTGCTTGTTTCCCTGTCACGTGGATTCGAGTGGTGTACATAGATGTATCTCGACCCTGCCGTAGACACGCGCTTGTCGGAGGATGTCTTGCTCGACGGAGAAGACCCCGGCATCGGCGCGCTGGCCGAAACTCTGAGGCGCTCGTGATGCCGGGGTCCAGGTCACGCAGCGCCCATAACCGCTGAGTGTCAGTTCGCGGTTCCCTCGCATGATTTTGGGTAGATGGCCGGGGTTCGCACGTCCGCCGGTGGCGTAGTGGTGCTGCCGCCGACTTCCAGCACCACCCTCCGAACTCGGGGCAGCAGGAGCAAGGAGACCCAGCCCCCTTATGGCACGCACGTGGTACTACTGCAGCAACAGGCGGCGCCGCTGAGGTGAACCACCCGGCAGACAGCCCAACAACGGGATGTACAGCTCCCGCTTGGCCCGATCGTCCTCGACCGGACCGCAGGTGTCACGCCACCACGCCTGAAGGTTCTTCCACCACGGCCGGCCGCCGCCGAAACGCCAGCGAGCGCTCTCTTCTCCTTGCTCGGAGCTGGGGACGGGGTCCGTACGTTCCCGGACGCAGGGTCGAGTCGCGGAGCATGATCTGCTCACCTCAGGCAGAGCATCTCGAAGGCGGGCGATACGCCGTGCCCGCCTCGATGAACTGCGGATAGATACGGACCTCGCTCGTGTACCTGGACCAGGTCTGGCTAATGCCGACGTCGTCAGCTTTGATTGCCTTCCGTCGATGACCTATTGAATCGAAAGTGATCGGTTGCCTGTAGGCTGACCGGTTGGTTGAGATCGAGGGTGCGCACCGGTTGTCGCCTGCGGAGCAGGAGGTTCTGCGCTTGCGGGTGGTCACGGCGCTGGAGTCCGGGCAGGTGGAGGGCTACAAGCAGGCGGCGGAGGTGTTCAGGGTCTCGGTGCGGTCGGTGGGCACCTGGTGGCGCGCCTACCGACAGGAGGGCGCGACGGCCTGGCGACCCGCCAGGGGCGTCCCGGTCCCGCCGAGCTGATCAGTGCGGAGGACCGAGGCACGCTATTTGCGGCGATGGCCGACTACGCCCCCGAGGAGTTGCTGATCGGCGGCCCGCTGTGGACCCGCCCGGCGGTGGTCGAACTGATCCGCCTGGTCGTCGGCGTGGCCATGACCGAGCAGGGTGTCGGGTTGTGGTTGCGCCGCCACGGCTTCACCCCGCAGCGCCCGGCCTGCCGAGCCTACGAACAGCAGCCCCCGCGGTGCGGGACTGGCTGGACCGGGAGTATCCGGCGATCGAGGCACGCGCGAAGGCGGAGGGCGCGGCGATCGCCTGGGTCGACCAGTGCGGGCTGCGCTCCGATGCCTCACCGCCCGGCCGGTCCCGGGCGCCCCAGGACCGCACGCCGATCATGCGGGTGAGCGGGAAACGCCTGCGGGTCAACGTCATGTCCGCGGTCGCCTCACGCGGCGCGCTGTGGTTCACCGTGTTCACCGAACGCTTCACCGCAACCGTGTTCACCACCTTCCTCGACCGCACCGCCCGCCAAGCCGACCGGAAGGTCCACGTCATCGCAGATCGGCACCCGGTCCACCGCAGCAAGGCCATCCGCGCCTGGTTGGAGGCCAACACCGAGCGGATCGAACTGCACCTGATGCCCGGCTACAGCCCCGAACTGAACCCCGACGAGTTGCTCAACGCCGACTTGAAACGCAACGTCAACGCCTCACGCGCCCGCAACGTCGACCGCCTCGCCCACGAAACCCGACGGTTCCTACGCCGCCGCCAACGCCAGCCACACCTCGTCCTCAGCTACTTCCGAGCCCCGCACGTCCGCTACGCCATCATGTAGGCAACCGAACACTTTCGATTCAAATAGCTGTGTCACCCCGGCCTGGGTGCAGGCCGGGGTGACACAGCGGGGGTCGGGCTACGCGGCGGGTGCGCCCCGCTTTCCGCTACTTCCCGTGCTTCAGCAGTTCCTCATCCGATCGACCGGTGTCCAACTTCCGTCGGGGTCCCAGCTGCGCGCCGGCAGCGTCCGGTGGATGACTTTGCCAGCATCGTTCATCATCTTCGCCACGGTGCCCTTCGTCTGGTTGTTGTCCCACGAGCCCGGACCCACCCATGATTCGGGGATGTCGTGCACCCTGCACGCGTACATGTCGATGTGCGAGCCGGTGAACGACTTCCCCCGATACGCGCAGAAATGTCGGTAGTCCGCATAGCCGCCGTCGCAATTCGCGTCGAGGGCTCCGGGACCGATCTGGCGCGGCTGCGCCTCGCCGGGCAGCGCGATCCTGATGGTGGCCCCGTCGAGTTCGATCCGGTTCAACGCGACCTGTTTGCCGCCGAGTTCCCTCAAGTATCCGTCGGCCTCGGCCTGCAGTGTTCCAATCTGGTCGGCGGTCAACCCGACTGCGGTCCCCTGAGCGGCAAATTTCCGGTCGACGTCGGTCGTGGCGGTGGCCGCTGCAACCCCGGCGACGCACAACACCACAGACAACAACACTACGCCTAAGAATCCCGTACGACGCATGCGACACTCCTTCCGATTTGTGATTTTCTAGGCTCCGCCATGCTGGCCGGCTGAGGAGTTTTACCGCCTCAGTCGGCCAGCACGGCTCGTCGGGGTTCCGGGAACCCCCGTTATTCCCTGCCCGGAGGTCCGACGTGGTCCGGTGATTCCTTTTCCGATACCGGAGCCTGCGACACCGTGGCAGATGGGAACTGAAGGACTCCTGTAGAGGCCTGAAGCGGATTTCAGGGACAGGAGGCGGCGACTGCGCCATGGTGGAGGCATGCGGGTACTGGTGGTGGAGGATGATCGGCGCATGGCCGGACTGCTCGTCCGCGGGTTTGTCGCCGAGAATTTCGCGGTCGACGTGGAATACAACGGCTCCGACGGCCTGTGGCGGGCGACGGAGCACGCCTATGACGTGATCGTGCTGGACGTGATGCTCCCGAGGCTCAACGGGTATCGGGTGTGCGCACGACTACGGGCCGCCGGGGTGTGGACACCGATCCTCATGCTCACGGCCAAGGACGGCGAACTGGACGAGACCGAGGGCCTGGACACTGGTGCCGACGACTACCTGACCAAGCCGTTCTCCTACCAGGTGCTGGTCGCCCGACTACGGGCGCTCGTACGCCGCGGCGGCACCGCCCGCCCTGCCGTGCTGCGGGCGGGGGACCTGGAGCTGGACCCGGCCGCACGGACCTGCCGCCGCGGCCAGGAGGTCATCGCGCTGACCGCCAAGGAGTTCGCGGTGCTGGAGTACCTACTCCGCCGCCAGGACTTGGTGGTGACCAAATCCGAGATCGTCGCCGGCGTGTGGGACGAGGCCCGTGAACCGGACCCGAATCTGGTCGAGGTCTACATCAGCACCCTGCGCCGCAAGATCGACGCACCGTTCCACCGACACACCATCACCACAGTCCGCGGCGTCGGCTACCGCATAGACAACCACCAAGGAGGATCCACGTGAACCGACAGGCACCGTCGTCGCGTGGGTTGCGTCGGCGCGTGACCACGATCGCCACCACTGTGACCGCCATCCCCGTCCTCGCCGTGGCCGTGCTCGCCACAGTCTTCCTCCAGGCCCAGGCAATGCGGTTTGACAACGCGCCGGTGATCGATATCGGCATCTGCGTCGAAGTGTGGGCGACCGAGGAGGATCCGAAGAAAATGCCCACAGGTGTCTGCGCTCTCAACAACGGTGTCGTGGAGATGGACTGGAGAGAAGTCGGCAACCTGACTTCCAACAGGATCACCTACAAGGACAAAGCCACTGCCATCCGTGCCTCCTACCACTCTACGGCATTGATTCCGCAACTGTCGCTCTGGCCCTTCAACGAGCCTGAAAGAATGACCTACAGGGCGGTCACGGACACAGGTATGGCTTCTGACCCGCTTCCCCTCTCCGGGATACCCGGAGCTGGTATCCCGAAGGGGAAATACCTACCTGCGTTCTCCGAGATAGAGCAGGATGCGGCGAAGCGCCGCGCCCTGCTCGCGCAGCCGCAACGGACCCTCAACCTCCGGGTGTTCTCCCTGGCGAGCGGAGCGTTGTTGCTGATCGGCCTGTTCGGATGCGTGGTGCGTAT
This sequence comes from Actinosynnema sp. NPDC023587, assembly GCF_040640215.1. NCBI lineage: Bacteria > Bacillati > Actinomycetota > Actinomycetes > Pseudonocardiales > Pseudonocardiaceae > Actinosynnema > Actinosynnema sp. NPDC023587. Next base: position 32,205 of record NZ_JBFABG010000014.1, on the reverse strand, counting down.
CGCGGTCGGGCGGGTGTTGCGGCCGGTGGAGGCCATCCGGCGCGAGATGGCCGACATCACCGAGCACGACCTGGCCCGCCGCGTCCCCGTGCCCGCTGCCCGCAACGAGATCGCGGCGTTGGCCACTACGGTCAACGCGACACTGGACCGACTGGAGGTCGCCGTGGAGGACAACCGGCGCTTCGTCGCCGACGCCTCCCACGAACTGCGCAGCCCGATCGCCGCGCTGCGGGCCGAACTGGAGATCGCCACCGCCCACCCCGGCCTGACCGACTGGCCCGCCGTGGTCGACGCGGCCCTGGCCGACACCGACCGCCTGCAACAACTGGCTACCGACCTGCTCCTGCTCGCCCGCCTCGACCACACCCCCACAGCGGGCCACGAGGCGACCGTCGACCTCACCGCCCTCGTTCACGACCACACCGCGCGCCGCCGCACCCGGCACACCTTGATCACCGAGCTGCCCGACCACCCGACACCCGTACGTGGCAGCCGCGCTCTGCTCAACCGCCTACTGGGCAACCTGCTCGACAACGCCGAACGCCACGCCACCACGACCATCGACATCCGCCTGACCACCACCGACCATCGCGTGGTCCTCGAAGTCCAAGATGACGGCCCCGGCATCCCACCCGAAGACCGCGAACGCGTCTTCGACCGCTTCACCCGACTCGACCACTCCCGCACCCGCGACACCGGCGGCACCGGACTCGGGCTGCCCACCGCCCGACGTATCGCCACCGCCCATCACGGCACCCTCTACGCCACCGACGGTCCCGCCGGTGGCGGTGCACGACTCGTCGCCGTTCTCCCGCTCCAGCCACACGGCACCCTGCGCACCACCGATACCGGCGCAGATCGTGCTCCATCACCACCATCCGTGAAACGGGGTACCGGTCGAGACCCGAACGGGCACCGGTGATGAAGACACGAGGACAGTCACTTCGGGTGATGGCGACGCTGGCCGTCACCACAGTGGTCGCCGTACCGCTCTTCGCCGCCACCGCCGTCGCCGTGATGTTCCTGCGCGCGCAGGCGGAAAGCTACGACTCGGCACCGGTCCGCCGGAACGCGCTGTGCGTCGGGGGAATCATCGCGGACTCGGTGCTCCACGACGTGCACCTGCCCGGCAGTCGGACAGGCGATGCGCCACGTGCTTCCTACGGTCACCGGTACGAACTCGGTGCCTACGCCCTGGCGACACGCCCCACGAGATCGGGCGACGTGGTTGTGCGGGGACTCCCGGACGCCGACAAGGTCTTGATCAGTGTCGCGAGTTACGACTCGACAGCCCATGTTCCGGTTCTGTCGATCTGGCCCTTCACCGACCCGGACGACACCGACTATAGGATCGTGCGGGATTCAGGCGAGACACTAACCTCCTACTTTCCATTGCAGCCGGAAGACGCCGAGGCGATCGCGGAAGCGCAACGCACCCTCAGCCCGCGGGTACTGATGCTGGCCGGTGGGTTCATCGGACTGTGCGCACTGGTTGGCGGAGCCGTGTGGACGGCGACCGGACGTCTGTTGCGCCCTGTAGAGGCAATCCGGCGAGAACTGGCCGAAATTACCGATAGCGACCTTGCGCGCCGGGTGCCGACGCCACGAGGACGCACGGAACTCACGAGACTGGCGGAAGCCGTAAACGCGACGCTCGGCAGACTGCAGATCGCGGCGGAGAACAACCGACGGTTCGTCGCCGACGCCTCCCACGAGTTGCGCAGCCCCATCGCCGCGCTGCGCGCCGAGCTGGAGATCGCCACCGCCCACCCCCGTCAAGCCGACTGGCCCGCGGTCGTCGACGCAGCCCTGATCGATACCGAACGCCTGCAACACCTCGCCGGCGACCTGCTCCTGCTCGCCCGCCTTGATCACACCACCACCATTGCCACCGCGGGCGCCGCTGGCGAGATCCTCGACCTGATCACCCTGGTCCGCGACCACACCGCCCGCCGTCGCAGCCGCCACGTCGTCACCGTCGTTTTGCCCGAACGCCCGGCGCGGGTGCACGGCCGCCGTGCTTTGCTGGAGCGCCTGCTGGGCAACCTGCTAGACAACGCCGAACGCCACGCCACCACAACCATCACCGTCCACGTGGCCGTCGCCGACGACCACGTGGTCCTGGAGGTACTCGACGACGGCCCCGGCATCTCACCAAGAGACGGCGAACGCGTCTTCAACCGCTTCACCCGCCTGGACGACGCCCGCACCCGCGACACAGGCGGCACCGGACTCGGCCTGCCCATCGCCCGACGCATCGCCACCGCCCACGCGGCAACCCTCCACGTCGCCGATCACCCCACCGGCGGAGCGCACCTGATCGCCACGTTCCCCGCAGCACCGTAGACGCCTGGCTAGTGGTTCACCGGTTCGACCTAACCGGGAATGGGTCTGTCTGGCTGTCGCTGCGGTAGTCGGTATTTTCCGCTGAGTAGGACCTTGGGCGTGTATGGTCCGTCGACCACTGGACCGATCCCGAACTCGCCCGAACTCGACGGGCACCTCCGTGAGCGCGGGGCTTTCTCAAGATCAGGGCCCGTCGACCGGTCGGGCCCGGGGTCGGGCGGGAGTGAGCGCTGTGAGTGATGACGTCTGAGCTTGTGAGTGCACGGTCGCGCGAGACCGGGACTGGGTGGTGGCTGTCGCCGGAACAGTCCGCCGCAGCGGTAAGGCCAGCGCTGACCGGCCAGGGTTGCCTGGACGAGCTGATCCCAGAGCGCGAGCCAGGCCCGTACCGCCGCAGGCTGCTGCTCATAGGCATGGCGAGCGGGGCTGTTAGGGGGAGTACGCCTAGTCGTTGTAACCGACAGACCTGACCGAAGGCGGCGAGAGGATGCGCCGAGGCCGACGACAAGTACCGCTGTACCTGGTCCAAGCCGTCGTCACCGACCACCACTACTGTCTTTCGGCGTGATCGATCGGCGGATCCTGGACATTCCAGTGAGTGCCTGTTGAGCCGGTACCGCTGGATGGCCTGGATCGGCCGTTTGGAACAGCACCACATCGAGAGCAGTCAACCTTCCCTGCGCTGTCGCAGGTTCGGCATGTGGAGCAGATGTAGACCCGAGGGCGGGCCCAGCAGGCGGACGCCAGCACGTCGTGTGACAGTTCCTTCTCTATGACGTGCTCGGGACCACCTGTTTGATCCTGGGCCTGCGGTGTGGACAGCACCGGGTACCTGTCGCCGCAGGAGACGCACAGGCGTGTCTCCCAGGTGCCGCCGCAGTTCCCGCAGACACAGTGGTAGGTCGAATTGTCCCGAGCCGAGAGGGTGCGACCCGGTCGGACCGACGGTTGCCGGCACAGCGGGCACGTGGTGAGGCTGAGCACCTGCAACCCTGCGGCCAAGAGATCGTTGGTGAGCTCTGCCGCACGCGTATTGGTCGCCGCGTTGCGCCGGTTGCCGTGCACCTGGTCGAGAGCTGCGATGGTCGCCCGTGCGATCGTCCCTTCCGTTACGTCGACGGGAGCCCGGTGGACCTCTAGAGCGCTCTTCGACGGGCGTACCCAGTCGAGCCGTTGTGCCATCGCCGACGATTCCTCACGGGACGCGGTCACAATGGGCGGATAGACCCGGTACAGGCTTCCGTCCACTGCCCAGCGCAGAGCGCGCGAGACGCGGTCCACACTGTCGATCTCCAAGGGGTTGACCGGAACCACGGCACAGATCCCACCATTGGACGGCGTTCGATAGCCGTGCGTCGCCTCCTGTAGATCCGGTGGGAGCACAACGCGCTCGTCACTGTTGCCTGGGTAGACCACCGCCACGGGGACACCGCCCACCGGGTTCGCACTCAACGCACCCGCGAGCGTCGTCCGCAATTCGCCGATGTCTCGCGCCGCCATGAGGCAGTGCGGGATCGGGACCACCCTCAACACCGGAGCACGGTCGCGGACCAGGGTGATGGACCCGTCGATGTCCCAGTCCAGCTCGACGAGCTCGTCACCGAGGCGGAACGCGACGACAGCCTCGCCGTGGCGAGGGCCGTTGGCACCCTCCACCGGCAGGAGACCGAGCCGCACGAGGCCTTGAATGACGAGGAGGGCGACGAACGTGTCGAAGCCGGCACACCAGTCTCGCAGCTGTCGGACACGGTCATCTTCGGTCGCGGTGTGTCCCTGTTCGCTCGCCCAGACTTCCCACAGCGACCCACATCGACGGTAGTGCGGATCGTTGACGAAGAGGTTGGTCCCGGGTACCCGGACTCCCGGGTTCAAGGGTTTCGCGACCCCGGTCCGCAGCGGGCTGCGCCCCAGTGATGAGATGTCCGCGCGCAGCGCCTCCGCTTGCTGGCGTGCTTGATCGAGCTCGTGGTCGAGGCGGACGTCCCGGAGCACCTGGCCGACGCGCTCGAACGCGGCCAGCCTCGTCTTCCAGGGCCGCGCGGACGCGTCGTCCAGGAAGCGCCGCACGTCCTCGAACATCGAGCGGATCCGGTTCAGCCGCAGCAGGCGTTCCGTGGCGTGCACCAGAAGTTCGTCGAGCAACATCGCGACGATCCGGTTCTCCACCAGCTCAGTGTCGGCGACGGTGATCTGCCCGAGGAGTCGATTGGGATGCACGCCAGTGCGCCCGCGGGCCGCCCACGTCTCGCTGTGCTGCGCCAAGTGTGTGATCGTCCTGGACGAGATCCGGCGGACCATGCTCACTGGCATGAGCTGGTGTTCGGTGCGCAGCCGGGTGTGGGGCGAGCGGCAGACCGCCGCGAGATCGCCGCGCCACTCGTCGAGCGCCTTCTCGATGCGGTGCGGTTTGAGTGTCTCCCGCACGTCGTCGCCGACCAGCAACGGCGACAGGTCGAGCCATCGCCGCAGCGACCGATTCGCCGGCTGCCGATCGATCAGTTCCCGGTGGAGCCGCACGACGTGGTCGACGAACGCTTGATCGGGAACTGCCCACTCCACGAGCGGTTCAGCGCCGGGCCAACCGTGCCGAGAACCGACGATGGGTTGCCACGCACCTGTGTCCCGCGTGCCGTAGCGACCGAGGACCAGTATTCCGGGAGATGGCTGGACATCGAGCCCGGTGAGCTTGTCGTGCACCGCCTCACCACCCGCCACGGTCGCGGATCTCCGCGTTCAGCAGCGCGGACGACTCTTCCGGCTGCCAGGCGTCCGCACCGAATCGTCCCCACTCGGCGTTCAGATGGTCGCGCAGGGTCTTCAACCTGTCGCCTCGGATCTCGACCCGGCCCCTGAGCTTGCGGAGGAGCTTGGTCGCGATCAGGTGGTCGGCGGCCTCGGCTGCGGACCCGCCCGACGCCACCACCACAGGGACGAAACGCTCCAACTGGCGGACCACCCGGGAACCGGCGGTCAACCCGAATTCGTCCCGGGTGAACTCCACCAGCTCGTCGAGGAATCCGCTCACGAACGTCGCTTCCTCGTGGTGCGCCCGCTGTGCCGCGGCGAACTGGTCTTCGAGCCCCCTGGTCGAGAAGGGGTCGATCGGCGACACCTGCTCCGCCTCGAAGCGCTCCGGCCGGGCGGGCAGCTCGGTGACGTGGGCGCGGTCGTACGTCTTGTCGGCGAACGCCACCGTGGTCTCGTCCTGGTTTGCCGTACCGATGAACCACACGTTGTCCGGGATGATGATCTTGTGGCCGTCCTCCAGCAGCCGGGGTGCCGGTTCAACCCGGCCGGTCATCAGTTCGAGGGCAAGCTTCTCTCGCTCTTGGGAGCGCCGGAGTTCCAGGACGTGCAGGACGTCGCTGAAGTACTGCTCAGGGTGGGACAGGTTCATCTCGTCGAGCACGATCAGAAACGGCTTGTTCACGTGCAAAGGCTGCTGGGCGCGGTACAGCGCCTTGGTGAACGCGCTTTCGTAGAACCTGCGCTCGAACGGGTTGTAGTAACCCATCAGGTCCTGTGGGCTGCGCCACTCGGCTGCCACAGGCGCCACGACGCACTCGGCGCCGATGGCTGCCGCGAAGTCGCGGGGGAAACTCGTCTTGCCGATGCCGCTGATCCCCTGGAGTAGGTGCAGGCGGCTCATTGCGAGACCACCGAGGAAGCAGCGCACGTCGTGCTCGGAGAAGTAACGGCCGCGCATCCCGATCCGGTGCCGGACGCGGTGAACGAGATCAGGTAGCGCAGGAGCACGTGCCGGGAGTCGGGGCGAGGCCTGCAGCTGGGGGTCGGCGTCCATCAGGATGCACTCCTGGAACGGGGACTGGCCCTCCTTGCGCTGCTGGAACTGGTCGATCTCCAGCCGCAGCTCGTCGTGTGCCGTCTTCAGCACCGCGTACCGCTGGTTGAGCGACTCGGTCACGAGCCGGTTGGTCTCGCGGTCGGCGACGCTGATCCGGTTCAGCTCCGCGCTGCGCTTCAGCTCGGCGTTGCGGCGGACAAGCTCCACGCGTTCGGATTCCAGTGCCTCCACGCGCCGCGCCAGCTCCGTGTAGCGCTCCTGGTCGAACGGCGTGGCATTGTCAACCTCCCGCTGGAGCCGCTCGTTCTCCAACCGCAGTCGTTGCAACTCCTCGGCCGCCTGCTCCGGCCGCTCGCCGAGCACCGCGTCGGCGGCACGCAGACGGGCGATCTCGGCGGCCCGCTGTTTGGAGAGCTCGTCCAGTGCCTCGAACTTCAACCGCCAGCCGTCCGCTTCGTGCGTCAGCCGGTCGAAATCGGTGCGGTACTCCTCTTCCAGCGCCATCCGCTGATCGGTTTCCCGCTGCCGCATGATCTGCTCGTGCGCAACGGCCTTCGACTCGGCCCGGCGAACTTCGGCTTCCCGCGTGGCCAACTGTGCTTCCGCCTCCGCCGCTCGGCGCTCCCGCTCCTCGATCGCGAACTCGGTCTTAGCGATCCTGGCGGCGGCGACCTCTTCGCGCTCGGTGAGTTTTCGCTCCAGCTCCGCCAACCTGCCGGCACGACGCTCCTCCCACGAGGCCCGGAGGTTGTCGAGTTCTTCTTCCAGCCTGCCTAACCGCTTCTCGCGCAGTGACGCGAACCCGGATTCAGCTTCGTCGCGCAAGGCGGTGAGCGTCGCCTCGCGTTCGTCGAGCGCCTTGCGATTCGCGGCGAGCTCGTTCCTTTCCGCGGTCAGCTCCGCCTTGGCCTCACGAATCGCGGCCTGCTCGGCCGTCAGCGACTCACGCTCTTTCGTCAGCCGATCGCCGGTTTCCTCCGACTGCCGCCTCCTCCGGTCGGCCAGCGCCTGTGCCTTGAGCGCGGCGTTGTACGCCGTTCGCAGGTCGGGGAGGCCGACTTCTTTGGTATGCGCTGGCTCCTCGACATCGGTCGGCAGGCCGAGTTCTCCGGCTGCTGCGGCTTCAGCCGCCGCGAGTTCGACCGCTTGGCGAGGCAGCGCACCGGGCGTGGCGGCCGTCGGCTGGCGTGCGGTGCCCGGCTGCCGACGTGTCGCGGCCATCTTGCGGTGGTTCTTGCCCACTGTGGAAAAGCTCCGTTTCAGTAGGTCTCGGGTGGGAGAAGGAGTGCGGCGCGCGCGGCTTCCACCGCCAGGTTCACGCTCCACTCGGTGCTGCCGATCGTCGCCAGATCACGAGCCGCGTGGGAACCGCTGTTGCGCAGCTTGCCGAGCGCGACGAGGTCCGTGGGCAGGTTCGGGCACTGCTTGGCGAGGTCACGTAGCGGATGACCGCTCAGGTGGGGGCTCAACGGGTCCGCGGCGCTGACGATCGCCCAGCACAGCAGCTCCCACACCTTGGTGCCTTCCTCAACCTTGGCCGGCCCGGACAGTAGAGCCGTGACGGAGCCTTTGTATTGCACCGGGAGATGGTTGAACCCCAGGTCGGTGGCCAGCTCGACCAGAACCTCCCAAGCCTGGTTGGTCACAACCTTCTCGAACCGCCCGCGACGATCGCGTCCGAGCACACCAGCGGGCCGACCTGACCACCCCTCCAGCGGAGGCAGGACTGCGGCGAAGCGTCGCAACAGGTGCTCGTACAGCCGGAACGCCTCCCGCCGCACCGCCTCCACTGCCGACGCCGAATCATTCCTCCCGGCCTGCTCGTGCACGTTCTTGAGCAGATCGGAGGTCAGCGGGTGCGTGAACAAGCCTTCGCCGAGCCGGTGCACCAGGTCGGCCTCGACGTGGTCGGCCCAGTCCGTCGACGCGGTCCGCAGCCGTTCCTGCAGCCGCATGGCCTCCTCGGACCGGACCTCGGCGAGCCAGGACGCGAACCGCTCGTCAGCGCTGCTGCGCACCCGCAGCAGCTGGCGGAGCATCGGACTGCGACCGAGGCCGAACGGGTCGGGTGGATCGTCACCGCCCGCGAGCGAGCCGCTGACGTCGAGCGAGCACAGCAGGTACTCCAGCTGCGGCTCACCGATGTCGACGACCCGGTGCACCTCCGGCAGGTACTCAAACCGCTCCACCTCGGAGAGCTCCTCTTCGGCGTGGACTCCGAACAAATCCGGCAGCTCTCCCTGAGCCTTCTCTCCGTGCTGCTTCGTTGCAACCACCCGATGCTGCGCGATCGCGTCGATAACGGCCTCCGGGCGGGGAAACCAGGTCACCGGCGTCGCGCAGTGGACTGCGGTCGCGGTGATCACGCGTGGGGCGCCGTGCCGACCGAGCCGGACGTTCACGAGCCCGTCGCGTTCGACCTCGACCGGCCGGAAGTGGAGCTCCCTTGCCGAACGTGGCCAGAGCTCACCCGAGAACGCGTCCTGGAAGACGTGGGTCACGAGCAGCTCAGGTGTTTCGGCGAGCTGTCCGGTGCGGTGCACACGGCGACCTTCGTCGGTGAGCTCGCGCGCGGCGGTCAACCGGCGGCTGTCGACCATCTGGTCCACGATGTGCTCGCACAGCTCGACGTGCAAACCGGTGTGGTCGGCGAGGGAGTCGCTGCGGCGGACGCCCACTTCGCACAGGGCCAGGATGACCCGTTCGAAGATGTCGATCTTGCGGATTACCTGGGTCGGCGCGATCACCCTGTGCACGAGCACTGGCCACAGCAGGAACTCGACCTCGTCACCTGGGTCGTGGTGCACCAGGACGGTGCGGCTATCGAGTCGCACGGGGCACCTCCGCTGGCCGGACCAGCCCCGCCGCATCGTCACGGCATAGCCGCCAGAAGTTGGTCAGGCGCTCGGCTTCCGGAGGCGCCAGACCCTCTCGGACCATCGCCTCGTCTCCTACCACGACCAACAACCTCTTCTGCCTGCTAGTGGCGACGCACAGGCGGTTGGGTGACAGGACGTGCCCGTAGCGCCGCCCGATCGTGCCGTGCAGATCATTTGGCCTCGGGGTCGGGCTGGACCGGGTGAGCGACAGCAGCACCACGTCGAACTGCTTGCCCTGGAAGGCGTCCACGGTGCCGACCTGAACCCGGTCTACCCGCTCGCCCGCGCCGTTCCGGGCGGCGAGCCCAACCGGCTCCCATCCGCTGTCGGTCCGCTCCACCAGCCCGAGGAGGACCAGCTCCGAGTTGATGAGCTGTACCTGCTGGGAGTAGAAGCTGATCACGCCGAAAGTAAGGTCGCGGTCGGCATCGAGCAGCCTGGCGAGTTCTGCGGCCACTACCTTGGCCTCGGCCGGCCGACTCTTGCTCGTGCGCCCCTGCTCGCCGCCTCGCTCGTGGGGAACGTCCAGCCAGGCAGCGCAGACGTTTCCGTACCCCGGTAACGAGTGGACGAAGTCTCCGGCGGGCCGGGGCGAATCCAGAGCCGATTCGTAGAAGTTGTCGCTGACGTACTTACCGAGCACGGGGTGCATCCGGTACTGCGCGTTGAGGGTGCACGCCCGAGGCGACTCCTCGTTGCTGAACAATCGGAAGAGCCGTTCGAACAGGCTTTCCTCCAGCAGTGCTGCCCACTCCTGCTCGCGCAGCTTGAGCTCGCGCTCCACATCGGGTTCGAGCATGTGCGGCAACTGCTTGTGGTCGCCGACCAGCACGATCCGTCGTGCTGCCATGGACAGCGGGATAATCAGGTCGAGAGGGTTGGCCCTGGCCGCCTCGTCGACGATGACCGTGTCGAACTCGACGCGGGCATCGTGCTCCAGCTGTCCGAGCTGCTTGGCCTCGCGGATCTTGCGTGAGTCCGCCTGCTGGCAGGTCGTGCCAAGCGAGGTCGTGTAGAGGCTGAGCGTCGCGAGCACTGACTCCGGGTCGCTGTTCAGGTCTTCCAGGTAGTCCAGCAACGCGGTCTGCACACCTGACGCGGGCGTGCGGGCGTGCTCGGCCAGGTCCCGGCGGATGTCCTGGAACAATTCGAGCACATCCTCGCGGGCCGTCGGCCGGGCGAGCGTCGTCGCTCCGCCGCCGAGCAGATCGAGTAGTAGTCCCCGGGCGTGGGCAAGCTCGTCGAGGAAGTCCGGTGTCGTGTCGGCGGTCCATTCGGAGGCTCGCCGCACGACGTCGACGATGTCCGGATCGAGTCCGGCGAACTCGGAGGTGTCCAGCAGCAACGACAGTTTCGTCGCTACCCCCGGACCGTCGTCCCCGAACGACACCGGCAGGTAGCGCAGCGCCGTGACGGCACGACGCATGCTCTCCACGCGTGCCGACGAGCCCAGCGCCGCAGATCGGCGCACCGACGAAAAGGCGTCGCTCAGGTCGTCCAGTCGGCGTGCGACGTCGTCTGAGAGCAGGCCTGTCACCTGTGCGCGCAGCCCGTCGAGCATCTTTGCGGTGTCGGGTGTGTTGAGCGGCGCAATGCGGTACGCGGTGGCGGCGCGGGCCACAGCCCTCGTCGCCAGGGCGAGACCGCCGTCCGAACTCTGTTCGAGGCGGAGTCGGAGGTGCTCCACGGCGTCATGGCGCCACGTCTCGAGGTGCGTGGTCGACCCGCGGTTCTGTGAGTCGAGCTTCATCGCGGGCAGGTCCCACACCTTGGTCCGCTCGACCAGGTTGTCGACCGCCGCGTGCTGGTAGCTGGTCAGCATCATGCTGCGGCTCATTACCGCGGTCGATCGGCCCAGTTCGGCCAATCGCACCTGGAGCGCTGCGATCAGCTCCGTCTTCCCGGTACCGGGAGGACCTTGGATCACGGCGAAGTCCGGGGTGTTCACGGCGATGTCCAGGGCGATCTTCTGGGCGTCGTTGAGCTTGCCGTCGAAGACCTTGCGCACGCCTTCGCTGATTGCCGGCTGCGGCCGCTGTCGGGGGCCCCGCTTGGGTTCCCCCTCCAGCACCGCGAGCAGGTTGCCCATCGGGTTCAGGCCGCGGCGGACGCGCTCGATCGCGCGTTGCCGGCGCTGGAGCCTGCGGTAGTCGCCGCGGAAGGACTTGAAGAGGAATCCGGCGTGTGGCAGGTCGTCCGGATTCCCCTCGTGCTCGCCCTCAGCGGTGGAATCGCCCCGCGACAGCATCTTCAGCTCGATGAACCGCCCTGGAATGTCAACGCGGTGCACCTCGCCGATCGGTTGCCGGCGCTGAAGCTCGTGCTGGAGCAGCCCTTCCGTCATCGTGCCCGACGGCCCGCCGAGCACTGCGGGCTTCGCCTCGCTCGCCTCCAGCTGCACGGGATCGGAGTCCCGGATGCCGGAGAGGTGGTGCAGCAGCGCGAGATCGGTGTCGGGCGCGATCTCGAAGCGGACGATGCCAAGGCTGGAGTCCAACCTCCGTCGCGACGAGTACTCCAGGTACCCCAGGGTGCGGACCTCTCGCAGAGCCTGCTCGTCCTCGATCCGCTGGTACTCCTCCCACCGCCGCAGGAAGGACTGGCCGGGAGCAGCGTTGCCGAGCCTGGTGACCCGGGCGCGCAGGTCATGCTTGAGCTCGGTGGCCGTGGACTTGTCCACCAAGCGCAGATCCACGTGCAGCAGCGCCAGTTCCGCGCCACGACCGGAGCTGACGCGACGCACCCTCGTGATCCACCACTCACCCTGTCGTTGGTCGAGGAAAGCCTCGAAGTCACGTCCGCGCAGCAGGCAGGCAACCGGCGAACTCAGGTCCTCCGCCGGTGGTGCGGTGGCGACGACGCGATTGGGCGCCGGCTCGCCAGGAGCGGCGGGGAGCAGCAACTGCTTAGCCAGCCAGTCGACCGCCTCGGTGGGAGTCTTGCCACTACCCAGGTCATACAGGCTCGTGATCGCGGCGTCGGTGACGCCTGCGGTCAAGTGCTCCCATAGGTGGGTCGCGCGGAAGCGGTGCGCTCGGATCTGCAGGCGCTGCTCACCGTGTCGCTGGGCGGGCAGGTGTTTGTGCACCACCGCAACCATGGCGCTGTAGCCACCCGTCAGCTGCCGCAGGATCGTGTCCGACCTGGAGTCGCAGGCCCGTGTCGGCCACTCCGCGATCGAACGCCGATCGGACCCGAAGATCGCCGCGGTGGTGCCGACCCCGTCGTCGGACAGCAGGACTTCACAGCCCGGGAGCCGATCAGAAGGCAGCCGTTCGGCCGGTCCGGTGATCCAGAGGAATTCCGACTCACCGCTGAGGTTGTCGGCAAGGGTCGGAGGTGTGATGGGAGTCGGCTTCATCGGACCTCCCTCGGGTTGCGGCTGACGCGGAACACGGTGTGCAGCTCGTCGGGATGGCCGAAGTGGAGGTCCCACGTGCCGGACGGGCTGTGTGGCAGCTGCCTGCGTTCGGACCGCTTGAGGGTGATGGACCTGGAGTGCTCCTGGTCGACCAACAAGACCGGGTGATGTCCGGTCCTGCGCACCTCGATGTCGCCATCGCCGTGCCAGACCAGCTCGGCCACCGGTTCCCCTGGGCTCACCCGTGACACCGCGCTCCCTCGGTCCAGGACAGGCAGCGCGCGTCGGGCGTCGACTGCAAAAGGCTTGCCGCGGGTGAGCACGACGATGTGGGAACGCGCGACCAAGCCCGCTACCGGGTCGGGCCCGGCCGCGCGGTGCGGCAGGTGGGCCATCATGTGGGCGAACATCAACGGAGGGCGGGGACGGCCCTCAGGGCACCACGAACAGGTGGCGTGGACGGCGTAGGCCGTAGTGCCGCAACCGGGGCACGTGTAGGTAAAGTCCGCAGCCCGCAGCAGCTGGTCACGCCACTCGGCGGCCGTGGGGCGTTTTGTCGGGTCGTTGAGTCCTGCCTCGAACGCCCGGCCCGCCAGCCGCTGCAACGCGCCGGTGAGGACCAGTCCGCGCCGCATGCCCTTGGACAACCTGTTTCGGTCGTCGGTGGGGTGATCGATCCACGGCATGCCGCCGGCATATGCCTTGTTCGCCAGTGCCGAGTCGTACCGGACGGCGTCACCGTCGAACGGGTGGTTGTTCACCAGAACGCGGAACACCACCACAGCCAGCGAGAAGAGGTCGCTGAGCGTGTCGTTGGCCTGCTCGCCGCGGACCACTTCGGGCGCTCCGAAGCCATGGGTATGTAGCGCGTGCGTCGAGCGGTCGGACTCCGCGCTGAGGTTGTCCGGATCGATCAGCCAGATGTGGTCGTAGGTGGCTGAACGGGGAACGAGGACATTCGCCGGGGACAGGTCGCAGTAGGCCATGGCCCGGGAGTGCAGTCGGTGCAGGGCGTCGGCCACATTGGCCAGGACGACGAGTCGGCGCCGCAGGCCACCGGTGTCGCGGTACCACGCGAGATTGTCACCGGTCCTGGGAAACTTGAACAGGCTTCCCAAGGAAACCATGTCCTCCAACAGCTCCATGATGTAGCCCGGAGGTCCATCGATGAGCGCTTGAGGCGTGGCCAGGGGGATGCCGTGCAGGTCGGTCCGGGCGATCCGGCGTAGGCGGGCACGCAACCCGTCACGCGCCGGCGGATCGGCGGACGTGAGGAACTTGGCTGCGGCGCGTCCGCCCTGCAACGACCAGACCTCTCCCTGGCCACCGCTGCCGATCTGCTCCTGGAGCACGAACTCGTTCTGCAGTTCGTCGCGCACCCGGACACCTGGGGCGAGGGTGAACGTGCTGTTGTTGGCGGTATAGGAAGTCATCTCAGTCGACAAGCCCTCGCAAGTCTTCGACGTCGAGCGCGCTCAAGTCGTCCGGCCGGGTGCTCCGTACCCTCGTGGAAATCGTCCTGGTCACGCTGCGGAAGAAGACGGACAGCTTCTCCACCTCCTCGGCATGCACCACGGGGTATGCGGGGTTGGCCACGAACGCGGCGAGAACTCGCTGCGACTCGGCGTCCGCGTCTGAGCCGATCGACACCGCGAGCCGCAGCGCTTGCCCCGCCTTGGTATCGAGCAGTTGCCGCAGCGGCTGTTCCCACGGGTCGGTCGGCTTCCCGTCCGACACGAGCACCAACGTCGGGAGGTATGCGTCGCGGGGCAGGAACACCTCGTTTCCCAGCAGGCCCGCGAGCACGGCGAAGGCTTCACCCATCGGGGTCCGGCCCGCGGCGCGGAGCTTGCTCCACCTCACGTCTGAAATGGGCGTAGGAGCGAGGTGCACCCTGGCCGCGGTGTCGGAGAAGGCGAGAACCGCGAGCGTGACCTCGGCGGTGCTGCTCTCCTCGACGGAGAGCGTGCGCACCATCGTCTCGATGGCTGTGTTCAGGGTCTCGATCTTGTTGTCCTGGCCCATGCTGCCGCTGGCGTCGGCAAGCACCACCACAGGCAGCGGACGCGGTCGCTGGATTCCGGAGAACGGCGTGTCGGTGTTAGTGTCGTACAAATCTCTACTTCTCCAGGTGCTCTTGCCGCCTCGGTCCACCCCGTGCGGAACAGGTCAGGATCCAAGACTGCGTCCAGTTTAACAATCCTACGAATGGACTAACGTAGATCCGTGGAGGGTTCGCATTCGCTCCAGTAGCGGTTGACCTTAGCTGTCCGCATTTGTGCGGCCCTCCTTCTGGCGGACGACTACAGGACGCGTTCACTACGCAGTGGGCATGATTCTATAACTGGAATCCGGGCTTTTCGGGGCTATCGGTAGGCGGTGAGGGGTGTTCGGGTTCTCGGTGCAGTCGGTGGGCACCAAGTGACACGCCTTACCAGCGTGACGCGCGCGACGGTCTGGCATCGCGACGGGTCGGCCGACCGAGGCCTGCTTACCTGGTCGCCCCGTCATGGAGACCGAAAGGTGTACGTCGTCACCGACCGGTGCCCAGACCCTGCGGCAAGGTGATCTGTGCCTGGTTGGAGCCCAACGCCGATCGGGTCGATGCATCTGATGTTCGGCTGCGAACATGAACCGAAACCCGACGTGCTTCTCAACGCCGACTTCAAACGCAACGTCGACGCCTCTCGTGCCCACAGACGCGGACCGACTGGCCCACGAGGCTCAACGCTTCCTGCGTCATCGCCGGTGCCAGCTCACGTGGAACCGCAGCGGCTTCCCTCTCCACACGTCCGCTACGCCGGCCGGTACGGAACCGAACACTATCCGACTCAATGAGCCATTTTCATCGTGACGTCGCAGGTCACGGCGGGGCTGGTAGCTGTTTCCGAGCTACGTCTGTCGGGTGAGTCGGCGGCTGGTGATGCGGATCATGGACCAGCGGGCCATGGCTTCGTGGTGGTGGCGTAGTCGTTCGTAGTCGCGGACGCAGCGGCGGTGTCCGGTGATCCAGGCCAACGTCTGCTCCACCGCCCACCTTCGTAGCAGCACGGTGAAGTACGGCAGGTCGGGGCGTTGGACGATCTCCACCGCCAGGTGAAGTGTCTCGCGCGCCCAGTCGATCAGGGGGCCGGTGTAGCCGCCGTCGGCCCACACCAACGAGGCTCGCTTGCCGGCGGTGTCGCGCATCCGGCGCAGCAGGCTGCGCGCGGCGACCCGGTCCTGCGTCGAGGCCGGGGTCGCCAACACGGCCAACGGCAGGCCCATTGTGTCCACGACGATGTGACGTTTGCGGCCGGGACCTTCTTGCCCGCGTCGTGGCCACGGGTCGCGCGGCCGACGGTCTCCGCGGCCTGTACCGACTGTGAGTCCATGACCGCGGCCGACGGCACCGGCCACCCGGCCCTCCGCCAGCCGGACCCGGCCGCGCAACGCGTCGAGCAGTCGTTGCGACGCACCGACCTTCTCCCACGCGGCGAAGCGTTTGTAGACCGTGGGCCACGGTGGAAAGTCCGCGGGCAGGGCACGCCACTCGATGCCGTTGTCGACCACGTAGAGGATCACGTCCACGATCACCCGGCGGCAGTGCTTCTCCCACCGCCCGCCCCGACCTGCCAGGCACGCCGGATCGGGCAACAACGGGTCCAGCTCGGCCCACCGGGTGCCGGTGAGGTCGGTGGGATACCGCCTCACCCGCCGGGTGGGCCGGTGGGAGGCGGCCAGGCGGCAGCAGAGCGCACCCGCGGTGGATCCGCCCGCGGGCATCGGGCACGATAACAACGGAACTCCTGGCAGAGCGGCGCTTCGGCAACGTCCGATCTACCAGGAGTTCTCTCGTCTCTGCACCAAAGGCGCTCGATCCACCCCAGCTCGGAAACGGGCACTAGGGACTAGCTCTGGAGGGTCTGCCTCACACTGGCCACTTGGGTTCAGGACTGGTGGCTTTCCGGTTCAGCTGGCCTATGAGCACGTCGCGTACCGGGTGCCCATCAACGAAGGTCCTCTCAGGTCTGTCCCGCTGGCGGGAGGTTCATGCCAACCCGCAGTCCTATCCGACGTTCAGCGTTCATTTCTTTTAGGATGGCTCCCGAGCTGCGAGGTTCGACGCGCAACGGACCCGAAAACGAAATCCTGCTATGATGCCAGCTCCTGCTGGCTACCGGTTACGACATCGTCGCCTCGACCCGGCCCGAGAATCGTTCGGCACTCGAACACCGCAGGCTGACCAGGTCTATACACGAGTGGCGTGACCCGGACAAGTTCGCTGCAGGGGTGCGGGATGTGCCCATTCAGTCCATCCGCCTTCCATGATTGTGACGGTGCATGGCTCGGTGTTGCTGCGTTGGCGTGATGCTGTGCCACGGGAGTGCGCTCTCGGATTGTGGTCGTTAGTTTCGGAGGTGCCGGTGCCGGAGTGCGCGCCGGGTGTGTGCCGGACGCCGGGGGTGTCCGGTTCTGTGAGGGGGAATCGTTGTGAGACGCAGTGTTCTGCGTGGGTTTGTGCTGCGCGCGTTCGGCAGCACTGTGATGGCCGTGGCGCTGACACGGGTGTGGTAACGGGTGTGGCGCAGGCCCACCCCACGGTGGATGAAGTGGTGCAGGCACCGGAGACATGGACACCGCCGGAGCAGGCGAACCGAACTGCGGTCGGTGGTCTGCCGCCGGATCGGCCGCGCGGGGCCGCAGCCGATGTGGGGTCACAGGCGCAGATCCCTCAGGGATGCGACAACTTCGAACCCGGGGTTCTGCCGTACTACACGATGGAACGGCATCCCATCAGCGACCGGCTGGAGCTGATGGTCAACCTGCACACCGGCAACGTGGTGCTCGCCTACCGTGAGCTGACGATCAGAGGCACCGGGCTCAATCTCTCGGTCGACCAGTTCTTCGACGGTGAGGACAAGGACGGTCGCTGGCGGCTGGCGCAGGATTCGATCTCGTTGCAGCAGTACAGCAGCACCAGCCTGATGCTGCGAGGCCCCAACGGTTACTGCGTGAAGTTTTACCTGAAAGCCGACGGCACTTACGCCCCTTCGCATGCCTTGAACGCCGAGGCCACCACGACGCCTCAGGGCGGTTGGGTCGTGAAGTTCAACGCCTCGGCGGAGCAGTGGTCGTTCAACGCGAATGGCTGGCTACTGTCGCAATCCGACCGCAACGGCAACACCAACACCATGAACTACGACGCGGACGGCAAGTTGGTGTCGATCTCCGACTCGCAGGGACGCGTCACGACGATAGGCTACGACGCGCAGGGCCGCCGGAGTGCCATCACCGACCCGACCGGCACGAGGTTCGGGGACTACGTCTACGACAGCCGCGGCTTGATGACCGAGTTCACCGACCGCGCCGGCGGCAAGACGAGAATCGAATACACTGCGGCATCCCCGTACGTCCCGACGACGATCACAGATCCGCGAGGTGAAGTGTATCGGCTGCAGTTCTCCGGGAACCGCCTGCTGAAGCTCACCAAGCTGGCGGTCGCCGGAGTGGGGACGACCAGCAGCTACAACTGGGACTCGAACTGGATGGAGGTCACCGACGCCAACGGCAACCGATCCACCCACGACTTCGACGGCCTCGGTCGTCGACTCAAGGCCACCGACGCGCTGGGCAATGTCCAGTCACAGACATGGACGGCGAACAGCGACGTCAACGCGACGACGAACGCCCTGTCGCATTCCACGACCTACCAGTACGACTCGTTGAATAACCTGGTTGGAACCAAGCTGGCCACGGGAGCGCAGGGAGTGGTCGGCTACACCAGTTCGGCGCACCCGCACCTGCCCACACAGGTCACGGACGCCTCGGGCAACCAGACCACCCGCGAGTACGACGCCCGCGGCAACCTGACCAAGGTCCGCTCCACCGGCCTGAACGCCGACATCGAGACTTACACCTACGACAGCCGCGGCTTGGTCACCACGCGCAAGGACGGCAAGGGCGCGATCACCACCTACACCTACGACGCCGCGGGCAACCTGGCCCAGGCCACCCCGCCCGCACCGATGGGCGCGACGGCCTACACCTACGACTCGCTGTCGCGGGTGACGAGCGTGACCGACGGCAATGGCGTGAAGATCGACTACGGCTACGACAAGCTTGACCGCGTCGTGTCGGTCAAGCACGGCACCACCGTGCGGCAGGCCAATACCTTTGACGCCAACGGCAACCTCACGCAGACCCAGATCCCCGGCGTCACCCGGACACTGGCCTACGACGCGCGCAACCAGCTGACCAAGGTCACCCGCGGCACCGAGGTGGTGGCCTATACCTACGACAAGGTCGGCAACCTCAAAACGTTGACCACACCGACCGGCACCGCGACCTACACCTATAACGCCGCCGACCGGCTGACGTCGCTGGTGGACGCCTACGGCGGCACGACGACGTTCGGCTACGACGCCGCCGACCGGCGCACCACCACCGACTTCCCCGGCGGCGCAGTGCAGACCACCGGTTACGACAACTCCGGCCGCAACACCTCCATCACCGTCGCCAAGCCCGGCGCGGAGCTGTTCAAAGCCACCTACCGCTACACCCGCACCGACGGCAGCGACACCGACAAGCTCCAGTCCAAAACGGTCAAGGGTGTGGTCACCGACTACACCTACGACGGGTTGGGCCGCCTGACCAAAGCGGGCACCCGTTCCTACTCACTGGACAACGCCACCAACCTGCTGTCTGGCGAGGGCCGCACGTACACCGTCAACGCCGCCGACCAGTACACGAAGGCCAACGACACGACGGTGGACTTCGACGGCGCGGGCAACTACAAATCCACGACCAACCCCGACTCCAGCATCGCGCACAGCCCCACCAACCAGCTGCTCACCGGCAACCTGGGCACCACCAAGGTGCTCGACTTCGCCTACGACACCAGCGACCAGACCCAACCCCGCACGATCACGGAGACGCCGACCGGCGGTGCCGCCGTCGCGCACGTGTTCACCCGCACCGCCCTCGGGGTATCAGAGACCGTGGACAACGGGACACGCTCCAGCTACACCCGCGACACCGAGGGCCTGCTCGTCGGCCTGAAGGACAGGACGGGTGCCCGCTACGGCGCGGTCACCGACCACCAGGGCAGCGTCCTCGCGCTGATCGACACCAGCGGCAACCTCACCGCCGAGTACACCTACACCCCTCACGGCGCGGTGACCGCCACCGGCACGGCGGCGGCGTCCAACCCGTTCCGCTACCTGGGCGCCTACCAACTCCAGCGCGGCCACTACCTGCTCGGCTACCGCATCTACGAACCGAGCTACGCCCGTTTCTTCTCACCCGACCCCACTGGCCAGGAACCCAATCTCTACAACTACGCCCAAGGCGACCCAGTCAACAACAGCGACCCCTCCGGTGCCTATACTATTGACGACTTCTATCAGGATGCCGGACTGGTCGGCTCCTTCGGAGGTGCCGGTGCCGCTTTGGGAGCCGGAATCGGCTGTGTCATCACGGCCCCCGCCGGCTGCGCACCCGGCGCTGGAGTGGGAACCGCGGTCGGCGGCGCTCTCGGGCTCAGCGCGGGTATGGGTGTCGTACTAGGCAGGCGCGTCTTTTCCTAGGACCTCGTAGAGAGAATGCAACCGGCGACGGGAGAACGTCACCATGAAGCAAAATAAACCCTTGTCCCGTAAAACATGGACAGCGTTGATCGTTGCGGCTCTTTTCATCGCTTCGATGATCGGCGTGCTCATGGGAATTTTCGCCGCCGAGTTAATATGGCTGCACTACACGATCTTGGCTGCTCTCGTGATCGTCGCGATCGTAGGGTTCAAGCTGCTCGGCGGGTTCGACCAGCTTGAAACGGCAAGGCGGCGAAATCGAGAAGATCGGCCCTAGGTCGCTGGTTTGATCAAGTAAGGGTACCGTCCCACTGTGATCATGGAAGGCTCGGCTGTCGATGATGGACACCGAGCCTTCCATGATCAGTCCTGCAGGTCGTCCAGCGCTCCATGATCACGTTCATTCATGGTATCCGAACTCCGTTGAGGGACGACCTGAACGCCCGCATAGGCAAGGTTGGCGTCGAACAGGGCGGGTACTTCCTAGTGCCAGCTAGGGCCGAAGCTTCGTGCCGCTCAGCGTGCGCACTTGGTGGTGGTGTCAGGCGGCGAGGGCCGTGGCCATCGTACCGGGGGAACTTGTCACAGTGATCGTTTGGAAGTCTCCTCGGGTTGCGGCGAGACTGATTCGGGGATGGTCGAGTAGCGAGTTTCTTTTGGTCAGGCAGCCGCTGTCGTTGTTCATCAGGGCTGCCGCTTGAGTGGCAGCGGTGGCTTGTGCTTGTTGGCGACTGAGTTGTCACCAGGCGGCGATTTGGACCAGTGAGCTATTTTCATCGCGACGCCGCAGGTCATGGCGCGGGCTGAGCAGTGGAGAGTGTGGTGGGCGAGGCTCCCGGTAGGACAGCAGTCGACCAAGATCCGATGCCCCAACCGGGAGCCTCGTCGTGCTGTCCTACCCTGCCGTGATTGCGCTGTCCAACCGCACCCTCGTCCGCCTAGATGATTGATTCCAAGGGTTAGTGGTCGTAGGCGGTCAGTGATCGTTTGACTGGTTGTCCGGTGTGGTCGTTGTGCCAGATGGCGGCGGTCAGGGCGAGGATGCGTTGCAGGACGCGGACGATCACGCCGGGTTTGGTGCGTCCGCCGTGTCGTTCGAGGTCGAGTTGGGTCTTGAAGGTCTGGTTGATCGACTCGACGGTCTGGCGCAGGGGCTTGAACAGCCGTGCGCCGGGCCGTTCGGCTTCGCCCTTGCGGGCCGGGCGCAGCAGTTCGATCCCGGCGTCGCCCAGGCGCTGTTCGAACTCGCGGCCGTAGTAGTGGCGGTCGGCGACCAGCGTCTGGCCGGGCCGGTCGCCCGCGAGGGCGGGGTCGGCGTCGAGGATGTCGAGCAGGGTGGTGCGCTCGTCGGCCTTGGCCCCGGTCAACGCGAACCCGACCGGCAGCCCGCCCGGGGTGCAGACCAGATGCAGGCGCAGGCCCCAGAAGAAGCGGGAGTGCGAGGCGCAGTAGCCGTACTGCGCCCATCCGGCCAGGCCGGAGCGGCGGGCGGTCTCCCGCGAACGCCCGCACTCGACCGGGGTGGAGTCGACCAGCCACACGTCGTCGGTCCACAGCGTCGTGTCGACCGCCAGCAGCCGGATCACGGCCTTGACCAGGCCGGCGGCGTGGCGCAACCGCTTGTTGTAGCCGGGTTGGCGGGGCAGGTAGCGGAACAGGTGCCCCAGGTGGGCGCGGGCGTGGCGTAACCAGCGGGCCTCGCTGGTGAAGCCGAGCAGGGCCTGCATCACCGCCAGGGTCACCAGCTCCGCATCGGTCAACTTCGGCGCGATGCCTACCCTGGGCCGCCACGGCGCGAGGTGCGGCGCGGCCTTCAGCAGGTCGTCGGTCCTGACGTGGAGTGCGGTCGCGAGGGTGTCAATGTCGGTCGTCACAACCCGTACATCGACACCCTCGCCCCACGTCTCCAGGTGCCCACCCCTTGGAATCAATCATCTAGGCGACCTGATCCGCGCGAGCGTGTGCGGCGACGATTGCGGTGGCGGTGCCTGGATCCCGGCCGTCAGGCGTTGCTGGTGCTCGCCCACCTGCGCAACGGCGACACCTGCGCTCGTCTGGCCGCCGGATTCGGAGTTTCCCGCAGAACCGCCTGGCGCTACGTCCGGGAAGCGGTGGACCTGCTCGCCGCACTGGTCGACGACCTGTACGCCGCCGGTGAACGCGCCGCCCGATTCGCCTGCGCGATCTTGGACGGCACACTGGCCCCGATCGACCGCGTCGCCGACCAGAAGCCCCACTACTCCGGCAGACACCATCGCCACGGCGTCAACGTCCAAGTCCTCGCCGACCCGGCCAGCGGGTGTGGGCCTTGCCGACCCTGCCCGGCTCCGCCCACGACCTGACCGCGGCCCGCACCCATGGTCTGGTCGACGTGCTGACTGAACATGAGGTGACCACGTTCGCCGACAAGGCGTACCAAGGCGCGGGCGGCACGGTGCGCACGCCGTTCAAGCGTCATGCCACGCGGTTGCGGCTGTCATACGGTCAGAAGGCGGTCAACCGGGCTCATGCCCGTACTCGCGCTCTCGGTGAACGCGCCGTCTCGCTGCTCAAGGGCTGGAAAGTCCTGGTCAAGCTGCACCGCCCAGACGCTGACCGCACACCGACGGCGGATCGGCAGCAGGTGGCGCAGGTTCGCCCCCGGCCGTCAAGCGCTGTTGGTGCTGGCCCACCTGCGCTGCGGCAACACCTACATCCGCCTCGCGGCCGGGTTCGGCATCGGCCCGGATCTCGTCGAGCGACGCGGATCGCCGCGCGCAAAGCCCATGTCAGCGGTGATGCCGAATGTTGGGCGTCAAGGGGGATATCGGTTGTGGTGGGCCAGATCCGGATGGTCCATGGTTCGCAGCGGGCGTCGTCGCCGAGGCGTGTGGTGGTTTTCTCGGGGAGGCGGGGCGCGTGGAGGTGGAAGTCTCTGCTGCTAAGGACTTCGTCAAGGCGTCGAACTGGTCGTCTGACTCGACCAGCACGGTAGCGAGGTCTGGTATGTCGAACCCCGCCGCAGTCCAGTTCGCGATGGCGTCCGCGATGACCAACGGAACGGTCAACAGCACGTAGGCATCGAGGAAGGCGAGCCGTTCGTCTTTCACTCGGTCTACCGGCACGACGCGTGGTGCGTAGTAGTGGTCATTCGTCCTGTGCGCGAACATGGTTGCGCGTCGAGTTCAAGCGCCGATGCCTTCCCGACTTGAACTGGTTGAGCACGGCCGGACACGCGAATCACAGGTGAATAAGGTTCGAAAATTTCGGTATCCTTTGTGGCGCAGAGGATCTCGATGCTCGACCGCTTCAACAACAGCCTGGTTCATGACATCAGCGGTCTTCTGCCACGCGCTCAGAGGATCGCCGGCCCGGGGAGTCGGCGCGTCAGTGCGGCGAGCATCGTGCGATCAGCCCAATGCAGCCGGGGGCGAGGACTGGTCCGGCGCAGTGCGGCCGACCTCGGGTCGCAGCACCAGCGGTTCGACGTCCTCGGCTACGGAGGACCGGCCGAGCGGGATCCGACCAGCCATGGCGCACGACTACCGCAGGTGAGCGAACCCTGAAGAGTTCTGGCACCCCATCGGTCCCCAGGTCACGAACCGGCGTGAGCGATTCGAGCTGCGGTCACGGTGTCGGTTCGACCGCGTCGTGGACGGTGAGGGAGAAGGAGTCTTCGGCGAGGAAGTCGTGCCCCTCGAAGCCTTCCAGGTGCACGTGCCCCTTCGGGTCGCCCGACTCCGCGCCGGCCCGGACGATCGAGCCGAGCGTGGCCAGGTGCCGCAGCGGGCCGCGGATTGACAGGTCGAGCGTCGTTCGGTCGACCGTGATCCGGACGGTTGGCGTGTCCACCGCCTCCACGGACAACGTCTCCAGCGCCACACCGTAGGGGGCGACGCTCTCCGTGGTGACCAGTGCGAACCGGCCTTGACCGCGTTTCAGTGCCGCCGCGAGTTCGGCGTACTCCTGCGGCGTCCCGGACAGCGCCGCCTCGTTCGTGGTCGTGGACAGTGCGACGATCATGGCCTTCTCACGGTATGTCACCCGGCCGGATCGTGGACGGGTCGATCGGGATGTGGGGGTCGTTGTACGGGCCTGAGCGTACCGGGTTGCCGTTGACCTGGGTTTCGAGGTTGAGGTGCGGCCCGAGTTGTTGCACGTGCGGGCTGGCCGGGTTGATGTCGAAGCGCGCCACGCTGGCGATCCGGTTACCCGCACTGTCGGTGGAGGTGCCGATGAACTGGTAGCCACCGCTGCCGGAGGGAACGACCCGGGCGTTGTCGCCGGCGTGCCGGGCCCCCAGTTCGACCGCTTCGTCCATCGAGATCGGGCCGGCGACCCTGGGCGGCGGCGGGTTGGTGTGCGAGCCGGTGCCGAGCGCGTGCGAGCCACCCGGCGCGGGCGAGAGGCCCAGTGGGTCGACGAACCGCGTCGGGTTCGGCACGTAGGCGCGAGGGTTCGGGGACGGGCGGATGCCCAGCGGATCGTCGGTGACGTACCGCGCGGTCTCCGGGTCGTAATAGCGCGAGTAGTTGTAGTGCAGGCCGGACTCGCGGTCGTGGTATTGACCCGGGAACCGCAGTGGCGTGGACGGGTGCACCGTTCGACCCCACAGCGTGGCCCGCTCCTGGCGCATCACGTGACCGTTCGGCGTGACGAGTTCGGCCGGAGCGCCCACCAGGTCGGTGACGATCGAGTGGAACTCGCGGTCGACCCATGCGGCGTCGTGGGTGGGGACCCGCAGTCGCTGCACCACCGGTCGCATCCCGGTCGTGTCGTGGTCCCAGGTCATCGCTTGGAGGGCTTCGATCTGCTCGGCCAGCACCGTGCCGTCCCAGACGAACTCCGTCCGCTCCAAGACCTCCCCCGCCGGACCGGTCCGCTGCTTGGCGATGCGCCTGCCCATCGCGTCGTAGGTGTAACGCCAGTGCGCTTGGTCCGGTGTGACGACCGCGGTCAGCCGGTCCTCGGTGTCCCAGGTGTAGTGCCAGACGTCCGGCTTGTGCGAGAGCCTGCTCCGCACCCGCCGCACGACCCGGCCGCGCCGGTCGTAGTCGAAGCGGGTCCGTCCCGCCTGGCGCAACAGCGTGCCCTCGTAGGTGAACGAGGCAGGCTCTGCACCAGGGGTCGCGGCCTGGGCCAGGTTGCCTGCCGGGTCGTAGGCGTACTGCTCCGACCAGCGCGGGCCGTGCACGGAGACGACCCGGCCGAGTGCGTCGAGGTCGTAGGTCCGCGGGCCCGCAGGCTCCTCGACCGCCGTGAGGTAGCCATCGGCGCGGTAGTGGTACCGGCGGTGCCCAATCCGCCGCTTCACGCCGGCTTCATCCACAGTGGACACGTCTTGGTCGGCCAGCCTGCCGGCGGCGTCCCAGCGCTGGGCCAGTACGGCGTTTCCGAACCGGCGGCCCACTTCACGCCCTGCCGCGTCGTGAGTGAACTCCAGGGTGTGGACGCCGCCGTGCAGGGCCGTCGGCAGGTGCGATGGATCGTACGTCCAGTCGGATCGGGCACCGGTGGGGGTCACCCGGCTCACGCGCCGACCGACTGCGTCGTACCGGGACACCAGAGTGCGTCCGTTCGTGCTCTCCTCGACCACCCGGCCCAGGACGTCGCGGCGGAACACGGTTTCAGCGTGCCCGTTTGCCGCCCACACCACGCGACCGGCCTCGTCGTACCGGAATCTGGACGTGCCGGTCGGTGTCGACCGGGTGAGGACCCGGCCGAGCGGGTCGAGTTCGAGCTCGACGTGGTCGTCCGGTCCGTGCGACCGCCGCACGACCCGTCCGGCGGCGTCACGTGCGTACTCGACGGCCTGGCCGCCGTAGCCGGTCTCGCGCACCAAACTGCCTGCGGCGTCGTACTCGTACCGCCACACCGAACCCGTCTGGTCGGTCACCGACACGAGTCTGAGCTCGGTGTCGTAGTCGAAGTGGAGGGTGCTGCCGTCTGGCAGGATCCGGTCGGCAGGCAGGTCGAAGTGAGTGGGGCGCGTGCGTGTCCGCTGCCCCACCCGGTCGACGTGCTCGATCTCGTTGCCCTCGGCGTCGTAGCGCCACGACTCGCTCGACCTGTCCGGGTGGGTGCGGCCAAGGAGCTTGCCCTCGACCGTCCACGACAGCACGGTGACCCCGCCGGTCGAGTCGAGGATCTGCCGTACGCGTCCCACGGCGTCGCGGACGTAGCGGGTGGTGGCACCGCGGGCGTCGGTGACGGCGATCGGGAGCCCTGTGGCATCCACCTCGGTCCGGTGCGTGCCGCCCGCCGCGTCCACCACGGCGGTCAGGCCACCGTTCCCGCTGTACTCGTAGCGGGTCACCGCGCCGCTCGGGTCCGTCACCGCGACCAAATTGCCCCGTGAGTCGTAGTCCTTCAGCCACACGGTGCCGTCGGGGTCCACCTGACGTGTGGGTTTACCGAACTCGTTGTACTCGGCGAGCAACTGCGTGCCGTCCGGCCGGGTCAGCGCCAGGATCTCGCCGTCGTCATCACGCAGGTAGGACGTCGTGAGGCCGAGTGCGTCGGTGGTGGACACGAGTCGGTCGTAGCGGTCCCACTGGAACAGTGTCTGGCTGCCGAGTGGATCCACCCGCCGCACCAGTTGGCGGACGTCGTTGAAGTGGTGGTGGGTGACGTGTCCGAGTGAATCGACCTCTCGGGTGATGCCGGCTGCCAGGTCGTACTCCACTTCACCGGTCAGCGCGCCCCCCGAGCCGGTGGTGCGCACGCAACGGCCGTCATGGTCGTACTCGTAGCCGTACCACTCCCCGTTGCGGTCAACCCACCTGGTGATCCGGCCCGCGTGGTCGTACTCGAACCGCAGGGCCGCGCCGGAGGAGTTCAGCACCTCGGTGAGCCGGTTGTCGTCGTAGCGGTAGGAGACCAGCGTAATGTCGTCGCCCGCCGGGTTGTCCAGCCTCAGCCCGGTGACGTGGCCGTTCTCGCTGTCCACAACGATGTCGTAGCCACCGCTGTGCCGGATCCGGGATGGCACCGCCCCGGTGTGCTCGAAGTCGATCCGGTTGCCGTTGCGGTCGGTGATCGCGCTGATCGGCGCGTGAGCCGCGTCCGGGAAGTGCAGCGACAGTCCGGTCTTGGGTTGGGTGATCACGTAGCCGGAGTCGTTACGCGCCAACGACCAGCGCGCGCCCTCCACCGGAAGCACGGGGGTGCCGCTGCTCGGCGGGAGCGGGTAGACAAGCACGACGCCGTCCGGGTCGGCGAAGTACACGCCGTGGTCGTCCACCTCCAGCCTTTGGTCCATCGTGGAGGCCCACGACGGCCCGAACAGCCGTCCGGCGCGATAGGACGACACGTGCACGCGTCCGACCAACAGCGACAGCACGCCGGACAGTTCGACGTCGATCTGCGCCAGGTACATCTCGCCGGAGGCGAGGTCGATCGGCTCACGACCCTCGCAGCGCCCCTCGGGGGTCTGCGCCCGGTCGCGCGGGTTGGGGGTGTCCTCACGCAGGCTCGGCCGGTCGGAACTGCTTGAGGGCGGGTTGCCGGAGCCGGCTGGTGACGACCCGTTGCCGTTGGTGCCGCCGGGTACCGCGTTCGAAGACGCGGTGTCCGGTGACGTCGTGCTCGACGGCGACGTCGTCCCGGAGGGTGCCGTGGTGCCGGAGGGCGAGGTGGTGCCGTCGGCCGTGCTCGACGGGTTGGTGGTGCCGTCCGGTCCTTTTACGGTGGGGGCGTCGGGCGTGCTGGGCGTGCTGGACGGGGTGGTGTTGCCGGGGGTGTCGGCGCGGCGGCCGAGTTTGCCCAGCTTTTCCATGATTTCGCCGAGTTTGTCCAACACCTTGCGGATGCGGGGGGTGACGTTGGCGATGGTCTTGACGAGTTTGCGGACGAGGTCGGCGATGCGGTTGCAGACGCGGGCGATGGTGGAGGTGGCCTGGGCGATGATGAGCGGGGTGGCGAGACCGAGGGTGGCGACGGCTTCGAGTGCCCAGGTGATGAGTTTGCCGACGACTTCGGCGACGAGGTCGCGGATGATCTCGCGGACGGCGGCGACGACTTCGCCCATGACCATCACGCCGGTGCCGACGCCCTCGGCCAGGGTGCCCGCGCCGGCGATGGCGTCGGCGGTCTGCGCGGCGTGGCTGCGATAGGCGGCGGAGGCCGCGCCCTGCCAGCCTGGGGCGTCCTGGGTGCCGAGGTCGGCGGCGATCCTGCCTACTTCGGCGGCGACGTTGGACCAGGTTTCGCTGAAGGAGCGGATGACCGGCGGGTCGCCGGCGAACCAGTCCAGGGCTTCTTTGAGCGGCTGTACGTGTTCGATCAGCCAGCCGACGCCGTAGGAGGCGACGGTGCCGATGGGGTCGAGCACCATCGACAGCACTTCCAGGCCGACGCCGATGCCGCCGAGTCCGGCGGCGACCCAGCTTCCGTCGGAGATGCCGCTCGCCAAGTCCGCTGCCGATTCGGCGATGCCGATGCCGGTGACCGCCGTGGTGTCGCTCTGCGCCGTGGCGAGCAGGGGGTTGTTCACGTGGTCATCCCGTCGAAGCGCGCGGACTCGCCGCTCTCCTGGGCGTCATAGTCGCGGGAGGTCTCGCGCAGCCTGGCGGCGTTGTCCGCCACCGTCTCGGCGGCCTTGGCCAATGCCTGCACGCCCATGTCCTCGAACGGCTGCAACAACATCGCGAACGGTTGGCACACCACGCCGTAGGCGGAGTCGTTCATCGCCACCGTCCGCGCCGCGTCCGCCGCCGTCCGCAGCCGGTCGGCCAGACCCTCCACCCGACCGGCCAACGCCTCGATCTCGCCGGTAACGGCCTCGTAGCCGGTCATCGCGTCACCTCAGGAAGCTCTCGTCGGTGAAGTCACCGTCATCACCCTGCCGACGGGGCTGTGCGGGAGGCGGCACGTCCGCCTCAGGCCGAGGGAAGTTGTGCTCGGCCACGGCCACGATGTGCTGCCCGGAGGGGGTCGGGCCCACCGTTTCCCCGACAATCCGCGCCAGTTCGGCCGGATAGCCGGCCTGCGCCTTGCCCATCGCCTCCATCACCGCTGCGGCGATCTGCTCGGGCCGCAACCGGCTCACCCCGTCGGTCATGGTCACCGCGTTGGGGATGCCGTTCGGTCCGACGGTCACGCTGACCGCGCCACCGGCAGCCGACGCGGTGATGGAGATCCGCTCGACCTCCTGCCGCATCGACTCGTACCGCGCCGCCTTCTCCTCGGCATCGCGCTCCCAGTCGTCCACCAAGCGCTGCACGTTTGCCAACGGATCGGTCATCGGTTCCCCTCTCCGGTGACGTAGCGATCGGGCCAAGCTACTGCGCCTGGGACGATGCTCCGTGCCGATTCGCTCCCAAGATGACCGGATCGGCCCAACCGCTTGCCCCGACCGGTGGGCTCGCCCCTCGTTCTGCCGTTCGGAGGCACGGACGTCGACGCATGTTCGCAGACTCCGGTCAATTGATTGCGCACAGGGGTTTGATTCGGGTCACGGCGATTTCGCCGGCGGCAATCCGGGAGGGAGTGCGGCGGTCGCGCGTGGCGTCCACGTACTTGTGCGAATGGGGGCCTGTACGACATTGCGGGTGCCTGGGTGTGCCCGTTCGGTGGAGGGGGCAACGGGGAGTTGGTGACCGGCATCGACGAAGTCGATCAGGAGGTGACGGGAGCCGCGTGGTGAACCCGTCCGAGTGAACTTCGGTCTCCGGTGCGAGCGTAGAAGCCTGGCGACCACCGGAGGCATGCCCGGCTCCGGCGACGCGATGGCGATCCGGGAGTCTGACAAGACCGGCGGAATTCGTCGCATGGGAGCTCAGCCGGGAACCCCGCACTGCGTGGTGACACCTGGCGCTGGAGTTCACCTGGTTCGTTGTGCTCGCCGCACTCGCGGTGTTCCTCATCAGGACGCGAGATTACCGCCTGGTTCACGGACAGAGTCGATCAGCAGAGGTCGGACCAGGCTTCTGCGACAATCGGCGGCCGGTCTGTTCGCAGGGTGCACCACTGGACCAACCAACTCTTGGACGGAGTCGCGATGAGCTATCCCGCTGAACCTTGGCACCTGACGGGCAGCCTCGTCATGTCGTTGTTCACCGTGCCCGCGCACCTCATCCCACACGACCACATTCCTCTGGCCATGTCACCGATCACAGTGGCCGGCCGCGCTTTCGCATGCGTCGCGTTCGTCGACTACGGCCCAGACGGAATGCTTGCCTACCAAGAACTGTTGGTCGGTGTGCTCGTGCGACACGGCCACCGCGTGTTCGTCTCAGTGCCCCAGATCTGGGTCGACAGCGAGACCTCGCTACGGGGAGGCCGGGAACTCTGGGCCATCCCCAAGCAACGAGCCGCCTTCGGTCAGGGCGCGGCACTCGCCAAGGTCACGGCCACGAACGGGCCGAAGATCCCAGGTCGTTGGTCGGTGCCACTGCGGACGGCGCAGCGGCTGGACGGCTGCGAGGTGCTTACCAGGAGCCAAATTTCAGGCAAACCACGGTTCGTCCGCGCCACGTGGATGTTCCCGGCACACGGACCGCTCGGCTACCTCGCCGGTAACACGCCGCTGGCAAGTTTTGCGTTGGCTGACATGAAACTCACGTTCGGCAAACCCTGACAAGCCCGTGGTCGTGGTCGTGGTCGGGCGAGCGGATCGCGGAGTGGGACTTCGGCGAGAACCCGGTGGCGATGTCGTGGCTGGAGATCCCGCCAGTCCGGGGTGAATGCGAAGGGTGGAGAGTGACCAGGCGGACGCCCGGTTGCTGATCGCGTCGACCTGGTAGTTGTGGCCCACCGTGGAGCTCACTGAACGAATCGGTGTCTGGTCTGCCGTCGCCTGGTCGAGTGGCAGGGGCGTCACGTTCGGGTTGGGTGGACGGCCGCGCGTTCGTGTTCCTTCCTGCGGGGAATGACCAGGAGTGGTGCAGTCGATCCGAGGTCGAGCAGGCACGCGGTTCGTGGAGGCAGTGCGCGATGATGATCCGGGAGAGGCGTCGAGTCCGGCGTGATCCGCTGGCATACGTCGAAGACCTTCGCCGGAACAGCGCGACGGAGGTGATCCCGCTCCCTGGGGGCGGCTGGTGCCTGGGCGACGCGAAGCTGGCCGAGACGCTGCTTCGCGGTCGGGAGTTCAACGCGGGCAGGTCGGGGTTCTTCGGCGACCTGCTGCCGACCAGGGAGGCGCAGGTCGAAGTGGGGCGCGCGGTGCGCGACGTCCTGCGCGCCGGTCTGTCGGACTACCGCGCGGCGCTGATCCCGGCGGTGACCGGGTTGCCGGGGGTCGGTCGCTGGCCCGCGACGGGCAACCGGTTGGTGTACCGCTGCCTGGCGAACCTGTTGCTGCACCCGGGAACCCAGGCCGACACCCGGCGGTGGGCCGACCGTGCCGCACACGCGGGCGTGGTGTTCCGCGCACCGCACGTCTGGCAGCGGGCACGCGCCGAAGTGCCGCGCGCCAAGCTGATCGCGGCTCTGACCCGGGAGGTGGCCCGGCGGCGGCAGCACCACGTCGACCAGCCGCGCGACGTGCTGGACGCCATCCTCGGTGCGTGCCCGGCCGACCTGCCCGACCAGGCCGTGGCCAAGGTGCACCTGACCATGTTCCGGGCCGTCGCGGCACCGGTGGCTGCCTCGCTGGCCTGGTCGGTGCTCCTGCCCTGCCTGCACCACCCCGCCGGCACCCCCTGGCCGTGGCCCGCCGACCAAGTCGTGCGGGAAGCGCTGCGCTACCGGCCGATCCCGTGGATGCTGCGCCGCACCGCCGCCCTTCCCGCCACCTTCGCCGACACCGCGATCGACCCCGGCGAGCTCGTCTCGGTCAGCCCCCACCTGCTGCACCACGACGCACGCCGCTGGACCGACCCCGAGGTGTTCCGCCCCGAGCGCTGGGCGCACCCGGACGGGCACGGCCCCTACATCCCGTTCGGAGCGGGCCCCTTCGCGTGTCCCGGCGCTTCGGTGGCTCGCACCCTGGTCACCGAGGCGCTGACAGCGCTCACCGACAACGCCCGCCTCACCGTCACCGGAGGCGGCACGCGAGCCATCTCGTCCGAGGGCATCGTGCCGAGCCCCTTCACCCTGCACCGCGCCACCTGGCCGACCACCCACCACGAGACCGGAAGGAGGTGAACAAGCTATGGTTGCAATGCTTCGACGCGTGTTCAACGTCAAGCCGGAACGCCGTTGGTACTGGTACTAGGAAATAGTTCTTGATGCCGACCTGGCGGCTTGGGCAGTGCGAGAGCACTGCCCAATCGAGCCGATGATCACGCTCGGCGGCATCGAGCACGACGTGTGGGAGGACTG
>NZ_JBFABG010000013.1:0-214017 GCF_040640215.1 Actinosynnema sp. NPDC023587 | reverse complement strand
AGGCCGTCGCCACCCAGCGGCGGCTGGTCGCCAACGCCTTCGCGGAGACCCGACCACCGCGGTGGTCGGGTCGATCGGCGGCGGTACTCCTCCACCAGCGGCGCGCGGCCGACTCCTCGCGGCCGGACCCTGCCCGGTGGCACCGTCGCCCGGTCACTTCCGGACGGGTGAATGCGCCGCTCCGGGTGGCCGGCCCCACGGCCGTCACCTAGCGTCCACCAGAGAACCCTGGCGCACGCTGGAGGCCGTTGTGGACCGACACCTGGTGACGCGGATCGGCGCGGGCGTCGTGTGCGCGGCCCTGATCGCGGGCTGCACGCCCGTCGACACCGCGAGCAGCGGCACCGCGCGGACGACCGGCGTCGAGGCGTCCACGGCGGCGAGCTCGCTGGAACAGGGCTACGAGCGGGTCGTGCGGGACACCCTGCCCTCCGTCGTGCAGATCAACACCGAGAGCGGCCTGGGCTCGGGCGTGCTCTACGACGACAAGGGCCACATCGTCACCAACGCGCACGTCGTCGGCACCGAGACCCGGTTCCAGGTGTCCTTCGCCCACGACAGCACGCCGCGCGCGGCGACCCTGGTCGCCACCCACCCGCCGGAGGACCTGGCGGTGATCAAGGTCGACGGGTCGCTGCCGTCCTCGCCGGCGAAGTTCGGCGATTCCGGGGAACTGCGGGTCGGGCAACTGGTGCTCGCGATGGGCAGCCCGCTCGGCCTGTCCAGCAGCGTGTCCAACGGCATCGTCTCGGCCCTGGGCCGCACCGTCGCCGAGCCCGCCGGCACCGCCTCGCCCGGCACGACCATCGCGGACATGATCCAGACCTCGGCCGCCATCAACCCGGGCAACAGCGGCGGCGCGCTGGTGGACATGTCCGGCTCCATCATCGGCATCCCGACCCTCGCCGCCACCGACCAGCGACTGGGCGGCGCGGCACCCGGCATCGGGTTCGCGATCTCGGTCAACACCGTCAAGCGCATCGCCGACCAGATCGTCCGCGACGGCAAGGTCACCGAGTCCGGCCGCGCCGCGCTGGGCATCACCGGCCGCACCGTCATTGACCGCGACCGCGAGAACGTCGGCGTCGGCGTGGTCACGGTGATCGCGGGCGGGGCCGCGCAACAGGCGGGTCTGCGCGCCGGTGACGTGATCACGAAGCTGGGCAGCGCCGACACCCCGACCATGGCCGACCTCAACCGGGCACTGGCGGACCGCAAGCCGGGCGACCGGGCGTCCGTGACGGTGTTGCGCGGCAACGACACCACCAAGGTCGACGTCACCCTGGGCGAGCTGTAGCAACTCCACTCTGTAGCAACTCCACTGCGGACGGACCAGTCGGCCGCGTCGGACACCGGCCGCGCCGAAAACCACATCGCGTCGGACCGGGTGCGTCACCGCCCACCGGGCCGGCACCAGCCGCGCCGGTCATCCGATGACCGGTCGGGAAAGGACTGCCCGATGATCCGGAGCAAGCACCTGTCGGAGGTGATCAGGCTCGCGCTCGCCCTGGCGGTGGGCATGACGGTGGCCGGTGGGGTCGCGGGCCTGGCCGAGCCCGGCGTCACGGTCACCAGGACGGCGGAGCCGCCCAACCTCGGCAGGGCGAAGATCGCGGTGAAGGAGTACTACGGCGGGCACCTGGTCGAGGGGAAGAACCAGCACTCGGACGACAGCCAGTGGGCCCGTGACGTCCAGGAGAAGGCGCACGAGGCGCGGCAGGCGCTCGACGAGGTGGGACCGGCGGCCAAACCGGCGATCGTGCTGGACATCGACGACACCGCCGAGGTCACCTACGGGTGGCAGGCCGACAGCGACTTCGCATTCGACCACCGCGAGCACCACGAGGCGATCAAGGCCAAGGTCTTCAAGCCGGTCCTGCCCGTCCGCGAACTCGCGTGGCAGGCCCGGAGCAAGGGCATCAAGGTCTACTTCGTCACCGGGCGGCGCGAGGACGTGCGCCAGGCGACCGTGGACCACCTGGCCGAGGAGGGCTACCCGGAACCCGCCGGGGTGTTCCTCAAGCCCGCACGGCCCGAGACGGCACCGCCTTACCTGCACTGCAAGGACCGGTGCCCGACGGCGGTCTTCAAGAGCCTCACCCGCAAGCACATCGTCGAGGACATCGGCGACACCATCGTCGTCAACATCGGCGACCAGGACAGCGATTTCGCGGGCGAGCACTCGCCGCGCAACGTGAAGTTGCCCAACCCGATGTACTACCTGCCCTGACCGCGACACCACGCCCCGGCGAACGCCCGGGAAGACGTGCCGTCCGGACCTCACGGGGGTCCACAGGACCGCGTACCGGAAAACTTCGGCGGTCAAGGAAAACGTCGAGGGGGCCAGGAGCGTCGCGGATGCGTCCATCAGCCGTTGACCTCACGTGCCACCGCGAGCTGCTGAACCTTGTGCCGCTGCTCGCGGTCCAGCTCCGCGCCGTGCCGCGAGATGAGGACGTCTTGCACGGCGCGCTCGACCCCGACCCACGTCCTGACCCACTGGGCCTGTTCCTTGCACCGCACGTCCTGGGTGGCGACGGCGATCTCGTGCGCGGACGGCCGGCCCGCGCTGAACGCGGGGTCGGCGATGGGGACGTCCGGGTTGTCGTAGTCGAAACCCGCCCGCGCCATGCAGCGCGACCACACCCCGGCGGCCTCGGTCACCGGCGGGGTGGCGCGGGTGACCTGGTGGCTGCGACGGCTCAGCGCGAAGCTGGTCTGCTCCTGGCCGGGTTGCCCGTCGGCCGCGAGTGCCCGGTCCGCTTCGCCCGCGCACCCGCCGGCCGGCACGGCGCGTCCGCCGACATCGCCCTTGCGGGTACCGGTGATCACGGAGACGACGTCCGGCGACGGCTGGTGCGCGGTCGCCTCCGCGCCGGTGGCGCGCGGGGCGAACACCGCCGGGTCGCGGTAGCCGTACGCGGCGGCTTCGGCCGCGTCGACCAGACCGTGCCGCCTCGATCGGGAGGCGTCCCGCACGGGGTCGACCACGGGGAAGGCGAAGGTGATCCCGTGATCGGCGAGGCACCGCTCGATCAGCCTGTTGCGCGCCGCGATGACCTCCAACTCCTCGACCGGTGTCAGCAGCGTCCGGTTGAGCGGCAGGTCGAGGCCGTGCACCGTCGACAGGTCGGCGGGCACCCTCGCGAGCGCCGCTCCGAGGTCGGCCGCGTCCAAGCCGCCCGCGTCGAGGCCGGACGTGGTGCGGTCGGAGGTGCCCTGGTCGGACGTGGGGACGGGTGCGGTCGAGCAGCCGACCAGCGCGATCACCGCCACGGCTGCGGCGAGGGCACCCGTGGCGAAGTCGACCACGCGGCGCGGTAGGCGGTCGGATGTGACCACGGCCAAACCTCCGATTCACCGTCGGGGCCACGCCGGGCCGGGCGTGACCCCGATCATTCCGACTAGAACTGGTCGCGGTTGGCGCAGTCCTTGTAGACGCCGCTGCTGTTCGGCCAGTTGAAACTCGCGTTCTCGTTCTTCATGGTCGCGTTCAAGTTGGCCTTGCCGTATGCGCCGAACGATTGCTTGGCGACACTGCCGTTGCAACCGCTGTTGTAATACACCGTCGCCAGTTCATTCCAGTTGTTGACGACCGAGGCGGCGTTGTTCTTGACCGGGACGCCGAGGCCGTTGCCGTTGGTGCCTCGTTTGTTGAACTTCTCGTTGTCGAGGTTGCCGTCCGACTCCAGGTAGTCCGCACGGGCACCCTGGAAATTGCTGTTGAAGTAGAAGCACAGGTAGAGTTCCGGACAGCCTTCGATCACTGCCGCCGATGCCGCCGGCGCGGCGAGGACGCTTCCCGTGATCGTGATGAGGGTCGCCGTGAGTCCGATCAGTACTCGTTTCGCGCGCATGAAGTCTCCTCGTTCGTCGCCGGCGTCGGCGCGTGGATCGGGACGGGACCTGCCCCGGACAACCACCATCATGTCGGGCCGTATCCTCTTGGTGTCCTCATGCCGTCATCACGCCGTCCTCCTCGATTTTCGGCACCACCGAGCAAGGGTTGTCGACCCCGATGATTCATTGGGGAAATGCGCCGCAATGGCGCTTGCGCTGCCCTGTGCGCGTCCGTTGTCTGCGCAAGGGTATTCACGGCGAAGTGGTGTCCGGCGTCGTGATGAGCCGGGTGCTGCGGGTGCTTCGGTCTGTCGAGCCGGTACGCAAGGGGCAACACACCGCCGAGCGACCACCCTCTGCCGCTTCACCGGGTCGGACGCCGGAGGAACCCGGCCGACCCGTGTGCCCCGGGGGAGCACCGACCGGCCGCTCCCCGTCAGACCGGGCCGCCGCCGGCCGCCAAAGGCCGCACTGCCCAGGAGCAACACAGGTCGTGCAGGATCTTCCGACTCCGTCCGACCTCGGCGGTCCACTGCCGGGGGATGGCCGCTGCCACCGCGTCGGCCGCGCGGGGTCGTGGGTCGGGCACGGGCACCGGCCGTGCGGCGTCGCGCGGTGCGGTGCGGTCGTCGGACGGGCCGTCGCGCAGGACCGTCAAGTACGCCTGCTGCGTCTCGGGAGACGGGTCGACACCCAGTTCGTCGGCCAACCTCTCGCGCAACACCGCGAACAGCGCCAGCGCATCCGCCTTCCGGCCACGCCGGTCCAACGCCAGCATCAGGTAGGCGTGGACCCATTCCCGCAACGGGTTCTCGACCGCGCACGCCGACAACTCGTCGACGACGTCCCAGAAGTGGCCCAGCGTGAGCTGCCACTGCGCGCACAGCTCGACCGCGTCCAGCCGCTGGTCGTCGAGCAACGCGGCGCGCGCGACGAGTGCCGGGGAACCCATCGCGTCCAGCGCCGGCCCCCGCCACAGGGACAGCGCCGCTTTCACCGCGTCCACGGCGTCGGTGAGCCGGCCACCGGCGGCCAGTGCCCGCGCGGCGTCCACCCCCTGCCGGAAGCGCAGCCAGTCGACCTGCTCGTCCGCGACGGCGAGCCGGTAACCGGGCCCGTCGGTGGTGATGGACCCACTGCCGCCCAACCGTTCGCGCAGGGCCGAGACGCAGTTCTGCACCTGCTTCCCGGCTGTCGCCGGCGGGCGTTCCGCCCACACCGCGTCCACCAGCCGGGAGATCGGCACGACGGTGCGCGGTGCCAGCACCAGTGCCGAGAGCACCCGTCGGTGCCGCGGGCTGTCCACCGCGATCCGTTCCGCTCCGGACCACACCTCGAACGTTCCGAGCACGCGGAAATCCATCCCCACCCCCTGTGCGTACCAGGCGCTCCCCAACGCCGCAGCCAGTCTATCCGGGCCCTGAACTGCTCAAACGGTATTTCACCCGAAGGAGGAGAGCGGTGGGGGAGAGGACGCGGTGATCAGCTCCCGGTCTGGGCCGGTCAGTGCCGCGTCCTCGGGTCGTGGGTGGGGTCGGGGTACATGGCCGGGCAGCCGTGCGCGATGGCTTCGGGGCGCAGTTCGTAGTGCCAGGGTTCGTTGCGGTAGATCTGGCACAGCCCGTACTCGGCACCGCGTTCCGACAGCCACGCCCTGGCCTCGGCGGGCCCGATGTCGACGGCCTTCCCCGCGACGTGGGCGGACCTGTCCGCCGTGGCGACCCACCGCGCGGCTTCCGCCGCCGAGCCGTGGTCGGAGACGGCCTGGCGCAGCAGCCGGTCCTGGTACGCCGGGGAGCGCCACCCGCTGTTGACGAAGAACTCGACGCCGTCGTCGGCCGCCGCCGTCGCCGCGTCGCGCAGGGCCCGCAGCAGGTCGGGGTCGAGGTTGGCGACGCCGGGGTGCTCGTCGTCGAACACGGTCACGCCCCGGGGGAGCGCACCGCCGAGCGCACCCCCGAGGGGGTCGACGAGTGAGGCCGCGAGGACGGGCGAGCGGGTGCGACGGGCTGTGCGTACCGGTTCGCTGGAAGGCATACCCCCAGCCAAGGCGGCGCGGTGTTGCCGTCGCGCATGCGGTTTTCGATATGTCGACGATAGGTGCCGGCCGGTAACATCGAGCGCATGCGCGTGCTGGTCGTCGAGGACGAACCCTATATGGCAGAGGCCATCCGCGATGGGTTGCGCCTGGAAGCCATCGCCGCCGACATCGCCGGCGACGGGAACACCGCTCTGGAACTGCTGGGCGTCAACACCTACGACATCGCCGTGCTCGACCGCGACATCCCCGGGCCCTCCGGTGACGAGGTCGCCGAGAGCATCATCGCCTCCGGCAGCGGTATGCCGATCCTGATGCTCACCGCGGCGGATCGGCTGGACGACAAGGCTTCCGGGTTCGAGCTCGGTGCCGACGACTACCTCACCAAGCCGTTCGAACTGCGCGAGCTCGTGCTCCGGCTCCGCGCGCTCGACCGCCGACGCGCGCACCGCCGGCCGCCCGTGCGGAAGATCGCCGGCCTGCGGCTGGACCCGTTCCGGCGCGAGGTCTACCGGGACGACCGGTACGTCGCGCTCACCCGGAAGCAGTTCGCGGTGCTCGAAGTCCTCGTGGCCGCCGAAGGCGGGGTGATCAGCGCCGAGGAGCTGCTGGAGCGGGCGTGGGACGAGAACGCGGACCCGTTCACCAACGCCGTCCGCATCACGGTCTCGGCCCTGCGCAAGCGGCTCGGCGAACCGTGGTTGATCGCCACGGTGCCCGGCGTCGGCTACCGCATCGACACCCCGCCGGACACCGGCCCGGACCGTGGGTAGAGCGCCCGGGGTGAGCGTCCGCCTCAAGCTCACCCTCAGCTACGCCGGGTTCCTCATGGTCGCGGGGGCCCTGCTGCTCGCGGCGGTGTGGGTGTTCCTGCTGCGCTACGTGCCGGAGGAGATCAACATCCGGGGGGTGTCGATCCCCGACCGCTCCGAACTCCAGCGCACGTTCGCGCCGAAGGCGACCGCGGCGATGGTGTTCCTGCTGGGGTTCGGCCTCGTCGGGGGGTGGGTCCTGGCCGGCAGCATGCTGGCACCCCTGACGCGCATCACCAACGCCACGCGCCTGGCCGCGAACGGGTCGCTCTCCCACCGGATCCAGTTGGAGGGCCTCAACGACGAGTTCCGCGAACTCGCCGACGCGTTCGACACCATGCTGGCCCGGCTCGAAGCGCAGGTGGCCGAGCAGCAGAGGTTCGCGGCCAACGCCTCGCACGAGCTGCGCACCCCGCTGGCGATCACGCAAACGCTCCTCGACGTGGCGCGCAACGACCCGAGGTCGGGCACCAGCGAACTCGTCGAGCGCCTCCACTACGTCAACACCCGGGCGATCGACCTCACCGAGGCGCTGCTCCTGCTCAGCCGAGCCGACCAGCGGTCCTTCACCCGGGAGCACGTCGACCTGTCCCTGGCCGTGGAGGAAGCCGCGGAGACGCTCCTCCCGCTCGCCGAGGAACGCGGCCTCGCCATCGAGACCTCCGGCGACGTCACGCCCGCCCTCGGCTCCCACGCCCTCCTGCGGCAGATGACCACGAACCTCGTGCACAACGCGATCGTCCACAACCTGCCCGAGCGGGGGACCGTGCGGGTCACGACGGACGTGGACGCCGGTTCGGCGGTGCTCACCGTCGAGAACACCGGCGAGAAGCTCTCCCCGCACCTGGTCTCCACGCTCGTCGAGCCGTTCCAGCGCGGCAGCAGGCGCATCCGGACGGGCCACGCGGGGGTCGGGCTCGGCCTGGCGATCGTCAAGAGCATCGTCCAGGCGCACGACGGGACCCTCACCCTCGCCCCCGGCACCGCCGGCGGTCTCCGCGTCACCGTGCGGCTGCCCGTCGCGCCACCGGACGCCCCGGCCGAGGACCAGCCCGACTACCCGACGGGGAAGTCGAAGTAGGTGTCCGGGAAGGGTTCGTCGATCAGGGTGTAGTGCCACCACTCGCACTCGTACGGGCGGAAACCGCAGTCCTCCATGATGGTCCGGAGGTGGTGCCGGTTCCGCGCCTCGGCCCGGCTGACCCCCGTCGCCCCGTGGTGCGAGACCGGGTCCATCAAGTCGTGGTCACCGCCCATGGCGGCGAGTTCGCCGGTGGCCAGGTGGTAGAGCGTCAGGTCGACGGTGCTGCCCCGGCTGTGGCCCGACCTGGCGGCCACGTACCCCTTCTCGAACATCTCGGCGCGGTCGATGTTCGGGTAGTGCCGGAGCTTCGTCCGGCCGTCCTCCGGCTGGACCGACCAGCGCAGGAAGCGGTCGACGGCGCGCTGCGGGCGGTAGCCGTCCCACACCAGCAGGCCGAAGCCCCGGGACGCGGCCTTCTCGCGCGCTTCGCCCAGGGCGGCGCACAGGGCCCTGGTGCCGACGATCCGGTTCGCCGGGTACCCGTCCACCGGTGTGCCGGTGAAGTTGTCCCAGGTGGCGTACTTGGCGTCCCAGCGGATGCCGGGCGCGAACTCGTCCAGGAAGGCGAAGTCGTCTCTCACCGGCGACCGGTCCCGGTTGACGTCGACGCCACCAGCCGGTCGATCACGTCGGTGAGCGGCAACCCGGCGGCGGCCATCATCCTGGGGTAGCGGCTGTAGGAGGTCAGGCCCGGCAGGGTGTTGACCTCGTTGAGCACGACGTTCCCGTCTTCGGTGAGGAACATGTCCACCCGCGACAGGCCTCGGCACCCCAGCGCGCGGTAGACGGCCTTGGCCGTGTCCTGGACGAGCGCGCGCGTCCGCGCCGGGAGGTCCGCCGGAACGATCGCCGTCGAGTTCTCGGACCCGCTCTCGGGCGCGTCCTCCTGGTGGATCTTGAAGAAGCCGTGGGACAGCGCGATGCGGTCCACCTCGCCGGTGGTCGACTCCTCGCCGTCGCCCAGGACGGCGCACCCGACCTCGCTGCCGACCACCGCCCGCTCGACGACCACCTTCGAGTCGTACTGCCGGGCGAGGTCCACCGCACTCGGCAGTTCCTCCCGGCGGGACACCTTGCTGACGCCGAAGGACGACCCGGAACGGGCCGGCTTCACGAAGACGGGGTAGGTCAGCCGGTCGGCCTCGACGGACTCGCCCGCCCCGATCACCCGGAAGTCCGGCGTGGCGATCCCGGCGCTGCGCGCGACGAGGTAGGTCAGCGATTTGTCCATGCACAGGACCGAGGTCTGGACGTCGCAGCCCACGTAGGGGATGCCGGAGAGCTCCAGCAACCCCTGCACCGCGCCGTCCTCGCCGAGCTCGCCGTGCAGCACGGGCAGCACGAGGTCCAGGCCGATCGTCTCGTAGCGCCCCTGGT
The DNA here is from genome assembly GCF_040640215.1 of Actinosynnema sp. NPDC023587. NCBI lineage: Bacteria > Bacillati > Actinomycetota > Actinomycetes > Pseudonocardiales > Pseudonocardiaceae > Actinosynnema > Actinosynnema sp. NPDC023587. Next base: position 204,866 of record NZ_JBFABG010000013.1, on the reverse strand, counting down.
CCAGGACGAGCAGCCCGCGCGCCCGCCGGTCCGGCGACAGGACCACCGGACGGCGGTCGTCGTCCTCCCAGCCCTCGCCGGGGCCGTCGCAGAGCTGCCAGGCACCGCTCCGGGTGATCCCGACGTAGAACGGTTCGTACTTCGCGGTGTCGAGGCTCTTCGCGACCTCGCGCGCGGATTTGACGGAGACGGGGTGCTCCTCGGAGCAGCCGCCGAACAGGACCGCGATCTTCAGCCTAGCCACGGTGGTTCCCGCTTTCGAATGTCAGGCAGTTGATGAGGGAGTTCTCGACGGTGTCGCTCAAGGCGTGGTCGGTGTAGTAGGCCGTGTGCGGGCTGATGAGCACGTTCGGCAACTCCTGGAGTCGCACCAGAGACGTGCTCCCGACCGGCTCGTCCCGGCGGTCGGTGTAGAAGATCCCGTCCTCTCCTTCGAGGACGTCCAGCGCCGCACCGCCCAACCGGCCGTCGGACAGCGCCGAGACGAGGGCCTCGGTGTCGAGCAGTGCGCCGCGTCCGGTGTTGATCACGTACGCGCCGTGCTTCATCCGCCCGATGCGTCGTCGGTCCAGGAGGTGGAACGTGGCCGCGTCGAGCGGCGTGTGCAGCGTGACGACGTCGCTCTTCCGGAGCAGGTCGTCGAGGGGGACATAGTCGGCGGCGGTGGTCGGCCGGCTGTCGCAGGCCAGGACCCGGCAGCCGAAGCCCCGGAGCCGCTCCACGACCGCCGTGCCGATGCGCCCGGTCCCGACGACGCCGACGGTCAGGTCGCGCAGTTCCCTGCCGCGTGCCTCGGGCAGCCGGTAGTCGTGGACGTCGGCCCGGCGGAGGGTGGACTTCGCACCCCGCACCGCCATCAGCATCAACATCAGCGTGTAGTCCGCGACGCTGTCGGGGGAGTACGCGACGTTCTCCACCGAGAGGCCGAGGCTCTCCGCGTAGGGCACGTCGATGTGGTTGTAGCCGATGCTCCTCGTGGAGACGTAGTCCACGCCGGCCCGGCGGAGCGCGCGCAGTGCCGCATTCGTGACCGGGGTCTTGTGGCCCACGCTGACACAGCGGTTCCCGGAGGCCAGCCCGACCGTGGCTTCGGCGGCTGCCGCCCCGGTGATCGTGGGCGTCACGCCGAAGCGCGGGGCCATCTCCCGGAACAGGGCGGCCTCGTCCGGCGCGCACCCGTAGATCGTGATTCCGATGTCGCGGGCCGGTCGTGGGGGTCGGTCGGAGGACATGCGCCCAGTCAAGGCGGCGCGGTGTTGCCGGTGCGTATGAGGTTTTCGATATGCCGACGATATGGCCGGCCGACCCGGGGTCCGACCGTCCTGCCGGGCGGCACTCGCCTAAGGGCCGGTCTCACGTGGTGGTGATGCTGTCATGCTGTTGTGTTGTGGTTGATCGGTTCGCGGTGCGTCCGCAGGGTGGTGGGACGGCTCCGGTGGATGATCGTGCGGTGTTCACGGCGATCGTGTCCGTGCTGACCAGCGGGTGTCGGTGGCGGGACCTGCCGCCGTCGTTCGGGGTGTCCGCGCCCACCGCGCACCGCCGGTTCACGCAGTGGACCGAGGCCGCCCTGTGGCGAAGGCCGCACCAGGCGGTGCTCGACCGGCTCGGGCCCAGGGCGTGGTGGACTGGTCGCGGGCGATTCTGGACAGTGCGTCGGTGCGGGCGAAAAAGGGGGCTCCCTGACCGGGCCGAGCCCGGTCGGCCGGGGTGAACCCGGCTCGCCACCCTCGCCGCAATACTGATCTGCTTCACACAACTCGCCAAAACAACCACGTGAGACCGGCTCCGGAACGTCAGGGGATCGTCCGGGGCCGGACATGCCCGTGGGGCGGGTCGTCGCCGACCCGCCCCACGGAATCAGGTCCCGCTCAGCGCCGGGGGTGCAACCCGGCGTGCAGGCCCTTGATCAGCTCACCTCGTGAGGTGTCGCCGTCGAGCGACCAGATCATCGCGCCGCCGAGCTTGCGGTCACGGATGAACTGGCCCTTCCGCTTGAGCTCGGTCGGGTCGTCGTAGGTCCAGAACGTGGTGCCGTCGAACAGCCAGGCGTGGCCGGCCTTGTCGTCGCGGTAGAGCTTGTACTTCCCGCCGGCCAGCAGGGACTTGAGCGTGCGGTAGTCGTCGAAGCCCGCTTCGTAGGTGGCCGGGGCGGGGCCGGTGGACTGCTGGAACAGCCCGTTGTTCTGGTTGGTGACGCCGGTCCAGCCGCGACCGAAGAAGGGCACGCCGAGGGTGATCTTGTCGCGTGGCGCACCGCGCTGGATGTGCGCGTCGACGACGATCTCACCGCTGTCCTTGGGCGTGGTCGGGTCGCCTTCGGGCACGCGGAGGGCCGACTGCTGGTTGCTGGTCTTCTCCCACGCGCCGTGGTAGTCGTAGCCCTGCACGGTGGCGAAGGTCAGCAGCTTGTAGACCTCGGCGAGCTCGTAGCCCCGGTCCATCGCCTCGCGGTTGGCGGGCAGGAACGCGGTGAGGTCGTAGGTCCGGCGGTCCCGGGAACCCTGCTTGGAAAGCTGCTTGCGGTACTCGCGCAGGAGCTCGGTGAAGTTCTGCTTGTCCTCGGGGCGCACGATGTTGCCGACGTTGCCCTCGGTGGACGGCCACTCCCAGTCCAGGTCGATGCCGTCGAAGACGCCCTTGCCCGCGCCGGCGGGCGCTCCCGGCAGGTTGCCCTTGAGCCACAGGTCGATGCAGGACTTCACGTGCGCCGCGCGCGACTGCGGGGTGAGCGCGGCGTTGGAGAAGTACGTCGAGCCGATCCAGCCGCCAAGGGAGATGTAGACGCGCAGCTTGGGGAACTTCTGCTTGAGCTGCTTGATCTGGTTGAGGTTGCCCGCCAGCGCCTGGCCGGGCTTGTCGGCCTTGCCGTTGACGGCCTGGTCGGCCGGGAACCGCTTCTGGTAGTCGGCCACCGGGTCGGAGCTGATGCAGCTCCCCTGCTCGTCGAGCAGTCCGAAGGCGTAGTTGAGGTGGGTGAGCTTGGCCGCGGTGCCGTTCTCGACCACGTAGCGGAGCGGGATGTTGCGGTCGGCGGCGCTCCACTGGGTGTAGTACCCGACGGTGCGCACGGAGCTGCGCTGGTGGTGGTCGTGGTCGTGGGCCTGGGCCGGGGACGCGACGGCCGTCAACCCGATCGACAGGGCACCGGCCACGAAGGCGGCACTCCACCTCTTCATCGACATGCTTCTCCTCGTACTGACAGCTGCGACGACTGGTATAGACCACGCTAGATCGAGGTCTAGACCACAGCTACGTCCGGATGGCCCAACGTGACCGGGCGGGCACGCCGCTCGTCACCCTCGGGACGCCCGGTGCCTGGCCAGCCAGCGCGTGGAGTGCGCGGCCGTGGGCAGGCGTCCGCCGTGGTAGCGCACCCCGCCGAGCAGGAGACGCCGGACGAGGGCGATCCACGCGCACACCCCGCGCTCTGCGATCCACAACGGGGCGAACGCGGCGGTGGTGGCGGGGTAGACGCTGGTCCCGCGCTGCCGACGTCGGCCCCACTCGGCCAGCGCGATCCCGGCCACGGCGAGCACCCCCGTCACCCGGGCGGTCCGGTGCCGCAGGACCGCCCAGCCCACGGTGGGCAGCACGAGGAGCTCGACGCAGTACCGCGCCGGCTGGGCCAGGCTGTCGTAGGCCTGGCGCACGCGCTGCGACCGGAAGTGGCGGGCCGTCGGGGGATTGCGGCGGACGAACAGGTCCGGGACGTTCGCCACCCGACCGCCCGCGACCCGCACGGTGCGCATCAACTCCAGGTTTTCGAACAGCACGTCGTCGCGGTAGCCGCCCATCCCCAGGAACACCGCGCGCCGGATTCCGTACGTGCCCGGGTAGTCGCCGGAGAACGCCCGGTTCAGCAAGGTCCGCGCGGTGTCCCACCGGGCGTGCCACGGCCAAGCGCTGAAGTAGTTCTGCGGCACCACGAGATCCGCACCGTCGAGCACCTCGCCGACGCGCCGCAGCGCGGTGTCGTCGTAGCGCACGTCGTCGTCGGCGATGATCACCTTCTCGTGCGCGGCGGCGTGGATTCCCGCGCACACCCCGGCCACCTTCCCGTTGTGGGGACCGGGTGTCGGCGTCACCCGGAGGTGGGTGAGCCACCCCGACCACTCCTGTGCGTGACGTTCGAACAGGGCTGCCGGCGAACCGTCCGCGACGACCACCTCGCATCGGCTCGCGAGCCACCGCAGGTAGCCGGTGAACTCGTCGAGATCACGATCGTCACTCCAGCGCAGCGGAACCACGCAGGACACCTCTGTCCCGACGCTCATCTCTGGTGTCACAGCGCAGGGATGCCCACCGCGCCGTGATTCATCCCTCGGAGTCGACGTCGCCGGCGCGCCTGAGGTGGTCGGACCGGTGATCGCCGGAGCGGGCGAGGAGTGCGCCGCCGACCAGCAACGCGACACCCAGGAGCAGGAAGGCCAGGTCGTAGTGGAGCTCGTGCGGTCCGTGCCGGACGTGGTGCACGCCCAGCACCAGGTGGTTGACCAGGCCCTCCACCAGGTTGAACGTCCCCCATCCCGCCGCCATGCCGCCCCACAGCCGCCGCCCGGTCAACCGGGGAGCGCGGTTGAGCAGCACGATGCCCGCGATCACCAGCAGCAGGCACAGCAGGTGGAACAGGCCATCGCCCACCATGTTGACGTGCAAGTTGTGCTCGTCGGTCGGCGGGTACCAGCCGGAGAGCATGTGGTGCCAGCCGAGGATCTGGTGGATGACGATGCCGTCGATGAACCCGCCGACACCGAGTCCGAGCACCAACGCCGCCGTGGGCAGTCTCATGAGGCAGTGGTAACCCTGGTCGAGGTGCCCAAACCGATGACGCCGATCGAGGGGTGACTACCTCCCGTGCGCGGCGGAACCCGGATGTCACCCGGCTGGTTCCTGTCGGCGGGCCCTTGTTTGGGGTCCTCCGTCCGGGGCAACACCTGCCGTGGCGGTCGGGGGCTCGGTGCCCCCGGACGGCCCTGCTGAGGAGGAACCTTGACGAGCGACTTCGAGACCCCGGACCCGCCGCACGACACCGGGTCACCGGACCCCGTCGAGACCGATCCGGCCGCGTTGAGCAGCGCGGAGGACCTGGACGAGGACCGCCTCAAGCTCGACCCGCTGGAAGCCGGGATGGACCCGCCCGAGCGGTGGACGGCGGCCGACAAGTACGGCATGACGGCGTACGAGCAGGCCCACCCGCGTCCGCTGGACGACCGGTTGGCGGAAGAGCAACCCGATGTCCGGCCCGTCGCCGCCGGGGAACCCGGTGCGGGGGACCTGTCCCGCGACGACGTGGTCAGCCTCGATGCTCCGGACGCCTACGACGAGGAGGTCCACCGCGAGGCCGCTGAACGCGGGCAGCTCGCGGACGAGCCGGGCGGTTCGGTGGCGGAGGCGATGCGCACACCGGACGCCGTGGACGAGAACTGAGCGCGGGGCCCGGACCCACCGTCCGGGCCCCGCTCTCGGCGGTGTGCGCAGTCGTCCGCTGTCAGTCGTGACCGCGCTTCAGGTTTTCGGCTCGCCCGCGACCGGCGGGGTGTCCTCCGCCAGTTCGAGGTACTGATCGACCTCTTGAGGAGTGGGGTCGATGCCCACCTCTTCGGCGAACTCCTCGGGATCGTCGACGCCTTCCGGATCGGGTCCGTCGTCTCGGCCGCTCATGTGCTCGCCTCCGTTCGTCGTGCGGTGAAGGGGTCGGTCACGGGGAGTTTCCCGGCCGCGCGGGGATCACCCGCCGGAATCCCGCCCGGCGTTCTTCGCGGCGTCGTACGCCAGGTGCAGGAAATCCGATCCCGCGACGACCGCCAGGGTGGTAGCGACCAGGCGGGTTGCCCGGGGTGCCAGCACGAGTCCGGCGGTGAAGGCCGTGGCCAACCAGACACCGGAGCAGAAGGGGCAGGTCAGCAGCTCGCCGACGGCGTGTTGGTGGTTTCCCGAGGACGGCACGGATTCGGCCACCTCGCCCTCGCCGGCGGACCCCTCGAACCGGGTGAACGGTGCCCGCAACGGGCTGGCCACCGCGCTCTTGTTCAGCAGCCTGCCCGCTTTGTGCGCGGCCACCGACACCAGGAACGTGTCGTTCCACGAGAACCGCTCCGGCACCCGGGCACCCCGCGTCGTGCCCACCGCCACCGCCGCCCCGACGAGTCCGGCGTACGCGCTCATCGCGCGGAGGTAGCCGCCCAGCGGTCGAGGCTCGCCCTGCGAGTAGTCCGATTTGATGCGGGCGAGAACTCCTGCCATCGACATGCGCTGTGAGTAACCTGCTGGCCCGGCTCCAAACACGAGTCCGCCGGCGATCTGGTTCGCGGACGGGGGACACGACGCCCGCCCGCCGGACGTGGGGACTATTCGCGTCGGTGAGGGGTTGTCGGCCTGACCGCCCGGGGTGCCCGCTCACGCCTGACTCAACCAATTGTGGCGTTATGGGCCGAGCGAGGTGTTCTTCGGTCCTGTCCGGGTACATCGCCCACCGAGAGCGAGAACAACTACGGAGGGAGCAGCGGTGACTGACTTCCGAAGCCAGTCCGCTGGGTCGGACAGCACGGTGGGAACGGTCGCTTCCACAGCGTCACAGGAGGGCAGCGCCGTCGCCCACCACGCGAAGGACGCGGCGGCGGACGTCGCTTCCACCGCGAAGGAGCAGACCAGGCACGTCGCCCGGGAGACGAAGCACCAGGTCGGCCAGGTCGTCGGGGACGTGCGCGAGCGCGTGGCCCGCGAGGCCGACGAGCAGGCACGACGCGTGTCCCAGGGGATCGGCAAGATCGCCGACGAGCTGTCCTCGATGGCCGAGCACTCCTCCGACGACTCGCCGGCGGGCAACGCGCTGCGCCAGGTCGCGGACACCGGCCGGCAGGCCGCGCGGTTCCTCGACGAGCGCGGCGCGAGCGGCCTCCTGGAGACCACCCAGGACTTCGCCCGGCGCAAGCCCGGTGCCTTCCTGATCGGTGCCGTCGTCGCGGGGTTCCTGGTCGGACGCGTGGTGAAGAGCGCGAACAGCTCTTCGGACGCGCGGCAGGACCAGGGCGGACGGCCGGACGCGCCACGGCACGCCGAACCGGGCACCCAGAGCGCGCGGCCGGCCGTCGTGCCCGAGCCGCCGGCGTACGACGCGCCACCGCCGCCGGTCGGTGCGGTGCCCGGAGCGCCCGGTGCCGTGGTGCCGCCCGTCGGTTACCCGACCGACGGCCCCCACGCGCCCCAGGCCCCGCGACACGGGACGCCGGGTGGGGGTGCCGCGCATGTCCAGCCCTGACCCGGGCTTCCCGCGCGCGGCGGTGCCGCCGGCCGAGCAGGACGCGTCGTCGCTCGGTGACCTGGTCGGCGAGCTCGCCACCGACCTGTCGCGGTTGATGCGGCAGGAGCTGGAACTGGCCAAGGCCGAGATCCGCGAGGAGGCGACCAAGGCCGGCAAGGCCGCCGGGATGCTCGGAGCGGCGGGGTTCGCCGGGTACATGACGGCGGTCCTGCTCAGCTTCGCCCTGGCGTTCGGCTTGGCCCACCTGGTGGGCCTGGGGTGGGCGACGCTGATCGTCGCCGTCCTCTGGGGCATCGCGGGCGCGGCGCTGTTCAGCGCGGGCCGCTCCCGGCTCAAGTCCGTTTCCCCCAAGCCGGAACGCACCATCGACACCCTGAAGGAGGACGTGGAATGGGCACGTCACCCGACGAAATAAGGCGGGAGATCGACCAGACCCGCGCGGAACTCGTGGCCGACACGAACCGGATCGTGGACCGCACGAGCCCGAAGCGCATCGCCCAGCGGCGCACCGAGAACGTGCGCCGAGGACTGACCGCCATCAGGGAGAAGGTGATGGGCACCGTGCAGCAGCCGACGTACCGCGCCCCCGCCGGCGGGCAGCAGCCCGCGAACGGCGCGTTGCAGGCCGTGCAGGACAAGGCGCACAGCGCGGCCGAGGCCGTGTCGGACACGGCCGACCAGGCGACGCGGGCGGTGCGCGAGGCCCCCGAACAGGCGATGCGCCAGGCCCAGGGCAACCCGCTCGCCGCCGGCCTGGTCGCCTTCGGGGCGGGGCTGCTCGCCGCGTCGCTGCTGCCCGCGACCCGCGTCGAGCAGGACGCGGTGCGCGAGGTCGGCGATCGGGCCGCGGAGTACCTGGAGCCGGTCAAGGAAGCCGTCGCCGAGTCCGGTCAACGGCTCAAGGACGAGGTCGGGGAGTCCGTGCAGGGGGCCGTCCAGGAGGTCAAGCAGACGGCGGGCGAGGCTGCCCAGGCCACCGCCGAGCACGCCAAGGGCGCGTCCTCCGACGTGGCCGACCACGCTCGCGGGTCGGGCCAGACGATCGCTCGCGACGCACGCGGCTGATGTCACCGGTGCGGGGACGGGCCACGGCTCGTCCCCGCACCGGTGCCGTGGCTCGCGAAGACCGTTGTGGACGGTGCGGCGGCTGCGGTCGGTCCGCCTACGGTGCCGCCGTCGACCACGTGCGGTGCCGGTCGTCGTCCGACGACCGGGGCGGAAACCAGGGCACGGCGCGAGGTTCCACCCGGACCGTCGTGGCCAGGCCGTCCAGCGCCTGTTCGGCCCACCGCTCCACGCGGTGGCGGGGCATCCCGGCCGGGCCGGTGAGGTCGACGGTGACGGCGCTGCGGTCCACGGCGACGCGCAGCACCCGCAGCCGCCCGGAGTAGGCGGGCGTCAGCTCGCCGCCCCACTCGACCCGCAGGTCTTCCCAGTCGATCAGGACCACCCGCTCGACCCCCTCGTCCAGGTCGGTCCACAGCCGGACCAGGTTCGGCCCGTACCGCTCCACCTCCACCCCGGGGGGCAGCCACGACGACAGGTGCTCCAGGTCGGTCACCACGTCGAAGACGGCGTCCGCGCCGGCGGGCACGGTCCGGGTCACGGTCGCCACCTCCGCACCGGTCACGTGACCCTCGCCGATGCGCGCAGGCAGCCGAGCCGGTGGTGCGCCAGGCGGTGCAGCATCTCGCCGAGGGCCTCGGGCACGACTTGGCCGTGGAGGTCGAGGCGGGCGTGCAGCACGGTCGTGGTCACGACCTTGCGCGACAACGTGCCGCCGAACTCGGCGGCGAGGCGGACGGCGACCTCTGTGCAGAGCAGGTCCCCGGTGAAGTCCTCAGGGCGCATGTTCCCCCCAGCTTTTTCTGCGGAATCCGTCCATCATCGGTGAAACGCCAGGTAGCGGACCTGACGAGTGGCTGACGATCGTTCAGCCCCCGTCGGTCGGGACGACGGTGGGCGGCGTCGTGGCCGTGCCGGTCGTGGCAGTCGTGGTCGTGGAACCGGACGACGACGGGTCGGGGCGCTGGGTCAACGTGGGCGTGGCGGCCGTGCTCACCGACGAGGTGACCAGCGGGACGGGTTCGTCCTGCGCCGTGACCCCGCACCCGGTGAGCACGGCCGCCAGCACCGCGACCACGATCGCCCTCACCCGTCCGCCTCCGGGATCTCCACGACGAACCGCGCCCCGCCACCGGGCCGGGGTTCGGTCCACACCGAACCGTGGTGGCGCTGGACGTGCTGGACGACCAGGGACAGACCGAGGCCGCTGCCGGTGTCCCCACCCCGGCTGCCGGCGCGCATCCCCCGGTCGAACCGGTCGAAGATCCGTTCCCGCAACTCCTCGGGCACGCCCGGCCCGGCGTCGTCGACCTCCAGCCGGACCACGCCGGCACGGTGCAGCACCGCGACCCGCACCGCGCCGCCCGCGTGGCGTTCGGCGTTGTCGAGGAGGTTGACCACCACCCGGTCCAGCCGACGCCGCTCGCCCAGCACGTGCACCTCGGACAGGTCCGCGTCCAGTTCGAACGGGCGGTGGGGCCGCGCGGCGACGACGTTGCGCACCAGGGCCGCGACGTCGATCGGTTCCAGCGCCAGGTCTTCGGGCCGCTGGTCGGAGCGGGAGATCTCCAGCAGGTCGACCACCATCCGGGCGAACCGGTCCACCTCGGAGGTCAGCAGCTCCAGCGCCTTGCCCGCCGTCCCCGGCACCTCCGCGCGCCGCCGCCGCAGCACCGCCGCCGCGTTGACCATGGTGGTCAGCGGCGACCGCAGCTCGTGGCTGACGTCGCCCGCGAAGCGCGCGTCCTTGATCGCCCGCTGCTCCAGCGCCTCGGCGGTGGAGTTGAACGTCACGGCCAGCGGCGTCAGGTCCGGGTCGGTCTGCGCCGGGAGCCGGGCGCGCAGGTCGCCGCCCGCGATCCGGGACGCGGCGCGCGTCAACTCGATCAGCGGTCGCAGCGCCCGCCGGCTCGCCCACGACCCGAGCGCGACGCCGAGCAGGCTGGCGATGATCGTGCCCGCCACGAGCAGCGCGCTCAGGAACCGGAACGTGCGGTCGAGCTGCGCGAGCGGGGCGAGCTCCACGTACGCGCCGTTGGCCGACGGGATCGGCAGGGTGACGGCGAGCACGGGGACGCCGTCCACCACGAGCCGCTGCGCCGCCGGGGTGTGCTGCCTGCCCAGCTCGATCAGCCGGCGCGGCACGACGTCGGTGTTGATCTGCCGGCCGCTGGTCAGGACCTCGCCGGGCCGGTACAGCAGGATGGTGGAGTCCGGGCCGGTGGTCAGACCGGTCAGCAGCTCGGTGAGCCCCTCGGAGCCGTTGCGCAGCGACCGGTCGACCAGGCGGGCGTTGACCTCCGCCTGGCGGATGGCGCTCTGCTCGCGCTGCCGCAGCATGTAGCCCGACGCGAGGTTCCACACCCCGACCGCGAGCGTGCTGGTGACCAGCAGCGAGACCATGCCCAGGGCGGCGGCGACCCGCCAGCGCATGGACAGGCGGGGCACCCGCGCGCGGGTCATCGGTCCGGGTCGATCCGGTACCCCGCGCCCCGGACGGTGAGCACCAGCGTCGGGTCGTCCGGGTCGGGTTCGACCTTGCGGCGCAACCGGCGGATGTGCACGTCCAACAACCGCGTGTCCCCGAAGTAGTCGTAGCCCCACACCCGTTGCAGGAGCTGTTCGCGCGTGACGATCCGACCCGCCGCCGTCACCAGTTCCACCAGCAGCCGGAATTCGGTGCGGGTCAGGTGCACCTCGACCCCCGCGCGCTGCACGGTGCCCACGTCCGGGCGGACCTCCACGTCGCCGAACCGCAGCACCTCGTCCTGCCGCCCGCCGCCGCGCCGCCGCAGCAGCGCCCGGATGCGCGCCGCCAGCTCACCCGCCACCAGCGGTTTGGTCACGTAGTCGTCCGCGCCCGCCTCCAGCCCGGCGATCACGTCGGCGGTGTCGGTGCGGGCGGTCACGATGATGATCGGCAGGTCTCCGCGCGCCCGCAGGGTCCGGCACACCTCCAGCCCGTCCACGCCGGGCAGCATGAGGTCCAGCAGCACCACGTCGAAGGACCCGTGGTCGAGCACGCGCAACGCGTCCTCCCCGGAGACCGCGTCCGAAACGGCGAACCCCTCGTCGCCCAGCGCCAGCCCGAGCGCCTGCCTGATGTGCTCGTCGTCCTCGACGAGAAGTACCGAGTAGTCCATCTCGTGACGATCCTCACCCGCGGCCGGAGACGTTTTCCACCACCTTGCCCTGCCCCGACGCGATCGCAAGCCGATCGCAAGGTCGATCCGCGTGGTTTTCCGCCACAGTGGACCCGCGCGCCCCAGGCTCCCCGGGCGTACGACCCGTGCGCCGACCCAGGCGCTGCCGACGCACGTCGGCCACCCCGCTCCGTCACGAAAGTCGATGCGCCCCGCTGTGACCGCCATTCCCGGTGACCACGACCCGAACACGCTCCTGCTGATCTGTGACAACTGCGGCCGGGCGTTCCGCTGCGAGCACCAACCGAGAGCCTGGGAGGCCCTGTGGGTGCGCGCGCTCGGCGTGGGGTGGCGGGGACGCGACCGCCGAGTGGGCCCGCACAGTTGCTCCCTCTGCGTCGCGTGAGCCGCCGGCCGGACGCGGTCGGCGGGTGTGGTCGGCGGGTGTGGTCGCCGAAAACCGCAAGGTGTTCTTCAGGTTCACCGGCGAGCGGGGTGGGATGCTGCGGTGGCTGTCCCGATGATCCGCTCGAACCCGGCGGAACGCCGTGCTGCCCCGGTTCCCCCGGTTCGGACGAAAGGGAGGTCCGCGGTGGCCACCGGCGACAACACCGTCGTGCTGGTGATGCGCGAGCCCGACTCGCCGGCGGCGGACGAGGTGGTGGCGTGGCTGGCCGAGCAGCTCGACGGGTGGTCGGACCACGAGGTCGTGCGGGTCGGTGTGGTGGTGGACGAACTCGTCGACAACGCGCGCCGGTACGGCGAACCGCCCTACGTCCTGCAACTCGTGTGGGACGACGCCTGGTCGACCCTCGTGGTCATCGTCTGCGACCGCCCGACCGCGCCGCCCGGCCCGTGGCTGCCGCGCGCGGGCCTGGTCCTGGTCGAGGCGCTGACCCTGGGGTGGGGTGTGGAATCCGATGCCGACCACACGGTGGTGTGGGCGCACTTGCGGTTCGACGACTGGTGACCGCCGTGCGGACGTCTGACGACCCGCCGCGACCGGACCGGGTCCCCGCGCGTGGCGCGGGCCGGCTCGGCACCGGCCTCCTGACGGCGGGACTCTGCGTGATGATCGTCGCAACCTCCTACGGCGTCGCGGTCCGCCCGGCGGGTGCCGGGACCTCGGGGGCGAGCGCCCGCGCCGGGCTGATGCTGCTGCGCGGTGTGGCGGTCGAGCTGTCGGCGGGCGCGGTGCGCCGGCTCGGTGGCGACGCGGTGCGCCGGCTCGGTGGAGACGCGGTGCGCCGGCTCGGTGGCGACGCCGTGGGCAGGCTGGCGGTGTTCGGCGAGTTCGGCGCGGAGGACGACCTGGTCGCGGTCCGCAGCGACCACGCGCGCGCGGTCGAACTGCGCTGGGACCGCGAGTGCGACGGCGTGGTCGAGGCGGTGGACCGGCTGCCCGTGGTCGCCGGTGCGGTTCCCGGCCAGAGCGGGGAACGCCTCGCCTACCACCTCGCGCTCACGGGCTTCACCGCGCGGAGCGGCCGGGAGTGGACGGTCCCGCTGGTGTTCGAGTTCCGGGACGCGGGCACGGTGCGGGTCGACGCCCCGGTCCGCATCCGGACGGCCCCCGACGTCCCGGCGTGCCCGTACGCGGGATGACCGGTCGCCGGTCGGCGCGGGAATCCCTCGGTGGTCCACAGTGGACACCTCGTGGTTCCCCGGGCCGGTCCGCCGGGCGCGATCGTGGGCGGTTTTCGCCGGAAATGCTCTCCGGGTTTTGCGGGCGCGCTCTGGCGGCAATTGTCGAAGTGGCCTCGAAATAATCTCCCATTGTCTACACGACCAGGTGGCGCACGGTATTCCGCAGGATTTCGGGCGCATACTCGGCGGGTGAGCCGGTCCGGTCTGATCGACTTTGCCCCTGATCCTTCCGCTTTTCGGGATTGTCGGCGATCGTTTTCTTCGTGACAGGAGTCCTCTCATGGTCATCCGCCATTTCGCCGCAGCGCTGTTCGCGGTCGGTGCCGTCGCCGCGCTGGTCGTGGTGCCGGCCGGGGCCGCCGCGCCGGGGCCGGGCCACGTGGTCGCGAGCCCGGCGGTCGCCCGTCCGGCACCGGCGGTCGTGCCCCCGGCCGGGTGCACGACGGCCATCGCTGCCGCCGTCGACAGCGCCAACTCGGCCACCGCCGCCGCTGCCAAGGTCACCGATTCCGCCGCTGCGGCTGCCGCCGCCAAGGCGTTCGAGGAAGGCGTGACGTCCGGTACGGCCGCCTCGATCAACGCCGCCGCGGCGAACCTGGCCGCGTTCGGTGCTGCTGCCGCCACCGCCGCAGCGGCCAGTGCCGCCGCCTACGCCACGTCCGCCGGCGCGACCATCGCCGTGCTCGCCGCCTGCGCCCAGGCGTAACACCCGAGCGGGAACGCTCGGCCGCGAGCGTTCCCGCCGAGGTGCGTCGGGCACGCACCACACGCGCAACGCTGTGAGCGGCGTCACAGCGGGCGCTATTGTCGACAATCGACAGTCGACATACGGTCGGTGCTTCCCCAGCGGGAGGAGCACGACGTGGAAGACGTGCGAGTAGCCGTGGTCGGAGCCGGCCGGTGGGCTCAGCGGGCGCACCTGCCCGGGTGGGCGCGCGATCCGCGGGTCGAGGTGGTCGCGCTGGTCGACAGCGACCCCCGGGTGCTGGGCGAGGCCGCGCGGCAGTTCGGCATCCGGCGGACCTGCGCGGACTACCGCGAGGTGCTCGACGACCCGACGATCGACGTGATCGACGTCGTCACGGCCAACACCGCGCACTTCGAGGTGTCCGCCGCGGCCGTCGAGGCCGGGAAGCACGTGCTGTGCGAGAAGCCGGTGCACCGGGACTACCGGGAGACCCGGGCACTCGCCGAGGTGGCCAGGTCCCGGGGCCTCAAGACCAAGCTCGGGTTCACGTTCCGGTACGCGCCGGGCGTCCGCTACGCGAAGAGCCTGATCGACGCCGGGTTCATCGGCACGCCCTACGTGTTCAACGGCTTCGAGCAGAACAGCCAGTGGATCGACCCCGCCACCCCGATGCGCCAGGTGGACCCCGACGCGGACCCGACCGTCCTCGCGACCTCGTCGATCGAGGGCTACGGCGCGCCGATCATCGACATCATGCACTGGTGGTCCGGCGCGCGGCTGACCTCCGTGGTCGGCACGATGCGCAACTTCGTGCCCGAGCGCGTGGTCCGCGCCACGGGCCGCAGCCAGCGGCTCAACATCGACGACGGCGACATGTGGATCTGCGAGTTCGACAGCGACCTGATCGCCTCCATCCAGTCCTCCTACGTCACGGTCGGCACCCTGCCGGGGATCGAGGCCCGGCTCTACGGCTCGGCGGGCGCGCTGGTCGTGCGGCTGGCGCAGGAGTCCGGCCGCTGCCAGAGCATCCGCACGGCCACCAAGGACGAGCCCGAGTTCGTGGAACGGGAGATACCCGCGGAGTTCTTCCCGCCGGGCGGGTCGTCCGCCGAGGACTGGGACTCGTTGTTCTACGCCAACCTCTGCGCCGACTTCACCACCGAGGTCCTCGGCGGCGACGACACCAACCAGGGCGACTTCGCCCAGGGCGCGCTGGTGCAGGAGACGATCAACGCGTTCGAGGCGTCGTTCCGCCGCCGCGCGTGGGTGGACCTCCCGCTCGGGGCCCCGGCGTGAGCCCGCACGGGTGGGGTGCCCTGGCCGACGACGCCACCGCCCGCGCGCTGGTGGAGGTGGCGCTGGACGCGGTCGACGGGCGCGCCGAGCACGCCGACGTGCGGCTGGTGGAGGCCGAGGAGCTGCGCGTCTACCGGCAGTCGGGCGCGGACGTGGACGAGCGCGTC
This sequence comes from Actinosynnema sp. NPDC023587, assembly GCF_040640215.1. Taxonomy (NCBI): domain Bacteria; kingdom Bacillati; phylum Actinomycetota; class Actinomycetes; order Pseudonocardiales; family Pseudonocardiaceae; genus Actinosynnema; species Actinosynnema sp. NPDC023587. Next base: position 189,596 of record NZ_JBFABG010000013.1, on the reverse strand, counting down.
GAGCACACCCTCGGCATCGGGGTCCGGGTGCTGGTCGACGGCGTGTGGGGGTTCGCCGCCCGGCCGCTCGCCGCGAGCGCCGACGCCGTCACCGCCGCACGGCGGGCGCACGCGCTCGCCGTGGCGGCGCGGGGCGCGTCGGAGCCGGTCCGCCTCCCGCACCTCGAAGCCCGCAGCGGGCGCTACGAGACCGCCGTGGAACTCGACCCCTTCGCCACGGCGGAGAGCGTCCGGCAGGCGTTGCTGGCCGAGGCGCTGGACGCGGCGTCCGCACCGCGCGAGGTGGTCTCCGCCCAGGTGGGCGTCAACGCCAAGCGGCAGCACCGGCACTTCGGCAACTCGGCGGGATCGCGCCAGCACCAGCACTTCCTGGAGTCCGGCGTGCTGGTGCTGGTGACGGCCGCCGGCCACGGCGACGTGCAGCGGCGCAGCTACCCGAACTCGTTCCACGGCGACACCGGCGCGGCCGGGTGGGAGTTCGTCGTCGGCCGCGACCTGGTGGCCAACGCGGCCCGGGTGGGGGAGGAGGCGGTGGCCCTGCTCACCGCCCCCGTCGCCCCGTCGGGCACCGCCGACGTGGTGCTGGGCGGCCAGCAGATGTCGTTGCAGATCCACGAGTCCGCCGGGCACGCCCTGGAGCTCGACCGGATTATCGGCGACGAGGCCAACTTCGCCGGCACCTCGTTCATCGGCGTGCACGACCTCGGCTCGCTGCGCTACGGCTCGCCCGCCGTCACCATCACCAGCGACCCGACCGTGCCCGGCACCCGGGGCAGCTTCGCGTTCGACGACGAGGGGACGCCGGCCCGCCGCCACACCCTCGTCGACCGCGGGATCGTGCGCCACGCCCTGTCCACCCTGGACTCCTCGGCCCGCACCGGCGCGGCCCTCACCGGGGCGGCGCGCTCGGACGGCTGGGCCTGCACGCCGGTCTGCTTCGCCACCCACGTCTACCTCGAACCCGGCCGGGGCACGCTCGACGAGCTGTGCGACCGCCTCGGCGAGGGCTACTACGCCGAGGACAACCGGTCGTGGTCGATCGACGAGCAGCGGCTCAACTTCCAGTTCGGCACCGAGGTGGCCTACGAGGTGCGCGGCGGGAAGAGGGGGCGGCTGCTGAAGAACTTCTCCTACGGCGGGATCACGCCGAGGTTCTGGGGTTCGGTCGAAGCGGTGGCCGACGACCTGCGCGTCTTCGGCTACCCGTGCGGCAAGGGCGAACCCAAGCAGTGGAGCTTCCTCAGCCACGGCGCGCCGTCCACGCTCGTGCGCGACGTCCGCATCGGGGTGGCGTGATGGACTTCGCCGCCCCCGTGGACCCCGCCCGCGCGACCGGGCTGCTCGCCGATGCCGTCCGCACCGCCGAGGCCGACCACGTCGACGTCGCGCTGCTGGCCCGTGCCGGGGAGTACACCCGGTTCGCGGGAGACCGCGTCCACCAGCCGCAGGACATCACCGAGCAGCAGGTGGTCGTGCGGGCCGTCGTGGACGGGCACGCCGCGCGGGCCGCGACCAGCGCGCTCGACCGGGTGCCCGACGCGGTCCGCCGGGCCACCGCGCTCGCGCGCGGCCTCGCCCGCACGGCCGCCGCGCCCGGCTCGGCCTGGACGCCCCGGCACCACGACACCGACGACCACCTCCTGTGGCACGACGACACCGCCGCGTTCGACGCCCCGGCGCGGATCGCGATCGCCGCCGAGGCGATGACCCGGGCGCGCCGGGCGGGCAGCACGGCGGCGGGCATGGTCGGCCGGGCCGTGACCCAGCTCGCGGTCGCGTCCAGCACCGGCGCGCTGCGCCACGCGGTGGCGACCGAGGCCACCGGCAGCCTCACGGTCGGCGACCGGGACGGTTCGGCGCACTGGGCCAACCTGCACCGGTCGCGCGACGCGCTGGGCCTGGACGCGGAGACCGTGGCGGACACCGTCGCCCGCGCTGTGCGGACCCGTGGCCGGGAACCGCTGCCCCACGGCACCTACACCGTCGTGCTCGGCCCCGAGGCCACCGGTGAGCTGCTCGGCTTCCTGGGGGTGCTCGGCTTCGACGGCGGGTTGGCGGGTGCGGGCGTCGGCGCGGCCACCACGCCGGGCCGGCGGGTGGCCTCCGACCTGGTCACCGTCGCCGACGACGCGTCGCACCCGTTCGGGCTGCCCATCCCGTTCGACGTGCTCGGCACGTCCAAGGCGGTGGTGCCGCTGATCACCGCCGGGCTCGTCGGCGGGCCGGTCACCGACCGCACCGGACACGCCCACGTGGCGCGCGAGGCCGTGCCCTCGCCCGTCGCGGCGAACGTCGTGATGGGGCCCGGCGCGGAGCGGGACCTCGTCGCGGGCGTGGCGAACGGCCTGTTCGTCGAGCGGTTCTGGTACACGCGGCTGGTCGACCGGCGGACGGGCACGATCACCGGCGTCAGCCGGGACGCCTGCTTCCGGATCATGGACGGCGAGTTGGCCGATCCCGTGCGGGGAGCCCGGTTCACCCAGTCCGTGCTCGACCTGCTGGCCACCGTGGACGGCGTCGGGGACGTGGTCCGCGCCCAGCCGGTCATGAACGTGTGGAACGGGTCGGTCACCGCGCCGGCGATCCGCGCGCACGGCTTCCGGTTCGGTCCCCGGTGACCCCGCGCACCAACGCCCACCGGCTGGTGACCCAGGTGCTGGCCGGCGAGGTCTGCGCGCCGCGGGGCGACCGGTTCGGCTACCGGGTCGACGGCGGGGGCCGGGCGTTCCTGCTGCCCGGCATGGGCGGGGTCACCCTCGGCGTGCGGGTCGGCGACCCGGCCACCGGCCACGCCGCCGACCACCTCGAACCGGGCCTGTCGGTGTGGCACCCCGACCCGGCGGCCGACCACGCCCTGCAATTCCTGGCGTGCGTGGGCAACGAGGTCACCGTGCTCGGCGGGCGGCGGCCGACCGGGCGGGTCCTCGGCCAGCACGCCTACGTGCTGGTCGACCTCGCCGACGCGGACGACGTCGCACCGGGCGACCGGGTGGCGCTCCGGGCGCGCGGCCAGGGGTTGCGGCTGCTCGACCACCCCGACGTCGTGGTGAAGAACCTCGACCCCGACCTGCTGCCGCACCTGCCCGTCGACACCGCCCCGGACGGCCGGCTGCGGGTGTCCGTCACCGCCCGCGTCGCGCCGTCGGCCGTCGGCGCGGGCACGGGCATGGCCTCGGAGTTCGCGAACACCGACCTCATGGGTGCGCCGGACGTGCGCATCGGCGACCTGGTGGCGTTGCTCGACCAGGACCACCGCTTCGGGCGCGGTCACCGCGCCGGGCACGTCGCGATCGGCGCGATCAGCACCGGCGACTGCCGGCTGTTCGGCCACGGACCCGGCCCCACCACCCTGTTCACCGGCCCCGCCGAGGCGTTCGAGCTCGTCGACGACCCGACCGCGAACATCGGGGTCGGCTGGTGAGCGCCCTGGTCCGGACCACCCTGCTCGGCGAGGTGGAGACCCCTCGGCTGGGCCCCGAGCCGTACCTGGTCGACCGCGACGGCGCGCCCTACGTGCCGACCGCGACCGGCGGCGTCGTGCTGGGCCTGCGGCTGGGCGATGGCGTGTTCGACGTCGACGGCGACCACGCGGCCCCCGGCGTCACCCTCGTGCACCCCGATCCGGCGGCCTGCCACGCGCTGACCGCGTTCGCGTGCCTGGGCAACGAGGCCGTCGTGCGCACCGGCGACGCGCGCGGCGCGACCGGCCGGGTGCTGGGCAAGCGCGAGGGGCGGGTGATCGCGGTGTTCCCGCAGGAGGTGCTGGCCCGGATGCTGCCCGCCGACCAGGTGGTGATCCGCGCGCACGGCCAGGGAGCCGCCGCCCGGGGCGGCGTCACCGCGCTGAACATCGACCCCGGCGTGCTCGCGGCCCTGGACGTGGGGTCCGTGCGCGCCCGCGTGCCCTCGCACCTGGTGGGCAACGGGTTCGGCCGTCCCGCGCACCAGTGGGACCTCGACGTGCAGGTCGACCGGGCGGACGCGGCACACTGGAGGCTGGGTGACCTGCTGTGCCTCGACGACGTCGACGTGCGGCACAACGCCGGGCACCGGGAGGGGTGGCTGACCATGGCCGTGCTGGTCCACGCGTCCAGCCCGCTGCCCGGCCACGGGCCCGGCGCGATGCCGGTCCTGTGCGGACCGGCGAGCGCCTTCACCGTGCGCGTGGACCCGACCGGCCACGCGGGACTGACACCGGAACTGCTGGGATGCCCCGATGCCTGACCTGGAACACCGCTCACTGCCCGACAGCGTGCACCGCCTGCTGCGCACCCGGATCCTGAACAACGAACTGCCGGCGGGAACCCGGCTGGTGGAGATGGCGATCGCCGCCGAGCTGGACGTCAGCCGCTCCACCGTCCGGACCGCGCTGACCAGGCTGGAGAGCGAGGGCCTGGTCGAGATCAGCCCGCGCCGCCACAGCGTCGTGACGAGGCTGTCCCACGACGACATCCAGGACGCCTGCTACGCCCGCTACGTGCTGGAGGAGGGCGCGGTGCGCGCGGTGCTGGCGCACGGCGCGGCCGACCTCGTCGACCCCCTGACCGAGCTGGTCGAGCGGATGGAGCACGCGGCCCGCGCCGGTGACCTCGCCGCGGTGGTCGACCTCGACACGGCGTTCCACGGCCACCTGGTCGCCGCCGCGCGCAAACCCCGCCTCGCGAAGCTGTTCGCCGGCATGGACGCCCAGATGGGCGCGGTCATGCGGTCGTCGCTGGAGGAGCAGCACCTCGACCTGGCCGACATGCCCGGCCTGCACCGCGACCTGGTGGCCGCGCTGGCCGGCGGTGACCCGACCACCGTCGCGACCACCCTGTACCGGCACTACCTGCGCGAGGACTACGTGCTGTAGCCCCGGCCCGACGTGCCGGCGCGGTCTCGAAGGTCGGGGGTGTCGTCGGTGAGCAGACCGCGCGGCAGTCGGAGGTTCACGGCCCAGGTGGGTTGACCAGGGTGCGGCCTTTCGTTGTCGAACGGGAAAGAAACACATCCGACCGGCAATTCCCGACTCGACCGGCAGTTCCCGACCCGGTGCAGGCACGCACATCGCCACGGACCCGTCGACGCTCGCGTCGCGGCGTCGGGCAACCGCCGCATCCCGTCGGTCACCAAGTGCGGCTGGAGTAATTCGCCGATTTCGTGTGGAACCCGCCCCTGGCCAATTTCGGCATAGGTGATCGAGTTCGGAGCTCTTGCTCACTCTGCGTTGCGGAGCCACTCTGAAGATTGGTTGTCGCTTCCCGTCAGGAGGAACGGTCCCCCGGGATGTCGGCAGCGGGATGGCGGCGGGTAAATCATGTTCTGCTTCGCAACGCACGTGGTCGATGTCTCCAGACTTGTCGTCGGTGGGGATCTGGCTGGTCTCGGTCGGGTGACTCGACGGCACTGCGGAGTGATCGGCACGGCGATCACCGGGAGTCGCTGTGACGATTCTGGTCATGAGAATTCGCGTAGCACTGACCGTCTTGATCTTGTTCTTCGCGGGGGTGCCGACGGCTCTCGCCGAGCCGCTCCCGGGCCCGCCTTCCCGGGAAGCGCAACTCAACGACGTCAAGGACAAGCTGAAGACCGACAAGGACCAGGCTTGGTTCTACTCCGGATACTTCAACGACGGGGTAAGGGCCGGGGCTGTCGCGAACACGTGGGCAAATTACTACAAGGGCTACACGCTCAACTCGAAGTTGGATCACGAGCACATCCCTCCGCCGCAGACCGACCCAGGTTGGAGGGAGTACTCCGGGTACTTCGCCGAAGGAGCGCGAGGAAAGGCGCGTGTCGTGCTCGGCGATAAGTACGACCCGAAAGGTGTGTGGATGACGGTGGAACTCGTGGAGTTGAAGAAAAATCACGACATCGGCTCTGTGTGGAAAGTCTACCGGAGTACGGGTAAGGACGACTGCCTGATCTGGCCTCAGGTCGAACTGCCCGTCGAGAAGTGTTACATGTGATCTACGTTCAGCCGCACCGTTCGGCCGACCTGGATGTGACCGGCTCGCGCACCGCCGTGCCCGTGCGCGAGCCGGTCGCCACTGGAGCGAATAACGGTCGCAAGAGCCTCGGTTTTGTGATCAGCGGAAGATCGGGTGCTCGTCGGGGCGGCGCGACGAATCACGTACTGATACGTCGTTCTCGGCCGGGGGTCAAAGGCCAGTCCTCGGGGATGGCCGCGTACCGACGACGGTCGAGCCTGAGGTGAGCCAGGTGTCGGTCGACCGTGCACCGATACGGCCGTGCCTCGGCCGTCAGCTCCAGGGTGATGCGGCGGGCCGACCGCTTGCGGTCCCGACGCAGCCGCTCGATCCGCACAACCCGGCAGCGCCGGACCAGGCGGCGGCGACCTTCAACGGACAGCGGGGCGTCACGGCAGAGCACGGACGGGTCTTTCTGCTCGGCGGATGTGTTGGTCGCACTTCTCATCCTGCCGCCGAAAGACCCGTCCTCCGTCTCAGGCCCTACCAGTCGTCACCAACGTCATGACCCGCAACGATCAGTAGCCCAGTTCGGGCCGGTAGCGGTTGCGCAGGGGTGTGCCGTCGAGCCACCGCCGCAGGTTGTCGCAGAAGATGTCGGTGATCAGGGCGTTCTCGTTGGCCACCGTGGACGCCGAGTGCGGTGACACGACCACGTTCGGCAGGTCCCACAGCGGCGAGTCGTCGGGCAGCGGTTCGACCGAGGCGACGTCGAGCACCGCACCGCGCAGCGCGCCGGTGGACAGCGCCTCGGCCAGTGCGACCTCGTCCACCACCTGGCCGCGCGCGATGTTCACCACCACGGCGTGCGGCTTGAGCGCGGCCAGTTCCGCCGCGCCCAGCAAGCCCTCGGTCTGCGGCGTCAGCGGGCACGCCAGCACGACCGCGTCCACGCTCGGCAGCAACGACCCGATCGCGTCGAACTCCACCACGTCGGACACCCCGGGCGCGCCGGACGTGCCGCCCGGCCGGACCGCGCCGACGACCTCGACGCCGAGCCCGGCCAGCACGGTGGCGGTGTGCCGGCCGACGGCACCCAGCCCGACGACCAGCACGCGCTGCCCGGACAGCGTGCGGCTGGTGTAGCGGGTCCAGCGGTGCTCGGCCTGCCACGCCTTGAGCTGCGGCACGTCCTTGACGAAGTGCAGCAGCCCGGTGAGCACGAACTCGGCCAGCGGCACCGCGTGCACCCCGGCGGCGGTGGTCACCGCGACCTTCGACAGGTCCAGCGGGAACCGGTCGGTGAGCCTGCCCAGGCCCGCGCTGGTGCCCTGCACCCACCGCAGCAGCGGGAAGTTCTCGTTGACGTCGGCGGGCGCGCGCCGGTCGAAGTCGAACGCCACCTCGGCCGAGGAGGTGAGGTCGAACCACCGCCGCCGCTGGGCCTCGGTCAACTCCGGCAGCACGCCCACGTGGTCGCCCGCGTAACGCGGCACGGGCAGCAGTTCGGGTTCGTGGAGCACCTCGACGCGCGGGTCCACCGCCGCGATGCGCGCCACCAGCTCGGGCTCCAGCGGCGAGCAGATCACCACCCGGGTCACGGGGCCACCGCCCCGGCCTGGTCGAGCGCGGCCACGACGCGGTCCAACGCGGCGGACCACCCGGTCTCCTCCCGGGCGTAGCACACCCGGAACCGACCTCGGCCCGACGGCCCGAACTGGTAGCCGGGGCTGACGACCACCCCGGCCCGGCGCTGCAACACCTTCGCCACCTCCACGTCGTCCAATCCCAGTGCCGACACGTCCGGCCAAAGGTAGGCGGTGCCCGCCCCCGGCCGCACGACCAGCCCGTCGACCCGGCGCAACCGCTCGACGGTCAGCTCCCGCAACGCCCGCAGCTCCGCTACGCGGGTGCGCACGAACTCCACGTCGTCGACCAGCCACCGGGTCAGCACGTGTTGCGAGTAGGCGGGCGCGCGCAGGCACGTCATCGCCATGACCTGCTCGATCGCGTCCACCACCTCGGCCGGGCCCACCGCGACGCCGACGCGGTAGCCGCTGAGCGACTCGGTCTTCGACCCGCCGAGCAGGGTCACCGTCCGCCGCGCCATCCCCGGCTGCGCCGCGAGGTGCGTGAACGGGGTCTCGTCGTAGACCAGCCGGCAGTACAGCTCGTCGACGACCACCAGGAGGTCGTGCCGCACGGCGAGCTCGGCCAGCCCGCGCACGGTCCCGGGTGTGTAGACGGTCCCGGTGGGGTTGTTCGGGTTCGAGGTGAGCACGAGCGTGACGCCCTCGCGCACCACCGCCTCCTCCAGCGCGGTCAGGTCCAGTTGCGGCCCGGCGGGGTCCTCGACCATGCCCACGCGCACCACCCGCGCGCCCAGGAACCGCAACATCCGCTCCACGAACAGGTATTCGGGGTCGGCCAGCGCCACCACGTCCCCGGAGTCGACCAGGGCGCTCAGCGTGGCGAACAGGCCGCCCTGGGTGCCGGTGGTGATCACGATCTCGCGGTCCGGGTCGATGTCGACGCCCAGCAGGCCCGACACCGACCGCGCGCACGCCGCCCGCACGTCGGCGTTGCCCCGGTACCCGGTGTAGGCCAGTTCGCCGTTGTCGGCGGCGGCGGCGAACGCGGCCAGCGCCCACGGCGGCGGCGGGAAGCGGACCGTGTCGAAGTGCGTGGTGTCCAGCAGGCCGTGCCCGGCACCGTCCAACCGCAGTTCCAGGTCCGCCTCCCGCACGGACGTGCCCAGCGTGTCCGCACGCTCCGGGAGGTGCGTGCGCAGCACCCGCCGCGATTCGACGGGGTGACGGCTTGCCGCCATGTCGGTGTCTCCCTCTGCTGTCTGCTTCACGTCGAGCCTGTCAGGACGGACGACCCGGTGGTCCGGCGCGACCCGGCCGCTCACCGCCGGGTCCAGTGGCACGCCACGCCGCCCAGCAGCGCGGGGGTCTCGCCGGCGCAGCGGGCGCGTTGCTCGTCGGTCAACCCGCCGAGGTAGAGCGGGCACCGGGTGCGGAACCGGCACCCCGACGGCGGGTCGACCGGGCTGGGCACGTCGCCGGTCAGCACGATCCGCTCGCGGGCCCGCTCCTTGCGCGGGTCGGGCAGCGGCACGGCCGAGACCAGCGCCCGCGTGTAGGGGTGGCGGGGGTGGTCGAACACCGCGTCGCGGTCCCCGGTCTCCACCACCCGGCCGAGGTAGAGCACGGCCACCCGGTCGGCGATGTGCCGCACCACCGACAGGTCGTGCGCGATGAACAGGTACGCCAGGCCCAACGAGTCCTGGAGGTCCTCCAGGAGGTTGATCACGTCGGCCTGCACCGACACGTCCAGCGCGGACACCGGTTCGTCGAGCACCAGCACGCGGGGCCGCAGCGCCAGGGCGCGGGCGATGCCGATGCGCTGGCGCTGACCGCCGGAGAACTCGTGCGGGTAGCGCTCGGACCGCGCACCGGACAACCCGACCGAGCGCAGCAGCTCCAGCGCCCGGGTCCGGGCCTCGCGGCGGCCGACGCCGTTGATGCGCAGCGGTTCCGCGACGAGGTCGGCCGCCGTCATCCGGGGGTCGAGCGAGTTCATCGGGTCCTGGAACACGATCTGGAGGTCCCGGGCGTGCCGGCGCGGCGCGAGCGGTCGGCCGTCGAGCAGCACCTCGCCGCCGGTCGGCCGCTCCAGCGACATCAGCAGCTTCGCGATGGTCGACTTGCCCGAGCCGGACTCGCCGACCAGCCCGAGCGTCTCGCCCGCCGACAGCTCGAACGACACGTCGCACACCGCGTGCAGCTCGCCCCGGTCGCGGCGCAGCAGCCCCGTGCCGCGCACCCGGTAGTGCTTGACCAGACCGCTCGCGGTGACGATCGGCGTCACCGCCTCAGCGCCCACTTCAGCGTCCACCCCGACGGCCGCTCCAGCGCCCACCAGGGCGTCCACGGCGGGCGCGGCACGCGGCGGGAACACGTCCTGGGGCCGCTTGCCGACCAGCTCCGCGCTGAAGTGGCACGCGGCCAGGTGCTCGCCGTCCACCGACGCCAGCGGCGGCTCCTCGGTGCGGCAGAGCTCGCGGGCCAGCGGGCACCTCGGCGCGAACGCGCACCCGGTGATCGGCCGGTCCAGCGGGGGAGGGGTGCCGGCGATGGGGGTCAGCCGCGCGTCCTCCCGGCCGTCGAGCCGGGGCAGGCTGCCCAGCAGCCCGAGCGTGTAGGGCATCCGCGGCGAGTAGAAGACCTCCTCCACCGTGCCGGACTCCACCACCTTGCCCGCGTACATCACGACCACCCGGTCCGCCTGCCCGGCCACCACCCCGAGGTCGTGGGTGATCAGCACGGTCGCGGCACCGGTCTGCTCGCGGGCGGTGCGCAGCGCGTCGAGCACCTGGGCCTGGATCGTCACGTCGAGCGCGGTGGTCGGCTCGTCGGCGATGATCACGTCCGGGTCGTCGGCCATCGCGATCGCGATGACCACGCGCTGCCGCATCCCGCCGGAGAACTCGTGGGGGTAGTCCGCGACCCGGTCCCGCGCGTTGGGGATGCCGACCAGCTCCAGCAGGGCGATCGCGCGCTCGGTGGCCTCCTCGCGGCCCAGTCGCGGGTGGTGCGCCCGCACCGCCTCGGCGACCTGGAAGCCCACCGAGTACACCGGGTTCAGCGCGGACAGCGGGTCCTGGAACACCATCGCGACCGACCGGCCGCGCACCGAGGTCATCTCGTCGTCGTCCAGCCCCACCAGCTCCCGCTCGCGGAACCGGACCGACCCGCCGACCCGCGCGCCGGGCGGCAGCAGGCCCATCACGGCGAGCGCGGTCGCGGACTTGCCGCACCCGGACTCGCCGACCACGCCCAGCACCTCGCCGGCCCGCAGCGACCAGGACACGCCCCGCACGGCGGTCACCTGCCCCTGCTCGTCGGGGAAGGCCACGGTGAGGTCGCGGATGCCGAGCACCGGCGCGGTGGTCGCTGTCGTCATCGCCTGCTCCGTGACCTGGTGTTGTCGAAGGCGTCGCGCAGCCCGTCGCCGATGAAGTTCACGCACAGGGCGATGACCACGATGAACAGCCCGGGGAAGTAGAACAGCCACGGCCGGGTGGACACCGCGGTCTGGTTCTGGCTGACCAGCAGGCCCAGCGAGGTGTCCGGCGGGCGCACGCCGAAGCCGATGAACGACAGCGCCGTCTCGGCCAGGATCGCGACCGCGACGATGATCGTCACCGCGACGATGATGGTGCCCATCGCGTTGGGCAGCACGTGCCGGAAGATGATCCGCCACGAGCCCGCGCCGAAGGTGCGCGCGGCGGCGATGAACTCCCGCTCGCGCAGCGACAGCACCAGCCCGCGCACCAGGCGTGCCACGTACGGCCAGGTGAGGGCGGCGAGCACCAGCCCGATCAGCAGCCAGCCCTGGCTGGTCGCGCCGACGTTGTTGGCCAGCACGGCGGCCACCGCGATGGCGGGGAAGATCAGCACCAGGTCGGCGACGCGCATCATCAGCGTGTCGACCTTGCCGCCGTGCAGCCCGGCGACCGCACCCCACACGCTGCCGAACACGCCGGAGACCGCCGCCACGAACAGCGCGATCTCGATCGACCGCTGCGTGCCGCGCAGCACCTGGGCCAGCAGGTCGTAGCCGGTGGCGTCGGTGCCGAACGGGTGCTCGGCCGACGGCGGCTGCGAGTTGTCGGGGGTGAACACGTCGTAGCGGTAGTGCCACAGCTCGCCGCCCACGAAGGCCAGGAGCACCAGCAGCACGAACACGACCAGGCTGATCGTCGCGAGCCGGTGGCGCAGGAACCGGCGCACCACCAGCCGCCACCGGGGTGTCGCGACCGGGGCGTCGCCGTCCGGTCCGACGGGCGTCTGCACGATCTCAACCAAGGCGGACCCTCCTGTCCAGCACGGCGTAGAGCAGGTCGGCGACGAGGTTGAACACCACGACGATCACCGAAACCAGCAGCAGCCAGGCCATCACGGCGTAGATGTCCTTGTCCCGCACCGAGGACAGCAGGAACGAGCCCATGCCGCGCCACTGGAACACGGTCTCGGTGATCACCGCGCCGGAGAACAGCACGGCCAGGTCCAGCGCCACGACCGTGGTCAGCGGCACCAGCGCGGTGCGCAGCGCGTGGCGCAGCAGGACCGTGCGCCGCTTGATCCCCTTGGCGCGGGCCAGCCGCACGTAGTCGCTCTGCTGCACCTCGATCATCGACGACCGCACGAACCGGCTCCACGGCGCGAACGAGGTCATGGCGAGCACGATCGTCGGGAGCACGATGTGGCCCAGCACGTCGAGCACGGTCGGCCAGAACCCCGCCGGCGGCGGGATCGACGCGTCGCCCACGGTGTAGACCAGCGTGGTCCCGGTGGCCTGGTTGACCTCGATCGCCTGCTGCTTCAACAGGACCGCGAACCAGAACGCCGGCATCGACAGCAGCAGGAACCCGACGGCGGAGAAGACGTAGTCCACCGCGGAGTACCGCTTGACCGCGCTGACCACGCCGACCACCAGCGCGAGCAGCAGGGCCACCAGCACGGCCAGCGCGACCAGCCGCGCCGACACCAACAACCTCGGCCAGATCTCCGCGCCGATGTCGATCCGCTTGACCGACGGACCCCAGTCGCCCGCCGGTATCCCCGACAGCCAGTGCCAGTAGCGCTCCAGCAGCGGCTGGTCGAGCCGCATCCGGTGCGCCTCGGCGTCCAGCACCGCCTGCGACACCGGCGGCTGCTTGGCCTTCAGGTCGCCCAGCGGGTCACCCGACGCGCTGACCATAACGAACGTGACGAACGAACCGACCAGCACGATCGGGACCATGTGCAGCAACCGCCGCAGCACGTAAACCAACATCGCTGCCTGCCTTCCCCTGGCGCGGCGCGGGACCGGGGCCCCGCGCCGCGCGGCCCGTCACTCGGCGATGCCCCACTCGCCGGCGTTGTAGGGCGGCCCGTAGTAGGTGCCGTTGGCCCGGACGTTGACCAGGTTCGCCTTGTAGGCCAGCAGGTCCGGCACCTGGTAGAGCGGCAGGATGTAGGCGTCCTCGGTGAGCTGCGCGTCCACCCCGTTGAGGTACTCGGCCACCTTCGACTCGTCGGTGGCACCGAGCGCCTTGGCGAGCAGGTCGTCCACGACGGGGTTGGAGTAGCCGCCGAAGTTGAGCCCCGCCTTGGTCTTGAACGCCTGGGAGTACTGGGAGGCCACGAACGTCTGCCCGATCCAGCCCATCGCGAACAGGTCGAAGTCCTTGCCCGCCTGGTGGGTCACGGTCGCGCCGATCGAGTCGGTGGTCTGCACGTCCACCGTCACGCCGAGCTTCTTGGCCGTGTCGGCGAACAACTGGCACACCGTCTGGAGCACCTGGTTGTTCTGGATGTAGCGCATGGTCAGCGTCGGCACCGGCGTGCCCCGCGGGTCGATGAGCTTGCCGTCCTCGATCCGGTAGCCGGCGTCGGTGAGGATGGACGTCGCCTTGGCGAGGTCGCCGGTGCCCAGCGTGCCGAGGTTGTCCTGGTAGCCGGGCTGCTGCGGGACGTAGATCCGGTTGCGCAGCGGGGTGGCGTCGGAGGAGAACTGGCCGACGGTCTTCCCGATGGTCTGCTCCACGTCCACGGCGGTGAACAACGCCCTGCGCAGCACCGGGTCCTGCATGGACGGGTTGTTGAGGTTGGGCAGCACCATCTGCTTGCGCAGCCCCTGCACGAGCTGGTACTTCACGTCGCCCAGCGCCTGCACGTTGCGCAGCAGGTCGACCTGGGGGTCCGGGTTGATGATCTGGACCTCGTCGTTCTGCAACGCCGGCACCTCCTGCGAGGTGTCGGTGACGACCCGGAACACCAGCCGCTCCAGCGTGACCGGCTTGCCCCACCACTTCGGGTTGGGCACCAGCGTCGCGGCCTGGTTGGTCTCCCAGGAGGCGAACATGAACGGGCCGCCGGACCAGTCGGGGAACGAGTCCTGGTAGCGGAACCCCTCGTTGAACGACTTGGCCAGGCCCTCCGGGGTGCCGTCGTCGCCGAGCTTGCGAGCGACGTGCGCGGGCAGGATCGGCCCGAAGAGCGACTTCCAGTCGCCGTAGGGCTTGTCGAACACCACCGTGACGGTGCGCCCGTCGTCGGTGCCGGTCAGCGAGGCCATGTTCTCGTAACCCATCGTGGAGGCGACCTCGCACGTCGGGCACGTGCGCGGGTCCGACGCCCGCCGCACGTAGTCGAAGTCGGCCGCCGTGATCGGCGTCCCGTCGTTCCACACGGCGGCGGGGTTGATCCGGTAGACCAGGGTCTGCGGCGACTCGCTGGTCTGCTCGGCGCTGACCAGCAGGTCGTCGTTGAGCTCGATGGTCTTGAGGTCGGGCAGGCTGACGAACGCGCCGGGGTCGTAGACGTCGGCGACCAACTGGGTGGCGACACCGATGTCCGCGCCCAGCGGGTTCCAGTTCAGGATGTTGCGCTCCAGGACGTAGGTGATCGTCCCGCCCTGCTTCGCGGTGCCGGCGTTGACCGAGTTGGCCTCGCCGCGCACCAGGTTGGACGTGTCGCCGCCGCTCGGCGGACCGGCGGAACAGGCGGTCACCGCCAAGGCGACGGCGAGCACGCCGGACATCGTTCGACGATTCATGCGTTGCTCCACAACTTCTCGACGGTGGGCCCCGACGCGGTTACCAGAGTGAACAGGTGGGCCGCCGGAAGTAGCAAGCAACAATCGGTGAAACCCCCCTTTAATCCTTGCTAAAGACCCCTTGAGCTGCGTGGACGGCATTAAGTAAAGGTAATCGTCGCCGTACGGCAACTCTGTCTTGTGTTCCGTGCGCGGGTCTGCGCAGAATTCGCGCACCGAATGCTGGAGTGCGCCGGACGACAGGGAGCGAATATGCCGACACTCGCCGAAACGATCCAGTGGACCGATCACCCGGTCGCCTCGTCACTGGCCTACGGCTCCGTCGACGTGCGGATCGGGACCGTGGGCGAGGGCGGTCCGGTGGGGCTGCTCGTGGCGAGCGTGCACGGGGACGAGGGGCCCTGGGGCACGCTCGCGGTCAACCGGCTGCTGGCCGGCGTGCGACGGGAGGAACTGGTCGGCACGCTGCGGGTGGTGCCCGTCGCGCACCCGCTCGCCACCGAGGCCGACGCCCGCCAGACCCACCTGGACCTGCTCGACCTCAACAACTGCTTCCCCGGCGACGCGCGGGGCTCCCACACCCAGCGGGTGGCCGCCGTGCTGGCGGAGCACGCGGTCGACGGCACGGACGTGGTGCTGGACGTGCACGGCGGCGGTAGCTGGAACATCAACTGCTTCACCTACCGGTTCCCTGGCAGCGAGCACGTCGCCGAGTGGATGGGCACCCCGCTGATCCTCGACGGCCCCGACCGCGCCTCCAGCCTCACCGGGCACGCCCGCGCGCAGGGCGCGGTCGCCGTGTGGATCGAGATGGGCGGGCGCGGCGAGTTCGAGGAGGACCGCGCCGCCGCCGTCACCCGCGGGCTGCGCCGGGCGCTGGGCAAGGCCGGCGTGCTGACCGAAGCCGACCTGCCCGACGAACCGGGCACCGTGGCCACCGGCAAGGTGCCGCTGTCGACCTCCCGGCCAGGCATCTACCAGCCCGTCCTGCGGGAGGCCGCGCTCGGCACGGTGGTCGCGCGGGACACCGTCGTCGGCCACCTGCTCGACCCCGTGACCAGCGAAGTGCTGGAGACCTACCGCGCCCCGTTCCCGCGCACCGCGCTCGCGCTGCTGCGCCCCACCCTGGCCCGGATCGAGTCACCCGGCCAGGTCGTCGCCCTCGTCGCCGAGATCGTTGAGGAGTCCGCACGATGATCGACCCCACCGGCCGCTTCGCCCTCGTCGCCGGCAACGCCGAAGACCTCGGCCACGCCGTCGCCCGCGAACTCGCCGCCGCCGGCATGACCGTCGCGGTGCTGTGCGACCAGGCCGACGCCGTGCGCGCGCTGGCCGACGAACTGCCCTCCGTGCACGCGTTCGTCACCGACTTCACCGACGCGCACGCGCTGCGCGCCACGGCCGAACAGGCCCTGGAGCGCTTCGGCACGCCCCGGCTGTTCGTGCACAACTCGGCCGTCTTCCGCGAGACGTCCGTGCTGGAGCTCGACGTGCCGGCCTTCCGCGCCGAAGCGGACAGCATCCTGCAAAGCGCGTTCGTGCTGTCGAAGGCCGTGTGGCCGGGCATGGTCGCGGCGCGCGACGGCAGCATCGTGTTCGTCTCGTCGGGCTCGGCGCTGTCCGGGTTCGCGAACGAGGCCGCCTACGTGGCGGGCAAGCACGGCCAGGAAGGGCTGATGAAGGTGCTCGCCCTGGAGGGCCGCGACCACGGCGTCGCGGTCAACAGCATCACCACCGGCGCGCCGATCGACGGCCCGCTGGCCTACACCTACTCCGACGCCATGCGCGCGGTGATGGTGCCGCCGGCGCGGCTCGCGCCCGCGTTCGCGTTCCTGGCGGGGATCGACGCCGACTTCGCCACCGGCCACCGGTTCAACGCCTTCCAGGTGTCCGAGGCCATCCGGGTGACCCGGGAAGGGGTGTCCGCGTGATCGACGTCGACGGCAAGGTGGCTTTCCTGACCGGGGCCGCCGAAGGGCTCGGCCGGGAGATCGCCCGCGAACTCGTCGCCGCCGGGATGCGCGTGGCGCTGCTGGACGTGCAGGGCGGCAAGCTGGCCGCGCTGACCGGGGAGCTGCGCGACGCGGGCGCGGACGTGCTGCCCCTGGAGGTCGACCTGGCCGACCCGGCGGCGACCCGGTCGGCGACGGAGGCGGCGCTGGCGCACTACGGCCCGCCCCGGGCGCTGATCCACAACGCCGCCGTGCTCAAGGAGGTGTCCATGCTGGACGTCACCTTCGAGGACTGGCGGCGCGAGGTGGACATCATCCTCGGCGCGGCCTACGTGCTCACCAAGACCGTGTGGCCGCACATGGTCGCCGCGCGGGACGGGAGCATCGTGTTCCTGTCCTCCGGCTCCGCGCTGTCCGGGTTCGTCAAGGAGACCGCGTACACGCCCGGCAAGCACGCGCAGGAGGGCCTGATGAAGGTGCTCGCGCTGGAGGGCCGCGAGCACAACGTGGCGGTGAACACGATGTCGACCGGGCGACCGATCGACACGCCCATGTCCGACTCCCACTACACCGAGGAGATGCGGATCGGGATCGTGCCGCCGGCGCGGCTCGCGCCCGCGTTCGCGTTCCTCGCCGGGATCGACGCCGACTTCGCCACCGGCCACCGGTTCAACGCCTTCCAGGTGTCCGAGGCGATCCGGGTGACCCGCCGGTGATCCCGCCGGCGGGCCACTACCGGCCGTTCGTCCGCGCGGGGGACACCGTGTACGTGTCCGGGCAGGTGCCGCGCCTGCCCGACGGCTCCTACGAGCCCGCCGACGTGGCCACCGAGACCGCGCTGGCGCTGCGCAACCTCGCGGCGGTCGTCGAGGCGGCCGGCGGCGGGCCCACCAGCGTGGTCAAGGTGACCGCGTACCTGGCCGACCTCGCCGACTTCGCCGAGTTCGACCGGGCGTGCGCCGCCCACTTCGGCGCGTGGAAACCGGCCCGCACGACGGTCGCGGCCGGGCTCCGCTCGGTCAAGGTCGAGGTGGACGCCGTCCTGCACCTCCCCGTCGCGCCCCGGTGACGGCGGGTGACGGGGGTTGCCCGTGGGCTGTGCCGTGCCAGGATGGCGGGGGTGATCGGACACCGGGAGTGAGGTGACGCCGGCGTGCTGACGGTGAGCCTGGCGGGGCTGCGCGCGATCGAGGCCCTCGCCGTCCACGGGTCGATGACGGCCGCCGCCAGCGCGCTCGGCTACACCCCCTCGGCGATCTCGCAGCAGATCGCCAGGCTGAGCCGCGACGCGCACCAGCAGCTCGTGGAGCACCAGGCGGGCCGGACCACGCTGACCCCGGCGGGCCGCGTCATGGCCGAGTCCGCCAGCCGGATCATCGTCGAGCTGGAGAGCATGAGCGCCGAGCTCCAGGCGCAGAGCGAGACGGTCACCGGGACCCTCACCGTCGCCGTGTTCCCCACCGCCGCGCGCGGCGTGCTGCCCCGCGCCACCGAGCACCTGGCGCGGACCTGGGCGGACCTGGAGCTGCGGCTGATCGAGGCCGACTCGCACCGGGCGGTGGAACTGGTCGCGCGCGGCACGGCGGACCTGGCCGTGGCGCACGACTGGATGGCCATCCCGCTGACCCTGCCGGAGGGGCTCAAGGCCAGGCACCTGGGCGACGACCTGTCCGACGTGCTCGCCCACCACGAGCACCCGCTGGTCGGCAGGTCGTCGGTGGACCTGGACGCGCTGCGCGGGGACCGGTGGCTCTACGAACCCGGCTCGGTGGCGCACGACTTCCTGCTCAACGCCTTCCAGCACACGCCGAACCCGAACAGGTTCACCCACATCGTCACCGAGTACGCCAGCCAAATCGAACTGGTCGGCGCGGGCCTCGGCCTGGCCCTGGTGCCCCGCATGGGCCGGGGACCACTCCCGCCCTCGGTCCGCGTGCTGCCCGTGGCGGCCCCGCCCCTGCGCCGGATCTACGGGGTGTGGCGCACCCCGACGGGCCGCCGCCCCGCCCTGGCCGCCGCCCTCGGCGTGCTCGAAACCGTGTGCGCGGAACTGGAGCACGACGGCTGAAAGGCCGGGTGCGGCGACCGCCCACGCCGTCAGCCTCCCTGGCGTGACCGCCGGCGGGTGACCGCGATGAGCCCGGCACCCAGTGCCGACACCAGGACGCCCAGCCCGATCAGCAGCCCGACGGGGGAGCTGCTCCCCGTGGCGGCGAGTCCTCCGGGGTACGGCGACACCTGCCCCGGCGGCCTCGGGCCGCCGGGGGTGGCACCCGGGCCGGGCACGCCGCCGTTGCCGGCCGAGGTCGTGGTGGTCGTGCCCGGTCCCGTGCTCGTCGGACCCGTGCTCGTCGGACCTGGGGTCGTCGGTGCCGTGGTCGTGGTGGTGTCGGTCGTGGTGCCGGTCGTGTCGCTGGTGCTGGTGGTGTCGCTGGTGCTGGTCGTCGTCGGGACGACCTCGCACAGGTCCGTGGTGAACGTGTTGCTGTCCAGCGTCACCTCGCCGTTGCGCGCCAGGGCCCGGCCCTGGACGTCCGCGCCGGTGTTCGCCGTGATCGACGTCAGCGCCATGATCGTGCCGACGAAGTCCGAGTCCGTGCCGAGCGTCGCGGAGCTGCCGACCTGCCAGAAGACGTTGCACGCCTGGGCACCGTTGACGAGGTTGATCGAGCTGTTCGACGCGGTGATCAGGGTCGAGGACGTCTGGAAGATCCAGACCGTGTTCGGGTCGCCCTGGCCGTCGAGCGTCAGCGTCCCGCTCAGCTCGACCGCCCCGGGTGCCCGGTAGACGCCGCCGACCAGCGTCAGCCCGACGAGGTCGGCGGGGACGTCGGAGGTCGGCGCGCGGCCGGCCGCGTCGTTGTAGGCGACGGTCAGGTCGCTCTGCGCCTGGGCGGCCACCGCGTCGTTGGCGTGGATGGTGCCCCCGACGAGGCCCGGCGGGAAGCCCGTGATGCTGGTGCCGGGGCTCACGCCGAGGTCGCGGTTCAGGGTGCTGGCACCGGTGTTCGTGACGGACTGGGCACCGAGCACCGAGAAGCTCTCCGCCCCGCCCAGCTCCACCCGCGCCTCGACGGCGAACGCCGAGGGCGGGGCCGACACCGTGCCGAAGAGCGCCAGGGCGCTCATCACCGCGCCGACGGCCCCCAGCGCGGCCCACCGGGAGTGCCGGGACGCCCCGGTCGCGGCCGTTGCGGGTGTGCGGTTCATCCGTGTCGCCTTCCGTCGATCAGCCGAACGGGCCGCCGGCGGGCACGGTCGATCGAGGTCTCCCGCTCACGGGCGGGCGGCCGGACCGCTGGTCCACTGTGGACCGACCCGTGTCCCCGTCCGGGGCCTCGGCCACCGCGTGCAGACGTTAAGGGCGGGGGAGGTCGGTTGCCACGCGAAACCCCCCACGACCGCCCCACGGTGTGGATGTTCCACCCGAACGAGTTTCTCGTTCGGGGCGGTGGGCCGGCGGCTTCCGTACCCGATCGGCGGGACCTGCGCACCGCCGCCGGCCGGAATACTCGACGTCGTGAACGCTTCGCCGACCGCCCGGTACCCGCCTGTCGCCGTGTTCCGGGACCCCCGACCCGGTGGGGTCACCCCCGAGTTCGACCTCCCCGTCCGCTCCCGGGCGCAGCGGACCGCCGCGCTGTTGGGCGCGGTGCCGACGCACGCCGGCCCGGTCGAGCGCACCGCCGCCCTGCGGCGCGCGTCGGCGGTCGCCGAAGGGCTGGTGTCGGCGCTGTCCGCGCAGGGCCCGGCCGTGGTGGGCGAGGACCTGCCGGCCGGGTCGACCAGCCAGTCGTTCTTCCGCGTGCGCGAGGTGGACCTGTCCGACCACCAGGCCGCGCTGCACGGCGCGTCGATCGTGCTGCGCGGCCTGGAAGACCTGGGCGAGGCCCCGCTGTCCGGCTCCGACCTGGCCGTCGAGGTCGCCGGCATGGCGCGCGCCGTGCTCGACCTGACCGGTGCCACCGCCCCGGATTCCCCTCCCGAGGAGCCGGTGTCGCCCGCGCCGGCCGTGGCGGACACGTCGTGGGACGCCCGGTGGACGGCGCGGTGGATCATCGGCCACCAGGTGCACGTGCTGTTCAACGTCTGCGCGGCGGTCGCGGTGACCGACGCCGCGCACCACCTGCGCCTCGGCGCGACGACCTCCGCCCTGCGCAGGCTCGGCCACGCCACCACCTTCGTGCGGGGCTTCCCGGCGGCCATGGCCCACGCCGGCATGATCCCCGTCGAGTACTACACCGCGACCGTCCGCCCCACCATGCAGCCGCCCGAGGTGGAACGCCCGTTGAGCGGGCGGCAGCACCGCGCCTACAAGACCTTCCGCGCGGCGATGAAGGACCTGCTCGCGGTGGTGCCCGAGCCCTACCGGCAGCTCGCCGCCCGGGACCCGGAACTCGCCGCGGCCCGCGACGCGCTGCTCGAAGCCGACCTCGTCGACAGCGAGCGGCACGTCACCCTCGCCTACTCCATGGTGAGCCTGCAACGCTCCATCGCCCAGTCGCCCGACGGCCCGGACAACGCCGTGGGCGAACTGCGCCTGATGCGCCACCGGCGAGCGGCCCGGTACGCGCCGCTGATCCGCTTCGGCGACCACTACGTCGCCGATGCCGTGGCAGCCCTGCGGCACTGACCCCGAGACCGCACCGGAACCAGGAGCGAACGCCGATGCCCGAGCTCGCCGCCACCACCGACAGCGCCACCACCGACAGCGCCACCACCGACAGCGCCCTCACCGTCACCGCCGAGCTGGACCTGACCCCGTCCGACACCGCCGAAGTGGAACGCCTGGCGCGGGGGCTGAGCTCCGACAGCCGGTACCGGGTGGACGCACCGGAGTGGATCGCCCGCGCCCGGGACGCCTGGGACGAGGCTCCGCTGTCCTTGCGCCGCGCGGTGCGCCGGTTCCGGCGGCACTCGGGCCCGCAGGGCGTGCTGGTGATCCACGGCCTCCCGGTCGACGCCGCCGCGCTGCCCGCCACACCGTCCACATCGGACTCGGTGCAGCGCGAACCCACCGTCGCCTCGGCGGTGCTCGCCGTGCTCGCCTGCGGGCTCGGTGACCCGGTCGCCTACCGGGCCGAGAAGTCCGGTGCCCTCGTCCAGGACGTCGTCCCGGTGCCCGGCAAGGAGAACTTCTCCGGCAACGCCGGATCGGCGCTGCTGACCTTCCACAACGAGAACGCCTTCCACCCCCACGAACCCGACCACGTGCTGCTGCTGTGCCTGCGCGCCGACCACGACCGCGTCGCGGGCCTGCGCACGGCCTGCCTGCGCGAGGCGCTGCCCCTGCTCCCCGAGGCCACCAGGGACGTGCTGTCCGCGCCCGAGTTCATCCTCCGACCGCCCCCGTCCTTCGGCACCGACGACACAGCCCGCGCACCGCAACCGGTGCTTTCCGGAGCGGACGACGACCCCGACATCCGGATCGCCCAGATCGCCGTCACCGCGCTGACCCCACGGGCCGAGGCGGCACTGGCCGAACTCGCCCACGCCTTCGACACCGCCGTGCGCACCACCCGACTGGCACCCGGCGACATGGCCGTCGTGGACAACCGGGTCACCGTGCACGGCCGCACACCCTTCCGTCCCCGCTACGACGGAGCGGACCGCTGGGTCCAGCGCACCTTCGCCCTCACCGACCTGCGCCGCTCCCGCGACCACCGCCCCGACGACGGCTACGTCCTCGCCCGGTGACCACGCGCGCCCCTCCGGGGGCCTTGGGCAGCCGGCGCGGTTCGAGCTGCACCAGGCCGGGCACTCCGTCCGCGTGTCCCGGGTCGTCGGCTTGCGGTCGGCCTCCACCCGCATGGTGGTCTCGAACTCGAAACCGGCCTTGCGCTGGACCACCGGCTCCCGGCCGGGGGTGCGTCGCAGGTGCAGGATCGTCTACCGCAGACGACCTCCCGGCGGACCGGAGTCCGTCCCGCCAGGTTTGGCGTCCCCCGTGTCGAGGAACCTCGATCCCATGGGGATCTCGACGTCCCGGCGGCGTCCGTCGGCGTGGTTTTTCGGGTTGATGGGCGTGGCGGTGATCATCGGCTTCGCCATCGGCACGTACGCGGTGTGGAGCAACGACTCCGCGTTGGCCGAACGCGGGCGGAAAGCCACCGCCCGCGTGGTCGACACGCACAAGAACGACGAGGTCGAGTTCCGCACCCCCGACGGCACCCCCGTGCGCGCGGCGATCGGTCCGAGCATCACCGGACCGGAGGTCCGGGTGGGCGAGGAGATCGAGATCATCTACGACCCCGCCGACCCCTCGTCGGACGTCGAGGACGCGCGGGCACCCGACGACCGCAGCTTCGCCTACCTGCTGCTCGGCATCACGGTCCTGGCCGTCGTGGGCGTCCCGTTGGCCACCTTGCGCCTCGCACGCACGTCAGGCCGCACCCCGTCCCCGTGACCGGTCCGCGTCGGCGCGGCGGTGCCGGCCGGGAAACCGTCGAACGACCTCGGGCGGGTGTCCCGTCGACCGGGTAGCCGATCCGGCCGACCCCGGCGGCGAGCAGGCCGAGCGGCCAGTCCGCACCGTCCTGGTCCCCGCCGGGGAACTCGATGTCGCCGTGCCGCCGGCCACGGCTCGTGGTCGTAGGCGTGGGAGCGGTCGGTCCGCGACGTCGTGGCGGTCATGCGCACATCCAAGCCCGAGGGGTCAGGCGGACGTGCGGAGACCTCGGGCGTGCAGGCGGGGGAGCACTTCCTGGGCGAAGTAGTCCAGCTCGGCGAGGTAGTCGACGAAGCTCACCGTCATCCCGGAGAACCCGGCCCGGTGGAAGCGCTCGACCTGGTCCGCGACGTCGTCGGGATCGCCGACCAGGGGGCACGTTCCGTGCCCGGCGGCGAACCGGGAGCGGAAGGTCGCGAGCATCGCGGGGGTGAAGGACTTCGCGTGCAGCCCTTGCAGCCGCATGAGGTTGTCGACCGCGTCCCAGTCGGCGTGGTCGTGGGCGTAGTGGTGCAGGTACTCCTGCGCCTCGCGCCGGGTCGGGCGGCACACCACGTGCGCCGGTGTGAACACCCTGGTGGTGCGGCCGTGGTGCCGCCGCGCCCGGTCGGTCAACCGGCGGACCACCGCTTCCCCGTCCTCCGGACCGGCGACGATGGTGAACGCGATGTCGGCGTTGCGCGTGGCGAAGTCGAGGCCCTGGTCCGAGGACCCCGCGTTGACCACGGGGAGGGGACCGTCGTGCGGTCCGGGCAGCCCTTCGACGTCGCGGAGGCGGAAGAACCTGCCGTCGTGGTCGAAGGCGTCCGGCCGGGTCCAGATGGCCCGCACGACGTCCCACCACTCCTGGGCCAGCGCGTAGCGGTCGTCGTGGCTGTCGGGGAGGTCGGTGCCGAACGCGTCGTACTCGGGCTTGTTCCAGCCCGCCACGATGTTGAGCCCGGCCCGCCCCCGGCCGATCTGGTCGAGCGTGGCCAGTTGCTTGGCCACCGCGACCGGGTGGGTGAAGGCGGTGTGCACCGTCGAGAACACGACCAGGCGGGTGGTGCGCGCGAGGAGGCCCGCACCCGACGTCGTGGGGTCGAGCACCTCGCCGTGGAAGTCGCTCCGCCCTCCGTAGCCCTTCCAGCGAGCGGCCGGCAGCAGGAAGTCGATGCCGACCTCCTCGGCCCGCCCGGCCAGCCGCAGGTTGTCCGCCCAACTCCCGGACCACCGCTCGGGAGCGGTGGTCACGGCCAAGCCCGACGAGCAGTTCGCCGCGAACAGACCGAGCTTGAGCCCCTTGCCGTCCAGGATCGTCTTCATCGGGTGGTCCTCTCGTCGCGATGCCGCCCGCGTGCCACACCCCACGATCCACCTCGCGGGCCGCGAGGTGACCGCACGTTGCGGCTGTTCGTCCCGGTACCGTCGATCTCCTGCGGCGATCCGGCCGAGTCGGCCACGTCCGCGTCCGCGTCGAGGAGGTCGCACGACCATGCCACCGAGGGAGGAGTCCGCGCAGCCGGAATGGGTGCCGCGCGGCAACACGAGGGTGGACTGGGGGAGGGCCTCGGTCAGGGTCAACCCCGACCACAAGCGCGCGGCGTCCCGGTACGGCATCATCAGCGCGCTGTCGGCGGCGGGCATCGACGCGGCGCACATCCACCTGTACTACGACGACGACGAGCACGGCGCGTACTGGGTGGTCGACCCGTTACGCGGTCGCAGCGCGCTGCTCACCGACGACACGGAGAGCTACGCGGGCTGGCTGGAAGGACCGTGGCCGTTCGTCGCGAAGTTCCGCGACCCGGACGGCGTCGTCCGCACGGAGGTCGATCTCTCCCTCGACACCCTCGTGGCCCAGGTCATCGCGTGGTGCACCGAGGGCTGACCGCCGCTAGCGGGCGTTGTAGTGGGCCTGGACCTGGGCTGCGGTCAGGACCCGGGGGTAGAGGGCGACCTCGTCCAGCGTGCCCTTGTACGGCTTGTCCGTCGGAGCGCCGTCCGGGCCGGCGAACGACAGGCGGGAGGCCGGGACCGTGAAGCCCGGCAGGCGCAGCGCCGTCGCCGGGCTCGCCTTGCCGTTGACGTACACCTGCCCGGCGCTCGCCGACACCGTGACGGCGACGTGCTGCCAGGTGTTGTTGGTCAGGTAGCCCGAGCTGAGGGTGATGAGCTGCGTGGACGAGTTCTGCAACAGGCCGACCTCACCGCCGCGCAGCACGATCCGGTAGGTCGCCGCACCGGTCGCCGACACGAACTGGAAGAGCGTGCTCTCCGACGACGCGAAGTCGGCCTTGATGAACGCCTCCCACGTGAACACCGACGGCGCGGTGCGGACCGTGGTGGTCGCGAAGCCCAGAGCGGTGTTGGACGGGAACGCGGCGGCCTTCTGGTTCGGGTCCGAGGTCAGCGCACCGGGCACGCCGTACTGCGGCGATCCCCGGAACTGGGCGTGGAAGTTGTTGCCGGACGCGTCGCGGGCGGTCGGGCCGGCCGTCTCGCCGAGGCGGTAGTAGTACTGGGGCTGGTTGGCCAGGACCGCCGCCGGATACCCGGTCAGCGCCGAGGTCCGCCAGCTCGCGGCGGTCGCGGTGGTGTCGGTGAAACCGGCCCGCGCCGTGGTCACCCCGACGGTGACCAGCACGACCAGCGCCGTCCCGGCGGCCACCGCCTGCCGGGTGGAGCGCGGCCGTTGGCCGAACGCGCCGGCCGTGAGCAGCGACAGCGCGCCCGCGATGGCGATCAGCGGCACCCAGCGGCCCTCGCCGATCCACGTGAGGGGGTAGCCGACCCACGGCACCCGCAGCCGTGCCAGGCCCTGCACGTCGTCGACCGGTACCGGGGTGGGGTCCGGGTCGGCGTTCGCGTCGCCCTTGGTGACCAGCGTCCGGTCGCTGTTCACCGACAGCACCCGGTGCAGGATCGTGCGGTCGTTCGGGCCCGGGTCGCTGAACAGGATGATCTGCCCGGCGGCGACGTCGTCACCGGCGATCGGCGACGCCGCCACGACGTCGCCCCGGTCGATGCGCGGTGACATCGAACCCGACACGACGGCCGAGCTCTGCCAGCCGATCAGCGGCGGTACCAGCGACCACAGCACGAGCCCGACCACGATGCCGAGCACCGCGCGGCAGACCGCCCGCCCGGCCGCTGAGGGCCAGGCGTCGACGGACGGTCGCGCGGTGCTCTCCGGATTTCGGATGTCAGCCTCGTCCCTGTTCGGGAAGCTGTCAGGACGTGGTTTCGGCGGCCCAGGTGAAGGTGACGCCGGTGTTCTTGCCCATCAGCTCGGTGGTGTCACCGGTCGGAGCGAAGTTGTAGGCGATGCGGAAGGTCTTGGCCACCGAGACCGGCGTCTGGTAGCCGAGCACGCCGGTGGAGTAGGAGCTGATCGCGTCGAACGCGGCCAGCGTGCCGGTCCACTGCGCGTTCTGGTCCGGCGCGAAGGACGCACCGGAGCCGGTACCGCGTTGGATGGTGAGCGTGATGTTAGTGGCCAGCACGCCGGTCGGCTCGACGGGAGACGTGGCGTACATCCGGATGTCCGAGGCGTAGTCACCCGTGTAGGTGACGGCGACGTCCTTGGTGCCACCGGTGTCCGGTGCCAGGTTCTCCACCGCGAAGACCGCCTGGCCCTCGTGGTCGTTGGTGAGGTTGATCGTGCCCGTGCTCCACGAGTTCGACCCGGTCGAGGTCTGCGCGGAGAACGCGGCCTGTGATGCGGCGAGCACGAGCACACCGGACAACAGGATTCCCAGCGGTGCCGCTGCGTATCGGACGATGGCCTTGGCTCGCGTCGACTTGGTCATCAGGCTCTTTTCTCTCCAGGTACCAGTGGAACTCATTCTATGTAGGTGAGACGCGCGGAGCGGCTCGTTCGTACGCCGGTTCACGGGTGACGTGGAGCACCCTTCTCTGGGACGCTGAGCAGCTACTTTCCTTGCATGATCAGGACTTGTGATCACGGCAAGATCCACAGTGGACGATCAAGGTGCACGCCTCGCGTCGTGCCGGGTGGCGGCGGGTGGTGGGCGCGAAGAGCGTCGCGCGGGCGGTTCGGCCGTTCCGCGGTCCGACTGTCGGGAAAGCCGGGGAGAGGGAATCGGCAAGTCTTTCCCATGGGCACCCACGATCTCAGGGAATCGCGTCGACGGCATTCCTGGTGGCCGCCGAGGGAATGATGTACTCGACCGGCGTGCACGTTTCAACAGTGACGTCGAGCGGGTTGTCCAGCTCATCCGCGCGGGGGTGGGCCTGAGCCTCGGTGGCCGAGTGTTGCAGCCCGCCCGGCAGCGCCGTCGCCGGGGAGGCCGGAGGGGGACGGAGGGGGACGGAGGTCGTGCGACCGGTGCCGGACGGTGCGACCGTGGAGCGGTTGGGGGTCCACGTTGCGGATGGTGCACCGGGTCCCGATTATCGTCTTCCCGGTGCGGCTCGACGGCCGGCCGGTTGCCCGGCTCGGTGGAACCCGCAGGGGACAGGAGAGGTGATGGGCGGGGTGCTGGACCCCGTGACGCGGTTGGCGGTGCTGGAGGCGATCACCGACGGCGCGTTGCGGGAGCTGGAGCTGGAGCAGGTCTTCGACGTGCTCCTGCCACGGGTGCGCGAGCTGTTCGCGGTGGACACCGCCACCGTCCTGCTGACCGACGCCGGAGGCCGGCAGTTGGTGGCCAGGGCGGCGTCCGGGCTGGAGGCGGAGGTCTTCCAGGGCGTCCGGGTCCCGGTCGGCGTGGGTTTCGCCGGTCGGGTGGCGCAGCAGCGGAAGCCGGTGCGCATCGACCGGGTCGACGAGTCGACCGTGGTGAACCCCCTGCTGTGGACGCGCGGACTGCGCGTGCTGCTGGGCGTGCCCATGGTGACGCAGGGGGACCTGGTCGGCGTGCTGCACGTGGGCCGCACCGCTCCCCGGGAGTTCGACGACGAGGAGGTCGTGCTCCTCCAGCTCGTCGCCGACCGGCTCGCGATGGCCGCGCACGCGCACCGGTCGCGGGTCGAGCGCACCGCCGCCGCCATGCTCCAGGACAGCCTGCTGCCCGAGACGCTGCCGGCCACCGCCGAGTGGCACCTGGCGGCCCGGTACGTACCCGGGGCCCACAGCCCGGTCGGCGGTGACTGGTACGACGTGTTCCGGCTGCCCGGCGACCGGCTGGGCCTGGTGATCGGCGACGTCGCGGGCAGCGGGCTGGCCGCCGCGATCGTCATGGGCCGGCTGCGCAGCGCGTTGCGCGCCTACGCGCTGGAGTTCACCGACCCGGCGGAGGTGCTGGGCAGGCTCGACCGCAAGGCGAGCCACTTCGAGGGCTACGCCATGGCCACGATCGCCTACGGCGTGATCGACACCCCCGCCCACCGGCTGGAGCTGGCGCTGGCCGGCCACCCACCACCCGTGCTGGCCGTGCCGGACGGCCGGTCGGTGCTGGTGGACGCCCCCGTGGGACCGCCCGTGGGGTACGGCCTGGCGGTCACCGGCCGCCGGTCGGTCGGCGTGGACCTGCCGCCGGGCGCACTCGTGGCCCTCTACACCGACGGGCTGGTCGAGCGGCGCGACGTGGACCTGGACATGCGGTTGGAGCGCCTCCGGGCGGTCACCCGGGCCGAGCCGCCGGAGACCGCCTGCGTCCGGATCATGGCCGCCCTCGTGGGCGACACGCCCGCCGCCGACGACGTGGCCCTGCTGGCGGTCCGCCGCGCCATGACGGCCACCTGACCGCCGACCGACCACGGATGGAGCAACACCGGACGGTCCGAACGCCGTGATCCCGATCACGTCCGAGGCTGTGGCGAATGGCGGTGGAACGCTCGGCAGACGGGCTCCCGGGAACCCGTCGGGAAGCGAACTACCACGTCCAACGGCATGTTCGCCTCGCGATCACGACCGCCGCCGCCCCGGACGGGGCCGTGCGCCGACCGCCTCGACGCACGAGTTCGGCGACCCACGTGGGGGAGACACCCGCCCGGTGCGTTAGCCGCCGAACGATCCGGGTAATCCGCGACCACGTGATCACCGTGCCGCGGCACTGCGGGTCACCAGGCCTCCGGGTTCCAGACCAAGGGACCCGGAGGCCGCTCACCTACCCGGTCGGTTTCCCGACACCTGGTCGACGAGTTGCCGCGCGAGCAGCCACACCTTCGTGTTCTCCTCCTGGGAGCGGGCCACGAGCAGCTCGAACGCCCCCTTGGAGTCGACCGCGTGCACGGCCATCAGCACGCCCTTCGCCTGCTCGATCACGCACCGGCGTTCGAGCGCCTCGGTGACCTGCGCGGCACTGCGCACGTGGCCGAAGTCCCGGAGGGCACCGTGCACGACCGCTTCCGCGCCCGCGGTGTACACCCGCAGCAGGTGCGCGTCGGCCTCGCCGAAGCCCTCGGCGGCGAACCCGAAGCAGTTGACGGACCCGGTTCTCCCGCCGCCGAGCGACAGGGGTGCCGACAGGACACCGCCCAGGTGGGCGGCGCGCCCGGCGTCGGCGAAGGACGGCCAGCGCCCGGTGGCCTCGGCGAGGGTCGCCCGGACCACCCGGCCGGTGCGGGCCGCGACCAGGCAGGGACCTTCGCCGGAGGCGTACTGGTGCCGGTCGAGGTCCAGGAAGTCGCGATCGGTGATCGCCGCCGTGACCGCCTCGGCCCCGTCGATGACGGTCACCGAAACGATGTCGGCCGCGGGGACCGACGTGACGGCGTGCTCGCCCACCGCCTGGAGCACCTCGTCCAGGTCACCGGCCCCGGCGGCGGCGCGGGTGAGGGCCGTGATCGCCCGCGTGGTGTCGGAGAGCGCCTCGAACCACCAGGAGGTGGCGGGCAGGGGAGTGGCACTGCGGTCTGCTGCTTCGGTCATCGCCTGACCTCCTCGACGAGCGGTTCGCCGGCCCGGTGGTGTCGCGGGCGGGGGAGTTCCCGGTCGCACGTCGATCGGAAACCAGACTTGCCTGCCGTGTTGGTCACCGCCGCCTGCGGGAACGGTGACGACAGCGGGGCGGTGAGAGCCCCGGAAGGGTCCCTCACCGCCCCGTTGGGCTTGGGTCAGCTCGGCCGTCGGCCGTCTGCGGGGTGGGAGAACGCGGGGTCGGCGACACTGGACGGTGCCGGTGCGCCCAAGGGCTGGGGAGCGGCGGGCCCGGGGCCTGCGGCCGGGTTGGGGCGCGCGGCGGTGTTGGGAGCCGGCGAGCGCTGGGCGTCGGCCGGGTCCGGGTGGGCCGCGCTGCCCGGACCGTCGGGGACCACCCCGCGCCACGCGCCCGTCTCGCCGTCGAGGTCCTCGATGAACTCCTTGAACCGCTTCAGGTCACCCTCGATCCGGTGCCCCACGACGCCCAGGGCCGTGCCGGCCACCTCCAGCGCCGTCTCCGGGTCGTACTCCAGGTGGAGGTGGACCCGGGTGGACGCGTCGGCCAGGCGGTGGAAGGTCACCACGCCGCTCTGCCGGGGGCCGTCGACGCTCTGCCACGCGATGCGCTCGTCGGGGGTCTGCTCGGTGATCTCCGCGTCGAACTCCCGGGTGGCCCCGCCGATGCGCGTCACCCAGTGGGTGCGGGTGGCGGTGAGCTGGTTGATCTTCTCGACGCCTTCCATGAAGGCCGGGAAGGACTCGAACTGGGTCCACTGGTTGTAGGCGGTGGTGACCGGGACGCGGATGTCCACGGACTTCTCGATCGTCGTCGTCAAGCGGAACCCCTCCTGTTGTCGTGGTCGGGATGTCGATCCCGCCGGAGGGGTGCCCGCACCGGGCCGGTTCCACACCTGGTTTCTCCTCCGACGAGGACCCCGGTCCCAGCGGGGCGTCGAGTCCGGAAAGGACGGTCGACGCGCGGTTCCGGCGGTGGGCGTCCGCCGCGACCACCGGTGAGCCCCCGGTCGCCGGGCGTGGCGTCGTCTGATCGGCGAGCGCGCGGACCCGTTTCGCGAAAGCGTCGGCCGGTCCACTTCGGAATTCATCTGCGGGTTTTCGTCCGGTGAAGAATGTATGCACGGTGGCGGTGCCGCCCCGTTCGCACGGCATGGCGGTACTGCGGCACGACGGTCGTCACTATCCGTGCTCCGATATTCGTTTTCGCACCGCGAACAGCACGTTCGCGCGAATTCACCGCTCTGGCAGGGCATCTCGGCCCCTTCACTCAGCGACACCGCGCTCTAGGCCATTAGCGTGGCCCCGGAGGTGCGGAGCTGGTCGGCTTGCTGGCCCCGATCAACGGCCCGTGCTCCACAGGCGACGGGAAGAAGCGCAGGTCAAGAGGATTATTCGCGTTTATTCTTGGTGATTATGGAATAATTTCAGGGTGAGGGAGAGTTCGCGATGTGGTTGTCCGCTGGGCCTGAAACTTACTCTGGGTCGATCGCTCCCACTTTCAGGCGAAAATTCATCGCCCGGGTGGGGCTGCTGGCGTTGGTGCTCACGATGGGCACCACGCCCGCATCCGCGACCGAGCCGCGCTGGCCGGTACGGGTCCAGGTGTTCGTGGCCAACAGCGGGAGCAATACCGTGTCCGTCTACAACACGCGGCTGGGCGAAGTGGTGGCGACCATTCCGGTCGGCGACACACCGGTGGGCGTGGGCACGGCACCGGGCGTGGGCGGGGTGTACGTGGCGAATGAGCAGTCCGACACCGTTTCGGTGATCAATCCGAGGAGCCTCGAAGTGGTGGCGACCGTGCCGGTCGGACTGCACCCGTTCGACGTCGCGGTGACCCCGACCTACGCCTACGTGACCAACTACGGCTCGGGCACCGTCACCGTGATCGACGTCCAGACGAACCAGCCGCTCCAGGCCATAGAGGTGGGCCGGTTCCCCCACGGTGCGGTGGCGAGCCCGGACGGCAGCCGCGTCTACGTCGCCAACAACGGCGGCCAGAGCGTGACCGTCATCGACGCCAACGCCAACAGCACCATCGCCACCATCCCCGTAGGACTCTTCCCCGCCGGTATCGCGCTCAACGCCGAGGGCGACCGCCTCTACGTGGCGAACACGGGCTCGGACGACGTCACCGTGATCGACACCCTGGGCAACCGGCCCATCCGGACGACCAAGGTGGGCAACGCGCCGATCGGCGTGGCGGTCACCCCGGGCGGTCGGGTGCACGTGGCCAACTCGGGTTCGAACACGGTCACGGTCCTGGAACGGTCCGGTGCCGCGATCGGCCCGGCGCTCCCGGTGGCGGAAACCCCCGAGGGGGCCGCCGCGAGCCCGGACGACAGCTTCGTCTACGTCACCAACTCCGGGGCTGACCTGATGTCGGTCATCAGCGCGGGCGCGCCCGCGCTGGTCGCGACGGTGCCCGTGGGCGACGACCCGGAGGGCGTCGCCGTCACCTCCTGACCGCCCCCGGCTCGGTATCGGACAGGTCGGCGGACCGGCGCGACCAGTGCCCCGTGTAGACGGTGTCCGAGGACGGGGAGACGGGTACCCCTCGCCCGAACGAAACTCCACGGGAACTCCACGGGAGGCGACATGAAGGCTGTGACCTGGCACGGGCGGCGCGATGTCCGGGTGGACACCGTGCCCGACCCGATCCTCGAAGAACCGACGGACGTGATCGTGCGCGTCACGTCGACCGGGGTGTGCGGTTCGGACCTGCACCTGTACGAGGTGATGGGGCCGTTCCTGGACGAGGGGGACATCCTCGGGCACGAGCCGATGGGCATCGTCGAGGAGGTCGGCTCGGAGGTCACCGCGCTCAAGCCGGGCGACCGGGTGGTGGTGCCGTTCAACGTCTCGTGCGGCGCGTGCTTCATGTGCGACCGGGGACTGCAATCGCAGTGCGAGACGACGCAGGTGCGCGAGCAGGGCTCGGGCGCGGCGCTGTTCGGCTACACCAAGCTGTACGGGCAGGTCCCGGGTGGACAGGCGGAGTACCTGCGGGTGCCCTTCGGCAACACGCTGCCGATCAAGGTGCCGCAGGGGCCGCCGGACGACCGCTTCGTCTACCTGTCCGACGTGCTGCCGACGGCGTGGCAGGCGGTCGAGTACGCCGACGTGCGGGAGGGTTCCAGCGTCGTCGTGCTGGGCCTGGGGCCGATCGGTGACATGTCGGCGCGGGTCGCCCTGCACCGGGGCGCGGGCCTGGTCATCGGGGTCGACTTCGTGCCGGAGCGGATGGCGCGGGCCAGGGCGCGCGGGGTGGCGGTGCTGGACCTGCGGGAGAGCCACCTGGTGGAGCAGATCCGCGACCTGACCGGCGGACGCGGACCGGACGCCGTGATCGACGCGGTGGGCATGGAGGCGCACGGCGCGCCGGTCGCGAAGCTGGCGCACCAGGCCGTGGGCCTGCTGCCGGACGCCATCGCGGCGCGGTTCATGAAGACGGCGGGCGTGGACCGGCTGCACGCGGTGCGATCGGCGATCGAGATCGTGCGTCGTGGCGGCACCATCTCACTGTCCGGTGTGTACGGCGGCATGGCCGATCCGCTGCCGATGCTGAGGATGTTCGACAAGCAGATCCAGTTCCGCATGGGACAGGCGAACGTGCTGCGGTGGGTGCCGGAGATCCTGCCGCTGCTGACCGACGACGACCCGTTGGGCACCGACGACTTCGCCACGCACCACCTGCCGCTCGCGCAGGCACCGCACGCCTACGAGATCTTCCAGCAGAAGCGGGACAACGCGGTGAAGGTGCTCCTGACACCGTGAGCCGGCACCGGACTCCTCGACGGGCGGTGGTCACCTCCGGTTGAGGCGGGCCACTGCGGCGGTGAGCAGTTCACCCGGCCGGGGAATGCGGGACGCGAGCACGGTGAACGGGCTGCGGCCGATGACCCGGCCAGGGTAGGAACCCGAGACGCGGCCCGGTCCCTCCACCGTCCTGTCGAGGTTGTCCACGCCGTTGTCCGGACCGCTCTTGCGCGAGACGTAGGCGGCCAGCCCGCGCACCGACAGCAAGGCGTCGGTCATCGCGGGGAACAGGCGCTGTCCCAGGAAGAACGCGGCCGTCGAGCCACCGACCGGCACCTCCCGCCGGGGGTGCTCGGCGGCCGTCACCACGGCGTCCGCGACGAGTTCGGGCGCGTACACCGGCGGCAGGGGTCGGGGCAGCTCGCCGAGGTGGGTGCGGGAGTGCTCGAAGAACGGGGTGTCGATCGCGGCGGGCATGATCGTGGTCACCTTGATCGGGTCACCGGACTGGGCCAGCTCGACCCGCAGGCTGTCGTAGAGCGCGCGCAGCGCGAACTTGCTCGCCGCGTAAGGGGCCTGCCACGGCACGGACCGCACGCCTTCGATGGAGGCGATGCCGATGATCGCCCCGCCGCCCGCTCGGCGCAACGCGGGCAGGACGGCCTGCACGGCGTGGACGTGACCCAGGAAGTTCACCCGCATGACCCGGTCGAACTCCGCCGCCGGTACGTCCTCGACCCGGCCGACGACGCCCACACCCGCTGCGGTGACCCACGTGTCGATCCGCCCGAACCGCTCCTCGGCCGCGCGGACCAGTGCCCGGACGGCGGTCTCGTCGGCGATGTCCGTCGGCACGGCGACGGCGCGGTCCCCGATCTCGGCCACCACGGCGTCCAACGCCTGGGCGTTCCGCGCCGCGCACACCACCCGCGCTCCGCGTGCGGCGAACCGGAGGGCGGTGACCCGGCCGATGCCCGACGACGCACCGACCACGACGACGACCTGCTCCGACAACGGTTTCGGCATCGATCCTCTTCCCCTCCACGACGCGCCAGGACCGGACCCGGGCTGCGGGGCGGGGTGACGCGACCGTGGTCCTCACCCGCCCCAGTCCCGAATCCGGTCCTGGCGGCCATCTTCCGGTTGTTCGGCTACGCGCGCGTGAGCCTGGCCCACACGCGGTGCTCGCCCATCAGGGCCAGCAGTTGCTCCACGACCTCGCTCGGCTCGCCGGTCACCACGCCGGGCCCCGTGCCGACCACCGCCGTACCGGCACCCCACGCGCCGATCGCCTTGGCGTGCCGGTAGGTCTCGGCGACCAGCAGGTCGACGCGCGGGTCGACCGGTGACGCGCCCGCACCCGCCTTCTCGTCCCGCACGGGCAGGGCGTCGGGGGCCGGCGGGGGAGCGGCGGCCACCAGCAGCGCGTCGAACTCGACCGAGCGCGCGGTCAGGAACGTCCGCTGGGCCACGAGACCGTGGGCGAGGTCACCGCCCCGGCTCGCGATGATCAGCGGCACGATGCCGGCCGCCTGGAGGGCGAGCTTGGCCGTGCGCACGCCGTCGAGCCCGTCCTCGTCGTCCGCGTCAACGACGATGCCCACCAGTCGTCCGGCCAGCGGCCAGGTCTGCCCGAGCTGGGACAGCGCCGGGCTCGGCTCGACGTCCGGCAGCTCCTGGACCTCGGGCACGGGCAGCCCCAGTCCGGCGGCGACCTCGGCGCACAGGCGTTCGTCGACCCGCGCGAGCACGAGGAGCTCGCGCTCCTTGATCGCCTGCTCGTAGCACTTGCCCAGCTCGAAGGTGAACGCCCGGATCACGTGTTCCTGCTCCACCGGGCTCAGGCTGCGGAAGAACAGCCGGGGCTGGGTGAAGTGGTCGTCGAACGACGCCGCCGCCCGCCGGACCTTGGCGGACTCCGCGACCCGTTGCGGCACCTCGACGAACGCCTTGTCGGCGGCACCGGCGTGGAACGGGCAGCCGCCGTCGAGGGAGTTCGGCTTGTACGGCGCGACACCACCGTGCACCGCGTGCTGGTGGAACCCGTCGCGCAGCATGTCGTTGACCGGCGCGTGGGGCCGGTTGATCGGGATCTGGTGGAAGTTCGGGCCCCCCAGGCGGGTGAGCTGCGTGTCGAGGTAGGAGAACAGGCGGGCGTGCAGCAGCGGGTCGTCGGTCACGTCGATGCCCGGCACCAGGTGCCCGGTGTGGAACGCGACCTGCTCGACCTCGGCGAAGTAGTTGGTGGGGTTGCGGTTGAGCGTCATCATCCCGATCGGCTGCACGGGGGCGAGCTCCTCGGGCACGATCTTGGTCGAGTCGAGCAGGTCGATGCCCTCGAACGTCTGCTCGGGCGTGTCCGGGAACACCTGGATGCCCAGCTCCCACTGCGGGAACGCGCCGGACTCGATCGCGTCGAACAGGTCGCGGCGGTGGAAGTCCGGGTCGACGCCGTTGATGAGCTGCGCTTCCTCCCACAGCAGGGAGTGCACGCCGAGCTGCGGCTTCCAGTGGAACTTCACCAGCGACGTCTCGCCCGCTTCGTTGACCAGCCGGAACGTGTGGACGCCGAAGCCCTCCATGGTCCGGTAGGAGCGCGGCACGCCCCGGTCGGACATGTGCCACAGCACGTGGTGCGTGGCCTCGGTGTGCAGGGAGACGAAGTCCCAGAACGTGTCGTGCGCGCTCTGCGCCTGCGGGATCTCGCGGTCCGGGTGCGGCTTCGCGGCGTGGATGATGTCCGGGAACTTGATGCCGTCCTGGATGAAGAAGACCGGGATGTTGTTGCCCACCAGGTCGAACGTGCCCTCGTCGGTGTAGAACTTCGTGGCGAACCCACGGGTGTCCCGCACCGTGTCCGCCGAGCCGCGCGACCCCACGACCGTGGAGAACCGGACGAAGACCGGCGTGGTCTTGCCCTCGGCGAGGAACCCGGCCTTGCACACGCTCTCCGCCGAGCCGTAGCCCACGAACACCCCGTGCACGCCCGCGCCGCGCGCGTGCACCACCCGCTCCGGGATGCGCTCGTGGTCGAAGTGCATGATCTTCTCGCGCAGGTGGTGGTCCTGCAACAAGGTCGGACCGCGCTCGCCCGCCTTGAGCGAGTGGTCGGTGTCGTACAGCCGCACCCCCTGCGCGGTGGTGAGGAACGCACCCTGCTGGCTGTTGGCCACCTTGGGAGCGCCGGTCGGCGCTCCGGTCGGGCTCACCGTCTCGGGCGCGTCCTGGTCGGGCTTCGGAGGGAGGGGCTCCCGCGGCTCGGTCGGCTCGGTGACGCTGGGCGGCTCACTCGACGGGGCCCCGGGCACGTCCGGGGTCACCAGGTCGGTCACCTTCTCGACAGCCTTCTCCAAAGCGTTCTTCACGATCTTTGCGGGTTTCTTCGATTCCACTAGGTCTCCTCGGGTCACCTGTCTGTCGGCTACCCGGCAAACGGCCGTCTACACCGGTCTTCACTCTTCATCTGGATGGTGTTGGGAACACCGTCCGTGACGGCGCTGGACACGCCCACGCGTGACAGGACCACCCCTCCGGTCGGCCGTCCCGCGCTCGGTGGATCACGGTGGCCGGCCTGTCACCGACAGTGCCCGCCCGGCAGGGCCGTCGTTCCGCTGCGAGCGGAACCGCTGCGGACGGCCGGGTGGCCGGTGGCAGGATGACCCGCATGGCAGAGATCCTCCCCTTCTCCCGGGGCCGCGCGGCCGAGCCCGAGCCGCTGTGGCGCGAGGTGCTCGGCCGCAGCCTGCGCGCCGCCCGGGAGGAGCGGGGCGGCCGGCTGGTCGACGTCGCCGAGCGGGCCGGGATCTCGCCGCAGTACCTGTCCGAGATCGAGCGCGGGCGCAAGGAGCCGTCGAGCGAGATGATCGCGGCGGTCGCCGGCGCGCTCGGCGTCGACCTGCTCGGCCTGCTCGTCGGCATCGCCGGTGACCTCGGGCAGCGTCCGGGCACGGGTCCGAGGGCCGGTCGCCGACCCGGGGGACCCGTGCTCATGGCCGCCTGAGCGCGCTTTCAGGCGCGCTGGTCGAGGACGTGGTCCGCCAGCCCGTAGGTGACCGCGCCGCGCGCGTCGAACACGCGGTCGCGGTCGGTGTCGTGCCGCAGTTCCGCGACGTCGTGGCCGGTGTGCGTCGAGAGGATCTCTTCGAGCTGGGTGCGCACCCGCACCACCTCGTCGGCCCGCAGGATCAGGTCCGGGATGGTGCCCCGGCCCTGCGCGGCCGGCTGGTGGAGCACCACGCGGGTGTGGGGCAGCACGAAGCGGTACCCGGCCCGGCCGGCGGCCAGCAGCACCGCGCCGGCCGCGACCGCCTGGCCGACGCACGTCGTCGCCACCGGTGCCTTGATGAAGCGCATGGTGTCGTACAGCGCGAGCATCGCGGACGGGTCGCCGCCCTCGCAGTTGATGTAGAGGCTGATCTCGCGCTCCGGGTTGTCCGCCTCCAGGTGCAGCAACTGGGCGATCACCGCGTTGGCCACGCCGGAGTCGATCGCGGTGCCGAGGTAGACGATCCGCTCCGCGAGCAGGTGCGAGTAGACGTCCATGATCCGCTCGCCGCCCACGCCGCGCGTGATGACGTTGGGGATGGTGTAGGTGCTCATGCGCGTGCTCCCGCCCGTTGGCCGAGCCCCAGTTCGTGCCGGCGCACGGGCACCACTTGGTCCAGGTCCTCGACGACGTGGTCGATGAACCCGTAGGCCAGTGCCTGCTCGGTGGTGAACCAGCGGTCGTGCAGGGAATCGGTGAAGATCCGGTCGACGGGTTGGCCGGTGTCCCGCGCGGTGAGCGCGAGCACCGTGTCCCGGGTGTGCCGCAGGTCGTCGGCCTGCACCTCCACCTCGACCGCGGAGCCGCCGATCCCCGCCGATCCCTGGTGCATCAGGATGCGGGCGTGGGGGAGGGCGAAGCGCTTGCCCGGCGTGCCGGCGGACAGCAGGAACTGCCCCGCGCTGCACGCCAGCCCGAGGGCGAGCGTCGCCACGTCGCACGGCACGAGGCGCATCACGTCGCGGATGGCCAGCATGGACGGGACCGAGCCGCCCGGGGAGTGGATCCACAGCGCGATGTCCTTGGTCGGGTCCTCGCCGGCGAGGGACAGCATCTGGGTGGCGAGCACCGTCCCGTTGTCGTCGTCGAGCACGCCGTCGAGGACCAGCACCCGCTGGCCGAGGAATCGCTCGCGGAGCCGGTGGTCGAACAGCGGTGGCCTCTCGTGGTTCGTCATGCCCCGACCATGCCGCCCCCGCGCCGCCGTTCGCCGCCGGCTCCGCTGTGAGCAGATCAGCCCACGGCGGACGTGAGCAGATCAGCCCGCGGCGGACGTGGCCGGTCCACTGTGGACAGAACCGCCGCGTCCGGTCGGCGTGCTCCGGTCCCGCGCGGCGGCCCGTTGCCCGCCGCTGAACCGGTCCGGCACAGTGGAGTCATGACGACTGCCAGGAACGCCCGCCACCGGCGGCTCTCGGCCTACCTGGCTTCCCGCGGTGACATCGAGCTCGCCGCCCTCGTGGACGCGGGCCGGGCCCAGGGCACGGGGGTGGGCGGCGGCTCGGCGGTGCTGGACGTCGACGGCGTGCCGGTGTTCGTCAAGCGCATCCCGCTGACCGAGGTGGAACTGGCCCACCCGGGCTCCACCGCGAACCTGTTCGACCTGCCGGTGTCCTGCCAGTACGGCATCGTCAGCCCGGGGTTCACCGCGTGGCGCGAACTGGCCGCGAACCAGCTCGTCACGGACGCCGTCCTGGCCGGCGAGACGCGGTCGTTCCCGCTGCTCCACCACTGGCGGGTGCTGCCCGGCCGTGCGCCGGTCGCGGCCGAGCACGCCGACGTCGACGCGGTCACCGCCGCCCTGGGCGGCTCCCCGGCCGTGCGCGCGCGCCTCGAAGCCCTGGTGGCCGCGTCGTCCAGCCTCGTGCTGTTCAGCGAGTACGTCCCGCTCGCGCTGGCGGACTGGCTGCGCGAGGACCCCGTGGGCAAGGCCGCCTCGGTCGAGCGGCAGTTCGCGCTGATCACGACGTTCCTGCGCGGTCGCGAGCTGCTGCACATGGACGGGCACTTCGGCAACCTGCGCACCGACGGGGA
This sequence comes from Actinosynnema sp. NPDC023587, assembly GCF_040640215.1. NCBI lineage: Bacteria > Bacillati > Actinomycetota > Actinomycetes > Pseudonocardiales > Pseudonocardiaceae > Actinosynnema > Actinosynnema sp. NPDC023587. The sequence continues at coordinate 150,013 of NZ_JBFABG010000013.1, read as the reverse complement.
CCGCGTCCACCTGACCGATTTCGGGCTGGCGACCTCACCGCGCTTCGACCTGTCGGACGCCGAACGCGACTTCGCCGAGCGCCACGCCACGCACGACGCCGCCTACGCCGCCATGCGCCTGGTGAACTGGCTGGTGACCGACGTCTGCGGGGTGGCCGTGCCGGTCGACGGCGGTCCGGTCGCCCGCAACGAGTTCGTGCTCCGGTGCGCCGCCGGCCACCTCCCGGACGGCGTGCCACCGGTCGTCGCCGCGATCCTGACCCGGCACGCACCCGCCGCCGCGACGATGAACGCCTTCTACTGGCGGCTGTTCGACGGCGAGGTCGACGCCGAGTACCCCGAGGCGGCCCTGGGACCCGGGACGACGCGGTGGCTCAGTCGCCCGGTCGGTCCGTAGCGGCGTCCCCGCGCGAGGTCAGGTCGCGCAGCATCTCGTCGCCGGCGTCCACGTAGGCGGTGAAGAAGTCGGCGACCCCGGTGAGCCGGGACTTGGCGCGGTCGCCGTCGGCCAGTCGGGTGCCGCTGCGGAGCACGCGGACGAAGGCGCGGGTCCGCGCGTGGCTCGCCGCCAGGAGTTGGTCGAACCCGCCCGCCGCTTCGACCAGCAGGCGGCGGCTGCCCGATTGCGGGATGGTGCGCGCCAAACCCCACGCGACCAGTTCGCGGACCGCCGTGCTCACCGCGCCCTTGCTGAGACCGAGCGCGTCGCCGAGGGCGTCGAGGGACGCCGGGTCCGCGTCGAGCAGCAGTTGCCCGTACACCCGGCCGGTCGCGCGCGGCAGGTGCCACGACGCGAGGAGGTCGCCCAGCGCCGCGACGAACGCGGCCCGGTCGTCGTCCGCGCTCACGTCGCGGTCTCCCACCGGGTGACGAGCTCGCCGATCACGGCGGCTGTCGCGGTCCCGGCGTCCAGCGTCACGTTGTGCCCCGCGTCGGGGATGACGTGCTCGGCCACCCCTTCGGCGACGGCCCAGCGGGGCATGGCCGCGGCGATGTTGCCGGTGCGGTCGCGCTCGCCGCGGATGAGCCCCAGCGGCACCGGCGTGCGGTAGGTCCGGTCCGGGTCCACCAATGACGCGGTCGCCCGCCACACGTCCAGGAAGACCCGTTTCGGCATGCGCGCGAAAGTGGCCTCCGACTCCGCGATGCCCTCCGGCGTCACGGCCGAGGCGCGGGCCAGGAGCCCCGGCAGCCGGGAGGCCGGCACGAGTGCCAACGACGGTGCGGCGAGTGCGAGCAGGGACCGTTCGACCGCGCTGAGCGGCCCGGCGTTCCACGTCGCGTCCACGACCACGAGCCCGTGCACCCGATCGGGCAGGCGGCGCACGAGCGCCTGCGCGAGGTTGCCGCCCAGTGAGTGCCCGACCAGCACCGGGCGTTCCAGGCCCAGGTGGTCGAGCAGCGACACGAGGTCGTCCAGCGCGGCTGCGGCGGTGAACCGGGTGCCCGCCGCGAGGGTGGACTCGCCGTGGCCGCGCAGGTCCCAGCCGACCACCCGGTGCCCGGCGGCGTGCAGGGCGCGGGCCGGCACGTCGAACATCCGGTGGTCCATCCCCGCGCCGTGCGTGAACACGACCGGGCGCAGGCTGCCCGCGAGGTCGCGGTACCGCAGCTCGGCGTCCTCGCGACGGAGCACCGCAGTCAGGTTCACCATATTCTGAATATAGCGAATACCTGTCACGGCCCGCACGGGCGCGTCCTCTCCGCGACCGGTCGGAGCCGCTGCCGGCGCGACTCCTCCGAGCGACCGCGCTACCGCTCGACCAGGTGCACCGGGACGCCGAAGCCGGTCCCGGCAGCCAGCAGTCGTCGCACCGCCTCGCGCTCGTCCGACGACCCGTAGTCGACCTGGATCAGCGCGCGGTTCGGGTCGTCGCACGGGGTGCCGACGTTCACCGCCACCTCACCGCCCACGCCCTTGATCTCGTCGGCCAGCCTCTGGTTCCCGGCCAGCCCGGCGGACGCCTCGGCCGGGCTGGGGAGCTGCTCGCACGGCGGGTGGGCATCGGTGGAGGACGACCCGAAGCCGTACGCGGCGGCGGCGACACCCCCGCCCACGACGAGTACCGCGACCACGCCGATGACGATCTTCGACACCGTTCTCACCGCGAACCACCCCTTTGCCCGGAAACGGGAAGCGACCTCCGGCGGATCACGCCGTGACCGCCCGTGCACTGCCGATCTCGTACCGCGTCCCGCACGCCTCGATCATCTCGGCGTCGTGCGTCGACACGATCACCGTGCAGCCGCCGGCGGCGAAGTCCGCGAACAGGTCGATCACCTTGCGGCGGTTCGGCGCGTCGAGCGACGCGGTCGGCTCGTCGACGAACACCACCGCGGCCTGCTTGTAGATGGCGCGGGACAGCGCGAGCCGCTGCTTCTCCCCGCCGCTGAGGTGACCGGCCACCTCCTCCTGGCGACCACCCAGGCCGGTCTGCTCCAGCACGCGCGCCAACCGGTCCAGGTCCCCGGTGGCCCGCTTGCGGAACAGGCCCGAGCTCATCGTGACGTTGAACGCCACGGACTCCTCGTCCATGATCCCGTAGTCCTGGAGCACGAACGCCGCGTGGTCGCGCCAGAACCGCCGTCGCGCGGCGGCACCGTACGCCGTGACGTCGTCGTCGCCGACCAAGATCCTTCCCCGGTCCACCGGGAGCAGCAGCCCCAGGCAGTGCAGCAGGGTCGTCTTGCCCGACCCGCTCGGACCGACCAGGGCCGTCATCGTCCCCGGCTCGCAGCGCAGGGTCTCGCCGTCGAGCACGGTCCGACCGCCGATGGCCACGCCGACGTCCTCGGCTCGCACCAACATCCGCGCAGACTCCGATCAGATCCGCCGCCGACCCACGCCGGCGAAGCACCAGCGGGCGGCGAGCACGTGGCACAGCGGGACGATCAGCAGCCCGACGGCGGCGACCACGAGCACCGCCACCACCCCCTCGGGCCGCTGGAAGAGCAGGGCGAGGCCGGTGAGGCCGATCCCGACGAGGACCTCCCGGGCGACGCGGACCCGCAGGACGTGGGCCCACGACCGACCGGCGAGCCGCAACGGGAAATCGCGCTTGGCGTGCAGCAGGGCGGTGATCAGCGCACTGATCGCGGCGGCCACGGCGAAGGCGACCAAGAGCGCGGCCAACGCCAGGTTGAGCAGCCACGTGACGTAGGCGGTGAACTGCGCCAGCAGGATGCCGTCCTCGGCGATGTAGACCACGTGCAGCTTCCCGGTGAACCCGCGGGCCCGCAGCGAGTCGACGCCCAGACCGTTGCGCTGCAACAACTCCTGCGTCGCCCCGATCTCGCTGAACACGATGTTGCGCGTCGACGCCAGCGAGGTCAGGTTGCTGTCGTCGATCACGCTGTACGCGGAGGGCAGCACCGCGACGAGGACGTCGTGGAGGAACACCAGTTGTCCGCCCCCACCACCCATGGCGACGGGGAGCCGGTAGTCCTGGACGGGCCGGAAGAACCGCATCCCCGCGAGCACCTCCGCACCCGGCCGGCCGTCCCGGGACCACAGCTCCAGCGTGGGTGCCAGGTTCTCGGCGTTCGCCAGCGCCTCGGATCGCGGCACCGGTTCGAGCGCGGGCCGGGGAGCGCCCTTCGTGACCAGGTCGAGCCAGCGCTGGTTCACCAGCGCGACACCGGAGTAGTCGGTCGACCCGGCGGGCCGGGTCCGCTCGGCGAAGGTGAAGGACAGCGCGGCGGTGCCGCGCGATTCCGCGTCCCGCACCGCCTTGCCGAAATCGGGCTCGACCGCGAGCATCTCCTGCTCGCCGAGGCCGAACTGGACGCCGACCTGATCGGAGAGCTGCCGCCACATCGCGGTGTCGGCGGCGGTGGCCGCCGCCTGCCGGTAGGCCGTCCATGCGGGACCGGCCGACGACACGACCAGCAGGAACGTCAACGCCTGCACGATGACGGCGGCGGTCCGCAGGCTGCGCACGGCCGGCTGCCGCAGGGCGAGCACGGTGACCGTGGGCCACGCGGTGGCCGACATGGCGAGCGCCGCCAGCAGCGCGGCCCCGGTCACCGCGAGTTGCAGGCCGAGCAGCACGGTGACGAACGTCCCGACGTAGACCCAGTCGTAGGCCAGGCCCACGTACACCGTCGACGCGGCGAGGACCACCAGGCCCGAGGCGGCCAGCGCCCCCGCGAACCCGCTGAGGTCCTGCACCAGGATGCGCCACACCGGACAGCCGCCGAGGACCCGCAGCGCCCGGCCCCGGGCCTTCATCGACAGCCAGAACAACGCCAGGGCGACGATCATCGCGAAGGCGGCGAGCACCGCCGACAGGAAACTGCCCTCGTTCACCACGAAGCCGAAGGACTCGGAAATCGAAGCGGCCCGCGCGTGCACCACGACGCCCTCGCCCGACAACGCCGCGATGAACTCGTCGAGCCGGGAAACGTCCCCGGTCAGCAGGTAGGAGCCGTCCGCGTAGGAATTCGCCAGGCGTTCCCGGTCGACCACTTGCCCCGTGCCGCCGCCGAACCAGCCGAATTCGGTGGGCGGCACGTCCTCGGCGAAACTCACGAAGACCTTGCGATCCGCCTCGCCGGCACCGGCGAGGTCCGGCGCGATCTTGACCAGGCCGAGTCCCAGTCCGGTGTCCAGTTGCGCCAACCGGTCGAATGCCTGCTCGTCGTCCAGCGCCGACGACCCGAAATCCAACCCCACCCGGCCGTGCGCACCGATGGCCTGCGGATACTCCCGGTCGTGCAGATCGGTGACGATGGTCGCCACCAATGCCAACAATGCGAACAGCGCTCCCGCTACGACCGCGACGATCCGCTGGTACAACGGCTCTCCCCCGGGAGTTCCTGTCGAACTGTCGATTGACAGCGCACTCCGGCTCTGGTAAGTGCCGGCACCGGAGTCGAGGAATCAGTCATGTTAGTGATGTCGGCGCAGGGCCGCAACGGTCAGGGCCGCCGTAAGCGAAGTGCCCCGGCACCGGACGGCCACGACAAGAATGCGCGCCACCTTCCGGACGACGTTGTCGGGCCGCGCGGGGTTCGAGGGGCGAGAGATTCGCATCGCATCGGCGGGTAATCGCCCGACCTCGCTGCGGAGTCGGTTGTGGACGGTCGATCTCACCGGCCGGCGGACGGATTCCCGGTCGGGGTAACGCGGCGAGACCGCGCGGCGAAGAGTCACTGATGATGATCGTCAGCCGCGTCGTGGCGGCCTGGTGGATCACCGCCGCTCGGCCGCGCCGACCGACTTCGAGGAGCCGCACCGCCCATGGCACAGGACGAGAACTTCCGGTTCGTCGTCGCAGAGGAACGGCTGTGCGAACTGGCCGACAACCAGACGGGCCAGGTGGTCCTGCGCGGCGACATCCACGCCGCGAAGATCAACGCGGACGTCGAGCAGGCTGTCGTCTACGTCGACCTGAGCGACTCGACCGTCTCGGCCGTCACCAAGCGCGTGGGCGACCCGGAGCCCGCCGGCATGGCCTGGGACAACAACCAGGACCAGGGGTACTTCCTGGAGAGGATCGCGGTCCTCGTCACCGCCACCACCCAGGACGGCGAGAAGCTGGAGCTGCGGCAGAACGCGCCGCAGACGACCCACGAGCGGGGCACGGTCTCCAGCCACGTGGACTACTCCCTCGGCGCGGACGAGGCGGCGAGCATCGGCTTCTTCGGCGAGGAGCCGACCGGCTCGGTGTCCGCCGGCGTCCACGAGGGCATCTCGTGGGGCAACTCCTACTCCCGGGAGATCCAGGACTTCGAGGTCGACAACCAGTCCACCGGCACCGAGGCGGCGCACTTCTACGACCTCCGCGCGCACAGCGGCGGCCGGTACGACGACTGGAAGTCCCTGATCCACAACGACATCACCACGTTCGGCATCGGGCACATCGACCTCGTGCACCCGGTCAACCGGACCTGCGTGTCGAACGTGCCGATCGCCTCCCAGGCGGTCTTCTCCCTGCCCCGGCTCACCGGCGAGCAGCACCTGGTGATCGACATCTCCATCACCGCCACCTTCCGGCGGGTGTGGGCGGAGACCGCGGACTTCCTGCTGGAGATCGAGAGCCACAGCCACGAGATCACCGCGACCGCGACCACGACCAAGGTCCTGTACCCGTGACCGAGGCACAGGGCGGGCCGCCGTTGCGCGAGTGGGCAACCGTCGAGGTGGGCGTGCTGTACCGGTGCCAGCAACCCGGTTACGACCCGCAGGGCGACGGCGACGCCCCGCACGCCTTCACCGAAGCCCAGATCGCCTTCCTGCGCGGCCAGGGGGTCGGCCTCATCGTGTCCGCCAACGAAGAGGCCCTGCCGGAGGACAACGTCAAGCTGCTCCAGGACTCCGGCATCCGGTACGAGCACTTCCCGGTGGTGGACTTCACGGCCCCGACCCGGGAGCAGGTCGTCCGCGCGTCCACGATCATCCAGCGCACGGGCCAAGAGGGCAACGCGAGCCTGGTCTACTGCGGTTTCGGTCACGGGCGGACGGGCACCTTCGTGACCGCGTGGGAGATCCTGACCGACCACCCCTTGCGCGAGCAGGCGGCGAGCCTGGCGGAACTGTGCCACGCGAACCACGTCGAGCGGGCGGAACAGGAAGCGTTGTTGGAACGGCTGGACACGGACCTGCGCGGGCTGCTGGTCGAGCCGGACGCCGGCGGCTCGGACTCCGGCGGCTCGGAATCCGACGAGTCGGACTCCAGCGAGTCCGACTCCGACGGCGACTCCTCCGGTGATTCCGAGTCAGGGGACCGCGACGTCGACGACCGCGAACCCCGCGACTTCGACACGACCGATCAGCGCAGCGCGTCCGAAGGACCGATGAGGGACGGCCCGATCGACGGCCGTTGAGCCGACGCCGAGGACGCTGCTGTTGCGGCTCGGCGCGTGGTCGCGGTTCGGGTCACCACCAGGGGGTGGAGTTGCCCGGGGTGCAGGTTCCGTTCGGGGCGGCCACGTAGCACGCGCGGAAGGCGCGGCTCGGGCTCGGGCTCGTCGGGTACGCCTGCGTGTAGTTGCGGCTCCCGGCGGTGTAGGTGGAGAAGTCGTCCGCGATCCGGTCACCGGTCAGGTCGACCTCGAAGCGGATGAGCTCGGGGCCGGTGTAGTCGAGGATTCGGCCCCAGCCGTACTGCGTGCCGCCGCAGTTGCCGTGGCGGACCTGGACGAGCCGGCCGCTGACGGTCTGCTGCACCGCCGTGAGCGGGTTCGCGCACGTGGCCGGGTCGTTCAACCACGGAGGCGCTGCCGCAGCCGTGGCCGTCCCCGCGAGCAGCAGGGTGAGCGCGGCGGTGGTCGTCAGGACCGCCGTGATCTTCGTCGTCTTCCTCATGGTTCCCCCTTGTCGCCGGTGCGGCGGACACGGTCGGCGCTGCCGCGCGCGACCGCCGGGCGGTGGTCGTCGGCGTCGTGGTGCCGGCCCGGCCCGGTGTCGTCACTCCCCGCCGACACGAGCCCCCCGCCGTCCATCCCCATGGTCCCACTGTCGGTGGATGCCGGCATCGACCCATCCGGGTGAACACGAACCACCGCTCGGGAGCAGGACGATCCACTGTGGACTTGGCTTGATCGGCTACCGGACAACGATTCCAGTGGACGTGGGTCCTTCGGTCGACGGTCGCGCGACTGCGGTGTGCGCGCTCAGCCGTCGAACCAGTCCCGGCCCGTCTCCGCAAGGTCGGCCCTTTGAGGGGGAGGTCGACAATCGCGGTCGGTCCACTTCGGACTCGAAGCAACCGGGGGGTCGTGCGGGTTCGGGCAGGTGGGCGATGTGGTCCGGGGTGGCGGCGCGCCTCGACCGCCCGTCAGTGCGTCCAGTTGCCGTTGTACGCGCTGGACGTCGTTGTCCCGGTCCTGCCGCGTGCGCATGGCTCCTGGAACCGGTGCAGGTCGACCGCGACCCCGGTCGCGTCGGTGACCAGCACGTACCCGCCGGAACGGCGCACGATGGCCGGTCCACCGACACCACCGGGCCGTCGACCTCCACGGCCACCTCGCCCGGCAGCAGGACCACGACAGACCCCCGGCGCGACGGTACCCGGGCCCCGGGAACAGCCGGTTGAGCTGGGCGGTGCGGAAAAGCGGCAAGCCGTGCGCACGGCGGGTCGGCGATCATGGCACCAGGCGGCCCACCAGGGTCGTCGGGACAGCCCGACCAGCTCGACGGAAGGACCGGAGATGAAGCTCATCGGCAGAAGGCTCGCGCGGGCAGGGGCCGCCCTCTGCGCGGCGGCGGCGCTCGTGCTGTCGACGACCCCCGCCGCGACGGCGGCCACCCCGCGCAACGGGGTCTGCGAAGACGGCGAGTTCTGCCTGTACTACTACACGGAGCTGCGCGGATCGGTGTCCGACTTCACCACGTCGGTTCTGAACTACGGCAGCTCCCAGCCCTCCTGCTACGACTTCAAGGGGCCGGGCGACGGGCAGGGCCTGTGCGTCAAGAACAACGCGCGCTCGGCGTGGAACCGGCGCGGCGACCACGTCTGGGTCTTCTTCAACTCCAACCACAGCGGCGACTTCGACGTCGTCGGCTCCGGGAGCATGCGCGACCTCGTCAACACCTTCGACAACAACGCCTCGCACGGCCTCTGATCAGCGGCCCGGCGTGCCGGGCGGTCCACCGGCGGACCGCCCGGCACGCCGGACGGGTCAAATCACGACAACGTCCACCGGAACGCGCGGGGGTCCGGGAGCCCGATGCTGTTGCCGATCGCGAAGCCGCTGTTGCTCAGACCGGCCGGCTTGACGAGGACGCCCTCGGGCTGGGGCAGGGTGGTCAACGTGCCCGCCCGCCACAGGAACACCCGGAACCCGTCATTCCCGTTGTCCCACCCCACGACGTCACCCCGGTCGTTGACGGCGATCGCCTCTCCGAAACCGGACGTGCCGAGGTCGATCGCCTTGCCGTCGCGCCACAGCACGGGTTTGCGCGTGCCGCTGTGGTTCAGCCACCCCACCACGTCGCCGTGGCGGTTGATCGCGTGCACGTTGTCGGAGACCTGGGCATCCTCACCGGGCAGTGCGGTCGCGCTGTCGCCGGACCACAGCACGGCCCGGTACTTCCCCGCGACGTACGCGTGACCGGCCACCGCGTCCGACTCGTTGAGCGCCATGGGGTAGTAGAACGACGCCTCGTCGATACCGGGCAGGCGCGTGCAGCGGGTGCTGGAGCAGCGGAACGCGTAGGACTCCTCTCCCGTGTGCCGCGCACCCGCCGTCGTGCCCCGGTTGTTGACCAGCCGGTGGACGACGCGCGAGCCTGTGTCGCCGAGCGGCAACTGGGCGAAGGTCCCGTTGCGCCACGCGCCCGCGTGGTCGGGGTAGTAGTCGTCATAGCCGGGCCCGTTGTAGGCCACCGGCACCACGCCCGCGTCGTTGATGTCGCGCGTCGTCGCGACGCCCAGGCCGTTCTCGGGCGGGGTCCGCCGGGTGGTCGTGCCGTTGGACCACACGCCCATGCTGCTGATCAGCGGGCCGGCGACCTTCCTCACCCAGTGGACGAGCACGTCCCCCTGGCTGTTGATGCCAACGCCGTTCCCGCTGCCCAGCGGGGTTGGGTCCGGGCCGTCCCAGCGCACGGCGGTGTTGGAACTGGGTCTCGGGAACGGGTTCGGCGATGCGCTCATGCCCGACACCAGCCCGGCCTCGTTGACCGCCGACGCCTGTGCGGCCGGCCACCCGTACGCCGGCATCAGCTCGATGATCGAGGCCGTCGCGTGGGCGGCCGGTGTGATGAAGACCAGTGTTGCGATCGCGGTGGGAATCGACAACCAGCGCATCCGTGCTCCCTCGCTCAAGCGGTGGGGTCGGCCTGCGGAAAACCGTAGCGACACCGACGCGGCCGACGGTCCCGCCGAGTGGTTCAACCACTGCCGGTCCGTTCGGGGGGTGGGTGGAGCGCCGCGTCGGAGCCGGGGGAGCGCGGGGTGGGATCGACTTCTCGACTCCCGCGATTCCGGGGGAAACTCCGAAGTCGCGCCCAGGCTCACGAGATTTTTTCGTCCTCGCCGGCCGTTGTGTCCAGCTCGGTTCACCACGGCGATTCCGCCGAGGCGAACCCACCGGCCCGCACCCCTCAAGGGCCGTCGCGCAAGCGGTTCCACCTGCGCAGACCTCGGCGGAACGCACGGCGCGCGGCACGCCGGGTCGGCCGTCCCGCCCTCGTCGGCGGTGGGGTCCGAAGATCCCCGGGAAGTGGTCGGCGGATTCCTCCTGGGCCGATATTCGACTATCATGATGGGCGATGTATCAAGCCGTGAAGAATTGTCGTTGTGGTTCGGTCGCCCCGGTGCGACGAGTTCGCGCGTCCGCAGTGGACGAAGCGGGATGAGCCGCGTGGACGTGCGCAGCAGGAACAACGTCGTGGTGGTCGGGCAGCCGCACGGGCCGACCGTGCTGCTCGCACACGGTTTCGGCTGCGACCAGAACCTGTGGCGGCTGGTCGTCCCGGCACTGGCCGAGCGCTTTCGCGTGGTGTTGTTCGACCACGTCGGTGCCGGCAAGTCGGACCTGTCGGCCTGGTCGCCCGAGCGGTACTCCACGCTGGACGGCTACGCGCTCGACGTCCTCGACATCTGCGCCGAGCTGGACCTGCGCGACGTGGTCCTGGTCGGGCACTCGGTCTCGGCGATGATCGCGGTGCTGGCCGCGAACCGCGACCGCTCGCGGATCGCGAAGCTGGTGCTGGTGACCCCGTCACCGTGCTACGTGGACGACGGCGACTACCGGGGCGGGTTCAGCCGCGCCGACATCGACGAGCTGCTGGACTCCCTGGACAGCAACTACCTGGGCTGGTCGGCGACCATGGCCCCGGTGATCATGGGCAACCCCGACCGGCCCGAGCTCGGCGAGGAGCTCGCCGAGAGCTTCTGCCGCACCGACCCGGCGATCGCGCGGACGTTCGCGCAGGTGACGTTCCTGTCCGACAACCGGGACGACCTGGCCGACGTGGAGGTGCCCACGCTCGTCCTCCAGTGCGCCCACGACGCCATCGCGCCGCCCTCGGTCGGCCGGTTCGTCACCGAGCGGATTCGCGGCAGCGAGCTGGTGACGTTGGACGCCACCGGTCACTGCCCGCAGCTCAGCGCGCCTGAGGCGACGGTCGCGGCGGTAGTCGCGTTCGCGGAGACAGGCGTGCGGTGAGGCGCGAAGCCGGTGACGACTTGACCGGCCGCGACGACGAGGTGCCCCGGCCGGGCACCTCGGACCCGGCGTTCTCCGCGTTGCTGGAGGACAGCGCCGAGGACCTCTACGAGCACGCACCGTGCGGGTACCTCTCCACGTTGATGGACGGCACGATCGCCAAGATCAACACGACGCTGCTCGGGTGGCTGGGACACCACCGCGACGACCTGGTCGGGCGGCGGCGGTTCGTCGACCTGCTGACCGTCGGCGGTCGGATCTACCACGAGACGCACATCGCGCCCATGCTGGGCATGCACGGCGCGATCGGCGGGCTGGCCCTGGAGCTGCGGAGGGCCGACGGGAGCCGGCTGCCGGTGATGGTGACCTCGGTGGTCAAGACCGGCCCGGACGGCACGGCCCAGCTCGTCCGCACCACGATCTTCGACGCCCGCGACCGCCGCGCCTACGAGCGGGAGCTGCTGCGCGCGCGGCAGGAAGCCGACCGGGATCGCGAGCGGGTCCAGAAGCTCGCGACCACCCTCCAGCGCACGTTGCTCCCGCCGAGGCTGTCGACGGTCCCGGGGATGGACGTCGCCGCCTACTACCACCCGGCCTCGGCGGACGAGGTCGGCGGGGACTTCTACGACCTGTTCCCGCTGGCGGGCGGCACCTGGGGGTTCTTCCTCGGCGACGTCTCCGGCAAGGGCGCGCCCGCTGCCGCGATCACCTCCCTGACCCGCTACACCCTGCGCGCCGCCGCCGCGTCCGACCCGGACCCGATCACGGTGCTGCGCGTGCTCAACACGGTGCTGCACCACGAGTACAACGGCACCGACCCGCGCTTCTGCACCGTCCTCTACGGCGTGCTGACCCCCACCGCCGACGGGTGCGCCATCGAGATGGCCACCGGCGGGCACCCGCCCGCGGCGCTGCTGCGCGCCGACGGCGGGGCCGAGTTCGTCGACATCCCCGGTGGTCAACTGGTCGGGGCGCTGCCCGACGCCCACTTCGCCGGCACCCGCGTCCGCATGAGCCCAGGAGACACCATCATGCTCTACACCGACGGGCTCACCGAAGCCCGCACCCGCGGCCGGGTGCGCCACAACGAAGAGGAACTGCTCGAATTCCTCGCCACCGTCGGCCCCACCACCGCCACCGGCGCGGTGGCGGCGGTGACCGGCCTGCTGCGGCGGTTCGGCGAGGGCGTCGACGACGACACCGCCCTGCTCGCGCTGAGCCTCCCCGTCGGAACCGCCCGACCGTGACCGACCACCTCACCGTCACCACGCGGCCGATCACCGGCGGCACCGTGCTCGAATTCGCCGGCCGCCTCGACGCCGTCACCTCGCCGGGGGCGCTGCGCACCATCGGCGGCCTCGCCCTGCACCGGGGGCAGCGGCTGGTCCTGGACCTGACCCGGCTGGACTTCTGCGACTCCAGCGGCATCTCGGTGCTGATCACCGCCCGCAGCACCGCGCTGGCCGCCGAAGCCGCCCTGGCCCTGGTCGCCGTGCCGCGCGGGCTCAGGGGCATGCTGGCGCGCACCGGGCTGGACGCCGTCTTCCCGATCTACCCCACCCTCGCCCGCCTCGAAGAGTCCTGGGTTCCCCGGCCCTGAGCGGTGCGCGACCCGGATCGCCCGCCGCACCGGGAAGTGCGATAGCTCGGCACTCGGACCCGCTTGTGGGGCAAGAGAGTCTGCCCGCCGACGCGACCGGGCCACGTTCTGCGCGGCCACCAGCCGAGCCGCCGCCCGAACGCCGCGTTCCGCCAGCCGGGAACACGCCGACGCGCTGATGTCACGAAAACCCCTTCAGGGCAAGGGGTTGCGTGCTGGGTGTCCACGAAGCGGGAAACCGGATCGGGCGATGCGTACTTCTGTACATTCACCGCCGACCCGAATTCCCGGCTCGGCACGGAGTTTCCCATGGCGCAGAAGGAACCGTGACGCGTCGCGCTGTCCGCCACGCACGCGGTCCTGGTGCGCGTCGCGGCGGTGGCGGCGCTGGTCGCGCTCTGGGAACTCCTGGTGCTGGCCGAGTTCTGGCCGCCCGCCGTCCTGCCCGGCCCGGTGCGGGTGTGGGACCAGTTGCTCGCCGCCTCCGACAGCGGCAACGGCCAGGGCGGGTACGCCGGGTCCACCGTGGTCGAACGGCTGGGCGTCAGCCTGCGCCGGGTCGGCTACGGGACGGCCTACGGGATCGTGGTCGGCGTCGTGCTGGGACTGGTCATGGGGCTGGTCCCGCTGGTCCGCGCGGTGGTCGAACCGTTCGTGACGTTCCTGCGCGCGCTGCCGCCGCTGGCCTACCTGAGCCTGCTGGTCATCTGGTTCGGCATCGACGAGGAACCCAGGGTGTACCTGCTGGTGGTGGCGGCGTTCCCGCCCGTCGCGGTGGCCACGGCGGCGGCCGTCACCGGCGTGAACCGGCAGTACGTGGAGGCCGCGCACGCGCTGGGCGCGAGCCGGCTCGGCGTCGTCGGCACGGTCGTGCTGCCCGCGTCCGCACCGGAGATCCTCACCGGCGTGCGGCTGGCCGTGGGCGTGGCCTACAGCTCGGTCGTGGCCGCCGAGACCGTCAACGGCGCGGACGGCATCGGGGGCATGGTCCTCAACGCCCAGCGCTACAACCAGACCTCGGTCGTCCTGCTCGGTCTCGTCGTCATCGGCGTGACCGGGCTGCTCATCGACACCGCCATCCTCGCGCTGCAACGCGCCGTCTCGCCGTGGCGGGGACGGGCGTGAGCGCCGACACCGGGAGCCCGACGATGTCCGTCACCCGCAGATCGGTCCTGTCCCTGCTCGCCGCCGCGCCGGTGCTGGCCGCGTGCGGGGTGGGCGGCTCCTCGCCGTCCGACCAGGACGGGCGGCAGGTCCGCATCGCCTACCAGAACTTCGCCGACAGCACGCTGCTGGTGAAGGACCGGGGCGTGCTGGAGAAAGCCCTTCCCGGGCACCGGATCGCCTGGACCCCGTTCGACTCCGGGGCGAGCATCAACACCGCGTTCCTCGGCGGTGCCATCGACCTGGCGGTCATCGGCAGCAGCCCGGCTGCGGCGGGCCTGTGCCCGCCGCTGGCCATCCCCTACCAGGTCGTCGAGCTGCTGAACGTGATCGGTGACAGCGAGGCGCTGGTGGTGCGCGAGGACAGCGGCATCACCGACATCGGGCAACTGGTGGGCCGCAAGGTCGCCGCGCCGTTCGGCTCCACCGCGCACTACAGCCTGCTGGCCGCCTTCGAGCGGGCCGGCGTCGACCCGGCCTCGGTCACGCTGGTGGACCTCGAACCGCAGAACATCCAGGCCGCCTGGCAGCGCGGCGACATCGACGGCGCGTACGTGTGGACACCGGTGCTCGGCGTGTTGCAGAAGGACGGCACCACGCTCACCGACAGCGCCCGGCTCGCCGCCGCCGGCAAACCGACGCTGACCTTCACCGTGGCCCGCAAGGAGTTCATCGAGCAGAACGGCGACGTGCTGGACCAGTGGCTGGCCGCCACCGACGACGCCATCAAGAAGATCAAGAGCGAACCGGCGGTGGTCGCCGAGGCGGTGGCGCGGCAGATCGGCGCGAGCGTGGACGACGCGCTCTCGCAGCTCAAGCAGAACATCTACCCCGACCACGCCGAGCAGCGCACGTCGCGGTACTTCGGGACGGCCGACGCGCCGGGCGAGCTCGCCGACCAGCTCCGGGCGACGGCGCAGTTCCTGCACGGGCAGAAGAAGGTCGACTCGGTGCCGGACGTGGCGGCGTTCCGCGCGGCCCTGCGGGCACCACGTGGGTGAGCCGTTGGTCGACCTGGTCGACGTCGCGCACCGCTACCGGGCCAAGGGCGCGGACGTGCCCGCCCTCGGACCGCTGGACCTGCGCGTCGAGCCCGGCGAGTTCCTGGTGGTCGTCGGGCCCTCCGGGTCCGGCAAGAGCACCCTGCTCCGGGTCGTCGGCGGGTTCGAGCACCCCACCGCCGGCCAGGTCCGGGTGCTCGGCGGCACGCCCGTGCCGGGCCGCGACGTCGGCACGGTGTTCCAGCAGCCCCGGCTGTTCCCGTGGCAGACGGCGGGCGGCAACATCGCCACCGCGTTGCGCTGGGCGGGCGTCCCGCGCGCCACCCGGCCCCAGCGGACCCGCGACCTGCTCGACCAGGTGGGCCTGGCCGGACTGGGACCGCGCCGCACGTGGGAGATCTCCGGCGGCCAGCAGCAGCGGGTGGCGATCGCGCGGGCGCTCGCCGCGCGGCCCCGCCTGCTGCTCATGGACGAGCCCTTCGCCGCGCTGGACGCGCTGACCCGCGAACGGCTCCAGGAGGACGTGCGGTCGCTGACCGACGGCGGGCGGGGCGTGGTGTTCGTGACGCACAGCGTGGACGAGGCCGTGTACCTGGCCAGCCGCGTGGTCGTGCTGTCCGACCGGCCCGGTCGGGTGGCGCTGGACCTGCCCGTCGCGCTGCCGCGCTCGGGGGTCGCCGCCGACGAGTTGCGCGGGTCGGCGGACTTCGCCGCGCTGCGCGGCGAGGTGGCGGGCGCGGTCCGGGCCGTGGCGGCCTGACCAGGAGGAGTGGGGACCATGACGCACATCGAGCCGCTCACGCCCGTCCTCGGTGCCCGGGTGACCGGGGTCGACCTCGACGACGTGCGGTCGGCCGAGGCGGGCGCACCGCTGCGCGCGGCGCTGGTCGAGCACAAGGTGCTGGTGTTCCCCGGCCAGGCGCTGACGCCGACCGCCCACCGGCGGTTCGCCGCCGCGCTGGGCGAGCTCACGCCGGCGCACCCCGTCGTGCCGGGCCTGGACGCGGACCACCCCGAGATCTACGTGCTCGACGCGGGCGACGGCGGCAAGGCACCGGTGTGGCACACCGACGTCACGTTCGTGTCCCGCCCGCCGCTCGGGTCGGTGCTGCGGGCGGTGGTGCTGCCGCCGACCGGCGGCGACACGTGCTGGACCGACCTGGAGGCGGCCTACCTGTCCCTGTCCGAGCCGGTGCGCGAGCTGGCCGACAAGCTCACCGCGCTGCACGACGGGCGTGAGGACTTCGAGGAGTACTTGCGCGACCGCCTGGGCGGCGAGGGCAGCACGTGGGAAGGGGAGCGCGTCCGCTCGCTGGAACCGGTCGAGCACCCGGTGGTGCGGGTGCACCCCGAGTCCGGCCGGCGCAGCCTGTTCGTCAACCCCGGCTTCACCACGCGGCTGCTGGGCGTGTCGGAAGCGGAGAGCCGGGCGCTGCCGGACGTCTTCTTCGCCGTGGTCGGCAGGCCGGAGTTCACCGTGCGGCACCGTTGGCGGCAGGGCGATGTCGTCGTGTGGGACAACCGGAGCACGGCGCACTACGCGGTGGACGACTACGGCGACCAACGCCGCGTGATGCACCGGATCACCCTGCGCGGAGACGTGCCGGTCGGGGTCCAGGCGTTGTCCGGCAGGTGATCCGACCACTCGGCCGTTGACGGGACACCGCGTGGTCGGTGGCGGCTGGTCACGGTGGGTGGTGGTCGTGGTCCTCGATCGGGTGCACCACCACCGCCCGGCGGGAACCTCGGTCGTCCGCGTCGCCCCGAACCCCTCGGGCTGCCACGCTCCGGGCACGTCCCCGTGCCCGGAAGCGAGCGCCCCATGCCACTCACCAGGCGTCGTCTGACGACGTCGCTCAAGGTCCTGGTCCTGTTCGGCGCGTTGATGGCCGGCAGCCCGCCGACCGCCGACGCCGTGATCGACCCGCACGCGCAACCGCCCACCGCCGGGCCGCGGTCCACCCGAGACACCGGGGACCGGCCGGGGCCGGGGGTGGTCACCCAGGCGGCGGACATCCTCCACCACGGGGTGAAGTCGGTTGCCGGGCCAGGCGACCGGCGACTTGGGTTCGAGCCGGACGCACCCACCACGGGAGGACCCTCATGACGCGCCAACTCGACCCGACCGCACAGGTCGCCGCGCCGGACCGGGACGACCTGCGCCGGCTCGCGCGCATCCCGGACGAGGAACAGCGCGGGCTCGCCTACCGCGACCTGCTCCGGCGCGGCGGCAGGTCCGAGGAGATCACCGACCTGTCGATCGCGGAGAACGCCCTGCTGTACCCGCTGCTGTCGGAACAGCTCTTCAAGGCCCTCCCGCACCCCCTGCCGGAGAGGTCGACCCGGTACGTCTCGCCGCAGGACACCGAGCGGATCACCACCGCCATGGCCCGGCACTTCGAGGAGTCGTTCGGCGTGCCGCACGTCGACCCGAAGACCGTCTTCGCCACGGCCGGGGTGTCCTCGGCGCTGGAGATCATCGCGCTGGCCCTCCAGAACCCGACGGTCGACGGCGCGGTGCCGGTGCCGCGCGGCGACGCCGGTCCCGTGCCGCGCGGCAGCAACGTGCTCATCCCCGCGCCGTACTGGCAGGGCTTCAACTGGTCGTTCGAGGAGGTCCCCGGCCTGAAGTGCGTGCCGGTGCCCACGTACAAGCAGGGCAACGCGGCGGAGCAGGACACCTTCGAACTGACCGTGGACGACCTGGAGGCGGCGTACGCGCGGTGTGCGCAGCCGCCGAGGCTGCTCGTGCTCACCAACCCCCACAACCCGCTGGGCGTCAACTACCCGCCGGGCCTGCTGGACGCGATCTACGAGTGGGCGCTGGCCAAGTCCCCGAAGATGCACATCATCTCCGACGAGATCTACCGCCACTCCCAGTTGCGCCACACCTCCGACCGGTTCGTCAGCGCGTTGGGACTGGCCGGGAAGCACGGGGCCGTGGACCGCGTCCACGTGGTGTGGGGCTTCGCCAAGGACTTCGGCCTGTCCGGCTTCCGCACCGGGTTCATCGTCTCCGGCTCGCCCGCCGTGCAGCACGCCATGACCGAGAACGCCGCCGACCCGTGGGAACGCCGCCGCCCGCTGTCGTGGTTCAGCCAGTTCGACTCGCTCAAGCAGTTCTACATCGACCCCATCACCGCGCTGAGCGGTGCGGCGTGGGATGAACTCACCACCGAGTACTCCCACCGCCTCCAGCGGTCCTTCGACGCCGTCAGCACGACGCTGGGGGAGCACGGCATCAGGTTCTTCCGGCCGCCGGGCACGAACAGCACCCAGTTCTTCTGGCTCGACCTGCGCGAGTTCCTGGCCGGTGCGCCGCCGGCGGAGGGCCCGGAGACGGTCCTGTTCGGCGACGACCCCGACGAGCCGGAACAGCGCCTGGCGCACTACATCCTGAAGGAGGCCGGGGTCAAGCTCCTCACCGGTGCCACCATGTACCAGATGGACCCCCGGGGCTTCTACCGCCTGTGCTTCACCGCCGCACGCCTCGACACCCTCCAGCCCGCCGTCGAACGACTCTGCCGCGCCCTGAGGAAGCTCGACTCCTGACGTCCGCGCCGGCCGCTCGCCGGTCGCGGTGTCGCGGAAGGACGGTCGTCCGCCACGCGAGCCCCGGGCCGCGTGGCGGGCGGTCCGAGCGGTGCGCCGGTCCCGGTCGACGCCTCGGCAGCGCCCGTCGTGTTAGCGTCCCCGGCACGAATGCCCGCGACGGCCCGCGAAGGAGCGACATGACGACCCTGCCCTGGACCGTCGACCCGGAGTCCTGCGCGCTGCTCGTCATCGACATGCAGAACGACTTCGTGCGCGAAGGCTTCCCCATGGCCGTGCCGATGGCGCGCGAACGGCTGGCGACGATGCGTGATGTCGTCGACACGTGCCGCGATGCCGGCGTGCCGGTCGTCTACACGCAGCACATCCTGTACGACAGCTTCGACGTCTCACCGCTGGAAACCGCTTACATCCCCCGCTTGCAGGAGGCGGGGATGCGCGACGGCACGCACGGCGCGGAGATCGTCGACGAGCTCGCGCCGCGACCGGACGAGATGGTCATCCGCAAGCACCGCTACGACGCCTTCCACAACACGCCGCTGCACAGCGTCCTGAACACGATCCGGGGTCTGCGGCGAGTCGACACGGTGATCATCATCGGCACGCTGACCGAAGCGTGCTGCGAGTCGACCGCGCGCAGCGCGTACATGCACGACTACCGCGTCGCCTTCGTCTCCGACGCGACCGGCGCGCTGTCCGAGGATGCCCAGGAGGCCACCCTCCGCTCGATCCGGACCTTCTTCGGGCGGGTGCTGTCGGCCGCCGAGCTGGGTGCCGAACTGGAGCGGAGCCCCACGCCGGGGTAGCCGGTCCCCGGCAAGTGTTTCCGACCGCCTGACGTCCTACTCGCCCGGGTCCCAGGCGATGAGCCGGTCGAGGACACGGCGGTCGCCGGCGAGTTCCAGCGAGTCCACCGGAGAACGGCCGTACATGGCCAGGACCAGCTCCCCGGCCGTGGCGCGAACGGAGACGTCGGCAGCGTCGGCAGCGGGCGCGGCCAGGCGCGCGGCCCGTGCGCCGTCGGCGGAAAGGCGGAGACTCCACGACCGGCCCTCGGTCGCGTGGTAGACGACGGTGGCGGGCTCGTGCGGCCAGGCCGATGTCGTGGCGCAGCAGGTGAACAGGAACTCGTCGACGCCGTCGAGCGCCACCTCGTCCGGCAACGGCCGCGCGGCACCCGCGGTGAGCTGGGCGTCGTAGGTGTGCACCGCGATCTCCTGGACCTGGTGCCGGGCGACGGCTCCGCTGGTCCTCGGCGACTGCGAGGTGCCCCACCCCGTCCAGCAACCGCGATCCGGCCCGGCCTCCCGCAGCGCGTCCAGCAGGTGCCGCGTCGAGTCGGCCAACCAGACCAGCAGCTCCTCGCGCCCCCGGGGCGGGTCACCCCCGGCGGCGGCCGGGCGGGTGTCGGCGGGCCCGGCGGCGACGGTGGCGGCCCAGCGGCGGCGGCCCTCGCCCAGGTGCCGCGCCAGGTCGGACAGCGTCCACCCGGGGCAGGTCGGCACCCGCACGTCGAGACTGGGCGCGGCGGCGACCGCGACCCGGAACGCGGTCGACCGCTCGTCGATCAGCCGCAGCAGATCGGGGAATTCCAGCGTCTCGTGCACTGCGGCTGTCTACCACCGCGCCCCGGTCACCGGACAGCGATTTTCACCCCGGGGGCCGACGCGGTGGCCCCCGGGAGCCCGGAGCGGTCAGCGGCTCCCGGCGGGGTCGCGGCTGCCGACCTCGGTGGCGTGCACGAAGCGGTCCGGGCGCAGCACCACGACGTCCGTGCCGTGCTCGGCGAACCAGGCGGTGAGCGCGCCGTCCACGTCCTCGACGGTGGTGATGTCGGCGGGCGCGTCCGCGCCGGGCGGCGCGATGCGCACGAAGCGGGCCACGGGACCGCGCCAGCCGATCGCGGTCGCCGCGTCCACACCGGGACCGACCACGGCGAACTCGGCACCCAGCACGTCGTCCAGCGGCACCCGCCTGCCGCCGACGGCCACGTCGGGCTGCGGGAACATCGTGCCGATCGGTGCCCGGTGGCCCGGCAGCGCGGGACGCGGTTTGAACTCGAAGTGCCGGATCGCGCGGCGGACCCGGGGCACGACCTGCGCGGCGCGCAGCACGGCGTCCCGGACGGCGGCCCCGAAGCGGTTGCGCACCAGGAAGACCCGGCCCATGCGCACGCTGGTCCACGCCATCGCCTCGGTGTGCGGTCGGCGCTCGGCCTCGTAGCCGTCGAGCAGCGCCTCGTCGGCGTCGCCGCGCAGCACCTGCGCGATCCGCCACGTCAGGTTCGCGGCGTCGCGCAGCCCGCTGCACAGGCCCTGGCCCAGGAACGGCGGCATCTGGTGCGCCGCGTCGCCGAGCAGGAACACCCGGCCGTCCCGCCAGCGGTCGGCGATCAGGTGGTGGAAGGTGTAGACGACCGCGCGGGTGACCGTGAACCGGTCCGGGTCCACGTACGGCGTGATCAGCCGGCGGATGCTCGCCGCGCTCGCCACGGCTTCCGGGTCCTCGCCGTCGAGGAGCATGAACTCCATCCGGTAGGTCCCGAAAGCGCCCGGCGACACGAACGCGGGCCGCCGCCAGTCGCAGGCGAACCGGGTGGTGTCCACGCGGGTCGCGCCCGGTTCGACGACGCCGGAGACCGCGAGCCACGGTTCTTCGTTCGAGGTGCCGGTGAGCGCGATCCCGGCGGCGGTGCGCGTGGTGCTGCGCGCGCCGTCGGCACCCAGCACGTACCGGGCCTCGACCTCCGCGTCGACCCCGTCGCGGCGCAGGGTGGCGGTCACGTGGTCGTCGTGCCGGGTCAGGGCGACCAGCTCCGCGCCGGTGCGCAGGGTGACGTGCGGGAACCGGTCCAGCCCCCGTCTCAGCACCGCTTCCAGCCTCGGTTGGTCGAAGAAGTGCAGCGGGCCCGCGCCGAGGCCGAAGTCCACCTCGTCCAGCGCGATCTCGGCGAACACCCGGCCCCTGGCGTTGACGTACTCGGCCCGGCGCGGCGGGTGGGTGTCGCGCTCGACCTCCCGGCGCAGGCCCGCCTGCTGGTAGATCCGCAGCGCCTCGTCGTCGCAGGAGAACGCGCGGGACTGGCCGTGCGGCTCGGTGCTCCGCTCGACGACCAGCGTGCGCACGCCCCGCGCGCCCAGCAGGTTGGCGGTGAGCGCACCGACCGGCCCGCACCCGATGACCACGACGTCGTACATGGTTCCCCCTCCGTTGTGCCGTCCTGCGGCCAATCGCAGCGCAGGGCTGTGGAGGTCGTGTGGAGGCGCTAGTGGAAGCGGGCCAGCAGCAGGTGCGCGCCCTGCGCCTCGGCGATCGCGCGGCCCGCGTCCAGGTCGCGCGCGTCACCCGAGGCCAGGCCGCGCACGCGGTGCAGCTCGGCGGCCAGGACGTGCTCGCCGACGGCCCGCGCGGTGCCCAGGCCCTCGTCGGCGAGCGCGGCGGCCCGCTCGTGGTGACCGGCGACGAGGTGCGCGCCGGCGACGGCGGCGATGGTGATCGTGCGGGTCGAGCGCAGGCCCAGCCGGTAGATGCCGTCGGCGGCGGCGCGCACCGCCGCCGGCCCGGCCGCGTCGCCCCGGCGCAGGGCCGCCCACTCGGCGAAGAAGTCGCCGGTCGTGACGAAGTGCGCCATGTGCCCCCGCGCGCCGATGCGGCGGCACTCCCGCGCGGCCCGTTCGGCGGCGGGCACGTCGTGCTCCTGGAGCGCCGCCCACCCGGCGAACAGCTCCGCGTTGGCACGGCCGTACGGGTCGCCGGTCCGCTCGGCCAGGGCGCGCGCGGCGGCAAGGTCCGGTCGGGCGTCCAGGCCGCGCAGCGACCGCACGAGTGCGCGGAACTCGTGCACGGCGAGGGTCGGCGTGCGGCCGGTCTGGCCGCGCAGCAGGCGTTCGTCGAGGTGGTCCAGCGCGGTCGTGAGGTGCTCGTCGGCGTCCGCGAGGCGGCCGGTGAAGTAGGCGGTGACGCCGAGCAGGTAGTGGGCGGCGGTCGTGGTGAGCCCGCCGCCGTCTACGGCGAGCAGCCGGGTGGCCAGGTCGACCGCCAGCGGGAAGTCCGCGCGGTTGCAGGCCAGTTCGCCGAGCGTCCACAGGGCGGTGCCGAGGTCGGCGGGACCGGGGCGGTCCGCGCCCAGCAGGGTCAGCAGGTGGTGGGCGCGGGCGGCGGCTTCGGCCACCGCGTCGCTGCCGACGCCGACGGTGATCTGGAGCAGGGCCGTGCGGCGCAGGTGCGCCGCCAGCTCCTCGGCCGGGTCGGTGAGCAGCGCCGCCGCCCGGTCCAGGTGGGTCAGGGCGTCCTCGAAGGCCAGCCGGCGGGTGGCGTCCTCGGCCGCTTCCAGCGTCCAGCGCAGGTGGTCGGCGGCGCGGTCGCGCGCCCGGCCGTAGTGGTGCGCCAGCTCGGCCGGGGTGAGCAGGTCGTGGGCGGTTTCGGCGAGGCGGGCGTGCAGGGCGGCGCGCCGGGTGGGGGACAGGTCGGCGTACGTCGCCTCGGCGAACAGCGGGTGCCGGAACCCGACGACGCCCGGCGCGGTCTCGGCGACCAGGTGGTCGGCGGCGGGCGCGGGCGTGCCCACCACGGCGACGTCCAGGTCCCGGCCCGCGACGCAGAGCAGGTCCAGGCAGTCGCGGGTGGCGTCGTCGAGGGCGTGCAGGCGGCGGCGGACGGTGTCGCGGATGCCCGGCGGCGGGTCCTCCGGCGAGGTCAGCAACTCGGTCAGGAAGAACGGGTTGCCGCCGGTCCGGGTGACGAGCCGGTCCACGGCGGCGGCGGACGGGGTGGTGCCGGTGTGCTCGCGCACCAGGTCGGCCACCGCGCCCGCGTCGAGCCCGGCGGGGTGCACGCGGCGGTGCCCGGGGGAGCGCGCCACGTCGGCGAGCGCGGCCACCAGGTCCGGGTCGTGCTCGTAGGGGCGCAGCGTCGCGACCACCAGGGCCCGCGAGGTGTGCAGGACCGGTACCAGGTAGCGCAGGAGCAGCAGCGAGTCGGGGTCGGCGGCGTGCAGGTCGTCCAGGACCAGCACCAGACCCGCGTCGGCGGCGGCGGTGTGGACCAGCGCGGCCACGGCGTCGTAGGCGCGGAAGCGGGCGGTCGGGTCGACGCGGCCCGCGCGGTCCGCGCCGAGCGGTCCGGTGAACCCGGCCAGCGCGGGCTGCCCGCCGTCCGGCGACAGCGCGCGCACCACCTGCGTCCACAGCCAGAACGGCGGCGTCTGCCCGATGTCCGGGCAGCGCGCCCACACGACCGGCGTGCCGGCCGCTGCGGCACGCGCCCCGAGGACCCGGGCCAGGCTGGTCTTCCCGATGCCGGGCTCGCCGACCACCGCCGCGAACCGCCCACCCGCGTGCCGGGCCGCGAGCAGCACTCCGTCCAGCACCGCGAGTTCGCGTTCGCGGCCCACGATCCGCACCCCGTCGAGCCCGGCGGCTCGTCGAGCCGGGGAACCGGGCGGAACGGTCTGCGGCGGGGTGGTCTGCGGCTGCGCGACGGCGACCGGCACGTCCTGGGCAAGGATGCGCTGGTGCAGGGAGCGCAGCGGTGGGGAAGGGGTCACGCCGTGCTGGTCGAGCAGGACGCGCCGGCCTTCGTCGTAGACCGCCAGGGCCTCGGTCTGCCGGCCCGCGTGGTAGAGGGCGAGCATCAGTTGGCCGCGCGCGTGCTCGCGCTCCGGGTGGTCGGTGACGAAGCGCCGCAGGCCGGGAATGGTCTCGTGGTGCCTGCCGAGCGCCACGGAGGCGGTGGCGAGTCCTTCCTCCGCGACCAGGCGGGCTTCGGCCAGTGCGGCGAGGTCGGCGCGCACGGCGGCGAGGTCGACGGCCACCTCACCCCGCCACAGCGCCAGCGCCTCGCGGTAGCGGTGCTCGGCCGACGGGACGTCCCCGGCGGCCAAGGCCGCTGCCGCGTCGTCGGCGAGGGTGGTGAAGCGGACGGCGTCCACGGCGTCCGCCGGCACGGCCAACTCGTACCCGCCGGTGTGCCCGCGCAGCAAATCGGCGGGCGCGCGGTGGCCGCGACCGGGTTCGAGCGCGCGCCGCAGACCCGCGACGTGGGTCCGGAGGGTCACGGCGGCACTGGCCGGCGGCCGGCCGTCCCATAGGGCGTCGGCCAGCCAGTCGGTGGTGAGCACCCTGTTGGGGCGCAACAGCAGCAGCGTCAGCAGGTCGCGCTGTCGCGGCCCGCTGACCGGGACCTCGACGCCGTCGCGCTCGACCCGCAACGGCCCCAGGATCGCGAACCGCACGACGTGACCCCCTGGTAGCAGCGGCGAGGAGCGTACCTCCCCGCACCGCTCGGAAGTTCATCGCCGCTGTTGATGCGGTACGGCCGCTCCCGTCGACGGGGCGTGGGCACGGGCGGGTCCCGGCGCTTCTGCACGCGCCGGGACCCGCCCGCAGCAGGGGGGTGTCAGCAGTGGCCGACGGAGGTCTGCCCCTCGACGAGCGACGAGTGCGTGTAGCCGGTACCCCACGGGGTGGACAAGCGGAACCAGCGGGCCGATCCGTAGTCCGAGGCGGGCGGGCTCACGTGCTGGCTGTCCAGCCAGCACTGCATCGTGACGCCGGTGCCGTTGCCCATGTACGCGATGCTGCCGCACGAGGTGGTGGGGCAGGTGCGCAGGTGTGCGCCACCTGAGTTCGAGCCGATGTAGCTGGCGAGCACGCCCGGGCCTTCGGCAGACGCCGGGGTGGCACCGGCGGCCAGGACGCCGCCGAACGCCACGGTCATCAGGGCCAGCGCCGCCGCTCGAACGGTCGTCCGCTTCCTCTTGTGCTCCACGGTCTTCCACCTCTTTCCGTTGTCGGTGAAGGTTCAGTCGATCGGGACTTCCCCATCGTGGAGCCGCTCCGGACCCGCCGGTACACCAGGCGTTGGCCAATCGGCGGCCACGTTCCGGCCAGTGCCGCGATCACCCGAGCGGCGTGGCCGCGATCTCGGGCGAGGTCGCACCGGTGCCCAGATCCGGTGCCGAGCGGTCGGCCCCGGTCTGGAGCCCGAGCGCGAGCCCGAGCGCGAAACCGATGGCCAGCAACCAGATGCCCAAACGCAAGAGGCGGCCCAAGGGGCAGAAGAGGTCCATGATCGACTCCCGGTCAGCGTGTGCGGTGTCAGTTCCGAGAGCTCTATCGTGCAGCGCTTCCACCGGCGGGAAGGGGTTTTCCGGTGTCCCACCGGTGCCGATACCGGTGCACCGCGCGGGATGACAACCGCTGGACACCTTCCGGTCAACCCCGGCCGCGACCACCGGTACCGATCGCCGGCGCGATTGAATCGGAGTCACGCCAAGAGGAAGGATGCCGATGCCCGGTCCCCACCCCGAGACGAGGCTCCTGGTCGCCGAGCTCAAGCTCCTGCGTCGAGGACGCGGTGTGCTCGCCCCCGAGTTGAAGCGCGGCCTCGGCCACTCGGTCCGGGTGCTGTGCGGGATCGGCGTCGAGGACGACGACGCGACGGCGCGGGCCAAGCTGTCCGCGACATTGTCGGACCTGGCCGCCGGGCTGCCGGAAGACCTGCGGATCTGCTTCACCGCGGCCTTCGCCCTCACCGACGAGGTCCGGTTGCCGTTTTACCTCCAGCGGCTGGAGTGGGCCGGTGCCCGGCTGGACCGCGAGGTCCGGACCGTGCGCCGGCGGGTCGACGAGAGCCTGCTGAGCGCGGCGCAGCTGGTCGCGGCCCGGCGCGCGGGCAGACCGGCCCTGCTCTGGTACACCAGCGACCTGCGGACCACGGTGTCCGTGGCCGGCGCTGAGGTGTTCGAGACGCGCAGGGTCGTCGCGTGCGACGACGGCGTGGAGGAACTCGACCTGGGGTGGTCGCTCACCCCCTCCCGCAGCGGGACGACCGACGTCGAGGGCGTGCAAGTCGAGGTCATCCATGGCGGGGTGCTGGTGCGCCGCTCGCGCGAGGCGTCCGCCCGGATCGCCACCACGGTGCGGTTCGCCGAGCCGTTGAGCGCCGGCCAGGAGCAGGAAATCGGGTTGCGGATCGTGCCCGGCGGACCACCGTGCCGGCACTACGTGTGTACCCCGCACGGGCGGTGCGACCGGTTCTCTCTGCGGGTGGTGTTCGCCGTGCCGCCACAGCAGGTCCTCGTGCTGGACGGTGTCCCCGCCTTCGAGGTGGAGGACGACCTCGTGCCGCGCCGCGCTCTCCCCGTGGGCCGGTCGCGGGAGTTCGCGGTGACGTTCACCGACCTGGTCGCCCACCTGTCCTACGGGTTGCGCTGGCGGTGAGCGGGCCGAGCCGTCAGCCCTTCCCCCGGTTCGCCAGGTCGACGCGGGCTGCGGCCTCGCCCAGCACGGCCGGGTTCAGCTCCGCGCTTAACGCGTCCGCGGTCGACCAGTGCGCACGGGCTGCGGCAACGTCGCCGCGCCGCGCCGCGACGTTGCCGCGACCGGTGACCGCGCGGGCCTGTTCGTCGATGTGGCCCGCCAGGTCCGCCAGGTCGGCGGCCTCGGCGTACCGCCGGTCCGCCTCCGCCGGGCGGGCGGCATGGTAGTCGATCCAGGCCAGGCAGTTCACCGCCAAGACGACACCCTCGACGTCCGCGTCGTCCTGCTGGGCGAGCTCCAACGCCTGCGTGGCGTGCTCGGCGGCTTCGTCGATGCGGCCCAAGTCGGTCAGCGCGAGGGCGAGGCCGCGCAGCGCGATCATGCTGTTGCGCTGGCGGCCGGTGCGCCGGTAGGCGGCCAGCACCTCGGCCAACTCCTCGACGGCGGTTTCGGTCTCCCCGAGGTAGATCCGTGCCCACGCCGTGCTGGACAACGCGTCGACCACGCCGTACTCGTCCCCAGCGTCGCTGAACGCCTCGTACGCGCGCCGATGGCTGTCCAGCGCCGCGTCGATCGCGCCCGCCTTGATGTGCGCCATCCCCAGCCCGTTGAGCATCATGCCGACCGCGGACAGGTCCTCTTGTGCGCGGGCCGCCACCAAGCCGTGTCCGTGGGTGGTCAGCCACGGCTCGATCAGCCGGTCGTGGAAGAAGATCCCGCGCAGCAGGTGGGCCAGTTGCCAGCACTGGCGGTGCAGCTCGTGCCGACCCGCCAGCTCGACGAGCCGGACGAGGGTCGGCCAGTGCGCCCGCAACCAGCCCAGTGCGGCGACGCGATCGTGCAGTGGGTGGGCGTGCACCGGTTCGACCGGCTGGTAGCGCCCTGGATTCATCAGCAGGTCGGCTGCGGCGACCCGGTCCACCGCGTGGTCCACGAGGCGGGCCACGGCCGAAGCCCGTGCGGCACGGTCGATTTCGGGCCGGACGTGGTTCACCGCGTACAGGCGGACCAGGTCGTGCATCCCGTACCCGTGCTCGCCCAGCGTCACCAGGTTCGCCTCGTGCAGCCGGTCGAGCAGGCGGTCGGCCTCGCCGAGCGGTAAGGCGCACATGGCTTCCACGGCGTCCGCCTCGATCACCGCGCCGGGGTGGCAGGCCAGCAGCCCGAACATCCGCCGCTGGTCGGCGGGCAGCTCGGCGCAAGACATCGCCAGCGCCGCCGCCACCCCGCGCTCGCCATCGTCCAGGCTGGCCAGGCGGGTGCGCTCGTCGGCCAGTCGCCGGCGGAACCGGGCCGCGCTCCAGCCGCCGTCGGCGTACCGCACGGCGGCGATCCGCACGGCCAGCGGCAGCTTGTCGCACAGCGCGACGATGTGCACGGCCTCCGCCGAGTCCGGTGCGACATCACCGACCAGCGCGCGGAACAGGCCCACGGCGTCATCGGTGCCCAACGCCCCGATCCGCACGTGCCACGCATCGTCCAAGGCTGAGAGCTTGCGCCGACTGGTGATCAGCACGCGGCACGCCTCCTCGGCGGGCAGCAACGGGCGGACCTGGGCCGCGTCTGCGACGTTGTCGAACACCAGCAGGACCCGCCGCCCGCGCAGGCGGTCGCGCAGCACGTTCGCGCGGCCGTCGAGGTCGGCCGGGACGCGGTCGCAGCCCAGCAGCGTGAGCATGGTGTGCAGGACGTCGGCCGAAGAGGCCGGGACGACACCGGGCGTGTGCCCGCCCAGGTCGAAGAACAGCGCGCCGTCGGGGAAGTCGCCCTCGGCTCGCCGTGCGGCGGTGAGCGCGGTGGCCGTCTTGCCGACGCCCGCGGTGCCGTGCAGCACGCATACCCGTACTTCCCCCTCGCCGAGCAGCATCGACGTCAACGTCGCCAGTTCGTGACCACGGCCCACGAAGTGCTGCGGAGGTCCGGGCAGACCGCGCGGACCGGTCGTGTCCGGTGCCACGGCCGTGTTCCCGTCCGGCAGCAGCGCGAGCAGTTCACCGTCGGCCCGCAAGGCCGCGTCGAACCGCGTGGCCAGGTCGCGCTGCACGTTCACGCGACTGTTCTCGATCCGACTGATGTACCCCTTGGTCAGGTACACCTTCGCCCCCAGTGCGTCCTGCGACAGGTTCGCGGCCACCCTGCGGCGGCGCAGCTCGGTTCCGAATTCGGTCATGGCTCCCGGGTTTCTCGACGAGCGGGGCAGAAAGACCCCCGCCCGTGTCCGCTGCGAGGCGGGCACGGGCGGGCACGGGGCGGGCGGAGCGTCACACAAGCAGGCTGATCAACAAGAGCACGATCATGGCGTAATGAGTGTGCACCGCATTTCTCCTTTCGACAATCGGTCGGTGAAAGTCGGTGCCACCATCGTGCTCGGACCATTCGGTGCGCCACAAGATCATGGGGTTTCACACTGTTTCGGGTGTTCGGAAACGTTTCGTCACACCGTTTGCCGCACTTCTGCGGTATCCGCCCGGTGAAGCCGTCGGCGCAGCTCACGTGGGTAAGCTGCGAGGGCGGAGACGGGGTGGTGTTGTGCGCGCTGACGACCGGATGGACGAGCTCATCGCGGACCTGAAGGTCCTGCGTCGGGGCCTCGGTGTCCAGGAGACCTCCGTGCCCCGGTCCGCCGGGGCGGCGCTGCGCCGGGTCTGCGGGGTGCCGGACGGCGCGTCGGCGGGCGTCGTCCGGCAGCGGATCGTCACCGCGCTGGGCGAGCTGGTCGACCGGATTCCCGAGGGCCAGCGGGCGATCGCGCGCGCGGTGCTCGGCTTCGACAACCCGGCCAACCTCTCCTACACGGCCCGGCTCGCGCGGTTGGGCGAGGTCGTGGACCGGGACACCCGCACGATGCAGCGGCGCGCGGACGACGTCGTCTGCCTGGTCGCGGAGCTCGCCCTCGCGCCGGGAATACCGCCACCGGCCGGCACTGCGGACGGTACCCCCTGGCACACCCGGGAGTTGAAGGTCCGCGTGCTGCTGCGCGGTCCCGGGGTCGAGGTGTTCGAGACGCGGCGGGTGGTGAGCCACGTGTCCGGCCTGACCGGGATCGAGCACGCCGTCTCGGTGATCCCGGCGACCGCACCGGGCGGTCCGGTGGACCTGCGCACTCTGGGTATCGACGAGATCGAGGGCGGCGAGGTGGTCGACCCTAGGGCGGTGTCAGCGCACCGCGTCGCGTTCACCCTGCGCCCGCCCGAGCCGCTCGGGCGCGGGGACGAGCACTCCTTCTTCTTTCGCGTCCGGGTGCCCACCATCGCCCCCCTCTACTGCTGCACGCCGGAGTTCGCCTGCGAGCGGTTCGTGCTCAGCGTGGGCTTCCTCCGGGGCGTGCCGCCCCGGCGCATCTGGCGCATCGAGGGCGAGCTCTCCATGCAGGCGGACGACCCCACGCCCGTCCGCCGACCGCTGTACCCGGACAGCGCCGGCGAGGTGCGGGTGGAGTTCGAGGACCTGCGTCCCGCCCGGTCGTACGGCATCGGGTGGGAGCCGTCCGCCTGAGCCCGGCTACCTCGTGGTGGGCACCGGTGCACCGGAGGTCGGCATCCGGCCGGGTACGCCGGTCAGGCGGGGGTCGCCGAACACCAGTTCTGCTGCCTGGCACGGCTTGACCGGCGCATCGAGCTGCCACTGGACGGTCAGCCGCAGTGCGCCGGACAGGTCGACCTTCACCGGTACCGGGTGGGCGAACCGAACGGTGTCGGTGAACAGCGGACGGTCGTCGACGATCACCTCGACCCGCACCGCGGTCTCCTTCACGCGCGCGTCGTCGGACAGGCCGAGGGTGCCCTCCAGGGACAGGTAGCCGCGCAGGAGGTTGTACTCGACGGACCCCTTCTCCCCGCCGCAGTCGCCCAGCACGGAGGTGAGGCTGTGGGGGAAGACGGTGCCGTTCACGCTGACCCCCTCCATATGCTGGCTGCCGTACCACTCGCCCGCCACGGGCTTGAGCGAGTCCAACTGGACGGGCACCGGGCCGGTCGCCGTCGGCGGCGCGGACGTGGTGGTGCCAGAAGTCGTCGACGAGATCGATTGCGTGGTGGTCGTGGTCGTGGTGGTCGTGGTGGTGGCGACGGTCGTGGGTACCGGCGGCGAAGGTGGCTGCGCCTCCGGCTGGCCGTCCCCGGAGAAGAGCAGCACCCCCGCACCGACCATCGCCACCAGGCCTGCACCGAGCAGGACCCTGGTCTTCTTCCGCTTGGGCACGATCGCGAACCTTCCGGTGGACGGGAGAGGAACGGGTCGGGGCGGTGCGGGCACGCCGTCGACGAGGGCCAGCCCGCCGAGGATCAGCGCCAGCTCGCCGCACTGCCGGGTGACCTCGGCGGCGGAGGGCCGGTGCAACGGGTCCTTGGCGAGCATCCGGCCGATCAGGTCGGCCAACTCCCGCGGCATCCCCGGCACGACGCCGGGCACCATCGACTCGTGCTGCCGCAGCACCTCGGTCAGCGAGCCGGTGAACGGCGGCCGGCCGCAGCACGCCTCGTAGAGCAGCGCACCCAGCGAGTACACGTCGGCTCCGGCACCGATCGCCCGGTCACCGGCGATCTCCGGGGCGGCGTACTGCGGCACCGCGGTCGTGATCTCGTCGCGAGCGGTCCGCCGCAACGTCACCCGGGCGGCTTCAACGCCGTACCCGGTGAGCAGCACCGCCGAGCCGTCGAGCCGCACGTTCTCCGGGCACACCGCCAAGTGCAGCGCGTACGCGCCGTGCAGGTCCGCCAGCACCGAGGCGATGTCGGCACCCAGCGACGCGACCTGCGCCGGCAGCACCCGGACCTCCACGTCCAGCAGGTCGCGCAGGGTGGCCGGTGGCAACGGGTCGGTCACCAGCCCGAGCCGGTCGCCGTCGCGCACCACCTCGCGCACCACCGCCAGCCGGGCGTTCTCCGCTCCCACCACCTGCGCCAGTTGCTCGCGGATCTGGGCGTCCACCCCCGGGGTGGTGGCCAGCCGGCGGTCCACCAGCGTGATGGACACCGGCGATGCCGGCCGGTCCGACCCGGCCTCCACCAGGTGCCCGGAGCGGACCTCGCCCAGCGCCGACCCGGCGAGCGGCGGGCCCAGCGCGTACCGGTTGCCGAAGTTCTGGTTCATCAGCGGTCGTGTCTCCTCTCCGCACCGGCTCGGCCGGTGCGCGACGAGCACACCTGTGCCGGTGGTCCGCCGAGAAGGTCACCGGCACGACAGAACGACGACGGTCGGAGCTACCGCTTGCGCGTCACGTCGTCGAGGGAGTTGAAGAACTTCCACACCGGCTTCGGCATCTTGATTAACAGGTTCCCGGTGCGCGCCATGCTCGCCCACTGCTGCCACGGGCCGTGCTGCTCGACCAGCACCTGCCGGGACTCCGCGATCAGCGGCCGGGCGCGGTCGAGCTCGTTGCCCTTCGCCAGGCAGATGCCGAGCTGGAATCGGGTCAGCTGGCTCTCGGGGTGTCCCCGGCCCAGCACGGCGGTCTGGCGCGGCAGCAGCTCGTCGAAGATCACCGCCGCCCCGCTCCAGTCCTCCAGGCCCATCGTCGACAACCCGGTCCACTGCCGGGCCTTGAGCCGCAACGGGTGGTCGGCACCGAGTCGGCTGGCGATCCGCTCCTCCGCGTCGGCGAGCTCGGTCAGGGCTTCGCCGTGCCGAGAGTTGTTGTGGAGGGTCTGGCCGCGCAGGACGAGGAGTTCGAGGGTGAGCGGGTGGTCGCGGCCGAGCCACTCGGTGGACTCGTCCAGCGCGCGGCGCACCTGCTTGACCGCCTGGCCCCACTCCACCGGGCGGGCGCGCATCTCCGACCACGCCAGGGTCAGCTCGGCCTCGGCGAGCACCGCGACCGCCTGCCTGCTCAGGTGGTGGCGCGGCACACCCGCCGCCGCGAAGACCTCGATCAACCCGGTGGTGTCCTGACGCGCTTGCACGACCTTGCCGGTGAGCAGCCGCAACCGGGCCTGCTCCAGCAGCGCGACGGGGCGTGCGCCGCGGTGGTCGGACACCGGTTGGGCGTGCAGCACGCCAGGCAGCAGCCCGTCCAGAGTGGCCAGAGCGGCGCGGTAGTCGCCGCGCAGTCGCAGGGCCGCGACCCGGGCCAACCCGACCCGCACGCGTTCCTCGGCGGGCAGCCATACCGGGTCCGACCCGTGCTCGGCCACCGCGGGGTGGTCGTGGAACACCCGGTTCGCCGCGGCGAAGTCACCGGCCAGGTCGTGGGCGGCGGCGGCCAGGAACCGCGCCCGGTACTCGGTGCGGCCGTCCCGGTCCCCGCGTGCCCTGGAGATCAACTCGGTCGCGTGGGCGAGCGCGGCGGAGGTGTCCCCGGCCGCCACCGCGAGCCGTGCCGCCGCCACCAGGTCCTGGACCGGCCCGGTGGTACCGCACAACCGCGCTGCGGTAGCCCGCGCGTCGTACGCCGCCGAGATCTCGCCGCGTTCCTCGTAGCGGACGGCCGCTTCGCGCAGGAGGGCGAGCCGCAGCGGTACCGGGACCTGGTCGTGTGCGGCGACGCGGAGCGCGTGCAGCTGGAGGTCCAGGGAGAGCGCGGGTCCGGCGAGCGCGGCGGACACCACCACCGCCGCGCGGTGTGCGCAGGCGGCGAGCACCTCGACGTCGGCGTCACGGCGCACGGCGTCCGCGACCAAGGCGTGCAGCTGCCACGTCTGCCGGCTGCCGGGTACGCGGTCGCTGCGGTGCAACAGGCTGAACTCCTCCAGCTCCTGGAGCGCCTTGGCGACCAGCATGGGTGCCGCGCCGCCCAGGCGCGCGGACACCCCTTCGACGAGGAGTTCACCGGTGAACGGAGCCGGGCCCAGCACGGCGGCGAAGTCCAGCACCGCGCGGGCGTGGGCACTGCGGGCGCGCACGACGCGCGCCAGGTCGTCCACTGCGGGATCGGCGGCGGGTTCCCGGCGCAACGCCTCGTCCAACGCGCCGGTGCCCTGCGCCTCGCGCAGTTCCCGGACGATGGGCAGCAGGGCGACCGGGTGGCCTCCCCACCGCTCGGTGAGCGCGGCGATCGCGCGGCGTTCCACGCGGTCGAGCGACGGCCACTGGGCGCGGAACAGCTCCTCGACCTCCTGCGGCGTGAGCCCGCCGACGGCGACCGCGCGGACCTCGGCCGTCGGCGGCACGGTCTGGGCGGTGAGCACGGTGTGCACCCTGGGCGACGGCAGGACCAGCCGGTCGATGGCCGCGCCCACGCCGTCCGGGACGTCGTCCACGACCCACAGCACCTCCTGCCCGGCCGAGGTCAGGCGGTCGGCCAGGGTGGCGATCGCCTGGTCCGGTGCCAGCCCGCCGAGGTCGAGGCCGAACCGGGTGGCGGCCACCCGCCCCACCGCCGCCGCGAAGTGCCCGAGCACGCGGTCCGCCGGCACACCGGCCAGGTCCACCCACTCCACACCGCCTGGGTACGCGTCGCGGAACAGGAACGTGTACTGCTCAGCCAGCACGGTCTTGCCCATGCCCGCCGGGGCCTTGAGCACCACCGCCGAATCCGGCGCGGGCTCGTGCGCTGCCCACAGCCGGCCGCCGTGCAGGGCGCTGTGCACGTCCCACAGCTCCCGGTAGCGCCCGACGAACCTGCGGGGCCGAGCCAGCCGGGCGTGCAGGTCGCCTTCCGCGGGCGGTGCGCCGAACGCGATGCCGTTCGTGGCGGCCACCTTGGCGACGACGGCGTCGGCCAGCGCGTCCGCGCTGTGCGGCCCGACCCACGACGAGTAGACCGCGTCGGTCAACTCCACCGGCGCGATGTGGTTCTCGTCGGGCTCCGGGTTCGCCACCAGCACGCGGTCGCGTGGATCGCCGTGCCGGCGGGCGGCGAGGAACGCCCTGGTCAACTCCCACTGGCAGGCGTAGCGCAGCGGGTAGCGCCGGGAGTAGAAGGCCAGCAGCACGGCCGACTCGTCCAGTTCGCGCTTGAGGTGGCCGGTGATCGGGTCGAACAGCGACAGATCCTTGTCGCGAAACACCTTCACCCCCCGCGCGCGCAGCGCCCGCTCGATCAGGTCCACCGCGGGTTCGTCCGCCCACGTGTAGCTCAAGAAGACCTGCGGCGAAGTCCGGTGCGTCATCGTTCTCCTGTCGGTTCGCGTTCTGCCACCACGATGCCGGATGCGCGGGGAACGCGATTCGGTGAAGACCGGACAAAAGCACGACAAAATCGCGGCAACAGTGGTTAACCGGCCTTCCCTGGTGCAGTTCCGGTTGAATTACGACGCTGCCGGCCGACAACCGGGGATCAGTCGGTGAACACCGAAAACCGACTGCGGGTCACGGACACCGCCGAGGGGCGTGGCCGACCTGCTCGGCGCGATCCACGGCTTGTTGAGGTGGTGGCCGCCTACCGCGCGAAGGCGCGTGGCGGCTGGAGTGGGGGGCCGCCACATGAGCGGCCCCGCGACCAGGATGGTCGGGGCCGGTGCTGCGGCCAGCGGCCGATCAGCCGGCGTAGGGGGCCTTCGCCGCCTTCGCCGCCGTCAGGAACGCCCCCTTGTTCTTCGGCCAGAACAAGCTGTCGACGCACGAGTACTGCGGGAAGAACCCGCCGCAGGTGCCGCTGGCCGAACCGATCTCGAACGTGTAGCTCGCGATACCCAGGGTGCCGTAGGTGAAGTCGTCGGTCGTGCCCGTCGTGTCGCCTTCGGCACCGACCGTGTAACCGTTGAACGCCGCCATCTTCCGGCCCAGTGCCGCCAACTGCGCCGCGTTCGGGTTCGCGTTCCACGTCCAGCCCCACGGGGGCATGATCAGGTTGCCGTGGCTGTGGACCGTGATCATGACGCCCTTGGTCGTCACCGGCGCGGGGTCGGTGTCACCCGGGCCCCGCTGGTCGGGGAACAGCCGCGTGAACCACGCCTCGACCGCCTTGGTCTCCGGCTCCGAACCGGCCGCCGTGCCCTGGTAGGTCTCGCCGCACCGGCTGGTGCCCGCCTTGCCCCACTTGAACGTGGAGTTGCGGTTGAGGTCCACGCCGTAGGACGGTGCCGAGCACGACGCGCCGGTGTTGTTCGCGTTCTTGCGCTGCATCAGCGGCCGGTTGCCGCCGGACGCGACGATGTCCACGCCGTCGGGGTTGACGATCGGCACCACCCACAGCTCCGTGGTGTCCAGGATGGACGTCACCTCGGCGTCCGTGCCGTACCCCTGGGTGACGTGGTCGATCCACCGCCACGCGAGCTCGCCGGTGGCCAGCTCCCGCGCGTGGAGCTGCGCCATCAACGCGAACCGGGGCTTGGGTGAGTTGGGGTCCAGCGCGCAGTCACCGGCCTGCTTCTTGGTGATGCAGATGGCTTTGATGTCGTGCCCGCCCTGGCCGCGCGTCTTGCGCCAGCTATCGCCGATGTCATACACCCGCGTCAACGCCGGGTACGCCGCCGCGACGTCGTTCAGGTGCTTGTCGTGCTCGGCCACCGTCCGGTAGCCGCCGTAGAACGTCCGCACGCCGACGTCGGCGGTCCGGCCGGGCGTCAGCGGCTTGTACACCGTGTCGACCTTCTCCGGCCGGTAGCCGAGGGCGGCCAGCCGATCGGCGACGCGCGGGTCACCGACGACCTGGACAGCGCCGTCGACGCCGTGGTCGACGTCGAACCCGGCCGCTTGCAACGTGCGCTCATCCGCGCCGGGCACCTGCCAGTAGTACGGCGCGGTGTCCGGCTGCGCGGCCAACGAATCAGTCCCCAGCAGCAACAACGCCACTGTGACGAGACCTGTCCACACCTTCATCGACAAGACCTCCAGACGAGCCGGCGGCCGAGGCAGGGGGACAGCGGACCGCCGCGCCGAACGCGAGTATGGAGCACCGCACCGGTGATCAGAACCTACGAACGGTGGTCACCTGAACGCGAAGCGTAATTCTCGCGCCGGAGTCCGGCAACGTGGAGTGACGTCCGAGGCGTCGCGCCACCGGAGCTGACCGGGTGGTCGGCGAAGGTGGTCAGGGGCGGAATCCCGGCACTGCGGCATCCGGCCCGAGCGACCCCGCGCGCCGGAGCGGACCGGCCTGCGACCACCCCGTGAACCCGCCGCACCCGTCCTGATCAACCGACAGGTGTGGCGCACCCCGGTTCAGGGAAACCACCCCGTGTGAACACGAGGAAGCGTGCGACGCTGGAGGCGTTGGAGAGAAGGATGCCGCTGACCTGGCAAGGCATCCTCATGGTGCTCTGCGCCGTGGCGCTCCTGGGGATCGGCGTGTACGACCTGTCCGGTGGCGAGGCCGGCAATGGCGTCGTGCTGATCCTGTGCGGTGTCTTCAGCGTCCTGCTGGCGGTGTTCTTCTTTCGCGGTGCCCGCCGACTCCGGTCCCTGCGCGGCGACTGACCGCTGCGCTTCCGTCGAGGGTGAGCACAGTCCTACCGCCTGCTCAGGCGGATTCCGGGTTGAACAAACAGCCCTTCGACCGACCACCTGATCCCGCGCGGCTCACCGCCGTGGTGCGGGAATGGAAGTGGAGGGCCCGTTGAAGGTCGCGCTGGTGGTGGAACAGCCAGAAGTGTTCGACATCTCCGCGTCGGCGGCCGGTTTGGCCCGGCGCGGTCACGAGGTCGTCGTCTACACCCGGCCCGACGATCGCCGCACGCCCGACGGGGGTACCGCCTTCCGGGTCGTGCGCGGACCGGACCGGACCGACGACGACAACCACCTGGGCGGTTTCGCCGACTTCGTCACCGGACGATTGCGGGTGCTGCGGCCGGACGTGGTGCACGCCCACCACTGGACGTCCGGACTCGCCGCGCTGGCGGCTGTCAACGGCACCGCGGTGCCGGTGGTCCACTCGTTCCACTCGTTGGGCACGGTGACGCGCAGGCTCGGCCGCTGGGACGCGAGCCCGCCCGAGCGCGTGGACGCCGAGCGCCTCATCGGACGCCGTGCGGCGCACGTGATCGCGGCCTCCCAGGCCGAACTGCGCGAGCTGCTGGCGATGGGGGTCGCCCGCACGAAGGTGACCGTGGTACCGCACGCGGTCGACACCCGGAGGTTTCGCCCCCGGGGCACGGTCTCCGCGCGCCGCCTCGCCAGACGGGTGGTCGCCGTCGGCTCGTTGGTGCCGCACGAGGGACTGGGTGACGTCGTCACGGCGTTGAGCGCGCTGCCGGACACCGAACTGGTCATCGCCGGGCGCACGGACGCCGATCCCCGGCGGTGGCTGCGCGACCACGCGAAGGCGTGCGGTGTCCTGCACCGCGTGCGCTTCGCGGGCCCGGTGTCGCAGGCCGCGCTGCCCACCCTGCTGCGCTCGGCGGACGTCGTGGTGTGCGCACCGTGGGACAGCCTCGACTACACGGTGGCGCTGGAAGCGATGGCGTGCGGCACGGCGGTGGTCGCCACCGAGGTCGGTGGCCTCGCCGAGGCGGTCGTGGACGGCGTGGCCGGCCTCCTGGTCCCGCCGCGTGAGCCGAGGGCCCTGGCCAGGGCGCTCCGCACGCTGCTCGCCGACGACGCCCGCAGGTTCGCCCACGGCGTCGCGGGCGTCGATCGCGTCGAGTCCTGCTACTCGCCGGAACAGGAGATCGGGGAGGTCGAGCGGGTGCACCACCTCGTCACCGGGCGCACGCCGCCCGACCGCCCGGTCGTGCCGCGTCCCGCGTCGCCCCCGGCGGTGCGCCTCATGCGGAAGCTCAGCGCCCTGCCGGCCCAGAAGTAGGACCCGGTCGCGGCACCCGAGGGGACGTTCAGGCGACGCGGCGGGCGCGGTCGGAAGCGGGCCACACGTAGGGCAGGTCGGGCGGCACGTCGGGGAACTCCGGCCGGTAGTGCGCCGGATCTTTGCGCACCAGAGCCGACTGGTGGCTGCGGTGCAGTTCCTCGTCGCCCAGCCACGGCGGCAGTTCGCCCGCCCGACCCAACTCCGCTTGGCCGCGCACCTCGATCTCGCCCAACGCCCCGGTCAGGTCGGCGCGCAGCGTCACCGCGCAGGTGTCGGCGTGCCCGAGCGCGCACCACGCGCCGCAGATCTCCAGGCCGTACCGCACCAGCGCCTCCTCGTACCCGGCCCACATCCCCACGGCCGGGTGGTGCCGCCAGCCGTAGCCCGGCACGATCAGGCCGCGCAACACCTGGATCGCCTCGACCCGTTGCTTGCCCAGCCTCCGGTTGTCCAGCGTGCGGGCGGTCGCGGCGAAGTCGGCGTGCGGCAGGAACGTCTGCATGGCCCCCGGATACCCGGAGGGGCAGGCGTTGTAGACCTCACGCCAGGGTGATGTCACGGGGCGTGTGCGCCCTGGTAGCTCAGCCGCACCCACGCGGCAACGGCGAGAGGTTCCTCTGCTGGGTGCCCATGGGCGGCGGGTCGGGGGTGGCTCACACGTGAGGGTGAGTCCGTTAGGCCGATTGTGTCTTCTTTCCTCCTCCTGAACACTTCGTTGACCCAAGTGGGCGGCATTCAGCCAGGAGGAAATCTGTGGGATCGACATCCCGGGTGCTCGGTGGCCTGGCCACCGTGATCGCGCTCGTCGCGGGGACCGCCCCGGCGGCGTCGGCCGCACCGGAGAACGACTTCCGGCCCGCCGCCGTCGACTGGGCCCCGTGCCCCGAACTGCCCGAGGTCGAGTGCGGCACGCTGCGGCTGCCCGTCGACTGGTCCCGGCCACGCGGCGAGAAGTTCGACCTCGCGCTGGCCAGGCGCAAGGCCTCGGACCCGGCCAAGCGCATCGGCAGCCTGGTGATCCACCCCGGCGGCCCCGGCCCCTCCGGCGTGGAGTTCGCCTTCGCCGCGCCCTACTGGTTCAGCCCGCAGGTCCAGGAGCGGTTCGACATCGTCGGGTTCGACCCGCGCGGTGTGGGGCGCAGCAGCCCGATCACCTGTTCCGCCGACCTGCTGGCCCGCCGCCCCTCGACCTACCCCACCACCCAGGCCGGTTTCGCGGCGCTGGGCCGCTACAACCGCGACCTCGCCGCCGACTGCCGCGCGCGCAGCGGCCCGATCTACGACCACAGCGACTCCCTGGCGGTGGTCGAGGACGTCGACGCCATCCGACAGGCGCTGGGCGAGCGGAAGATCAGCTACTACGGCCTGTCCTACGGCACGCTGGTCGGCATGCAGTACGCCGAGCGCTACGGCCGCAACCTGCGCGCGATGGTCAACGACTCCAACCTCGACCACAGCCTCGACGCGCGGAGCTTCGTCGAGGGCACCGCGATCGCCGCCGAGGACTCGTTCCGCGAGTTCGTGGAGTGGTGCGGCACCACGCCGTCCTGTGCGCTGCACGGCCGGGACGTGGGGGCGTTCTGGGACGACCTGATCGCCCGCGCCGATCGCGGCGAGATCTCCGAGCCGGGCGACCCCTCGCGGCCGGTGTCGGCGAACCAGATCATCGACTACGCGCTGCTGTCCTTCTACGACCCGAGCTGGACCCAGCTCGCGCAGTGGCTGGTCGCCCGCGCCGAGACCGCGCCGACGACGACCCGGGCGGCCACGGCCGACGAGGTGGTCGCCGATCCGTTCCTGCCGGTGTTCTGCCAGGACTGGCAGATCCGCCCGCGCTCGCTGCGCGAGTACACCGGCCTGCTGCGCCGCGCCGACGAACTCGCGCCGCACATGTCCCGCGCCTTCCTCGGCCACCAGGTCACCCACGGCTGCGTCGGCCTGCCGGACGCGACCAACCCGCAGCAACGGCCGCGTCTGGACAACGCGCCGAAGATCCTGCTGCTCAACAACCTGCACGACCCGTCGACCGGCTACGGCTGGGCGAAGTCCCTGCACCGCCAGACCCGGGACAAGACCGTCCTGCTCACCTACGAGGGTTGGGGCCACGGCTCCTACATCCGCACCGACTGCGTGCGCGACACGGCGGACCGCTACCTGATCTCCCTGCGCACCCCCGCGAACGGCACCCGCTGCGCACCCGCCGAATCACCCGAGGTCCCCATCCCGACAGCGGCGAGGAGCGCGACGCCCCGGCCTGCGGCCACCGGCTGGTAGTTCCTCCACCACCGTGCGGTCACGGCGGCAGGGCGGTAGTCCGCTTCTGCCGCCGTGACCGCACGACCGGTGGGAAAGCGAGTCGTGCCACCGCACCCCCTTCGGCGTGGATCGGGTCATTCGTCCGTAATGCGGGTTAAGCGGGCTGGATTGCGCGTTACTGCGGCTTGTCTGGTTCGTATTCCAACGGAATTAAAATAAGAGGAGTACTCGATCGCGGACGCGCCGCATCGGCCGGTCGGCGGGCGATGCGAAGTTTTCGTCCTGGATAAATCGACTTATCCGGATTGCCCGGTTCGCGGGATGCGGGTTCGCCGGTTTTGTCGGGTATCGTTGCGTGTTGGTCCATTGCCGTGAAACGTTTGGCAATTCGTGGACAACTCGTCGCCTGCGCCGGATGCTGGGGTCGTCGCGGAGGTGTACGCAATGAGCGGACGAGTTGACGCGGTGACTTCGACGGAAACCCATTGCCCTTATTGTGCGTTGCAGTGCGGGATGGTCGTCGACGGCGACCGGCACAACGCACGGGTGCGGCCGAGGGCTTTTCCCGCCAGCGGCGGCGGCCTGTGCCAGAAGGGGTGGACGGCGGCGGCGGTGCTGACCACGCCGGGGCGGTTGACCACGCCGTGGGTGCGCGCCCGCGCGGACGCCGGGCAGGAGCCCGCCGGGTGGGACGAC
This sequence comes from Actinosynnema sp. NPDC023587, assembly GCF_040640215.1. NCBI lineage: Bacteria > Bacillati > Actinomycetota > Actinomycetes > Pseudonocardiales > Pseudonocardiaceae > Actinosynnema > Actinosynnema sp. NPDC023587. The sequence goes on along the minus strand of NZ_JBFABG010000013.1, from coordinate 108,742 downwards.
GCCCTGGACTTCGCGGCCGGGCGGCTGGCCGCCATCCGGGCCGAGCACGGGCCGGGCGCGATCGGGGTGCTCGGCGGCGGCGGGTTGACCAACGAGAAGGTCTACCTGCTGGGCAAGCTGGCCCGGGTCGCGCTGCGCACCCCGCACATCGACTACAACGGCCGGTTCTGCATGTCGGCCGCCGCAGCGGCGACGATCCGCGCGTTCGGCGCTGATCGCGGCCTGCCGTTCCCGCTCACCGACCTGGCCTCGGCGGACGCGGTGCTGCTCGTGGGGGCCAACGTGGCGGTCACCATGCCGCCGTTCGTCCAGCACCTCCGGCGCGCCGTGGACGCCGGCGGCCTGGTGGTGGTCGATCCCCGGCGCTCGGCCACGACGCAGCAGGCCGGCCTGCACCTCCGACCCCGGCCGGGAACCGACCTGGCGCTGGCGTCGGGTCTGCTGCACATCGCCGTGGCCGAGGGGTACCTCGACGAGACCTACGTGCGCGAGCGGACCTCCGGGTTCGACCAGGCGTGGCGGATCGCCGCGCGCTGGTGGCCGGAGCGGGTGGAGCGGGTCACCGGCGTCGCGGCGGCCGACCAGCGGTTGGCGGTGCGCCTGCTCGCCCAGGCGGCCAACGCCTACGTGCTCACCGCGCGCGGCACCGAGCAGCACTCCAACGGCACGGCGATGGTCTCGGCGTGGATCAACCTCGCGCTGGCGCTCGGCCTGCCCGGCACGCCGGGCTCCGGCTACGGCACCATCACCGGCCAGGGCAACGGCCAGGGCGGCCGGGAGCACGGGCAGAAGGCCGACCAGCTACCGGGCTACCGCAAGGTCGACGACCCCGCCGGCCGCCGGCACGTCGCCGAGGTGTGGGGCATCCCGGAACCCGAGCTGCCCGGCAAGGGGCGCTCGGCCTACGAGATCCTCGACGCCGCCGGCCGACCCGGCGGCATCCGGGCGCTGCTGGTGTTCGGCACCAACCCGGTCGTCTCCGCGCCGGGCGCGGGCCGGATCACCGAGCGGCTCGCCGCGCTGGACCTGCTGGTGGTGGCGGACTTCGTCGGTTCGGAGACCGCCGCGCTCGCCGACGTGGTGCTGCCGGTGACCCAGTGGGCCGAGGAGACCGGCACGATGACCAACCTCGAAGGACGGGTGCTGCTGCGCCAGCGCGCGGTGGACCCGCCGGACGGGGTGCGCGGCGACCTCGACGTGATCAGCGGTCTCGCGGTGCGCCTCGGGCAGGCACCGGGGGACTACCCGACCGACGCCGAAGCGGCCTTCGCGGAACTGGGCCGCGCCAGCGCGGGCGGGCCCGCCGACTACTCGGGCATCAGCCACCAACGGCTGCGCGCCGGGGAGAGCCTGTACTGGCCGTGCCCCGCACCCGGCCACCCCGGGACGCCCCGGATGTTCCTCGACGGCTTCCTCCACCCCGACCGGCGGGCCCGGTTCGCGGCGGTCGACCACCGGGAGCCGGCGGAGGTGCCCGGGGCGCGATTCCCGTTGTGGGCCACCACCGGGCGGTTGCTCCAGCACTACCAGACCGGGACCCAGACCCGCCGGATCGCGGAGCTCGACGACGCCGAACCGGAGGTGTTCGTCGAGGTCCACCCCGACACCGCCGCCCGGTTCGGGCTCGCCGACGACACCCTGGCGACGGTGACCTCCGCGCGGGGCAGCACCTCGGCGCGGGTGCGGTTCGTGCCGTCCATGAGGCTGGACACGGTCTTCCTGCCGTTCCACTTCCCGGGCGCGCAGCGGGCGAACCTGATCACCAACCCGGCGCTGGACCCGACCAGCCACATCCCCGGCTTCAAGGCGTGCGCGGTCCGGTTGGACCCGGTGCGGGAGGTGGCCCGGTGAGCGCGGCGGGTCCGTCGAGGACGGTGGAGGCCCGGCGGGTCGTCGTCGTGGGCTACGGCATGGCGGGCGCGCGCCTGGCCGAGGAGATCCGCGACCGCGATCCCGACGGCGTCCGGGTCGCGCTGACCGTGGTCGGCGCGGAACCGCACCCCGCCTACAACCGGGTGCTGCTGTCCAACGTCCTGGCCGGCGGTGTGGACGTGGACGCCGTCCGGCTGCACGAGCCCGACTGGGGCCACCGGAGCGGGGTCGACCTGCGGATCGGCACCGCCGCCGTGCGCGTCGACCGCGCGGCCCGGGTGGTGGAGCTCGCCGACGGCCAGGCGCTGCCCTACGACGCCCTGGTGCTCGCGACGGGCAGCGTCCCCCGGCTGCCGCCCGTGCCGGGGCTGTTCGGGCCGGACGGTGGGCTCTCCGACGGCGTGGCGGTGTTCCGCGACCTGGACGACTGCCTCCGGATACTCGCGGCGGCCCGCCCGGGAGCCCCGGTCGCCGTGCTCGGCGGCGGACTGCTGGGCCTGGAGGCGGCGCGCGGCCTGGTCGGCCGGGGCAACCTGGTCACCGTCGTGCACCCGCTGGGACACCCGATGGAACGGCAGCTCGACCCCGGCGCGGGCCGGGTGCTGGCGGACGCGCTCGGCCGGACGGGTGTGGAGTTCCGCTTCGGCCGGTCCGCTCGGGGTTACACCCCCGGCGTCGGGCTGGAGCTGGACGACGGCACGGCGGTACCGGCCGAACTGCTCGTCGTGGCGACCGGCGTGCGCCCCGAAGCGGGGCTGGCCCGCGCCTGCGGACTGGCGGTGGAGCAGGGGATCGTCGTCGACGACGCCCTGCGCACCACGGACCCGAGGATTCACGCGCTCGGCGACTGCGCGCAGCACCGGGGGACGGTCAACGGCCTGGTCCAGCCGGCGTGGGAGCAGGCCACGGTGCTGGCCGCGCTGCTGACCGGGGCCGACCCCGGCATCAGGTACCGGGGAACTCCCGTGGTCACCCGGCTCAAGGCTCGCGGCATCGACCTGACCTCGCTCGGCGAGGTGCACGTCGAGCCGGACGAACCGGGGGTCGAGGTGCTACGGGTGGAAGACCCCACGCGCGGCCGGTACGCCAAGATCGTGCTGCGGGACAACCTGGTCGTCGGTGCCGTGCTGCTCGGCGTCCCGGACGCCGCCGCCACCGTGACCCAGCTCTTCGACCAGGGGATGCCCGCGCCCGACGACCGCCTCGCACTGCTGCTCGGCCGCGCGCTGGTCACCGGGCCCACGGGGTCGACCGCCCCGGCGGACCTGCCCGGCACGACCCTCGTCTGCCGCTGCAACACCGTGCGGAAGGAGCAGTTGGTCACGGCCTGGAACACCGGGGCGCGGGCGGTCGGCGCGCTCGCCCTCGCCACGAGGGCGACGACCGGCTGCGGCACCTGCCTGGACGTGGTGACCGCGATCGCCGACTGGCTCGCCACCCGCAAACCCGCCCCGGACCTCGCGTCCTGACCGGACCGCGCGGGTCCGCCGGCCGGCGCGGTCCGGTCGATCCGGTGGTCCACGTCGCGGGGCCGAGGGGGAGCGCATTGTTTTCCCTTCGGCGGGAGGTCGCCGAAAGCGTCGGTTGTAGACCGTTGGACCGACCCCGGACGGAGTGCGATCCTCACCTCGGGTAGTGCGCGCCGGAAATCGATGATCCGGGTTCGACGCGCTGTTCCCGGTCGTGTCCGGCCACGGTGGACCGCGCGACGCGGCACCGTCCACTGTGGCCATACGGAGCGGTGAACGCCCCCTGGTAGGCTGATCTTCCGGGTGGGTGGCGTCGACCGGACAGCCGGCGGGTGCGGCGGTGCGCGTCACCGCAATTCGCGTGGTGAATTATTCGACGACCACGGGAATTCCCGGTAGCGGCCCCCCTTTCGAGTGAACGGATGCGCTTTCGGCGCGCCCGGCCGGCTACGGTCGGCGGTGTTGTCAGACAGGTACCGGGAAGGGTTGGTTCGGGTATGCGGGATGCTGCGGTCGAACGCGTGTCGGTGGTGTTCTCCCTGTTCGACGCGGACGGCAGCGGGAGCTTGACGGCCGCGGACTTCGAATTCATGGCGCGACGGGTCGTGGCGGTGGCCGACGGCTCCGACGCGGCGGCCACGCGGGCGATGACGGCGGCGTTCCGGCGCTTCTGGGAGACGCTGGCCGCCGAACTGGACGCCGACGGCGACGGGGCGGTCACCTGGGCGGAGTTCCGGTCCTGCGTGCTCTCGCCGGAGCGGTTCGACGCGACCGTGGCGCAGTTCGCCGACGCCCTGGTCGAACTGGGGGACCCGGACCGCGACGGGCTGATCGCGAGGCCCCGCTTCCGCGCGCTGATGACGGCCATCGGGTTCGAGGTGGCGAACGTCCACGCGCTGTTCGACGCGTTCGAGCCCTCCGACGAGGACCTGGTCGAGGTCGACACCTGGCGGCGGGCCATCGTCGACTTCTACTCCCCGGACCAGGCGGGCATTCCCGGCGACCTGCTGGTCGGCGAGAGGCCCCGCTGACGCCGCAGGGCGTGGCCGAAGCCGGCGCGGACGGTCGCCGGCGATCCGTGCGAGAGCTGTGCCCGAACCCGTGGAGCGCCCGCGCGCCGACGGGTTCGTTTCGACGTGGTGCCGGTCGGCCGAACCGACCGCGCACGGGTACCCGGGGAGTGGGAGTAGTGGAGTTGGACGGGATCGAGCACGGCGTGGGGGTGACGGCGTTGATGGTCGCCGCCGCACGGGCCATCGAGCACCACCGGCCCGACGCGCTGGCGCACGACGGGTTCGCCGAGCACTTCGTGCGGGCCGCCGAGGTGTCCCGGACGTGGCCGGTCCGCCCGCAGGACGTGCCCGACGGCGACGCCCACCCCGTGTGGGGGAGGCTGGCCCGCTACTTCGGGCTGCGGACCAGGGTCCTGGACGACTTCACCGAGGCGTCGGCCGACGCGGGCGCGCACCAGGTCGTGCTGCTGGGGGCGGGGCTGGACTCGCGCGCCTACCGGCTGCGCTGGCCGGCCGGCAGCACCGTGTTCGAAGTGGACCGGGCCGCCGTCCTGGAGTTCAAACAGGGCGTGCTCCGTGAGATGCGCGCCACACCGGAACCGGTGCGCACGCCGGTCGCGGCCGACCTGCGCCTGGACTGGGCTCGCGCCCTGCTCGACGCGGGCTTCGACCCGGCCCGTCCCACCACCTGGCTCGCCGAAGGGCTGCTGCTGTACCTGCCCGCCGCCGCCGAGGAGGCGCTGATCGCCCGGGTGGACCGGCTCAGCGCGCCGGGCAGCCGCTGCGCCTACGAGATCAAGTCGGTCCGGGAGGTGCGGGAGTTCACCGAGAGCCCCGTGTACCGGCTGGCCAAGGAGGAGATCGGGGTGGACCTGCTCGCCCTGTTCGACGACGACGCCCGGCCCGACTCGGCCGCCGCGCTCGCCGCGCGCGGCTGGACCACGACCACCCGCACGCCGTTCCACTACACGGCGCTGCACGGTCGGGGACCGCTCCCGCAACCGTGCGACGCCCTCGCCACCAACCTCTGGGTGTTCGCCGTCAAGGACGTCTGACAGACTCCGGCGCGGCCGGTGCCGACACCGCCACCCGCCGGCGACGGTGACCGGGCGGGGGAGAAGGCGGTGCGGAAACGGCGACACACGCCGGTGGCCAACCGGTACGAACCGAAAGGACACCGCGACGCCGTGACCAACCCCGAGCGGATCACCGACGGGCAGCTCGACAGCGGCTGGGCCGCCGCCGAGAACACCCGCATCCGCGCCGCCACCGCCGCCGACATCGACGCCATCGGACCACTGGCCGACCTCGCCGGCGCGCCGTTCGAACCGGAGCTGCAAGCCGGGATCGCCCGCGGTACCGCCGGCGGCGGACTGCGGATCTGCCTGCGCGACGGCCACCGCGCCTACACCGAGCACATGGCCGCCCGGTTCGCCGAGCACCAGCGCGACGACAACCCGATCCTCGCCTACCTGTCCGCCGCCCTCGTCCTGGTCGCCGAGCACCGCGACCACGGCGTGGTCGGCGCGCTGCTCGCCTACCCGCCGCTCACCGCTGCCTCGCAGATCATCGACCGGATGGCGGAGGTCGGTTTCGACGACCACGAGCAGTACAAGACGGTCCTCGGCATCGGCATGTTCCTCGTCCGGGTCAAGGTCGTCGCCGTCGCCGAGCACGCCCGGGGCGACAACCTCGGCGGCTCGATGCTCAAGATCGCGACCCGGATCTACGACCAGTGCAACTACGAGATCATCTACGGGGCGATGCCCGACGACCGGGGGCTGGACGTCTTCTACCGCCGCGCGGGGTTCACCGTGCACGGTCCGGCCGACGCGCTCGACCTGTTCGTGATGTTCGGTCGCGACACCAAGATCTGGCCGGGTGCCGGCGAGCGCCTCTTCTCCCGCCTGCGCCCCCACTGAGGCGGCCGTCGGTGGAACTTCGCCGAAGGTGTTCCCGCTGTCGTGCCCGCCGCCTACGATCCGCAGCGTGATCACCGGACCACCACTGCCCGACGACCTCCGGACGCTGTTCGCCGGGGGTGCCGACGCGGGCCGGACGCTGTCGGTCCCGCTGCCGCCCGGTCGCGCGGTCGCTCCCGAGGGGGGAGGCGGCGACCGGCCGGCGTTCTGGCTGGGCGACGGGCCCGCGCCCGAGGGCCTGTGGGCGCGGCTGCGCGCCGAGCACGCCAGGTCGGGGCTGTGGCCGTTGCTGCTCGACGCGCTGGACGACGAGGACGCGGCGTACCGGCCGTGGGGCAGCGGGGAGGTGGTGCCCGGCGGGATGTCCTCGCCCGCCGAGCACGATCCCGCCCGGCTGCTCGCGACCTGGTGGGCGGAGCACACCGAGGAGGACCCCGACGACCCGCTGACGCCGGCGGAGCGGGCCGCCGTGACCGCTCCCCACGGCCGCCGGTGGCCGGGGCTCGCACCCGCGCGCCCGGTACCCGCCGACCCCGGTCGCACCGCCGACGACCTGGCCGAGCACCTCCGGGCCGGGCACCCGTCGGTGCGGCTGGGCCTGGTCGCGGCGGATCGGGCCGCCGACACCGTGGCGGTCGTCGGGTGGACGGGGCCGGTGGACCACACCGGCGACACCGCCGAGCTCTCGGCGGTGCTGCGGAGCTGGGAGGAGCGCTTCGGCGCGCGGGTCGTCGCGGTCGGGTTCGACACGCTCGTGCTCGGCGTCGCCGCGCCGCCCGCCACGCGCGAGGAGGCCCTGGTGATCGCCGCCGAGCACTTCGCGTTCTGCCCGGACAACATCTGGCAGGACGACGGGCCGCAGGCGCTCCAGGACTACGCGGGCCGTCTCGTCGGTGACAACTCGTGGACGTTCTGGTGGGACCAGGGCCTGGGCGAGGGGTCACCGGAGCACGGCGAGGAGGGGACACTTCCGGGGTGACCCCGGATGTGCCCGCCTGGGGGCGCTCGTCCGGGCGGTCCTGCCGTCAGCGCCGCCTGCGGCGTCGGGCGAGCAGGTCGACGCCGAGGGGGAGCAGCAGGGTGAGGGCCAGCAGGGCCACCACGACGGCCATGGCGAGTCCCGCCGGGCTCTCGCACACCAGCCGTCCGGTGCTGCTGGTCATGCACCGGTCCGTCGCGATGATCGACTCGGCGAACGTCGGCACTGGTGCCTCCTCACGGCGGGGCCCTTTCCCACTCTGATGCCGTCCGGCGTTCGACGGTTCCACGAAGTCCGCGTATGCGGCGGGATCGCGCACCGGGCTTGAACGCCGGAGGACGGCACCGGCCCGGACGGTCCACAGAGGACTCCCGGCTGCCCGCCGTCAGGGCCCGCGTCCTACCCGGGCCAGGACGCCGCTCAGTCGGCGAGGAACCGCACCAGCAGGCCGGAGATCTCGTCCGCGTGGGTCCAGAGCAACCCGTGCGGCGCGCCCTCGATCTCGACGTACTCGGCGGCGGGCAGGCGCTTGGCGAACTCGCGGCCACAGGCGTCGACGGGCAGGATGCGGTCGGCGGTGCCGTGCACGATCAGCACGGGCACGCCGGTCTCGGCGACCTTGGCGACGTCGTCGCGGAAGTCGGTCAGCCAGCTCGGCACCACGGCCCAGGACGCCTTGGCCCCCGCGCCGGCGGCGACCGCGTAGCCGGTCCGCACGGCCGCTTCGCCGATCCGGGTGCCCAGGTTCTCGTCGAGGTTGTAGAAGTCGCCGTAGAACTGGTCGAACCAGGCGTAGCGGTCGGCCTTGGCGGCGGCCTGGATGCCGTCGAACACGCTCGCGTCCACGCCGGTGGGGTTGTCCTCGGTCTTGAGCAGGAAGGGTTCCAGCGAGGCCAGGAACACCGCCTTGGCCACGCGGGCGGCACCGTGGCGGGCGAGGTGGCGGCCCACCTCGCCGGTGCCCATGGAGAAGCCGACCAGCGCGACGTCGGTCAGGTCGAGCGCGGTGAGCACCTTGTCGAGGTCGTCGGTGAAGGTGTCGTAGTCGTAGCCGGTGCTGGGCTGGTCGGACTTGCCGAAGCCCCGCCGGTCGTAGGTGATCACGCGGTGGCCGGCGTCCAGCAACGCCTGCTCCTGCTTCTCCCAGGACGCGCCGGACAGCGGGTAGCCGTGGATGAGCACCACGGGTCGGCCGGTGCCGCGATCGGTGTAGTGCAGGGTGATGTCGGCGCTGTTCTCGCGTCCCACGGTGAGGTAAGGCATCTCTCGTCCTTTTCGGCGGTGGTCGGGTCGTCCTGCCGGCGACGCTATTACCGAACGATCGGTAAAGCAACGTGACGGGGTCGACACCACCCGGACGGGAAGCGTCCTTGTCAGTTGACCGTACGTTCGGTATTGATGGGGGATGGCGCGATCCCCGTCCCTGCGCGACGACGAGCTGAGCGACCGGCTGGCCGAGGTGTTCCGGAGCGCCGGCTACGGCGGTGCGTCGCTGGGAGCCCTGTCCGAGGCCGCCGGGCTGCGCCGGGCGAGCCTCTACCACCGCTTCCCGGACGGCAAGGTCCAGATGGCCGAGGCGGTGCTGGAGCGGGTGGAACGGCTCTTCGTCCACGCCCTGCGGCCCATGGGCGAGGAGCCGGACGTGCGGACCGGGATCACCCGGTCGGCGCTGCTGATCGGCGAGCTCTACGGCGGCGGCCTGCTGTCGTGCGTGATGGACAGCATGACGCTCGGCGGCGTGCCGGAGCCGGTGCGGCGGCGGGCGGCCGAGATCGCCGAGGTGTGGATCTCGACCATGGCCGACGCGGCGACCCGGGAGGGCCGGGCACCGGCCTCCGCGCGGGCGGCGGCCGAGGACGCCTTCGCGCTGATGGAGGGCGGCCTGGTGCACGGCCGGCTGTTCGGCGACAGCGGCCCGTTCCGGCGCGCGCTCACCCGCCTCCCGGACCTGCTGCTCGACCGGCGCACCGACTGACACCCCGCACCGCCCCCCGGCGCGCGGCCCGAGGCGTCCACGCCGGCGGACGGCCGCTCCGTCCGGCCCCGCGAGCGCGGAGCCGGACGGACGTCGGGGCCGCGCGGGCTAGCCCAGTTCCGCGCAGGTCTTCGCGTCCGGGTCCTGGGCCGCCTTCGGCACCCAGCGGACGTTCGCGAACGACGCCTGGAACGGGCCGTCGGTGAACACCAGGAACGGGATGTTGACCTTCTCCGCGTCCAGGCCCGCCGCCACCAGGCAGGAGACCGGGATCTTCACCGTCGACCGCTGACCCACCGGCAGGTCGGTGAACACCTTGGTGGTGTCCACCTCCGCGAGGCACGGCCACGAGCAGTGCGCGCCCAGGGCCGTCCGGTTGGTCGGCGGTTGGTGCACGACCACGTCGAACACCACGGCGGCGTCGGCGTTGGCGTAGCCGCGCAGGTCCGTGCCACCGGCCGGGTTCGCGAGGTAGATCTGGCCGGGACCGGTGCCCGTCCACGTGGTCTTGAGCCCGTCACCGGTCCCGTTCACGTCCGCCGGCGCGACGGAGATCGAGCTGTGCGCCGCCGTGCCGTCCGGGCCGATCTCGGTGCCGTCCCAGTTGTCCGGCGACGAGAGGTAGCCCCGGTGCGGCGCGACGTCCCCGCCCACGAACAGCTCCAGCTCCTCGGTCGCCGTGCCGCCGCCGTCGTCGTCGGCGCACCCGCCCACCGGCGAGGTCTCGTCGAGCTGCCCGATGGTGGTGCGCTGCCACGACTTCAGGCCGTAACCCGGCTTGAACAGCGGGTCGTAGCCCTCCTGCCCGGGGTGGAGCACGGTCTGGCAGGCGCTGCGCGGCCAGGAGTACGACAACTGCCCGGAGAAGCCCGGGTAGGTGTGCCGACCGCGCACCAGCAGGTCCGCGACACCGCCGCCCTCGGTGCCGGGCAGCCACGACGCCACGAACGCGTCCGAGCGGTTGAGCTCCTTGTTGACGTGCAACGGCCGGCCCGACAGGTAGACCGTCACGACCGGCGCGCCGCGACCGCGCACCTTGTCCAGCACGGCCAGGTCCTCCGGGTACAGCTTCGCCGCCTCCAGGGTGCGCCGGCCGAGGTCGCCGATGCCCTCGGCGTACGGGGTCTCGCCCAGCACCGCGACGACCGCGTCGAACCCGGCCGGGTCCACGTCGCCGGTTTCGCTGAACACCACGTTCGCCGCGCCCAGCGCTTCGCGCAGACCACCGAGCACGGTGGTGCCGCCGGGGAAGTCCGCGTTGGTGTTCCCGGTGCCCTGCCAGGACAACGTCCAGCCGCCGGTCTGGTTCTGGAGGCTGTCCGCGCTCTTGCCGACCACCAGCACCTTGGCCCGCGACTTCAACGGCAGCACGCCGCCGTCGTTCTTCAGCAGCACCTGGGATTCGCGCACCGCTTCACGCGCGACCTTGCGCGCCTGCAACGCCTTCGCGGACCCCGCGCCCGCCCGCGCGGAGGGCTTCTCGCCGTCCAGCACGCCCGCGCGCAGCTTGACGCGCAGGACCCGGGTCACCGCGTCGTCGATGCGCCCCAACGGGATCTGCCCGCCCTCGACCTGGGCGACGGTGTTGGCGATGAACGCCTTCCAGTCGGTCGGCACCATCACCACGTCGATGCCCGCGTTGATCGCCTGCGGGCACGAGTAGTTCGAGCACCCGGGCACCTGGCCGATGCCGTTCCAGTCGGACACGACGAGCCCGTCGAAGCCCAGCTTGCCCTTGAGGACGTCGTTCACGGCCGACTTGCTGCCGTGCAACCTGCCCTCGTCGATGCCCAGTTCCGCGTTGGTCCAACTGTTGTACGACACCATCACCGCTTGCGCGCCCGCCGCCAGCGCCCCGTAGAAGCCCTGGCCGTGCGTGTTGATCATCTCGGCGACCGAGGACGGGTTGACGCCCTGGTCCCGACCGCGCAGCGTGCCGCCGTCGCCGATGAAGTGCTTGGCGGTGGCCAGCACGTCCACCCGCCGGCGGTCCGAGCCCTGGATGCCCTTCACGGCCTCGTAGCCGTACGCGCGGGTGATGCGCGGGTCTTCCGAGTAGCCCTCGTACGTGCGTCCCCAGCGGTCGTCGCGCGGCACGGCCAGCGTCGGCGCGTAGGTCAAGTCCTGCCCCGTGGCGCGGAGTTGTGCCGCGGTGGCCTTGCCGATCTCGCGGACCAGGCACGGGTCGTGCGCCGCGCCCAGGCCGATGTTGTGCGGGAAGAGCGTTGTGCCGTAGACGTTGTTGCTGCCGTGCACCGCGTGGGTGCCCCAGATCAACGGCACGCGGGTGCGCGAGGTGGTGGACGCGGTCCAGAACGCGTCGGCGAGGTCGAGCCACGCCTCGGGCGGCGCGTGCTTGTCCATGCCCGGCGTCGAACCCGCGCCGTTGAGGACCGAGCCGATGCCGTACGCGCGCACCTCGTCGGGCGTGATCGCGTTGATCTCGGGCTGGGTCATCTGGCCGACCTTCTCGGCCAACGTCATCGTGCCGAGGAGCTTCTTGATCCTCCGCTCGTCGGCCGCGCTCGACCCGACCCGGCTGTCCACCTTCGGCCAGTCGGACAGCGTCGGCAACGTCTTCTCGATCCGGGCGCACCCGTTCTCGGTGCGCGGCTCACCCACCACCGGTTGCTTCGGCGCGGCTAGAGCACCACCGGTGGTGATGAGCCCGGCGGCGAGCACCGCGGCGAGCACGGCACCCAGGTGTCTGCGTGACATCGGCAAGTCCGTTCCTCGAAATGCGGCGGCACGGCCAGATCCTCACCCCTGCCCGAGGGGTGGTCAAGATCGGCTGGGAGCGTTCCCTCGCAGGGGTTAGGACGAATGGCGGCACGCCGGGGGCGCTGCGGACCCGTCTCGCCCCGGGCAGGGCGCGACAACGGTGTCGGCGAGGCGGATGTGCGCTGGTGGCGGGCGGTGGGAGCGCCGGAGCGCGCGCGTCTCCGCGTGCCGGGCGAACCTTCGGTTTCACGCCAGTGGGGTGATCGGCGCGATCAGCGACCACGGGCCACCGCTACGAGCGGATCACGGCCACGTGGCCCGGTCGTCCTCGGGCCGGCAGTTCGTCACGGCCCGGTTCGTGCGCTCACCGGCAAGGCGGGCGGTACCGGTTGACGTCGAGGCCGCGGAATTCGAGCTTGTTGGGGGTCTTGCCGACGAAGACCAGGCCGCGCGCCTCGCTCAACGCCGACGCGAACGTGTGCGCCGGCTTGCCCAGTTCGGGCAGCCAGGTCCACTTGTCCGGGGAGAAGCTGAAGAACTTGCGCACGGTCTTCCCGCGCGTCGAGGGCACCAGCGTGAGCCACTTGTCGCCGCCGCTCCACTGCGAGCCCGGACGGAGCTGGACGTAGAGGTCGTCGGTGGCGCTGTAGGTCAGCCAGAAGCCGGACGACCGGGTGAGGTCCGCCTGGGCTTCGAACTCGTTGCCGAGCCAGACGACGATCACGTGCCACTCGGCGCTGAGGAACGCCACCTTGGCCGCGTACCCGTGGCGCTCGCGCACCAGCAGGCTGCCGGTCGCCGGCACGGTCGTGCCCTCGCCCGAGGCGAGCCACTGCTGGTAGCGGTCGATCGACGGGGTCCGGCACTCGCAGCCGCGCCCGGACTGCCCACCGGACACCGCGCTCGCCGGCGCGACCTCCGCGTGGGCGACCGTGGTCGAACCGACGAGGGACAGCACCAGCGCGGCGATCACCGCCGCGAACGCCTTGACGAACGCGACCGGTGTACGACCGTGCCTGGAGCCTCCGCGCATTCCCGGAAGCTAGCACAGCGACCGGCGCGTCGGTGATCTCCCGCCGGGCCCCGCTTCGGGGTCACCGCCGGGGTGTCACGGGCTGTGGACGGTGAGGGTGGTCGGGCCGGTCACGCTCGGCACGCCGCCGGCCAGGCACTGGAGCAGGTTCGGGGTGACGAGGGTGATCACCTGTTCCGCGCCGGCCGGTGCGAACCCGCCGGCCGTGAGCACGCCGGTGTTGGTCACGACGACCTGGCCCGCGACGGCGTTGGAGGTGACGTTGTACTCGAACGTGCTCGGTGCCGTCGTCCCGCCCCAGGTGAACGTGCGCAGCGCCGAGCCCGAGTCGAACAGCGCCAGGCAGGACGCGGTGAGCGTGAACGTCTCGGCGTAGGTGGCGGTGCCGGCGGCGGCGTTCGTGCAGGTGGGGTAGACGCCGCTGACGGTGACGGTGGTCGGCCGCGCGGCGAGGGTCAGCGGCGGGTCGAAGGTGGTGACCTCGGTGCCCGCGCACACCTGGTCCACACCGGCCGCGTGGGCGGGCACGGCGACCAGTGTGGCGGCGGCGGCGAGCAGGACCGTTGCGGCGCAACGGAACAGGCGTGACGACGTCATGGGTTCGTCCTCTTCGGCGGTCGGCGGGTGCCGGCGGAAATCGGAGCGGCACCCCGTGGGTTCGCCGCCACCGCGCGGTCGTTAGCCGGTTCGACGACCTGTCACCCGTTCGGCGGCAGGAGTCGGTTCGCCGCCTACCCCCGAACCTCCGGGGGGTCGCCCGCCGGGTCGTCCGGCCCGGCGCGCAGTGCCGCGATCGCCTTCTCGAAGTCCTCCACGGAGGAGAACGAGCGGTACACGCTGGCGAAGCGGAGGTAGGCGACCTGGTCCAGCTCGCTGAGCGGCCCCAGGATGGACAGGCCCACCTCGTGGCTGGGGATCTCGGCGCAGCCGGTGGCGCGGATGGACTCCTCGACGCGCTGGGCGAGCAGGTGCAGGGCGTCGTCGTCCACCTGGCGGCCCTGGCACGCGCGGCGGACGCCGTCGACCACCTTGTCCCGGCTGAAGGGTTCGGTCGCGCCGGAGCGCTTGACCACGGCCAGCACGGCTTCCTCGACGGTGGTGAACCTGCGCCCGCAACCGGAGCAGGACCGCCGGCGGCGGATCACCTGGCCTTCGTCGACTTCGCGCGAGTCGACCACGCGGGAATCCGCGTTGCGGCAGAACGGGCAGCGCACTGCTGGTCGCCTTTCCACTCCGGTGTCGCGGCGGGATCGGGTGTGCCGGGCGCGGGGCCGGGGCGGCGGCCCCGGCCCCCGGGAGGATCAGTCCCAGTCGAGCGACGAGCCCGAGGCGTACTCGGTGACGCGCGTCTCGAAGAAGTTCTTCTCCTTCTTCAGGTCGATGGCCTCCGACATCCACGGGAACGGGTTGTCGGACGGGCCGAAGACCGGGGCCAGGCCGAGCTGCGCGCAGCGCCGGTTGGTGATGAAGTGCATGTACTGCTCGCACTGCTCGGCGTTGAGCCCGAGCAGGCCGTTGGGCATGGTGTCGCGGCCGTAGGCGATCTCCAGCTCGCACGCCTCGCCCAGCATGGTGCGGACCTCGGCCTGGAAGGCGTCGTTCCACAGGTGCGGGTTCTCGATCTTGATCTGGTTGATCGAGTCGATGCCGAAGTTCAGGTGGATCGACTCGTCGCGCAGGATGTACTGGTACTGCTCGGCGATGCCGATCATCTTGTTGCGCCGCCCGAACGACAGGATCTGGGCGAAGCCGGTGTAGAACCACATGCCCTCGAACACGACGTAGAACGCCACCAGGTCGCGCAGGAACGCCTGGTCGGTCTCCGGCGTGCCGGTGCGGAACTCGGGGTCTTCGAGGTGCTGGGTGTAGTTCAGCGCCCACGCGGCCTTGTCGGTGATCGACGGGACCTCGCGGTACATGTTGAACAGCTCGCCCTCGTCCAGGCCGAGCGATTCGCAGATGTACTGGAACGTGTGGGTGTGCACGGCCTCCTCGAACGCCTGGCGCAGCAGGTACTGGCGGCACTCGGGGTTGGTCAGGTGGCGGTACACGGCGAGCACGATGTTGTTCGCCACCAACGACTCCGAGGTGGCGAAGAAGCCGAGGTTGCGCTTGATCGCGTGCCGCTCGTCGTCGGTGAGGCCGGTGGGGGAGCGCCACAGGGCGATGTCGGCCTGCATGGAGACCTCGGTCGGCATCCAGTGGTTGGCGCAGCCGTCCAGGTACTTCTCCCACGCCCAGTGGTACTTCAGCGGCAGGAGCTGGTTGACGTCGGCGCGCGCGTTGATCATGGACTTGTCGTCCACGTGCACGCGGTCCGCGCCCCGGGCGATGGAACCGAGGCCGGAGGTGTCGGGGAGGTCGGTGGTCACTGGCAGGCCTCGCAGTCGGGGTCGGTGACGGAGCAGACGAGCGCGTCGTCCGACGTCGTGGTCGGGATCGACGGGGGCCCGGCCGGTGCGGGCGGCGCGGCGGGCGTCGGCGCGGGTGCGACGGCGGGCACGGGCGTCGGCGCGGGCGCGGAGCCCGGACGGACGGCGTTGAGCTTGCCGTCGGTGCCGCGCAACGTGGACTTCTCCACGCTGGTGGCCGCGGTGGACCGCAGGTAGTAGGTCGTCTTGAGACCCTTGTGCCAGGCCAGCCGGTACAGGTTGTCCAGCTTGCGGCCGTTGGGCGCGGCGATGTAGAGGTTGAGCGACTGCGCCTGGTCGATCCACTTCTGGCGGCGCGACCCGGCCTCGATCAGCCACTCGGACGGGACCTCGAACGCGGTGGCGTAGAGGGCCTTGAGCTCCTCGGGCACCCGGTCGATCGGCGCGAGCGAGCCGTCGAAGTACTTCAGGTCCGACACCATCGCCTCGTCCCACAGGCCCAGCGCCTTGAGGTCGTCGACCAGGAAGCGGTTGAGGACGGTGAAGTCGCCGGACATGTTCGACTTCACGTACAGGTTGCGGAACAGCGGCTCGATGGACTGGCCGACGCCGCAGATGTTGGAGATCGTCGCGGTCGGGGCGATCGCCATGGTGTTGGAGTTGCGCATCCCGCCGCGCACCCTGGTGCGCAGCGCGTCCCAGTCCAGGGTGGACGAGGTGTCCATGTCCAGCGCCCCGCCCCGGGCGTCGGCGAGCAGCGCGATCGAGTCGATCGGCAGCACGCCCCGGCTCCACAGCGAGCCCTCGAACGACTCGTAGCTGCCGCGCTCGCGGGCCAGGTCCGCCGACGCCGACAGCGCGTGGTAGCCGATGTGCTCCATGCTGCGGTCGGCGAACTCCACCGCCTCGGGCGAGCCGGGCACGAGCCGCAGGGTGAACAGCGCGTCGCTGAAACCCATCAGGCCCAGGCCGATCGGCCGGTGCCGCAGGTTGGACCGGCGGGCCTCGGGGATCGTGTAGAAGTTGATGTCGATCACGTTGTCCAACATGCGCACGGCGGTGTGGACGGTGCGGTGCAGCCGCTCGGCGTCCAGGCCCTGGGCCGTCACGTGGTTGGCCAGGTTGACCGAGCCGAGGTTGCACACCGCGACCTCGTCGGCGCTGGTGTTCAGGGTGATCTCGGTGCACAGGTTGGACGAGTGCACGACACCGGTGTGCTGCTGCGGGGAGCGCAGGTTGCACGGGTCCTTGAAGGTGATCCACGGGTGGCCGGTCTCGAACAGCATGGTCAGCATCCGCCGCCACAGGTCCGTCGCGCGGACGCGCTTGAACACGCGGATCTCGCCCCGGTCGGCCGCCTCCTCGTAGGCGCGGTAGCGGGTGGCGAAGTCCAGGCCGTAGGAGTCGTGCAGGTCCGGCGTCTCGTCCGGGGAGAACAGGGTCCACTCGGCGTCCGCCTCGACCCGGCGCAGGAACTCGTCGGGCACCCAGTTCGCGGTGTTCATGTCGTGCGTGCGCCGCCGGTCGTCGCCGGTGTTCTTGCGCAGGTCGAGGAACTCCTCGACGTCGACGTGCCAGGTCTCCAGGTACGCGCAGGCCGCGCCCTTGCGCTTGCCGCCCTGGTTCACCGCGACCGCCGTGTCGTTGGCGATCTTGAGGAACGGCACGACGCCCTGCGACTGGCCGTTGGTGCCCTTGATGTGCGCGCCCATGCCGCGCACCGGGGTCCAGTCGTTGCCCAGCCCGCCGGAGAACTTCGCCAGCAGCGCGTTGTTCTGGTAGCCCTGGAAGATGCTCGCCAGGTCGTCGTCGACCGTGGTCAGGAAGCACGACGAGAGCTGGGCCCGGGTGGTGCCCGAGTTGAACAGCGTCGGGGTGGAGCACATGAAGTCGAACGTGGAGAGCAGCTCGTAGAACTCGATCGCCCGCGCCTCGCGGTCGTCCTCGCGCAGCGCCAGGCCCATCGCGACCCGCATGAAGAACGCCTGGGGCAGCTCGTACCGGACGCCGTGGTCGTGCAGGAAGTAGCGGTCGTACAACGTCTGCATGCCCAGGAAGTCGAACTTCGCGTCGCGCTCCGGGCGGATCGCCGCCGCGATGCGCGCCACGTCGAACGACTCCAGCGCGGGGTCCAGCCGGTCCAGCTCGATGCCCAGCCGGACGTAGTCCGGGAAGTAGTCCAGGTAGGACATCTGCTCGCCGGTCGCCTCGACCGGGCGGCCCGCGACCCTGGTCAGCACCTCGCGGCGCAACTGGTCGAGCAGCAGGCGGGCGGCGACGAAGGAGTAGTTCGGCTCGGTCTCCACCAGCGTGCGCGCCGACATCACCAGCGCGACGGCCAGTTCGTCCACCGAGATGCCGTCGTAGAGCGCGCGCCGGACCTCGGAGAGCACCGGGTCCGCCGACACGTCGGCCAGGCCGGCGCACGCCTCGCCGACCACGACCGCGATCCGCGCCCAGTCCACCGGGACGAGGTCGCCGTCCGCGCCCTTGACCCGGAACTGCACCGGCGCGGGTACGACCTGCCGGGCCTTGGCGTGCTCGTCGCGGTACAGCACGTAGGCGCGCGCGACCTTGTGGTGGCCGCCGCGCATCAGCACCAGTTCGACCTGGTCCTGGATCTGCTCGATGTGCAGGGTGGTTTCCGGGCGGGCGTGCTTGAGCAGGGCGCTCTCCACCTGGGCGGTCAACTCCGCCACGAGCGGGTGCAGGTGGGACGCCGCCGCCGCGACGTCACCCTCCACCGCCAGGAACGCCTTGGTCATGGCCACCTGGATCTTGGTGGGGTCGAAGGCCGAGACGGTGCCGTCGCGGCGGATCACTCGAACCTGCGCGACACCGGTGCCCGTGGTTGTGGTCGACAAAGCCCTCTCCTCGCGAGCCTCAACGGCCCGGAGCACGCGGCGACCGCACAGAGCGCGCGCAACGGCGCGACCATCCGTGTCGGCCCGCCCACGAGGCCCCGGACACGCGCGCGCCGGCCGGCGCGCGCATCGACGGCAGGTCTTCGGACTCGCGGACACCCGGCTGTCCAGCCGGACCTACTGGCCGTCGCTTCCCGGGAGCACGCGCTCCCAGTGCTGTCTGACGGCGGTTGTTTCCGCTCACCGCTGCGGGGCAGTCCCGGATTCGCACCGGGTTCCCTCTTGCCTCCTCGGCCCTCGGGGAGGGCGTCGGAACCTTCGACGGGCGAGACACTACATGTTGTAGATCCGTTCGCAACCGGGCCCCACATGGGCGTGTCGCGGGGCGATGTGCATCGCGTGACACGCGTCTCCGGGCCCAGGTCGGCACCTCACCCGCGCCACGCCGCGGTCGGTGGGCCGCGCCGTCGTCGACCGCGAAACGGTTGCGCGGCAGGGAGTTGTGGAGAAGGCGGAACGCGGCTCGCCGGAAACCGGTGCCGGCCGGCGGGAAACGGCCGCATCGCCGACCTCGGAGGCAGCGGGGGGACCGGGCCGGGCTCCCGGACGACTCGGTGACATCCCGCACCGGCACCCGAAGGCGATCGCGGCGGCGGTTCCCGTTCCTCGGGAGAGGTCCCCGCGCTGCGCTACGCTCGCGGGTGCTGGTGGTTCGCCCTGGTCGATCGTCGGTCGGGGCGAGGCAAGAGGGAACCCGGTGGGAGTCCGGGACTGCCCCGCAGCGGTGAGCGGGAACGAAAGCCGTCAACCAAGCACTGCGCGTGAGCGTGGGAAGCGACGGCCGGTAGGCGTGAGGTGTGCGCCCGCGAGTCCGAAGACCTGCCACCCGCCCGCGCGCCCACCGGGTGCGCGGTGTCCGGTGACCTCTCGGGCGGGTCGCGGCGGACGCGGCCTCGCGCCGCCCGCGAAGCGCGCCCCGGGAAGCTCCGGCGTTCACGCACGCTCGCGAGGAGAGAGCTAGTGACCAGTGGAATCGGCACCACCGTCCTGGGCTACCCCCGGATCGGTCCCCGACGGGAGCTCAAGCGGGCCGTCGAGCGGTACTGGGCCGGGCGCATCGACCACGCGGCCCTCTCGGCCGTCGCGGCCGAACTGCGCGCGGCCACCTGGGCGGAACTGCGCGACGCCGGGCTGGACTCGGTACCGTCCAACACCTTCTCGTTCTACGACCACGTGCTGGACACGGCCTTCCTGGTCGGTGCGGTGCCACGGCGCTACCGGCGCGAGTCGGAGCTGGACAGCTACTTCGCGGCGGCGCGCGGCACCGACGAGCTGCCGCCGCTGGAGCTGACCAAGTGGTTCGACACCAACTACCACTACCTGGTGCCCGAGATCGACCCCGACACCGAGTTCCGGCTGGCCGGCGACAAGCCGCTGGCCGAGTACCGGGAGGCCCGCGAGCTGGGGATCACCACCCGGCCCGTGGTGCTGGGACCGGTGACGTTCCTGCTGCTGGCCAAGGGCGCGGACCCGCTGGCCCGGCTGGACGACCTGGTCGACGTCTACGTCGAGCTGCTGGTGGCCCTGTCCGCCGAGGGCGTCGCGTGGGTGCAACTGGACGAACCCGCGTTCGCCGCCGACCGCCCGCCGGCCGAACTGGCCGCGCTCGGCCGGGCCTACACCCGCCTGGCCGCGCTGCACTCCCGGCCGAAGCTGCTGGTCACCGGCTACTACGGCGCGCTCGGCCCGGCGCTGGAGGTGCTGGCGGGCACCGCCGTCGAGGCCATCGGCGTGGACCTCGTCGCGGGCACGGCGGCCGGCGTCGCGAGCGTGCCCGCGCTGCGCGCCAAGACCCTCGTGGCCGGTGTGGTCGACGGCCGCAACGTGTGGCGCACCGACCTGCGGGCCGCGCTGGCCACCGCCGCGTCGCTGCTCGGCTCGGCCGCCGAGGTCGTGCTCTCGACCTCCTCGACGCTGCTGCACGTGCCCTACGACCTGGCCGCCGAGACGGCGCTGGAACCGGAGGTGCGCGGGCGGCTGGCGTTCGCGCGGCAGAAGGTGCGCGAAGTCGTGCTGCTCGGCCAGGCGCTGCGGGACGGCGTGGACGGCGGGTGGGCGGACGTGGCCGACGAGCCGGTCGCCGCTCCCCGCCGGGACGAGACCGTGCGGGCGCGGCTGGCCGCGCTGGGGCCGGAGGACCGCGACCGCGCGCCGTACGCCGAACGCGCCGCCGCGCAGGACGCGCACCTCGACCTGCCCGCGCTGCCCACCACGACCATCGGTTCGTTCCCGCAGACGACCGAGATCCGCACCGCCCGCGCCGGGCTGCGGTCGGGGGAGCTGTCCCGCGACGAGTACGAGGAGCGGATGCGCGAGGAGATCGCGCGGGTGATCGCGTTGCAGGAGGACATCGGTCTGGACGTGCTGGTGCACGGCGAGCCCGAGCGCAACGACATGGTGCAGTACTTCGCCGAGCACCTCGACGGGTTCGCGGTCACCGACCTGGGCTGGGTGCAGTCCTACGGTTCCCGGTGCGTGCGCCCGCCGGTCCTGCACGGTGACGTGTCGCGGCCCGCGCCGATCACGGTGCCGTGGAGCTCCTACGCGCAGTCGCTGACCACGCGGCCGGTGAAGGGCATGCTGACCGGCCCGGTGACGATCCTGGCGTGGTCGTTCGTGCGCGACGACCAGCCGCTGGGCGAGACCGCCGACCAGGTGGCGCTCGCGCTGCGCGACGAGATCGCCGACCTGGAGGCGGCGGGCATCCGGGTCGTCCAGGTCGACGAACCCGCGCTGCGCGAGCTCCTGCCGCTGCGGCGGGCCGACCACGCGGCGTACCTGGAGTGGTCGGTCGGGTCGTTCCGGTTGGCCACCTCGGGCGCGGCGGCGGGGACCCAGGTGCACACCCACCTGTGCTACTCGGAGTTCGGCGAGGTCATCGACGCGATCGACGGCCTGGGCGCGGACGTGACCACCATCGAGGCCGCCCGGTCGGGGATGGAGGTCCTGGACGACCTGCGGTCGGCCGGGTTCGGCCGGGGCGTCGGGCCGGGCGTGTACGACATCCACTCGCCGCGCGTGCCCGGCGTGGACGAGGTGGCCGAGCTGGTCGCCGCCGCGGCGCGGGTCGTGCCGGGCGGGCGGTTGTGGATCAACCCGGACTGCGGGCTGAAGACGCGCGGCTACGCCGAGGTCGAGCCCGCGTTGCGCAACCTGGTCGAGGCCACCCGCCGGGTCCGGGAGACGTCGGCGTGACCTGATCGGGGCGGGTGTCCGGAGCAGTGCGCGGGCACCCGCCCCGACCGGCGCACCGGAGCGCGTGCGACGACGGTCAGCGCAGGGAGACCCACACCGCGCCGGCCGCCGTCCGACCGAGCTCGGCGCGAATCCCGTGCTCGACCGCGAGCACCGCGACGTCCTCCGAGTACGGCGCGGGTTCCAGCAGGCGCAGGTCCGCGTCCAGCACGATGCCGTGGTCGGCGAAGTACTTCAGCAACCCCGCGTCGGAGTCCGAGATGCGCGCCACCCGCACGAGGGCCCCGGCCGGCGCGTCGGGCAGCGCCACCGCGTCGGGGCGGTGGACGGTCCCGTCCGCCGCCGGGATCGGGTCGCCGTGGGGGTCGCGCACCGGGTCGCCCAGGAACGCGGCCATCCGCTCGACCAGCCGGTCGGAGACCGCGTGCTCCAGCACCTCGGCCTCGTCGTGGACCTCGTCCCAGCCGTAGCCGAGCGTCTGGACCAGGAACGTCTCGATCAGCCGGTGCCGCCGCACCATGGCGACCGCGTGCCCCCGGCCGCTGTCGGTGAGGTTCACGCTGCCGTAGCGGGCGTGCCGCAGGAGCCCCTGCTCGGTGAGCCTGCGGACGGCGTCGGACACCGTGGACGGCTTGAGTCCCATGCGCTGCGCCACGACCGACGTGGTCACCGGCGCGTCGGACCACTCCTGGAGGGCCCAGACGACCTTGAGGTAGTTCTGGGCGCTCTCCGGCAGTTCGGCCACCGACATGGGGCCAGGATATCCCGGGAGGTGCTCAACCCCCGCTCGCCTCGGCGCGGGCGCGGGCCGCGACGAGCCGGCGGCCGAGCACGCCGTGGCGCGGTGCGAAGAGGTAGACCAGCAGGAACACCGCGCCCTGCACGAGCACCACCATGCCGCCGGAGGCGGTGTCGAGGTGGTAGCTCAGGTACAGGCCGACCACCGCCGCGCCCACCGACACCGCCGGCGCGATGACCAGCATCCGCCCGAACCGGTCGGTGAGCAGGTAGGCGGTGGAGCCGGGGATGATCAGCATCGCCACCACCAGCACCACGCCCACGACCTGGAGCGCCACCACGCAGGTCAGCGCGAGCAGCCCGAGCAGCGCCGCACCCAGCAGCCTCGGGTTGAGGCCGATGGCGTGGGCGTGCACCGGGTCGAACGCGTAGAGGGTGAAGTCGCGGCGCTTGAGCAGCAGCAGGACCAGCGCGACCGCGCCCAGGACGGCGATCTGCGCCAGGTCGCCGCGGTCCACGCCGAGCAGGTTGCCGAACACGATGTGGTTGAGGTCGGTCTGGCTCGGCGTGACCGAGATCAGCACCAGGCCGAGCGCGAACAGGGTGGTGAACACGATCCCGATGGCCGCGTCCTCCTTGATCCGGCTGGTGTCGCGCACCAGGCCGATCAGGGCCACCGCCAGGAAGCCGAACACGACCGCGCCCAGGGCGAACGGCGCGCCCACCACGTGGGCCAGCACCACGCCGGGCAGCACGGCGTGCGACACCGCGTCGCCCATCAGCGACCAGCCGATCAGCACCAGCCAGCAGGACAGCACCGCGCACACGGCGGCGGCGATCACGGTCGCGGCCAGCGCCCGGACCATGAACCCGTAGCCCAGCGGTTCCAGGAACAGCTCGTAGAAGGTCATCGCACGCCCTCCCCGGCGGCGGGCACGTCGAGGCCGAACGCGCGCACCAGGTTCTCCGGCCGGAGCACCTCGTGCGGCGAGCCGTGCACCAGCACCCGGCGCATCAGCAACAGCGCCTCGTCGGCGAGCTCGGGCAGCGCGTGCAGGTCGTGCGTCGACACCAGCACGGTCGCCCCGTCGGCGGCCAGCTCCCGCAGGAGCCCGGTGATCGTGGCCTCGGAGCGCTTGTCCACGCCCGCGAAGGGCTCGTCGAGCAGCAGCACGCGGGCTTCCTGCGCGATGCCCCGCGCCACGAACGCGCGTTTGCGCTGCCCGCCGGACAGCGCGCCGATCTGCCGGTCGGCGAGGTCGGCCAACCCGACCCGCGCCAGCGCCCGGTCGACCGCCTCGTGGTCGGCCCGGCGCGGCCGGCGGGTGACGCCGAGCCGCCCGTAGCGGCCGGTCAGCACCACGTCCCGGACCGACAGCGGGAAGGCCCAGTCCACCGCCTCGCTCTGCGGCACGTAGGCCACCGCGCCGGACCTGCGCGCCCGCGCCGGGGCCTCGCCGTGCACCCGCACCTCGCCGCGGTCGGGCCGGACCAGGCCGGTGATCGTCTTGAACAGCGTCGACTTGCCCGAGCCGTTGACGCCGACCAGGCCGCACACCCGGCCGGGCGCGATCGCCAGCGTGACGCCGTCGAGGGCGACGACCTCCCCGTAGCGCACGACCACGTCGCGCACCTCGATCGCGGTCACCGGGCGCTCCCGGCCAGGGCGGTGGTGATGGTCCTGACGTCGTGCCGGACGAGGTCCAGGTAGGTCGGCACCGGTCCGTCCGGGCCGGACAGCGAGTCCACGTAGAGCACCCCGCCGAATGCCGCCCCGGTCGAGGAGACGACCTGGCGCATCGGCCCGTCGGACACGGTGGACTCGCAGAACACCGCCGGCACCCCGTTGGCCCGGACGAAGTCGATCGCCCCGGTGATCTGCTGCGGGGTGGCCTGCTGCTCGGCGTTGACCGCCCAGAGGTAGCGCTCGGTCAGGCCCGCGTCGCGGGCGAGGTAGGAGAACGCGCCCTCGCACGTCACCAGCGCCCGCCGGCCCTCCGGCACGTCGCGCAGCGCGGTCACCAGGTCGTCGTGCACGCGTTGCAGCTCGGTCCGGTAGCGCTCGCCGTTGGCGCGGAAGTCGGCGGCGTGCGCGGGCGCGAGGTCGCTGAAGGCCCGGACCAGGTTGTCGACGTAGACCTTGACGTTCAGCGGCGACATCCACGCGTGCGGGTTCGGCTGCCCGGCGTGGGCGTCCTCGGCGATCGGGACGGGGGAGATGCCGTCGCTGACGACCACGTGCGGCACGTCCACCTCGGCGACGAACCGGGCGAACCACGCTTCGAGGCCCAGGCCGTTGTCGACGACGAGGTCCGCCCGGGAGGCGCGCTTGACGTCGTCGGGGGTGGGCTCGTAGCCGTGCACCTCCGCGCCGGCCTTGGTGATCGACTCGACCGCGAGGTGCTCGCCGGCGACGTTCGCGGCGATGTCGGCCAGCACCGTGAAGGTCGTCAGGACCTTCGGCCGGTCGTCCGCCGCCGCGCCGCCCGCGCCCCCGCAGCCGGCGGTGAGCAGTGCGGCGGCGACGGCGGCCACGGCCACGCGAAGCGGTGTCGGCATGATCGGATCGTAGAGTTCGCCGGGCCGAACTCTCCTCCGGGGTCACCCTGAACTCCCAGCGGGTGTCACCCGTCCGGGCGAGAGGTGGGTGAGCGCCGCGTAGAGCGACTCGGCCGACAGGGTGTCGTCCACCGTCTCGTCGTCCACCGTCTCGTCCACCGTCTCGTCGACCGCCTGGTTCGCTCCGCCGGGCTCGCGCCGGGCGGACGGTTCCCGGAAGACCCCGCCCGGACGGTCCCCGGGTGGCCGCACCGGGCGGCGCGGGTGATCCTGGGTGGGACACCGGGGGAGGAGCGGCGTGCACCTCGACCTGACCGGGCGCACGGCGCTGGTCACGGGCTCCACGCAGGGCATCGGCGAGGCGATCGCCGCCGGCCGAGGCCGTCGCGCGCATCCGGGCCGGGGTGCCGGGCGCGGACCTGGTCGAGGCCCCCGGCGGCGTGGCAACGGCGGCCGGCGCGGCCGGCGCGGCCGGCGCTGGAGATCACCGACGACGAGTGGCGGCGCTACTTCGAGGTCGACGTGCTGTCCGCGGTCCGGCTGACGCGCGCGTACCTGCCCGGCATGCGGGAGCGCGGCTGGGGCGAGGTCCAGTACATCGCGAGCGACTCGGCCGTGGTGATCCCGGCCGAGATGATCCACTACGGGGTGTCCAAGACGGCGTTGCCGGGCGTGTCGCGCGGGTTCGCGAAGGAGGCGGCCGGGACGGGCGTGACGGTGAACTGCGTCATCGCCGGTCCCACGCACACCGGGGGTGTCGAGGACTTCGTCCACGAGCTGGTGGACCGGGACCTGCCGTGGGAGCAGGCGCAGCGCGAGTTCATGCGCCCGCACCGCCCGCAGTCCCTGCTGGGCCGGCTGATCGAACCGGAGGAGATCGCCGACCTGGTCGTCTACCTCGGCTCCCCGCAGGCGTCCGCGACGACCGGCGCGGCGGTCCGCGTGGACGGCGGCTACGTGGACTCCATCCTGCCGTGACGCCCGTCGGTCGCGGTGCCGCCGCTGGTCACCTGGTGAGCACCAGGACGATCGCGGTGACGAACAGGAGCGCGGAGGCCACGATCAACGCCTTGCGCCGCTTGGCCTCGTCCTCCGACTGCGACGTCGCGTACCGGATGACCACGATCACCTGGATCACGACGAGGACGACCCCGAGGAAAATCAGCACAAGGGGTTGAACGCGCCCCGTTCCGCACTGGTTCCGGTGGATTCCCCGCGTCACCCTTTCGCCACACCGCACCGCCGCACGCCGCTGCCCGGGGCCGTCCCGCAGCCGGTCCGGTCGGTGTGCGACCGCTCAGCTCAGGAAGTGGTCGAGGGTGACGGGCAGGTCCCGGACGCGGACACCCGTGGCGTGGTGCGCCGCGTTGACGATGGCGGCGGCGGTGCCGACGATGCCGATCTCGCCGACGCCCTTGGTGCCCATCGGGTTCGTGTGCGGGTCGTGCTCGTCCACCCAGTACGCCTCCACGCTCGGCACGTCGGCGTTGGTGGCGATGTGGTAGTCGGCGAAGTCGTGGTTGACCACGTGCCCGGACCGCTCGTCCAGGAGGCTGTGCTCGTGCAGGGCCATGGACAGGCCCATGGTCATGCCGCCGACGAGTTGCGAGCGGGCCAGGCGCGGGTTGACGACGCGGCCGACGGCGAACACGCCGAGCAGGCGGGGCACCCGCACCTCGCCGGTGTCGACGTGCACCCGGACCTCGGCGAACTGGGCACCGAAGGCGTGCATCGCCCACTTGTCCGAGTCGGGTGCCGCCGGTGCCGAGGCGGTCGTCTCGTCGCCCCCGGCGGGCCGGTCGCCGAACTCCTCGCGGAACGCCCGCGCGGCGGCCACCACCGCGGAACCCCACGACGTGATGCCGGACGACCCGCCCGCCACCGTCGCCTTGGGCAGCTTCGTGTCGCCGATGCGCAGCTCGACGTCCGCGAAGTCGACCCCGAGCGCGTCGGCGGCGATCTGCGCCAGGGACGTCCAGGTGCCCGTGCCGAGGTCGGCGGCACCGATCTCGACGCGGTAGCGCCCCGCCGCGGTGAAGCCGATCGTGGCCTGCGACCCGGGCGTGTGGTTGACCGGGTAGGTGGACGCGGCCACGCCGGTGCCGACGAGCCAGCCCGCCTCCTCGCGGACGCCGGGTGCCGGGTCGCGGTGCGCCCAGCCGAACCGGCGCGCACCCTCGCGCAGGCAGGCGGTCAGGTTGCGGGTGGAGAACGGCTTGCCGCTCTCCGGCTCGACCTCGGGTTCGTTGCGGATGCGGAGCTCGACCGGGTCGAGGCCGCAGGCGACGGCCAGTTCGTCGAGCGCGACCTCCGGGCCGAACATGCCGGGGCACTCGCCGGGCGCGCGCATCCACGAGGGCACGGGCACGTCGAGGGCGGCCAGCCGGTGGGTGGTGCGGCGGTGCGGTGCCGCGTACATGGTGCGGCTGGGCACGGCGGTCTGCTCGGCGAACTCCTTGATGCGCGAGGTCTGGCCGACGGCGTCCACCGCGATGGCGGTCAGCCGGCCGTCGGCGGCACCGCCCAGGCGGACCCGCTGGATGGTCGGGGTGCGGTAGCCCACCAGGGAGAACATCTGCTGCCGGGTGAGCGCCAGCTTCACGGGCGTGCCGGGCAGGGACCGCGCGGCCAGCGCGGCGAGGATGGTGTGGACGTGCGGCGTGCCCTTGGAGCCGAAGCCGCCGCCGACGTGCGGCGAGACGACGTGCACCCGTCCCGGCGGCAGGCCGAGCGTCGAGGCGACGGCCTCCCGCGTGGTGTGCACGCCCTGGGTGGACTCGTAGAGCACCAGGTCGTCGTCCGACCACAGCGCGGTGGTGGTGTGCGGTTCCATCGGGTTGTTGTGGTACCAGGCCGTGGTGTAGGTCTGGTCGACCTCGTGCGCCGCCCGCTCCAGCCCCTCGGCCACGTCCCCGCGCGCGGTGTCGGTCTCGAAGCCGCCGTTGACCTGCTCGGGCGCGTAGAGGTCGGCGCGGTCGGCGCTCAGGTGCACGTCGTGCGGCCGTTGCCCGACCTCCGCGCGGACGAGCGAGGCGGCGTGGCGGGCGATCTCGGGAGTGCGGGCGACGACGACGGCCAGCACCTGCCCCCGGAAGTCCACGTCGTGCGATTGCAGCGCGGCCAGCTCGGCGTCGTCGGTGTCGGCCAGGCGCGGTGCGTTGTCGGGGGTCAGGACGGTCAGCACGCCGTCGAGCGCCTCGGCCCGTCCGACGTCGATCGAGGTGAGCACCCCGCGAGCGACCTCGGCCTGCACCAGCCACGCGAACGCGGGCGAGGTGACCGGCTGGTCGCCCGCGTACCGCGCGGTGCCGGTGACCTTGGCGGGTCCGTCGACGCGGCGCGGCGTCGTGCCCAGCACGCGCGGTCGCACGAGGTCGGTCATCGTCGCTCCCCGGCCAGTTCGCGCAGTGCGGACACGATCGTGTTGCGGGCCAAGGGGATCTTGAAGGCGTTGCCGGACAGCGGCTCGGCTTCCGCCAGTTCGGCTTCCGCCGCCTCGCGGAACGCCGCCTCGGTCGCCGGCCGGCCGCGTAGCGCGTCCTCGGCCCGCCGCGCGCGCCACGGCTTGTGCGCCACCCCGCCCAGCGCGATGCGCACGTCGCGCACGGTGCCGTCGGCGATGTCCAGCACGGCCGCCACCGACACCAGCGCGAACGCGTACGACGCCCGGTCGCGCACCTTCCGGTACAGCGAGCGCGCACCCGCCGGCAGCGGCGGGAGGTCCACGGCGGTGATCAGGTCCGCAGGGGCGAGCACGGTGTCGCGGTGCGGTTCGTCCCCGGGCAGCCGGTGCAGCTCGACCAGCGCCACGGTCCGCTGCCCGCCCGGCCCGTGCACGAGCACCTCGGCGTCGAGCGCGGCCATCGCCACCGCCATGTCCGACGGGTGCACCGCCACGCACTCCGGTGACGCCCCGAGGATCGCGTGCTGGCGGGTGTGGCCGCCGATCGCGGAACACCCGCTGCCGGGCACGCGCTTGTTGCACGGCGTGGACAGGTCCTGGAAGTACGCGCAGCGCGTGCGCTGGAGCAGGTTGCCGCCGGTCGTCGCCAGGTTGCGCAACTGGCCGGACGCCCCGGACAGCAGCGCCCGCGACAGCACCGGGTAGTCCCGGCGCACGACCGGGTGCGCGGCCAGGTCGCTGTTGCGCACCGTCGCGCCCACCCGCAGGCCACCGCCCGGCAACCGCTCGACGCCGTCCAGCGGCAGCCGGCTGATGTCGACCAGCACCTCCGGCGCGGTGACGCCGAGCTTCATCCGGTCGACCAGGTTCGTGCCGCCCGCGAGGAACGCCACCGCCGTGCCACCGCCCGCCTCGGCCACCGCGCTCTCCACGTCGACCGCGCGCCGGTAGTCGAACGGGATCACCGGGCACCGTCCCGGACCGCGTCGACGATGTTCACGTACGCGCCGCAGCGGCACAGGTTGCCGCTCATCCGCTCGCGGACCTCCTCGGCCGACAGCTCGACCGGGCCGGTGAGGTCGGCGGTGACGGCGCTGGGGTGCCCGGCGCGGGCCTCGGCCAGCACGCCCACCGCCGAGCAGACCTGGCCGGGGGTGCAGAAACCGCACTGGAACGCGTCGCGCTCCAGGAACGCCTCCTGGACCGGGTGCGGTTCCCCGTCCTCGGCTAGACCGGCGGCCGTGGTGACCTCCGCGCCGTCGTGCGCGACGGCGAAGGACAGGCACGTCACCACGCGCCGCCCGTCCAGCAGGACCGTGCAGGCCCCGCACTGCCCGTGGTCGCAGCCCTTCTTCGGCGCGGTCACCCCGAGGCCCTCGCGCAGCGCGTCGAGCAGCGTCGTGCGGTTGTCCACCCGCAATTGCCGGACCTGCCCGTCGACGCGCAGTTCGACGTCCCCGTTCACGAGCGGTCGCCCCGGCTCGGCGGCGGCCTCTCGCCCGGATCGGGCGGCGGCGGTCGGTCGGGCAGGGTGGGTGGCGGCGGTTCGGGCACCGGCGGCACCGGCGGTCGCGTGGCCGGAGAGGGCTCCGACCCCGGCTGCCGGGGGTACGGCTCCGGGTCGGGCGGCGTACGGCCCGGCGGGGTCGGCTCCACCATCGCGCTGCTCCTGCTCCGTCTGGGGGATGGGCTGGCAGGCTCGGATACCCGTTCGCGAGCGGTCCACGCGCGGTCGGCGGTGCCCGGTCAGGTGATGCGCGCTCACCCGGTCGGGGCGGTGGGCTCGCGCCACGTCTCGCGGTGGGCCCGCCGAACGGGTGCGGACACTCAGGGGGCAGACGGCGCGGTCGTGCTGCGATATCCTGGAGCGCAACGGTTTTGGCTCATCCCCGAGCGGGCCGGGCGGGTGACCTGCGGCGGAGGCACTGGGGCCGCGTGGGTCCGGGGAACCGCCCACCTGGTCGCGGATCTGTCCGGCTCGGCGTCCCCGCGTTCATTCCGCCCCGGCCGGGGCCACCGATCCCCGGTGGCAAGGAGATGTGCGTATGAGCTTCCCCGCGACCGGTCCGCCGGCGGTGCCCGACGCCGGCGGGCGATTACCGGAAGGTCGTCGCGCGCTCCGGCCGGAGAGCGGCGGACCACCGGTGGTCGTCGTGCTCCCGGACACCGGGGGTGCGGGCTGATGGCGAGCTGGCAGGCGCTCCGCACGACCGGCGCGGCCGACGTGCTCACCCGCACGCACGCCCTGCTCCGGCCCGCGATGTCCGCCGCGCTCGACCGCCTCGACGACCGGCTGCGCCGCATCGCCGGCTACCACCTGGGCCTGTGGGACGGCGACGGCACGCCCGCCGCCGCCGACACCCACGTCGGCAAGGGTGCCCGGCCGGCCCTGACGGTCCTGAGCGCGGAGGCGGTGGGCGCGCCGGCCGACCAGGCCCTGCTCGCCGCCGTGGCCGTGGAACTGGTGCACAGCTTCACCGGCCTGCACGACGACATCATCGACGGCGACGAGCTCCGCCGTGACCGGGCCGCGACGTGGACCGTGTTCGGCACCCCGCACGCCCTGCTCACCGGTGACGCCCTGCTGGTCCTGGCGGGCACGCTCCTGTGCGGCGGACCGGAACACCGGGTCGGCGCGGCGATGTCCGCGCTGTGGACCGCCGTGCACGAGCTGGTCGACAACGAGAGCAAGGACTCGTTCTACCCGGACCGGATCGACGTCCCGCCCGAGGTCGCCGCCGCCACCACGATCGGCAAGACCGCGCCGTTGAGCCGGTGCGCGTGCGAGCTGGGCGCGCTCTACGGCGACGCCCCGCCCGCGCGGCGCGCTTCGTTGCGGGACTTCGGGTGGCACGCCGGCGCGGCGTGGGCGCTGCACGACGACATCAACGGGATCGTCGCCCCGGCCGAGGTGACGGGCAAACCCGCCCACTCCGACCTGCGCAACCGCAAGACGACACCCCCGGTCGCCGCCGCGCTCACCCGGAGCACCGAACCGGCCGCGACCGCCCGGCTCGTCGAGCTCTACACGCGGCCCGGCGAGCTCGCCGAGGCGGACCTCGCCGAAGCCGCCGCCCTCGTCGAGCGGGCCGGCGGCCTGGACTGGACCCGGCGCGAGGCCGACCGGCACCTGGCCGCCGCCCGATCCTGCCTGGAGGCCGCCGACCCCCTCGACCCGGCGGGCACCGCGCTCCGCTCGCTGACCGGCCTGTTCGCCCCCACCACCCCGACGGCGGGCACCGGAGGGGAGGACCGCCCGCGCCGGGCCGACCACCACGCCGCGAGCCGCCGCTGAACACCGCGTCAGGAGGCCGAACCCATGCCGCATGACGTCGAGTTCGACATCCCGTTCCCGCGCACCCCGCCGGCCGACCCCACCGACACCGAGGCGGACCTCGCCGCGTGGCTGCTGGACCTCGGCCTGCTGCGCACCCCGGCCGAGGCCGAGTACTTCGCCGGCATGCGGGTCGGCGAGTACTCGGCGCTGCTGTTCCCCCGGGGGACCGGTGCGGACCTGGCGCTGGTGGCGCAGGTCATCGGGATCATGACCGTCGTCAACGACCAGGTCGACCACGTGACCGGCCAGCGGACCGGTCGCGGCCTCGCGATGTGCGACGACCTGGTGACCCTCATGCGCCAGGAACACCCCCGCAGCCCCCGGACGCCGGCGGGCGTCGCGTGGTGCCGGATCTGGCCGCGACTGGCGTGGGGGATGTCGCCGGGCTGGCGCGACCGGACCCGCCGCGATTCGGCCCGGTTCTACGACGCCTACCGGCAACCCGACTTCCGGCGCACCGTCGCGCAGTACGTCGAGCGCCGGGAGATCACCTCGGCGCTCGCGGTGCAGCTCGGGCTGGCCGAGCGCAGCGGCCACTTCGAGGTGCCGGAGTCCGCCCGCGAGGCGGACCTGGTCACCGCGCTGTACCGGGACACCGTCAAGATCATGATGTTCCCCAACGACGTGTTCTCCCTGGAGCGGGAGGAAGCCCGCCACGAGGTGGACAACCTCGTGCTGGTGATGGAGCACGGTACCGGCCGGCCGAGGGGCGAGGTGATCGCCGAGATCCAGGACCTGGTCCGCGAGGCGGGCGAGCACTTCGTGCGCCTGGAGGCCCGTGTGCCCGACCTGGCGGCGGCGCTGCGGCTGGACACCTCCGAGTTCGACGCGCTGAACCGCTACGTGCGCGCGATGCGCGACATCGCGATCGGCCTGCACGCCTACCACACCGGCCACACCACCCGCTTCGACCCACGGGCCGCCGCACACGCCCGGACCTCCGGCTACGAAGAGGTCCGGCACGTGTGACGGCGACCGCCCTGTTCAGGGGTGGCCGTGTCCGGTGACCGGATTCAGCCGACCACCTGGATCACGGACCACCGCGGATCAGCCGCACGCTCCGGACGGTGACGTCGGCAGACCCTCCGTTGTGCACCCGGAAGTCCATACCGCCCGGCTGTGCGCCGCGGAAAGAGGCGTCCGTCAGGGTGAAGATCGCGGTCTTCACCGCACCGGAACCCGTGTTGGTGACCGCCGGGGTGGACGCGATCGCGGCGTTCGCCGTGCTGTACTGCACGTTCCACCTCGCGGTTCCCGTGTCGCGATAGGTGACGGCGATCCTGAACGTGCGCTCGGTCGTCGGCGCGAAACGGGGGTCCACGTCGAAGTAGATGTGATCGTTGCCGCTCGCGTGGTCGGTTCGCCGCGCGAAGTAGGTCACGGCGGGCTGGGTGGACCCGCCCTCGCCGACCTTGCAGAAGCCGTACTGGTCCGGGGCCCAGGTGTGCTGGTCGGTCGGAGTCGTGCGTCCGCCCGACTCGACGTCGCGTTGCAGGAGGAACTTCTCGTAGTTGTGGTAGCGGCGGGTGCCGTTGTAGCAGCCGTCGTAGGACATGTGCAGCGTGGCCCACGCGTCGGGCGATTCGTTCACCGGGTAGCCGACGCTCTGCCGGAAGTAGTCGCGCAGCGCCGCGAACTGCGGGTGCGCCGCATCGTGGGTGCCGGTGCGCAACTCGTGCGGGAAGACCGCCCAGTTGTGGCCCTTGCGCAGCATGTTCAACACCGCGAGGCGGTAGTAGTCGTAGTCGCCGAACACACCGGCGAGATTCGCGATCTCGAATTCGTTGCCGTAGAAGGACATGCCCGCGCGGCCCATCTCGTGGACCGTCTTGGCCGTCAGGTAGTAGTGGGATTGCCCAGGCTGCGCGCCGACGGGCGTGGGTTGGACGGCCACGGTGTCCTGGCCGATGAGCGGCTGGGTGAGCTGGGCGGTGAGGCTCTCGCCGTTCCCCTCGCGCAATTGCGTGCCCAGGGTCCGCAACGCGTAGTCGGACACCCACTTCGGCGCACCGGGCGTGGTGTCGCCGGGGAGGTTCCACTCGCCGGCGCTCGTCCAGACGACCTTCTTCACGCCGACTGCGGTCGCCCAGGCGTCGATGATGTCCTTCGCGTAGGTGCGGAGGATCTCCGGGGTCAACCCCTTGGCGACGGCATCGCGGTAGACGGTCGACGGCATCCAGAACTCGCCGGCGCTGAACGTCGTCGCGTACGCGTACTTCACCCGTTCATCGGTTTTGTAGCGCCCGAACATCTCCTTGATGAACCGCAGCACCTCGCGGCGCGGGCACGTGTCCCACAGCGCCAGCCCCCATGCGGCCGAGCCGTTGTTGACGACCTTGACCGGGGTGCCGGCGGCTGCGCACTTCGCGATCACCCACTGCGGCGCGTGCGGGCTCCCGGCCTGGTCGACGGTGCCGAGGATCGTCCAGACGAGTGCCGTCCGGCCCGCCTCGCCGAGCTGGTCCAGGCTGTAGGAGTAGGTGCCCGTCGTGCTCTCGATCCGGTCCCACCGGTAGACCCCTTCGGACGGGTTCAGGTCGCGCCAGTACGCGCCCACCCAGTGCAGGTCCGTGGTGGGGCTCCAGTTGACCGCCGGTCCCCAGATCTGGTTGAGGCCGCCGTGGGGGCTCTTGGCCGGATAGCGGGACGGCAGCGCCCAGTACTCGCCGTCGCGCACCTCCACCGTCGGCGGCAGTGGTCCGGGCGTGCCCGTCGTCCACGTCTGGTTGGGATTCCCCGTGCAGTCGAAAACGGCGGCGAGCGCGCCATCGGTCAGGTCGCTGCGCCTGATGTCGAGGCACCGGCCGCTCGGCGCGTGCACGAAGCGGTACCGGTCGGCCGTGCCGGTGCCCTGCTTGGTCCACCGTTGCGCCGTCGAGCCGGTGCAGGTCCTCTGCTCCAGCCCGGTCGAGTTGGCGGTGCCGCCCCCGACCGGTTGGACGCACTTGCCGCTGTGCTGCGCGACGAGCTGGATCTGTCCGCCACCCGCGTCGCGCGCCGTCCAGCTCTGGTTGGACGAGCCGGTGCACGTCCACTGCTCGACCACCGCACCGTCCTGGACCGCCTGCGGGCCGCCGCGCACGTCCAGGCACTTGCCGGAGTGCTGCGCGACGATCGTCGTGGTCGAAGCGGCGGCACCGGCCGACCCGGGTGGGCCGGCCAGTGCCGCCGTCGAGCCGGCCAGCACGGCGAATGCGGCGGCCGGGGCGAGAAATAATCGTCGTCTCATCCGGAATCCTTCCAAGACCGCGAGGGGGTGGCTGCCGCCGGACCCGGCGACAGGAACCGCACCCCGGCTACCCGAGGCGGAGATCCACTACGCCC
Source organism: Actinosynnema sp. NPDC023587 (assembly GCF_040640215.1). Lineage (NCBI taxonomy): Bacteria > Bacillati > Actinomycetota > Actinomycetes > Pseudonocardiales > Pseudonocardiaceae > Actinosynnema > Actinosynnema sp. NPDC023587. Next base: position 73,906 of record NZ_JBFABG010000013.1, on the reverse strand, counting down.
GCGCGGTGGCGGCTCGGTGACCGGAAGGCGTGCACCGTGTCCGGGGGCGGCGCTCACGGCCGTTGCGGGAAGGGACTGTCCTCGATCAGGTTGTAGCGGTACGGCAAGAACCTCGTGTCGTTGTCGAAGTACGGGTACGGCACCTTGCGGTGCACCGTGTGCGGCGGGGTCTGCTCGTAGGCCCAGTAGGTGTCGTGATCGTGGCCGGCCCACCGGTCGAAGATCGCGACGTGGCCGTTCGCACCTCCGGAGCCCGGACCGCCGTTCATCATGACGTCGCCCGCCCGCAGCTCGTCCTTCTCGATGCGGTGTGCCACGTCGGGGAGGCTCACCGTCGTCATCGAGCTGTCGAGGTTCCACGCCATGGACACGTAGCCGGAGCAGTCGGTGCGCCGGCCCTCGTGCCATGCGCCCATGCTGTACGGGACGGGCGGGTCGAGCCAGTCCTTCGCCCGCGCGATCACCTCGCGCCGGGTGATCGGAGCCGCCCTGGTCGCGTCGTTCGAGGTGGCGGCCCGCTCCGGGCCCTGACCGCCGTAGAGCGGCTCCGCGTGGGCGGTCGGGCTCACCAGGGTCAGCGCCGTCACCGCGCCGATCGCGGCTGCCAGCAGTCTCGTCATGGTCGTTGCCCCCTTCCGGGTCGGACTGGGTATTCCCGACTTCGATCGCGGAAAGCGGACGACCCGGGGATTCACGCGAAAGAGGAGGGACGCGGTCTCCAGGGGGTGACCCGGCGCGCGCCCCGGGGACGACCGGACCACGTCGGCGTCGGAGTGCCGCCGCCCGCCGCAAAATCCGTTGCCGGCCGGTCCGCCGGCTGACCATCATGGCGGGCATGGACCAGTGAGCACCGGACCGCGCGCGGGATGAAGACGGATTCGAGTTTCTCGCCGTCTGATTCCGCCGTGCCTCGCGAAGCCCGTACGACACCTGTGCTGCGGGCTTCCCTCACACGACGTGATGTGCCACGTCATGCCCGGCCGGGCGCTCCCCATCGCGGGCACCGGCCGTACGCCCCTGGTCCCGGGAGGCGGGTCGCGCTGCCGCGAAGCGCTGCCTGACGCCTCCTTCACAGCCCTGGAGTCCGGCAAAATCATGAACGATCTTCGGAGTACCCGTGTGCCCGCTGGAGGCGGCGGGTCCGCCTGCGACCGGAAGTCGCTGTGGGTGGTCAAGGAGCTCGGGTTGCCCGCCATCGTCAAGGCGTGCGTGGCGTGCAGGTCCACGCGGCACCGCCCGACCGGCAAGTTCCGGGTCAACGCGAACGGCAAGCTCCTCGACGTCTGGATGCTGATCGGCTGCGAGCGGTGCGGTCGCACGTCGAAGATCCCGGTCCACGAGCGCGTCCACGTGCGGTCACTGGACCACGGGCGGCTGCTGGGGTTCGAGACCAACGATCCGTCGGTGGTGCGCGGACTGGTCGTGGACGCGGCATCGGCCGGCAGGGCCGCGTACCGGCTCGACTGGAGCGGGACGTGGGAACTGGAAACCGACCTGCCGTTCCACGACCTCGGGCACGACGACCCCGCGCCGGTCGAGGTCGTCGTCAGGTTCGAGCTGCCGGCACCCGTCCGGGTCGAGAAGCTGCTCATGGCCGGGTTCGGCCTGAGCCGCCCGGCGGCGCGGGGCATGGTCGGGTCCGGGCGCATCCGCCTGCCCCTGGCCCTCGACGCGAAGGTCCACGAGGACTTCGGCTTCGTCGTCGACGCCACCCCGGTCGGCGGCCTGGCCGAGGATCGGGAGGCCCGATCGTAGAAGACCGGTCCGGGAGGCCGCCCGTTCACCGGGCGGGCGGCCGGTCCTCGACGACCAGGCGTTCTTCCAGCCGCTGGGCTTCGGAGCCCCGGCCCTGGTCCCGGTACATCGACAGGGCGCGTTCCCACGCCTCGACCGCCAGGTCGCGCGCGCCCGCGTCGAAGCGCGCCTCGCCGAGGCGCTCCAGGAGTTCCGCCTCCTCGTAGGTGAAGCTCTTCTCCCGCCAGATCTCCAGCGCCAGCGTGTAGTACTCGGCCGCGCGGGCGTGGTCGCCGGTCCGGTGGGCGATGTAGCCGAGGCTGTCCAGGCTGTTGCCCTCGGTGTCCTGGTCGTGGATCTCCCGGCTGCGGGCCAGGGCCGCCTCGCACTGCGCGCGGGCCTGGTCGAACTGGCCCAGTTGCGAGTGGTACCAGCCGACGGTGTTGTGGGCGTCGGCCTGCCAGCCGGGGTGGTCGACGTACCGCACCAGCTCCAGCGTGCGCAGCGCGTGGTCCAGGGCGGTCCGGTGATCCCCGATCTCGGCGTGCGCCACGGCCAGCCCCCGGTTCGCCACCACCTGGCCCTCGACGTCGCCGTCGGCCTCCGCCATGGCCAAGGCGATGTGCAGGTGCTTGATCCCCAGGCCCTCGCGGTCGGTGTTGCGGTACGCGTCGCCGAGGTGGCGGTGGGACTCCGCCAGCGTCGCGGTGTCCCCGAGCAGCGCGGCGGCCTCGACCGCCTGCTGCCACAGCAGGACCAGCGCGTGCATGTGCCCGCGCCGGCGGTGGAAGCTGGTCATCGTCCACGCGATGTGCACGACGTCCCGGTGCCGGCCGCTCGCGGCGGCGGCGAGCTGGGTGGCCACCAGGCACGGGTGTTCGGCCTCGAACCACGCCACGACCGACGCGTTGTCCACGCTGTCGTCTTCGGGCACGTCCACGGCGATCGGCACGCGGTGCGGGTCCAGGACGCGGTCCCGGCGGAACGCGTTGGTCACGTAGTAGTCGATCAAGGTGCTCAGCGCCGCCGCGCGCTCGTCCTCGGACAACGCCGCGCGGCCCCGCTCGGCCGCGTCGAGCCGCACCAGGTCGTGCATCCGGTACCGGCCGGGCACGGACTCGCCCACCAGGTGCGCGTTGACCAGCTCGCGGAGCAGGGCCGCCGTGCGGTCCGGCGACAGGGCGCGCGCGGCGGCGAAGGACAGGTCGGGACCCGGGGCCAGGGCGATCAGCTCGGCCAGCCGCGCGGCGTCCGGGCTGAGCGCGCGGTAGGACACCGAGAACACCGCGCGCAGGTTGAGCCCGGCGTCTCCGGTGTCCAGCACGTCCAGCGCGCCCGCCTGGTCGCGCAGGTCGGTGGCGAGGCGGGCCAGGGACGAGGTCGGCGTGACGGCGGCGTGCGCGGCGACGATGCTCAGCGCCAGGGGCAGGCCGGCGCAGTGCCGCACCAGCTCGGCCGCCGCCTCGGGCTCGGCGGCGAGCCGGTCCTCGCCCAGCCTGCGGCGCAGCAGCTCGCGCGCCTCGGCGTCGTCCAGCACGTCGAGGGTGACCGGGTGCGCGCCGTGCGCGGTGACCAGACCGGTCAGCGGCTGCCGGGTGGTGATCAGCGTGGTGCAGGTGGGGCCGCTCGGCAGCAGGTCGGCCACCTGCGCCGAGTCGGCCGCGTTGTCCAGCAGCACCAGCAGCCGGCGGTCCGCGACCAGGCTGCGGTACAGCCCGGCCTGGGCCTGCACGTCCGGGGGGATCTCCTGCTCGGTGACGCCGAGCGCGGCGAGGAAGCCGCGCAGCGCGGCGGTGGGTGCGAGCGGCGCGGAGCTCGGGTCGAAGCCGCGCAGGTTCGCGTAGAGCTGGCCGTCGGGGAAGCGGTGGGCGTGCTGGTGGGCCCAGTGCAGCGCGAGCCAGGTCTTGCCGATCCCGCCGGACCCGCCGATCGCCGAGATCACCACCGTGGGGCCGGCCGCGGCGAGGCGCTCGGTCAGCCCGGCCACCTCGCGGGCCCGGCCGGTGAAGGCCAGGGGCGGCGGCGGCAGTTGGCGCGGCCGGGACGCGGTCCGGGACGCGGGCGACGGCGCGAGCACGGTCGCGTCGGCGTTGAGGACGGCCTCGTGCAGCGCGCGCAGGGGCGGGGCCGGGTCGGTGCCCAGCTCGTCGGCCAGGCGCGCGCGGAACCGGTCGTAGTGGGCGAGCGCGTCGGCCGCGCGGCCGTCCCGGTAGAGGGCGAGGATGAGCTGGCCCGCGACCCGCTCGTCCAGCGGGTGGTCGGCGGCGCGGTCGAGCAGCTCGCCGAGCACGCCGGCGTGCCGGCCCCGGCGCAGTTGGACGTCGACGAGGTCCGCTTCGGCCGCGTGCCGCTGGTGGTGCAGGACGTGCCGCACGCCCACCGCCCACGGCGTCTCCAGGTCCCGCAGCGGATCGTCCCGCCACAGGCCCAACCCCTCGGTGAACAGCGCGGCGGCCGTGTCGTCGTCGCTGTCGCGCGCCCGTTCCAGCAGGTCCCGGAAGCGCACCAGGTCGATCGCGGCGGACTCGGTGGTCAGGGCGTAGCCGCCGGCCCGCCGGACGATCGACGCCTCGTCCGGCGGCAGCGCCTGGCGCAGGCGGGTCAGGTAGGTGGACAGCGTGCCGCGCGCGGTCTGCGGCGGTTGGTGGCCCCAGACCCGGTCGAGTAGCTGGTCCGCGGTGACCGGCGCGTTCACGTCCACCGCGAGCGCGGCGAGCACGCTGCGCTGACGGGCATGCCCGATGTCGAGCACCCGGTCCGCCGAGCGCACCTGGACCGGACCGAGCAGGCAGAACTCCAGCACGACATCTCCCCCCGAGAGCCCCAGGGCGTTGATTCTGCCGGGTGGGCGGTGCGGGGGAGAACGCGGATTCAACATTCCCTCAAGATCGACTTCCGACGATGCGCCCGATCCAACCCCACGAACTCGTGAAGGCGGAACCCTATGGTCGGGCAGCGGGCCGTTCCCCTGGTCGCAGTACTCCTGGCGGTGGTCGGTGCCGTGTCGGCGGTCCACCCGCCGGCCGGGAGAGCCGAGCCGCCACCGGCGGCGGCGACACCCGAGGCGGAAGCGCGCGCCACCGGTCAGCGGGTCGAGGTCCCGGAGCGGACCTCGCCCACCACCCGGGTGTTCGCGAACCCCGACGGCAGCCACACCCTGGAGCAGCACCCCGTCCCGGTGCGCGGTCGCCGGGACGGCAGGTGGGTGCCGATCGACACCACCCTGCGGTTCTCCGACGCGGTGCGCCCCGCCGCCGGCGCGGTCGACGTCGCGTTCTCACCGGGCGGCACCGGGCCGCTGGTCACCCTCGTCGAGGGCGACCGGCGGGTCGAGCTGAGCTGGCCGGAACCCCTGCCCCGGCCCGAGCTGGCCGGGGACCTCGCCACCTACCGCGACGTGCTGCCCGGTGTGGACCTGCGGATGCGGGCGCTGCGGCACGGCTACGCCAAGGTGTTCGTCGTCAAGGACCGCGCGGCGGCCCGCGATCCCGCGCTCCGCTCGCTCTCGTTCGGGCTCAAGACCCGTGGCGTGGCGCTCAAGCGCGACGGCGTGGGCGCGGTGGTCGCGGAGGACCCGTCCGGCGCGGACGTGTTCCACGCCGGGACCCCGAAGATGTGGGACGGCAAGCGCGTCGAGCAGGCCGTGCCGGTGGAGGTCGGTCCGGACCGGATCACCCTCACGCCCGACCAGGGGCTGCTCACCGGCGCGGACACCACCTACCCGGTGGAGATCGACCCGGACATGGGCGCGGGCCGGGCGGCGTGGGCGCTGGTCTACGGCACCCCGGACCGCTACCGGGGCCAGTCCTACTGGTTCGGCGACAGCGACCGGACCGCCAAGGTCGGCTACAGCGCCTGGGAGTCGCCGGTCGTGCTGGCCCGCAGCTACTTCCAGTTCGACACCTCCTCGCTGATCGGCAAGCACGTCCTGGGCGCGGAGTTCAACGCGTTCGAGACCTACGCGCCCTCGTGCGAGGCGCGCCCGGTCGGCCTGCACGAGACGGGGGCCGTCCACGCGGGCACGACCTGGAACACCCAGCCGTGGATCGGGCAGGAGCTCGGCCGGCACCACGTCGCCGCCGGGTACAGCTCCTCGTGCCCGGCCAAGTGGCTGGGCTTCGACGTCACCGGCGCGGTGGTCAACGCCGTCACCACCCGGACGCCCACCACGACGCTGATGCTCAAGGCGGTCGACGAGGGCGACTCCAAGTCGTGGAAGAAGTTCAACCCCGACAACCCCTCGATCGTCGTCCGCTACAACAGCCTCCCGAACGTGCCCGGCACGCCGACCGTCGACGGCCGGGCCTGCGCGGTGGTGCCGGGCCAGCCGCACCTGTCGACCACCGGGCCCCGGTTGACCGCGACCGGGTCCGACCCGGACGGCGGCGGCCTGAAGGTCAAGTTCGAGTGGTACGTGCGCAACGGCGCGAAGAAGGGCGAGGCCACGACGCTCTCCCAGTCCTCCGGCACGACCTTCGGCGTCACCCTCGCCCCGGGCACCTACGCCCACGGCGACACGCTCGCCTGGCGCGCCGCCGCCTACGACGACGTCGACTGGGGCGGCTGGTCGGGGTGGTGCGAGGCGACCATCGACACGACCCGGCCGGACAAGGCCCCGCTGGTGTCCTCCACCGACTACCCGGAGAACGGCGTCGGCGGCGGGGTCGGGCGCACCGGCTCGTTCACGCTGTCCGCCGAGGGTGTCGCGGACGTCGTCGCGTTCGAGTACGACCTGCACGACCAGCCCAAGCGCCGGGTCGCGGCCACCGACGGCACCGCGACCGCCCTGGTCACCCCGCCGAACGACGCCTGGCTCGACCTCTACGCGCGCAGCGTCGACCGCGCGGGCAACCTGAGCGACCTGCGCCGCTACCACTTCCGCGCCGGGGCGGGCACGCCCGCCGTGGGCCAGTGGCGGCTCGACGGCTACTGGCCCACCTTCGACGCGCCGGACGGGTCGGGTCGCGGCAACAACGGGACGATCGTGTCCTCGGTCGCCGGCGCGCGCGGCGGGGCCTGGACCGCCGGCCGCCAGGACGACGCGCTGCACCTGGACGGCAGGGGCAACGTGGCCACGACCGGTCCGGCGACCCGCACCGACTCGACCTTCACCGTCGCCGCCTGGGTGCGCACCGACCTGGTGGAGCCCGGCGGCCCGTGGCGCACCGCCGTCAGCCAGGACGGCACCGTGATGAGCGGGTTCTTCCTCCAGCTCAACCCCGACGGCAGGTGGAACTTCATGATGCCGGCGGCCGACGCGGACACCACGCGGTTGGTCGCGGCGTCCGACACCCCTGCGGTCGTCGGGCGGTGGACCCACCTGGCGGGTGTGTTCGACCGCGCGACCGGGACGGTGTCGCTGCACGTGGACGGCGTCCGGCAGGCGCGGACCGCCAAGCAGAGCACGCCGTGGCACGCGGGCGGCGCGGTGCAGATCGGTCGCGCCCTGGCCTCGCGCGCCAAGGTCGACCACTTCCGCGGCTCGATCGACGACGTGCGGGTCTACGACCGGCTGCTGTCCGACCGCGAGCTGCACGACCTGGCCGGCCACCCGACGGCGGAGGAGGGCTTCTGGCAGTTGGACGAGAAGTCCGGTGCCACAGCGGGCGACGCCTCCGGCAACCAGCGCGTGGGCACCCTGCGCGGTGGTGCGTCCTGGAGCGACCTGTCCGTGGTCGGCGGCGGGTCCGTGCGGCTCGACGGCGTGAGCGGGCAGGTGGAGACCGGTGCGCACGCGGTGCGCACGGACAGCAGTTTCACCGTGTCCGCCCACGTGCGGCTGGAGAACGCGAACGGGAACTGGCAGACCGCCGTGAGCCAGGACGGCGCGAAGGCGTCCGGGTTCGCGCTGCGCTACCGGCCCGACCGCAAGGTGTGGTCCTTCGCGGTGTCGGCGGGTGACGCCGACGTCCCGGTGATGCTCGGCGCGGACTCGCCCGAAGCGGCGAGGACGGGGGAGTGGACGCAACTGACCGGCGTCTACGACCACGCGGACCGCCAAGTGCGGCTCTACGTCAACAGCGCGCTCGTGGCGGTCACCCCGATCCCGCCCGACGTCACGCTGTCCGACATCCCCGGCGACCTGGTGATCGGGCGCGCCAAGCTGCACAGCCGGGGCGACCGGTTCTGGGGCGGCGAGGTCGACCAGGTCCGCGTGCACACCGGCGTGCGCACCGAGGACCAGGTCGTGGACGACACCCGCGATCCGCAACCGCCGCCGCCGACGCTGAAGAACGGGCAGTTCGCCCGCTGGGTCGGCCACGGCGCGGCGCACGTGACGACGCTGGGCGGCGCACCGCGCGGCTACCACTTCGAGGCACCGCTGGGCTTCCCGGCACCTCGGGGCGCGGCCGGCACGCGGGTGCTGCACTCGTGCCTCGTCGGCGAGGACGAGTTCACCTCCGTCGACGCCGCGTGCGAGGGCGAACGGGTGGTCGGCGAGCTGGGCACGGTCTACGCGACGGCACCCGCCGACGTGCCGACCCTGACCCTGCACCGCTGCTCGGTGACGACGACCGGCGAGAGGTTCGTGTCGCCGCACGCCGACTGCGAGGGCCAGCGCACCGTTTCGGTGCTGGGCCACAGCCTCGCCGAAGCCCACCTGACCCGGTACCGGGAGCTGGACGCGAGCGGCGAGCACCGCTCCGGCGCGCACCAGGTGGCCGCGACCTACCGGGCCGAGGCGTCGCTCGGCGTGATCGCGAGCACCGCCCAGCCCGGCACGACGGGGCTGTACGTGTGCCGCCGGGACCGCGACTACTTCCTGTCCGCGCAGGGCGATTGCGAGGGCGGCCAGGTCGTGGAGTGGACCGGGGCGGTGTGGCCCGCGCCGACGGCGACGGCGGACGTCCCGCTGCTGCGCTGCAAGGCCAACGGTACGAACGAGCTGTTCGAGACGCTCGACCCCGGCTGCGAGGGCGGCACGCGAGACCGCGTGCTCGGCCACGTGAAGCGGCAGGTGTAGGCCATGATGAGGGATGGGGGAACCCCGATGAGGGGCAGATCGCCGCGGCGCTGGTGGGCCGCGATCGTCGGCGGGACGCTCGGTGCGGCGCTGGTCGTGGTCGTGCCGCAGCACGCGGCGGCGGCCGTGACGCCGAAGGCCGCGCAACAGCTCAAGTCCGTCGAGGGCGGCACCGTGCCGGTCACCCCGCCGGCGGTGAACGCGGCCGAGGAGGTGCGCGGGACGCCGGTGGTCCAGTGGCCGCACGGCTCGTTCACCGTCCCGGTGGGCGGTGCGCGGGCCGCGCGGGCGGGTGCGCTCCCGCTGTGGGTCGAGGGCGAGGGCGCTCCCGGTTCGGTGCGGGTGGAGGTGCTGCGCCAGGCCGAGTCCACCGGCCGGGGTGTCGCGGGCCTGGTCGTGGCGGTCGGCCGCGCGGACGGCGTCCCGGCGTCCGCGCCGGTGTCGCTCTCGGTGGACTACCGGGGTTTCCGGCACGCCTACGGCGGCGACTGGGGTTCTCGGCTCAGGTTCGTCCCGCTCGACGGCGCGCCGGAACCGGCGAACACCCGCAACGACACCGCCGCCGGCACGCTGTCCGCCGACGTCCCGGTCTCCGCGACCCGCACCACCTACGCGGTGACCGCCGACCCGGGCGGGCCGTCGGGCGACTACGCGGCCACCTCGCTGGGGCAGACCGGCGAGTGGACGGTCTCCGAGCAGAGCGGCTCGTTCTCCTGGAACTACGACCTGCGGGTGCCGCCCGTGCCCGGTGGTCTCGTCCCGCCGCTGGAGGTGTCCTACAACTCGGCCGCCGTGGACGGCCGGGTCGCGACCGCGAACAGCCAGACGTCGTGGGTCGGCGAGGGCTGGGACCTCTCGCCCGGGTACGTCGAGCGGCGGTATAAGGGCTGCGCGACGGACCTCGGCGGCAACCAGGGGCAGACCAGGACCGGCGACCTGTGCTGGGCCTCGGACAACGCGACGCTGTCGCTGCCCGGCCGCAGCGGTGAGCTGGTCGAGGACGCCACCGGCCGCTGGCACCTCAAGAACGACGACGGCAGCCGCGTCGAGCGGTTCTCCGACGCCGGCGGCTCCGACAACGGCGACGACAACCGCGAGTACTGGCGGCTCACCACGACCGACGGCACGCAGTACACCTTCGGGCTCCACGAGCTGCCCGACGGGCGCGCCGCCACCAAGTCGGTCTGGACGGTCCCGGTCGCGGGCAACAACGCGGGCGAGCCGTGCCACCAGGCGGCGTACGGCGACTCGTTCTGCCGGCAGGCCTACCGCTGGAACCTCGACCACGTCGTGGACCGGCACGGCAACTCGATGAGCTACACCTACGAGCCGGAGACCAACAAGTACGGCCGCGACCTGGCCAAGGCCACCGACTCCTACGTGCGCGGCGGCACGCTGCGCCGGATCGACTACGGCACCAGGCCCGGCGTCGCCGGCGACGCGCCCGCCCGGGTGCTCTTCGACGTCGTCGACCGGTGCGCGCCGGGCGCGAACTGCGCGGCCAGGACGCCCGCGTCGTGGCCGGACGTGCCGTGGGACCAGGACTGCGGCGGCGAGACGTGCGCGGGCAAGTACTCGCCCACGTTCTGGTCGACCAAGCGGCTGTCCGCCGTCACCACCCAGATCCGGTCCGGCGGCGAGTACCGCGCGGTGGAGCGCTGGGCGTTCGACCAGAGCTACCCCGTCACCGGCGACAACACCAGTCCCGCCTTGTGGCTCAAGGGGATCGGCCACACCGGGCTGGTCGGGGGCGAGGCGACCACCCCGGCGGTGACGTTCACCGCCGACCCGGACAACAAGGCCAACCGGGTCAACGGCGCGCTGGACGGCCTGCCGCCGGGCAACAAGAACCGCGTCCGCGCCGTCCACACCGACTCCGGCGGCCAGATCGACGTGAACTACGCGCCGGTCGACTGCACGGCCGGCGCGCTGCCCGCACCGGACACCAACGCGCGGCGCTGCTTCCCGGTGCGGTGGGCCCCGGACAAGGCGATGCCGGTCGACGACTGGTACCACCGCTACGTCGTGGCGTCGGTCGGCCTCGTCGACCGGGTCGGCGGCGCGCCCACCCAGTTCACCGCCTACGAGTACGAGGGCGGCGCGGCGTGGGCCTACCGCGACGACCCGTTCGTCGAGGAGAAGCACCGGTCGTGGACCGACTGGCGCGGCTACGAGAAGGTGGTGGTGCGCAAGGGCGACCCGGACAACCCGGCGGACCGCACCCGGAGCACGACCCGGTACCGGTACTTCCGGGGCATGAACGGCGACCGGCTCAAGGCCGGCGGCACCAAGGCGGTGACCGTGGCCGGGATCGCGGACGACCCGCCGCTGCACGGGTTCCTCCGCGAGCGGACCACCTACGACGGCGGTGCCGAGGTGACGGGCACCGTGCACGACCCCAAGGTGGTGCAGACCGCCGCGCAAGGACCGCTCAAGGCGGCCATCGTGCGCACGGCGGCGACGTTCGGGCGGACCGCGCTGGAGTCCGGCGGGCCGCGCCGCACCGAGACCCGCCTGTCCTACGACGACGTCGGGCTGCGCACGGAGTCGAGCGACCTCGGCGACGTCGCCGACCCCGACGACGACCGGTGCACCACCACGACCTACACCCGCAACCCGGGGACGTGGCTGCTCTCGTTGCCCGGCCGGGAGGTCACGGTCGGCGTCAGGTGCGGGACCGCCGCCGTGTGGCCGCGTGACCTGATCGGCGACCAGCGGTTCCACTACGACGGCCGCGCGTTCGGCGAGGCACCCACCACGGGCGACACCACCAGGGTCGAGGCCATGTCGTCGGTCGGCGGCACGATCGGGTACGCCACCCGGCAGCGCGGCACGTTCGACCGGTACGGCCGCCCGCTGGACAGCTACGACGCCCTGGACCGCAAGACCACCAAGGCGTACTCGCCGGCCACCGGACCGGTCACCGCCACCGCCGAGACCAACGCCCTCGGCCACACCACCGTCAACACGCTCGACCCCGCGTGGGGCGCGGTGGTGGCCACCGCCGACGCCAACGGCAACCGGTCCGACTTCCGGTTCGACCCGCTGGGCCGGCTCGTCGAGGCGTGGGCACCCGGCCGCTCCAAGGCCGGCGGGCAGGGTCCGTCGGTCCGCTTCGAGTACGGCCTGCGCACCGACGGGCCGACCTGGATCAGCACCCAGCGCCTCAAGGCGAACTCCAACTACAGCACCAGCCTCACCCTGTTCGACGGGTTCCTGCGGGAACGCCAGACCCAGGAGCCGAGCCCGCAGGGCGGACGGGTGCTCACCGACACCCTCTACGGCACCCGCGGCCTGGTGACCGCGACGAACTCGCCCTACTACAACGCCTCGGCGCTCGACAAGAGCCTCTTCGCCCCGCTGGACAACCAGATCCCCAACCAGACCACCACCACCTACGACGGCGCGGAGCGCAAGACCGAGGAGACCTACGAGAAGCTGAACGAGCCGCAGTGGTCCACCACCACCGCGTACGGCGGCGACCACGTGACGGTCACCCCGCCGCGCGGCAGCACGCCGTCGGCCACCTACACCGACGCGCGCGGCAACGTGACCGAGGTGCGGCAGTTGCCCGACACCGGTCCCGTCTCGACCAAGCGGACCTACACCAAGTCGGGCCTGCTGAGCACGATCACCGACCACGTCGGCAACGTGTGGACCTACGGCTACGACCTGTCCGGCAACCGGGTCCGCACCGCCGACCCCGACAAGGGCACCGCGACGACCACCTACGACGCGACCGGCCGGCCGGTGTCCGAAACGGACGCGCGCGGGCAGACCACCGTCACCGCCTACGACGCGTTGGGCCGGAAAACGGAGCTGCGCAAGGACTCCGCGACCGGCGCGGTGCTGGCGAGCTGGTCCTACGACGCGGTGAAGAAGGGCCGACTCGACACCACCACCCGGTTCGTCGGCGATGACGCCTACGTCCAGCGCGTCACGTCGTTCGACGCGTCCTACCGGCCGGTGGACACCGCCGTCACCATCCCCGACAGCGAAGGCGGCCTCAAGGGCACCTACACCACCCGCACCACCTACCTCGCCGACGGCACCATCGGCTCGACCCGGCTGCCCGCGCTGGGCAGCGCGCTGCCCGAGGAGACGGTGGTCTACAGCTACGACCCGCTCGGCCTGCCGACGAAGGTCAGGGCGGGCACGGCCACGTACGTCGGCAACGCGGTCTACACCGCGCTGGGCGAGCTCACCCAGTTGCAGCTCGGCCCGGACGGCAGGCGCGCCTGGCTCACGACCTACTTCGAGGAGGGCACCCGGCGGGTGCAGAACTCCGTGGTCGAGCGGGAGACCGCGTCGGCGGTCCAGGCCGACCAGACCTCCTACGGCTACGACCCGGCGGGCAACGTCACGACCCAGGACACCACCACGGCGGGCAGCGCGCCCGACCGCCAGTGCCTGACCTACGACGGGCTGAGCCGGCTGACCGAGGCGTGGACGAGCACGGCGGCGTGCGCCGCACCGGGAGCCGCGCCCGGCGGTCCCGCGCCCTACTGGAACTCCTACCGGTCCGACGCCCTGGGCCGCCGGACGTCACTCGTGCGCCACGGCGTCGGCGGCGCGCCGGACACCACCGTCACCACGACCTACCCGGAGGTGGGCCAACCCCAGCCGCACGCCCCGAAGACGACCAGCGCCGGTGCCCACACCTACGACCGGACCGGCAACACGACGTCCCGCCCCGGTGGGCAGACCTTCACCTGGGACAGCGAAGGGCACCTGTCGACCGCGACCGCCGGGGACGTGACCACCACCTACGTCACCACCCCGGACAACGTCCGGCTGCTGGCCAAGCGGCCGGACTCGACCACCCTCCACCTGGCGGGCGGCGAACTGCGGCTGGACAAGGCGACCGGCGAGCTGACCGGAACCCGCTACTACGCGCACGGCGGCCAGATCGTCGCCTCGCGCACCGGCTCGGCGACCGCCTACCTGGTCTCCGACCGGCAGGGCAGCGGCACGCTGTCGTTGGACGCGGCCACGTTGGCGCACACCAAACGCCGGCTGGACCCGTACGGCGTGGTCCGCGGCCCGGCACCGGCGTGGCCGACCTCGCACGGCTACGTGGGCGGCGTGCACGACTCGTCGACCGGGCTGACCCGCCTGGGCGCGCGCGACTACGACCCGGCCGCCGGGGCGTTCCTGTCGGTGGACCCGGTGCTGGACGACGGCGACCCGCGCCACCTGGACGCCTACGGCTACTCGTTCGGCAACCCGGTGGCCTTCAGCGACCCCGAGGGCACGCAGCCGATCTGCAACAAGTTCGGCGACTGCCGGGTGGGCGTGGACACGACCAGGGGCAACCCGGAGGCGTGGCAGCGGGAGCAGACCCGCATGGAGGAGACCCACCGCCGGTGGCAGATCGAGCAGGAGCGCCGCAACCGGCCCGGTCCGGCGGTGGACAGGGGCGGCAACGTCCAGGTCGGCCGCAAGGGCAAGTCGATCAACCAGCAGGAGGTCGCGGAGCGCGAGCGCCAACTGGCCGCCGCGAAGACGAACACGGCGAAGAAGGAAGCCGGTTTCCTGGAGCACGTCAACTACTCGCGGTGCATCGACATCCCGGTCAACATCATCCTGACCATCACGGGGTGCGGCGGTGCCGACACCAAGGGGGTCTTCGGCAACATCGGTTTCAGCTCCAAGATCCCCCTGCGGCCCAGCGACATCCCCAAGTCCATCAAGGCGTTGACGGAGTTCAAGCCGCCGCAGATCTCCGACAAGATCAGTTTCACGCCGCAGGAGGTGGGTTTCAGCACCGCCCAGTCGGTGACGCTGCCGGTCTCGGTGCGGGAGGTGGGTCTGAAGGTCGGGCTGGACGACAGCGGCACGCAGCTCAAGTCGATCTCGATGGTCTGGCCGGTGACGAGCAAGGGGAGCTGGTCCAAGTCCGTCACCTACACCGACTACATCTGGACCTGGTGAGGTCGGGTCCCGCCTAGTCGTGAACCCCGTGGTCCCCGTGCGCGCTCCGGTGCGTGCGGGGACCACGCGCGTTGGAGCGGGTGAACCCGCGCGCGGCGGGGCCGGTCGTGGCCGCCGGGCGTCGGACGCGGGTGGCGACCGTGGTGGCCACGCCGGCCAGGACGAGCAGGAGGCCGAAGACCAGGTGGCCGATCCAGCGGTCGGTGGCCCCCGTGGCGGCCAGCACCGGTTCGGCGGGACGGCCGCCGGGCGACTCGGCCGGGGGGTTCGGACGGGGCCCCGCCGCCGCCTTGGCCGGTGCCGAGTAGGCAGGTGCCGAGGCCGTGCCCGTGATCGGCGTCGTGGCCGTCGCGTCGACCGTGGTCGGCGTGGTGGTCGCGGGTGCTGCGGCGGTCGTGGTGGTCGGGACGACGGTCGTGGTGGGTGCCTGGAAGGGGGTGGTGGTCGCCGCGACCGTGGTGGTCGTGGGCGGGTCGCCCTTGTCCGGGCCCGGGGACCCTGCGTGCGCAGGTTCGGTGGCGGGGGCCGGTTCGGTGGCGGGAGCCGGGTCGGCGGTGACCGGGGCCGGCGGTGCGTCGTGATCGGACCCGGGCGACATCCACCCCGGTCGGGTCGCGGACCAGCCGACGCCCGGTTCCGACGGCGTGGCGGGCGGTCCGGCGACCACCGGCGCGGCGGCGGCCGTCCCGGTCCACAGCACGGCGGTCAACCCGACCGCGACCGT
This sequence comes from Actinosynnema sp. NPDC023587, assembly GCF_040640215.1. Classification (NCBI taxonomy): domain Bacteria; kingdom Bacillati; phylum Actinomycetota; class Actinomycetes; order Pseudonocardiales; family Pseudonocardiaceae; genus Actinosynnema; species Actinosynnema sp. NPDC023587. The sequence continues at coordinate 58,550 of NZ_JBFABG010000013.1, read as the reverse complement.
CGCGGTGGTCAGGGCCGAGACGAGAAGAGTGTTCCGGCCGGTCGAGTGGTTTCGATCGTCGTTCATGGACCCTGGGTACCGGCGCGTATCGGGCCGTGCACTGCGAAAAGACGATGTTGCCCTGGAAGGGGGAACTCCGGCCATCGGGGACATCGCATCGTCACCTCGCGGGTGCGCCGCGACACGGTCGGCGCGTCCCGCACGACGTACCTCGTTCGTCACACGTTCGAGATCGGACGGTTGGGCCGCCGCCGTCGCGGGTATCTCGAACGAGCGTTCGAGCAGAGGAGATGTCGTGGACCGCACACCGGAGAAGGACCCGCAGGACTGGACGACCGGCGACGAGCCCATGACCGGGCCGCAGGAGTCCTATTTGCACACCCTGGCGCAGGAGGCCGGCGAGCAGGTGCCCGACGGCCTGACCAAGGTCGAGGCGTCGCAGCTCATCGACCGGCTCCAGCAGAAGACCGGGCGCGGCGCGTAGCCGGTCGTCACGGCCGGAAGAACGCGGCCAGCTCGGCGGCCAGGGCCTCGGGGGCGTCCTCCGCGACGTGGTGCCCCGAGTCGATTCCGTGGCCGCGCACGTCGTCGGCCCACGCGCGCCAGATCGCGAGCGGGTCGCCGTAGAGGTCTTCCAGGTCGTCGCCCAACGACCACAGGACGAGGGTCGGGCAGCGCAGCCGCACGCCCGCCGCCCGATCCGCCTCCTCGTCCGCGCGGTCCACGGTCAGCCCGGCCCGGTAGTCCTCCAGCATGGCCCGCACGACGTCCGGGTCGCCGGTGGCCGCGCGGAACTCGTCGTGGTTCTCGCGCCCCATCCGGTCCGGGTCGCCCGCGTACCAGGCGACCGGGTCGGCGTTGATCACGCGTTCCGGCGTGCCGGGCTGGGCGAAGAAGAACCAGTGCCACCACTGGGTGGCGAACTTCGCGGTGATGCGGGACAGGTGCTCGCTGATCGGCAGGCAGTCCAGCAGCGCGGCCCGCTCGACCACCTCGGGGTGGTCCAGTGCCAACCGCAGCGCGACGGCCCCGCCCCGGTCGTGCCCGACGAGCCGGAAACGACTGTGCCCCAGCGCTTCCATCACAGCGACGAGGTCACCCGCGACGACCCGCTTGGAGTGGGCGCGGTGATCGGGCGTGGGCGCGGGTCCCCGGGACCGGCCGTACCCGCGCAGGTCCGGGCACACCACCGTGAACCCGTCGGCCACCAGCAGGGGCGCGACCCGGTGCCAGGTGGCCGACGTCCTGGGGTGGCCGTGCAGCAACAGGACCGGTGGTCCTTCGCCGCCGTGCCGCACGAAAATCGTCGCCTCGCCGACCGGGATCTCTTCTTCCGCGAATCCTTCGAACATCTTCCGAGCCTCACACACCGGCGCGGGGATCGCGACCACCTCGGCGTGGGCAGGCGGAAAACGTCGGAAAACCGCGACGGCACAAGGCCATCGCGGTTCTCCGACGTTCGTGGCGGTTCGTTCCGGCGGGGGTCAGCGGATCTTGAGGCGTTCGGCCAACTGGTACAACGACTGCCACAGCGCGGTCGCGGCATCGCCCAGCAGCGAACTCCCGGCGGGTGCGCCGCGCGTGATGTCCAGTCCCGCGTCGGATGCGACGACGTCCTCCGCCAGCAGGCGTTCCAGCACCGTGAGCACCACGTCCGGGTGGCCGAGGGGCAGCGGCGCGGCGAACGTCTGCACCGAGCGCACCTGGTCCCTGTGCCGGTTGGCCAGCTCGCCGACGTCCGCGCCGGCCGCCGCGCCCGCGACCAGGTGCACCTCCTGCCCGGCGAGTTCGGCCAGCACGTCCTCGGCCGCGCGCAGCGGTTCGTCCACCACCGGCAGCCGGCACCACACCACCCGCAGGTGCTCGGTCAACGGCCGCCAGGTGGCGGGCAGTTCGCCGTGCGGCGCGGCACCGGCCGGGTCGAGGACGAGCACCACCGGCGCGCCGGTCGGGCCCGATCGCACCACGGACGGGCCCGAGGGCTCGGTCTCCGTCATTCTCATGCCTCCACGGCCGCGGGTTCGACGCAGTAGACCGTATACGCGGAGCGGATGATCGGCTGGGCGACGTTGCGCACCCGCACCCCGCCCGGCGTCATCCCGTGCTCGACGCCGAAGTGCGCGTGCCCGTGCACGGCGAGATCCGTGCCGGTCGCGTCGATCGCCTCGCCGAGCAGGTAGGAGCCGAGGAACGGGTAGATCTCGGGCGGCTCGCCGCGCAGCGTGTCCGGCACGGGGGAGTAGTGCGTCAACGCGACCTTGACGTCCGTGCCCAGGCTGCCCAGTGCGCTCTCCAGGCATTCGGCGATCTCCATCGTGTGGCCGATGAACGCCTTCATCTCCGGTTCGCCGAACGCGCTGCCGCACTTGCCCGCGAACCCGCCGCCGAACCCCTTCACACCGGCCACGCCCAACGTGTGCCCGTCGATGTCGAAGGTGGCGGTCTCGCCCTCCAGCACGACCACACCGGCGTCCCGCAGCACCCGGGTCACCTCGGCGGGCTGGTCGGAGTGGTGGTCGTGGTTGCCCAGGACCGCCACGACCGGCACCGGCAGGCCGCCGAACTCGTCGGCCACCACCCGCGCCTCGGCCACCGTGCCGTGCCGGGTCAGGTCACCCGCCAGCAGCAGCACGTCCGCGTGCTCGCCCACCTTCTCCAACGCGGGTCGCAACAGGCCCCTGGCGTCCTCCCCCAGGTGCACGTCCCCGACCGCCCCGACGCGGATCATCGCAACTCCTCCCGGCCCTCCGGCTCTCCCGCCGGCACCACCCGCACGTCGTCCAACACCGTCAGTTCGGGTGCGATCTCGTGGATCACCGCCTCCAGCTCCTCTCTGCGCCCGGCGCAGGCCACGTCCCCGGAGAGCAGCACGTTGTCACCGCGCACGGTCACCCGCACGCCCAACTCGGTGGTGCGCGGGTCTTCGGCCAGCGCCCGGCGGAGGCGCGCGGACAGGTACTGCTCGGCGGTCATGGCGTGCTCCTGAGGTTCAGGCGTTCGGTCAGCACGAGGAACGCTTCGGCGTAAGGGGAGTGGGCGGTCGCGTCGATCACGTGTGCCCAGTCGATCTGCTCGCGCAGCGCACGGGCGAAGGGGAGCAGCTCGCTGAAATCGCACCGGTGCCCGTCCAGCACGAGCAGCTTGCTCACCATCACGTCGGTCGCGGACATCACCGGCAGGGTCACCGAGCCGACGGCCAGCGCCTCGGCGCGGGCCAGGGTCTCATCGGTGACCGGCAGCTCGTTCGGGCGGAAGAGCAGGTCCACCAGCGAATCGCCGTCGTAGACCTTCAACAACCAGTCCTCGGGCGCGTCGGCGGCCCGCATCCCCGCCGCCACCAACGCGCTCACCGCGGGCTTGGCATCCTCTTCGCGCACCAGGATGTCCACGTCGTGCTCGGTCGCCGGCCCACCTCGGGCGTACACCGCGCACCCGCCCGTCAGCGCGAACGGAATTCCCTGTTCACGAAGCCCGTTGGCCGCTTTGACCAACGTGCGCAACAACTGGTCTTGAACGCCGCTCATGCCGATGACTACCCCGACGGGTCGCGGTTCACACAGGCGTGGACGGCGGCGACCGCCGTCCCCGGCCGGTCGGGGCCCGCAAATCCAGGTGACCAGGGCTGTCGTCCCGATTACCGTGGAGCACGTGATGTCGCAGTTGTACTTCCTCTGAGGGACGACGCCTCCACCGGCACCCGCGAGTCGCGGTGCCGGCCTCGTCCTGTTCGCGCATCACCTCTCGTTGGAGGCAGTTCCCCATGTCCGCTCGAATCCCGCCCGCCCCCGCGCGGGCGGCGCACGTCCGCGCGTCGGACGTCCACGTGTCCTACGGCGGGCGGCCCGTGCTCGCCGGGGTAGACCTCGTCGCCGGTCGCGGCGAGCGGGTCGCCGTGGTCGGCGAGAACGGCCGGGGCAAGACCACCCTGCTCCGGGTGCTCGCCGGCGACCTGCCCGTCGACCGCGGCGAGGTCCACCGCGCGGGCTCGGTCGGCGTCGCCGACCAGCAGCTCCCGCTCGGCCCGGCCGACACCGTCGGCGCGCTGATCGACCTCGAACTGACCGCCGTGCGCGCCGCGTCGGCCCGCCTGGAGCGCGCCGCCGACGCCCTCGCCGCCGGCGGACCCGGTGCGGCCGACGCCTACGCCGAGGCGCTCGCGGCGGCCGAGGCCGTGGACGCGTGGGACGCCGACCGGCGGGTCGAGGTCTCGCTGGCCGCGCTGGACGCCGTGGCCGACCGCACCCGCCCGCTCGGCACCCTCTCGGTCGGGCAGCGCCACCGGGTGCGGCTGGCCTGCCTGCTCGGGGCCGGGCACCCCGTGCTGCTGCTCGACGAGCCGACCAACCACCTCGACGCGAGCGGGCTCGACCACCTCACCGAGCGGCTGCGCGCCCACCCCGGCGTGGTCGTGCTGGTCAGCCACGACCGGGCGCTGCTCGCCGACGTCGCCACCTCCGTGCTCGACCTCGACCCTTCCAGCGACGGCCGGCCGAGGGCCTACGGCGGGGGCTACGCCGCGTACGTCGAGGCGCGTCGGGCCGAGCGCGCCCGGTGGGAGGCGCTGCACGCCGAGCAGCTCGCCGAGCGGCAGCGGCTGGCCGACGACCTGTCGGCGGCGCGGAACCGGCTGCGCGACAACTGGCGGCCCGCCAAGGGGCACGGCCGGCACACCCGCGCGACCCGCGCTCCCGGCCTGGTGCGGGCCGTGCACCGGCGGCAGGAGGACCTGGCCGCGCACGTGGTGGCCGTCCCGTCGCCGCCGGCCCGGTTCACCCCGCCCGAGCTGCCCGGACACGGCGGGAACCTGCTGCGGGCCGACGGCGTGACGGTGGCGGCCAGGCTCGCGCGTCCGGTCGACCTGGCGGTGGGCTCCGGCGACCGGCTGGTGGTGACCGGGGCCAACGGCGCGGGCAAGTCGACCCTGCTGGCGGTGCTGGCGGGCGACCTGGAGCCCACCGCGGGCCGGCTCACCCGCGCCCGACCGGTGCGGGTGGGGAGGGTGGGCCAGGAGTCCGCGCCGCCGGACCCGCGCACCCCGGCGCGGCTCTACGGCGAGCACGTCGCCCGCTCGGGGGTGCCCGCGCCGGAGCTCGGCGACCTGGGCCTGCTGGACCACCACGACCTCCACCGGCCGGTGGCCGAGCTGTCGGTCGGTGCCCGGCGGCGGCTGGACCTGGCCCTGGTGCTGGCGGGCCGGCCGCACGTGCTGCTGCTCGACGAGCCGACCAACCACCTGTCGGCCGCCCTCGTCGACGAGCTGACCGCCGCGCTCGACCGCACCCCGGCCGCCGTGGTGATCGCGACGCACGACCGGCAACTGCTGCGGGACACCCGGTCCTGGCCGCGCCTCGCGCTCTGAACGGACCGCACCCCGTTCCGACCGACCGCCGGGTGGCCGGTGGACGCCCGGCGGCGCGGTCAGTACGCGACGGCCTTGGCGGCGAACCGCTGGGCGGGTTGCCCACCGGACGCGGCCGGGTAGCTGATCCGGTCGGCCACGCCGTCCGAGGTGTACCGGCCGGCCGGGCTCGCGGCCAACTGGTCCAGCCACGACGTCGAGCCGTACTTCGCCTCCTCGCCGGACGCGTCCTGCGAGCGGATGCGGGGCACGTTGAGCGGGTCGAAGTCGTCGGCGTAGGGCGAGGGCGCGGGGTTCGCCCCCACCAGCAGGACGCACGAGTGCTCGTAGGTCACGCCGTTGTGCGACCCGCGCAGGGCGAGCGGCCCGTTGCCCGGGACCGCGCCGAACGGCAGGGCGAGGCTGGAGACCCGGTACCCCGGCACGGCGCTGTCGATCTCGCGCTGGCCCGAGGCGATCGCCTCCTGCACCTCCGCGTCGCCGGCGGCGGACAGGTTGGTGTGCTGCTGCGTGTGGTTGCCGACCTCGAAGTCGTGGTCGCGCAACCAGGGCAGCACGCCCTTGCCGTCGGGCGTGCCGAACGGGGCCGCGTTGACGTACAGGCTGGCGACGGGGCGGAAACCCGGGTGGCGGGCGGCCACGTCCAGCAGGATCGCGATCGCCGTGCCCGGTGCCGGGCCGCCGTCCGGCCCGAGCGCGAACTGGGTGGGGTCGCCGTCGTCGAACGTCAACACGACCGGGTGACGTCCGGCCGGGACGTCGATGCGGCCGGTGGCGTACTCGGTCGCGGTCACCGGGACGTAGCCCTCGGCGGCCAGGCGCTCCAGCTCCGCGCGGTACCCGTCCGGGGTGCGGTCGTACACCGACGTCGGCTGCGCGGTGAGCCGGTGGTACATCAGGACCGGGACCTGACCCAGCTCGTTCGCGCCGATCGAGGCCGGGTCGGGCGGCGGGGTCGAGGTCTGCGCCGCCGGTGCCGCGGGGGCGACCGGCGTCGGGGCGGGGGTCTCCGCCGCCGGTGGAGCGCCGCACGCGCAGCAGACGGCCGCGACGAGGGCGGCGGCGAGCGGGCTGCGACGGGTGGGCGCGGGTGCGTCGTTCACACCCCAGATAGTGGCGCGTCGGCGCGGACCGGAAAGCCGAGGTGGGCAACATACCCACCTTCGGATGACGTTGCGTTTGCCGGGCGACGCGGCGGGCTAGTCGCTGCTTGACTGTGCCGGACCCGGACCAAGGAGTCGCCGGTGTCGCATACACCTTCCAGGACCAAGCGCGTCCTGGTACCCCTAGTCGCAGTCGCGGTGCTGTTGTTGGTGGCGGGCACCGTCACCACGATCGTGCACAGCCGCGACGTCAGCCTCGCCGTCACCGACCTCGCGGAGGGCGGCTCCATCACACCGGCCGGCGTGCAGCGCGTCGCCATCACCACCGCCGACCCGGCCGACCTCGACCACGTCTCGGTCCAGGTGGACGGCCAGCCGGTCGAGGTGAACCACGACGGCGGCCGGATGACGCTCGTGGGCGTCGACCTGGCCGAGGGGGACCACACGCTGTCCGCCACCGCGCCCAACCCGCTGCCGTGGATGCCCGACGAGACCGTCGAGCGGACGTTCACCATCGACGGCACCCCGCCCGCCGTGGCGGTCGAGCCCGCCGAGGCCACGTCGCCGCGCGGTCCGCTGACCGTGCGCGGCACGGTCGACGGTGCGGACACGATCCTGCTCGGCGACCGGGAGGTCCCGGTGCGCGACGGCAGGTTCGAGGCGTCGCTGGACGCCGTGCCCGCCCAGTTGAAGGTGCGGTCGGCCGACCGCGCCGGCAACACGGCGCAGCAGGACGTCGCCATCAAGGTCACCCATCCGGGGATGCGCGCGGTGCACCTGTCCGCCACCGCGTGGGCCACCCCGGAGTTGCGCGACCCGGTGCTGGCCCTGGCGCGCGAGCACCGCATCGACACCGTCCAGCTCGACATCAAGGACGAGAGCGGCGAGATCGGCTACGACTCCCAGGTCCCGCTGGCCCGCCAGATCGGTGCCAGTCGCGGCTACTACGACGCCCGCGCCGCGCTGGACCAGTTGCACGGCATGGGACTGCGGGTGGTCGGCCGGCTGGTCGCGTTCCGCGACCCGGTGCTCGGTCGGGCGTCGTGGGAGTCCGGGGCGCGCGACCGGGTCACCCAGGACACCGGCGGCGCGGCCTGGTCGGCGCACTACGGCGAGTACGCCTTCACCAACTTCGCCAACACCGAGGTGCGCGACTACAACATCGCGATCGCCAAGGAGGCGGCGGGGCTGGGCTTCGACGACGTCCTGTACGACTACGTGCGCCGTCCCGACGGCCCGATCGGCCGGATGGTGTTCCCCGGGTTGACGGGCACGCCCGAGCAGTCCATCACGGACTTCCTGCGGGACAGCCGCGCGGCCGTCCGCCCGCTCGGGGCCTACCTCGGCGCGTCGGTGTTCGGGATAGCGGCGCACAGCCCCGGCGACGTGGCGCAGGACATCCCGGGCATGTCGCCGCACGTCGACTACGTCGCCCCGATGGTCTACCCGTCGCACTGGGGTCCCGGTGAGTACGGGGTGGACAACCCCAACGCCAAGCCGTACGACATCGTCCGGGCGTCGGTCGCGAACTTCGTGGACCTGACCCGGGGGACCGGCGCGGTCGTCATCCCGTGGCTGCAAGCCTTCTCGCTGGGCCACCACTACGGCCCGGGTGAGATCCAGGCCCAGGTCGCGGCGACGCGGGACGCGGGCGCGCCCTCGTTCCTGCTGTGGAACGCGGCCTGCGCGTACGGCGGGGCCGGTCTGGAGCCCGCATGAGAGCTGGGCCCGTTGCCTACCTGACGGCGGTGTGCCTGGCCGCGACCGCCGTGCTGGTGCCGGAGTTCGGCTCGGTGACCCGCACGGTGGCGGTCCGGTGGCCCACCTCCGGCGTGCCGGCGGTGGCCGAGGCGGTGCCGCCCACCGCGCCGCCCACCGCGTCGTCGGCCGGCCGCCGGATCGCCGAGCTGCCGCCGGGGCCGCCGTTCCCGGAGCACGGCGCGGGCACGTGGCGGGTGCTCCCCGGTGCGTTCGGGACCGGCGGCACCTCGTACTCGGTCGAGGTCGAGGACGGGATGGCGCTGCCCGGCGGTGACGGCGGCTTCGCGGCCGTCGTGGACTACGCGCTGGTCCACCCGCGCGGCTGGGCGCGGGCCGGGCACGCGTTCCACCGCGCCGACGGCACCGCCGAACCGGAGCTGCGCATCCGGCTCGCCTCGCAGGAGACCGCGCGGCGGCTGTGCGGCTTCGAACTGCCGTACGACACCTCGTGCCGGATCGGGTCCGAGATCTACCTCAGCGTGCCGAGGTGGTTCCGCGGTGCGCACGCGTTCCAGGGCGAGCTGCGGGCCTACCGGCTCTACATGGTCAACCACGAGGTCGGCCACTTCCTCGGCCACGGGCACGAGCCGTGCCCGGTGGACGGGGCACCCGCGCCGGTGATGATGCAGCAGACGTTGAGCACCGACAACGACGAGCTCGCCGCCATCACGTCCGGAGTGGACCAGGGCACCACGGTCACCGCCGACGGCAAGTCCTGCACCGCGAACGCGTGGCCCACCCCTTGACGGCACTCCGGTGCCGCAGCGGCTCCCCGGCCCTGTCGAGCACGGGCCCGGTCGAGTACGGGTTCAGTCGAGTACCGGCTCAGTCGAGCACGGGATCGGCGGGCACCGACGGCTCGGAGCGGGGTTGTGCGCTCGCGGTCGGTCGCACCAGCGGTTCGGTGCCCTGCCAGAGGGGCGGCTCCGCGCTCACCGGCAGGTCCGCTTCCTCCCGGGGCAGCGGCGGGTCGATCGACGGCTGGAGCGGCGGTCCCGCCGGGTGCTGGAGGTTGATCAGCACCGGGTGGCCGTCCGTGTCGAACTCGATCACGCCGGACTGCCCGGACGTCAGCGCCCGGTCGACCTCGGCGAGGATCTCCAGCAGCACCAGTTGGGCGCGGTCCAGCGTGTCGGCGTGCGTCACGACGTACTCGTGGCCCCGGCCCCGGTGCCCGTCCGAGTCGCCGTGCAACTGCACCACGACCCCGTACGGCAGGGGCGGGTCCGGGGTGAGCAGCAGGGCCGCGCCGATCCGCAGCAGCAGGTCGGCGCGCACCAGGCCGCGGTCGTAGGTGGGTAGCCACACCTGCGGAATCCCTGGCTGCACGGTCACTTCCACACTGTAGAAGCCGCTGTGCCGGGCCGGGCACGACCCGATCCGCAAACTCCCCGATCGGGTGAGACCCGCACGCCCCGACCGGTCGACGGGCACCCCTCGCGGACGTTTCGGCGGCCCGGGGCACGGGCACTTCGGTGGGGTGAGACTGCGCCGCAGCGATCCGCACGGCCCCGGCTGGCGACGACGTCCGAGGGGCCGGGGGTTCAGCTACACCGACGCCGACGGGGCCGCGCCGGACGAGGACGAGCTGGCCCGGATCAAGTCGCTCGCCATCCCGCCCGCCTGGCGCGACGTCTGGGTGTGCCCGCACGCCAACGGCCACCTCCAGGCGGTCGGCACGGACACGGCCGGCCGCCGCCAGTACCTCTACCACGACCGGTGGCGGCGGGAGCGGGACGAGGCGAAGCACGACCGGGTGCTGGAACTGGCCCCGCTGCTGCCGGCGTTCCGGGCCGAGGTCGCCCGCGCGCTGCGCGGTCGGGGCCGCGAGCACGACCGGGTGGTCGCGGCGGCCCTGGCGATGCTGGACCGCGGGGTGTTCCGGGTGGGCGGCGAGTCCTACGCGGAGGACAACGGGACGCACGGGGTGGCGACCCTGCTGTGCGCGCACGTGGCGGTGCGCGGGTCCGCCGTGGACTTCCACTACCCGGCCAAGGGCGGTATCGAGTTCACCACCAGCGTGACCGACGGCGACCTGGCGCGCGCGGTCAAGTCGTTGCTGCGCACCAGGTCCGGCGACGAGCGGTTGCTGGTGGACCGGTCCGGCCACGGGGTGACCGCGGAGGACGTGAACGAGCGGTTCAAGGAGCTGGTGGGGGACGGGTACTCGGTCAAGGACCTGCGGACCTGGCACGCGACGGTGCTGGCGGCGGTGGCCCTGGCGCGGGCGGAGCGGCCGTCGTCGCGGCGCGGGCGCAAGCGCGTGGAGGCGGCGGTGATGCGGGAGGTCTCCGACCACCTGGGCAACACCCCGGCGGTGGCCAGGAAGTCCTACGTGGACCCCCGGCTGCTGACGGCGTTCGACCAGGGCGTCGTCCTCGCGGACGTCGACGGCGACCGGGAGACGGTCGAGAAGGCGGTGGTGCAGTTGCTCGACAGGTGACCCGCGCCGGTCGCCCTCGACCGCCGCACCCCGGCACCGGTCTGCCGGGGTGCGGGCCACCCCCACGTCACCGGGGCGCGGCCGGCCGGCGTCGCGCCTCCCGGATCACGTCCGCTGGGTCTCGTCCGCCTGGTCGACGCCGGGGCGGAAGGAGAAGAGCTGGTCGAGCCCGGCGATGTGGAACACGCGCATGAGCTCGGGCGTGACGCCCGCCAGTTCGAGGGTGCCGCCGGCGGCCTGGGCGCGCTGGTGGGTGGTGATCAGGGCGGTGATGCCCGTGGAGTCGCAGTAGCCGAGCCCGGCCAGGTCGATCACCAGCTCGGCGTCGAAGGCCGCCCCGTCGAGTGCTTCGAGCAGCCGGGGCACGGTGTGGAGGTCGAGCTCGCCCGCCGCCCGCAGCACGGTCAGACCCGGCGCGGGCCGGTCTAGGGCAACAGTAAGGATGGGATCGTTCACCGGGTCTCCTGTGCCGTGGGTGGTGCTGGTGCCGGACGGGTGGTGCCGCGTCCGCGGTCCGGGTTTCCCGGAGGGGCCGGTGGGTACACCGGGGCCGTCCGCCGCTGCCCGGAACCCGGTCCGGGCAGCTCGCGACAACTCCAGTCCGTCATCCTCGACATGCTCCTCCCGGGTCCGATCGGTATCCCCGGGAGCGCGCACAGCGGTGTGCGCGTCCCCCGGGGCGCTGTCCTATCCTATGAATCATTTCACCGAGCTGCCGCCACGACGGAAGTCCCGCGGCACGAGTGCCGGGGGCGGCCTCCGGGCGCGGGCCGGTGTGGACGAAGGGGTGGCCCGTGGTGAGTCCCGGCGACGCTGAGGTCGACCAGCCGGCGGTCCCGGGCGTCGACGTGTTCGCCGTCGACGACGAGGTGGGCCCGGACCTGGCCCTGGTGGACTGGGAGGCGACGCCGCTGGGCCTGCCGGCGTCCTGGCCGCAGAGCCTGCGGACGGCGGTGAGCATCCTGCTGTCCTCCCGTTTCCCCATGTGGCTGGCGTGGGGGCCCGAGCTGACGTTCTTCTGCAACGCCGCCTACCGGCGCGACACCCTGGGGCGCAAGTACCCCTGGGCGCTGGGCCGGCCCGCGACCGAGGTGTGGGCGGAGATCTGGGGCGACATCGGTCCGCGCATCGAGACCGTCCTGACCACCGGGAAGGCGACCTGGGACGAAGCGCTGCTGCTCTTCCTCAAGCGCTCGGGGTACCCCGAGGAGACCTACCACACGTTCTCCTACAGCCCGCTGCGCGACGACGGCGGCGCGGTCGTGGGCATGCTGTGCGTGGTCAGCGAGGACACCGAGCGGGTCATCGGCGAGCGCCGGATGGCGACGCTGCGCGACCTCGGCTCGGACCCCAGCGTGGTCCGCACCGACCAGGAGACCCTGGCGTTCTCCGGCCGGCAGCTCGACCGCAACCGGCGGGACCTGCCCTTCACCCTGACCTACCTGTTCGCGGAGGACGGCTCGGCGCACCTGGCGGCGGCGACCGGGATCACACCCGGGCACCCGGCCGGCCCGACCGCGATCCCGGTCGACGACCAGGACGGCCCGTGGCCCGTCGCCACGCTCGCCCGCGGCGAGTCCGCGCTGGTCGAGCTGGACGGTCCGGTGTTCGCCGGGTTGCCCACCGGGAGCTGGGAGGAGCCGCCCACCCGGGCGCTGGTGGCCCCGTTGCAGCAGCAGGGGGCCGCGCCGCACGGGTTCGTGGTGGTCGGGCTCAACCGCTACCGGCAGTTGGACGAGGGCTACCGCGGGTTCGTGGAACTCGTCGCCGGGCACATCGCGGCGGGGATCGCCGCCGCCCGCAGCTACCAGTCCCAGCAGCGCCGGGCGGAGGAGCTGGCCGAGCTGGACCGGGCCAAGACCGCGTTCTTCTCCAACATCAGCCACGAGTTCCGCACCCCGCTGACCCTCATCATGGGCCCGGTGCGGGAGCTGCGGGACCGGCTCGCGGGCTCCGAGCCCCGGGTGAGCGAGGAGCTGGAGGTCGTCCACCGCAACGGCCTGCGGCTGGGCAAGCTGGTCAACACCCTGCTGGACTTCTCCCGCATCGAGGCCGGCCGGATGGGGGCGAGCTTCGAACCGGTCGACCTGCCGGTCGTCACCGCCGAACTGGCCAGCGTCTTCCGCTCGGCGATCGACAAGGCCGGGCTGTCCTTCGAGGTCGACTGCCCGCCGCTGCCCGAACCCGTGCACCTGGACCTGGGCATGTGGGAGAAGGTGGTGCTCAACCTCCTCAGCAACGCGCTGAAGTTCACCTTCGAGGGCTCGATCCGGGTCGCCGTGCGCACCGCCGGCGGCCAGGCGGTGGTGACCGTCGAGGACACCGGCATCGGCGTGCCGCCCGACGAGATCCCCCGGCTGTTCGAGCGCTTCCACCGCATCGAGAACGCCCGCTCGCGCTCCAACGAGGGTAGCGGCATCGGCCTGGCCCTCGTGCGCGAGCTGGTCGGCCTGCACGGCGGCACCATCTCCGCGGCGAGCGAGGAGGGCCGGGGGACCCGGTTCACCATCCGCCTGCGGTTCGGCTCCGCGCACCTGCCCGCCCCGTCCACGACCTCCGGCGCGACCCGCTCGGCGGTGTCCGCCACGGCCGAGCCGTACGTGGGGGAGGCCCTGCGCTGGCTGCCCGACGAGCGCGGCGGGCCGGTACCCGGCGAGCTGCCGCCGGTCGTCGAGAGCGCCCGGCGCGATTCCGCGGTGCCCGCCACGGTGCTGGTCGCCGACGACAACGCGGACATGAGGGAGTACCTCACCCGGCTGCTGGAGGGTGCCGGCTACGCCGCCCACGCGGTCCACGACGGGGTGGAGGCCCTGGAGGCGGCCCGCGTCCGGGCACCCGACCTCATCGTCAGCGACGTGATGATGCCCCGGCTCGACGGGCTGTCCCTGGTCGCCGCCCTGCGGGCCGATCCGCGCACGGCGGCGGTGCCGGTGGTGCTGCTGTCCGCCCGCGCCGGGCAGGAGGCGTCCATCGAGGGCCTCCAGGCCGGTGCCGACGACTACCTGGTCAAGCCGTTCGCCGCGGCCGAGCTGCTGGCCAGGGTCCGGGCCAACGTGGAGCTCGCCCGCCTGCGCAACCACCACGCCCGCTGGCGCACCGCGCTGATCGACTCCCTCCAGGAGGCGTTCTTCGTCTGCGACGAGCGCGGCAGCGTCATCGAGGTGAACTCCGCGTTCGCCGACATCCTCGGCTACGGCCCGGAGGGGCTGCCCTACCACCCGGTGCACCCGTGGTGGCCGGACGTCGCCGACGCCGACGCCCACGGGCGGTTCGCCGAGGCGTTCGACGGCCTGCTCTCCGGGAACCAGGGCAGCTACACCACGCCGGTGACCCACCGCGACGGGCACCGGCTGTGGATCAGCGTCACGTTCAACCCCGCCCAGGACCCGGACAGCGGGCGCACGGTCATCGTGGGCACGTTCCGCGACGTCACCGCCGAGCACCACGCCATCCAGCGCGACACCGCCCTGGCGGTGCTGGGCATGCGCCTGTCGGAGGCCGCCAGCCTGCCCGAGGCGCTGGCCGGCGCGCTGGAGGAGTTCAAGGTCCTCTGGCACGCCCGGAGCGTCACGGCGGCGGTCTTCACCGACCGGGGCGCGCCCGCGGTGACCGGCACCGGTCCGGAGCTGTCCTGGGACGACCTGCCCGAGCGGCGTCGCGCCGAGTTCACCGCGCTGCGCGAGCGGCCCGGCCTGGGCCCGGTCGTCGACGGCGCGACCGGCGTCGGGATCGCCCTGGAGCACCCGGAGGGCCCCCTGGCGCTCCGGCTCGACCTCGACGAGCACCGCCCGTTCAGCGGTGAGGACGAGCTGTTGCTGTCCCTGCTGGCCGGGCACCTGGCCCAGGGCCTGTCCCGCGCCCACCAGATCGACCAGCAGCGCGAAACCGCCCTGGCGCTCCAGCGCGCCATCCTCGGCCCCTCCAGCCTGCCCGACGGGTTCGCCGTCCGCTACGAGCCCGCCGCGCGCCCGCTGGAGATCGGCGGCGACTGGTACGACACGGTGGCCTTGTCGGACGGCCGCATCGGGATCGTCGTCGGCGACTGCGTCGGTCGCGGGCTGAAGGCGGCGGCGGTGATGGGGCAGTTGCGCAGCGCCTGCCGGGCCCTGCTCCTCCAGGAGATCGGGCCGGCCCGGACCCTGATGGCCCTGGACCACTTCGCCGCGAGCCTCCCCGGGGCGATGTGCACCACCGTGTTCTGCGGTGTGCTGAGCCCGGACACCGGTCTGCTGACCTACTCCAGCGCCGGGCACCCGCCCGCCATCCTCGCCCTCCCGGACGGCACCGCCGCACTGCTCGACCAGGGGCGCTCGATCCCGCTCGCGGTGCGGCCGGGAGCCGCCCGCCCGGAGGCCGAGTGCACCGTCACGCCCCGGGCGACGCTGCTGATGTACACCGACGGGCTCGTGGAGCGGCGTCGCCGCCCGCTGACCGTGGGCATCGACAAGGCCGGCGAAGCCGTCGCGCAGGGCCGGGACACCGCCCTTGACGACCTGGCGAGCCAGGTGATGGCCCGCCTGGCACCCGCCGACGGGTACGACGACGACGTGGCGCTGCTGCTCTACCGCCACCCCGCGCCACTTGACCTGACCTTCCCCGCCGAGTCCGGCCAGCTCGCCCCGGTGCGCAAGACCCTGCGAAGCTGGCTCGCCAAGTGCGGCCTGCCGCCGCAGGCCGTGCAGAGCGTCCTGGTCGCGGCGGGCGAGGCGTGCGCCAACGCCATCGAGCACGGTTGCCGCGACAGACCCGGCAACGCCGTGCGGCTGCGGGCCGAGGCGCTGGTCAGCGACCTGTACCTGAAGGTCGCGGACAGCGGGCACTGGAAGACGCCCCAGCCCGAGCTCAACCCGCACCGGGGTCGCGGCGTCGAGCTGATGCGGGCGATGATGGAACAGGTCACCGTCACCCCCGGACCGGTGGGCACCACCGTCGACATGCACCTGAGGATTCCCCGATGACCACACCGCTCAGCCTCACCCCGGGCCGAGGCCCGGACGGGACCGCGTTCCTCAAGGTCGTGGGCGAGATCGACATGAGCAACACGCCGACCTTCGCCGCCGCCCTCGACGACATCCCGGGGCGGCTCGTGGTCGACCTGACCGAGGTCGAGTACCTCGACAGCGCGGGTCTGAGCGTCCTGTTCGCCCACGCCGACCGCATCGAGCTGGTCACCACCGACCTGCTGGAACCCGTGGTGACCGTCTCGGGGCTCAGCACCGTGACCACGGTCCGCGTGCCGGACTCGAACGCGTAGGGGTCCGCGCGGACGGGATCGCCCCGGCGCGGGAACCGAGGTCGCGCGGAGCGGCTCGGTCCGGCCGACGTCCGGTTCGGCGTGGAGCTGGTCGGCGGCGACGGCGCGCGCAGCGGGGTGCGGGACGCGCGGGGCATCGGGATGGCGGGACCGCGCGACGTCTCGCACAACCTCGACGTCCTGTCCGCCGCCGATCTGGGCCGCCAGTGCCGAGGAGAGCCACCGGCGGCTGCTCGACGCGATCGAGGCCCACCGCGCGCCGCACCTGTGGCCGGCCGCCGCACTGTCCACAGTGGACCTGTCAGGTACCGGTTTCGTTCTGCCGGCGGGACCTCGGGCGCGCCGGCGCGCGGCGGTGCGGCCCGGGTGCGCGCGCTGCCCGGTCGGAACCGCCCGCGCCGGTCGGGATGAGGAGCCTCCCGGCCGGCGCGGGGGTCCGCGGCGGTCCTGGACACCGGGTCGGTGGAGAGCGACCGGCCCGGCGTGCCCTGGCGGCCCGACGACGGGCCTCGCTCCAGTAGTCGGTCCGTCCGGCCCCCGGGTTCCCGGTGGATGTCCGGACGATCCGGCAGCGCGGCGCACACCGGTGACGTCCTGGCCGACCTCCGGGTTGCGGCCGACCCCGGCTGCGGGCCGGCGGGGTGCCGGAGGTGGGCCGAAGTCCTCGGGAACTAACCCGGTCGAGTGAACGACCTGTGGGGGAGCGCGCGCTGGGCGCGCCGACGCCACGACCGGAGAGGTGGCCGTGACCGCGTTGTCGGTGCTGCTCAAGGAGGTGCACTGCCGCTACGGCAGGCACCCGGCGGTGAGCTCGGTCGACCTGGACGTACCCCCCGGCGGACGCGTCGCGCTGGTCGGCACGAACGGCTCGGGCAAGTCGACGCTGCTGCGCGCGGTGCTCGGGTTCCACCCGGTCGCCGACGGGGTGGTCGAGGTCGACGGCGAGCGCGCGGCCACGGCGGCCCAGTGGCGCGGGCGGCGTCGGCGGGTGGCCTGGATACCGCAGTTGCGGTCGACCGGCCGGTTCCCCCTGCTGCTGGACGAACTGCTGGCCAGCAGCGGGCACCCCCGGGCCGCCGGGACCGCCGCCGACCGGTTGGGGCTGGGCGGGTTGGGCGGGCGCGGCGTGCACACGCTGTCCGGCGGCCAGTTGCAGCGGGCGTGGCTCGCGCGGGCCGCCGGGTGCGTCGCGGCCGGCGCGGGCGTGCTGCTGGCCGACGAACCCACCGCCGCGCTGGACTTCGCGGGCCAGGAGGAGGCGGCGGCCGTGCTGGCCGGCCTGCCGGTGACGCTGGTGGTCGCCACCCACGACCGGGCGGTCGTGGACGCGTGCGACCGGGTGGTCGAGATGGCCGCCGGCCGGCTGCGGGACGTCCCGTGAGCGGTGCGGCGCAGTGGGGCGAGCTGCTGGGGCTGGTACCGGTGCAGCGCGCGGGCCTCGGCCTGCTGCTGGGCGCGATCGCGCTGCCCCCGGTCGGCGTGCTGATCGTGGGGCTGGACATCTACCCGGTGCGGTTCGCGATCATGCACGTGGCGCTGCTGGGCAGCGCGATCGGTCTGCTCACCGGGACCGACCCGCTGCTGTGGGCGCTGCTGCTGTGCGCGGTCGCGGGCGGTGGGCTCGCGCCGTTCGCCACCACCCCGAGCGGCCTGTCCGGTGCGATGGGGTTGTTGATGAGCCTGGCGATCGCGGTGGCGCTGCTGGTGCTCTCGCTGTCCGGGGTGAACGCCAACGGCGCGTTCGAGCTGCTGTGGGGCTCGATCCTGTCCACCCGCGTGGTGGACCTGGTGGTGCTCGGCGCGCTGGCCGCGGTGATCCCGGCCCTGTTCTGGTGGCGGCGGCGGGACCTGTCGCTGCTGCTGCACGACCGCGAGCTGGCCGCGTCCTCGGGCGTGCGCACCGGGCCGCTGACCGCCGCGCTGCTGGTGGTGATCGCGGTATCGATCGCGGGGGCGGTCAAGCTCACCGGCGCGCTGCTGGTGGACGCGCTCACGCTGCTCCCGGCGCTGGCGGCGCGCCGGATCGGTCGCGGCCTGACCGGGATGGTCGTCGCCTCGGTGGTGATCGGCCTGGTGGTGGCGGTCGTCGGGCTGCTGCTCGCCCTCGCGCTGGACCAGCCGCCCGGTCCGGTGCTCGTCCTGCTGGCGGGCGTGATCGCGCTGCTCGCCCAGTTGCTACCGACAAGGAGGACCTGACCGTGAAGACCAGACACCTCGGGGGTGTGCTGCTCGGCGCGCTGCTGGTGCTGACCGCGTGCGGCGGTGCCCCGGCGGCCCAGCCGGACGTGCCGGAGGGGAAGAAGGTCGTCGCCGCGACCGCCTGGGAGGGCGCGCTGGCCAAGGCGGCGGGCGCGCTCGACGTCACGGTGATCGTGCCGGCGTCCGCGGTGCACGCCGCCGACTACGACCCAAAGGCCTCCGACCTGGTGGCGGTCGGGCAGGCGGACCTGGTGCTCTACGCCGAGTTCGAGGGCTTCGCGGGCAAGCTGCGGGACGCCGCCGGCGGTAGCGCGAAGGTCGAGGCGGTGCGGCTGGAGAACACCCCGGACGTGGTGAAGTCGGAGGTGCGCCGCCTCGGGGGCCTGCTGGGCACCGAGGCCGCCGCCGAGGAGTGGGTGCGGGAGTTCGACGCGACGCTGACCGGCGTGGCGGCCACCGTCAAGGCCGCCTGGCGCGACGGCAGGGCACCCCGGGTGGTCAGCCAGGCGTTCGTCGCCTACATGGCCGCGATCACCGGCGCGCAGGTCGTCGGCGGCTACGGGCCGGAGCCGGTCACGCCCGCCAAGCTCGCCGAACTCGCCGCCGCGCGGCCGGACCTGGTGCTGGACAACGCCCACATGTCCACCGGCACCGTGCTGCCCGACTCGCCCGCCGAGCAGGTGCAACTGGTCAACTACCCCGGCGAGGACCTCGATCTCCTCGGCGTCTTCACCACCAACGCCGAGGAGATCGCGCGGGCCCTCAGGGGCTGAGGCCACCGGCGCGGGCCGCCGCCACCGCCTGGACGGCGCGGCGGTCCACCTTGCCCGCCGGACCCAGCGGCAGTTCCCCGAACCGCACCACGCGTTCGGGGAACTTGCGCGGTTCCAGGCCCCGGTCGGCCAGGTGCCCGGTCAGCTCCGCCAGCGCCAGGTCCCGGTCCGCGACGACGCACGCGCACAACCGCTCGCCCAGCACGGGGTCCGGCACGGGCACGCACACCACGTCCCGAACCGAGGGGTGGGTGGCCAGCAGCCCCTCCACCTCGGCCGGGCTGATGTTCAGGCCACCCCGGATGACGACGTCCTTGCGCCGGCCCACGACGTGCAGGTAGCCGTCGTCGTCGACCCGCCCCAGGTCGCCGGTCCGCACCCCGCCGCCCGGTAAGCGGTAGCGCGCGTCCAGCTCGGGCGCGCCGACGTAGCACATCGGGGTCATCGGGCCGAGCGAGGTGATCTCCCCGACCTCGCCGCGCGGCACCTCGCGCAGCTCGTCGTCCACGATCCGGATGCGCGCGACGTCCGGGTTCGGCCGCCCGGCGGTGTCCGCGCGGTGCGGCGGGTCGTCGATCGCGGTGTGGCAGTTGACCCCGTCGGCGGACCCGTACACGTTGACCACCGCGCAGCCCAGCGCGTCGCGGACCCGCGCGGCCGTGGTGGCGTCGAGCGCGGCCCCGCCCAGGGCCACCACGCGCAGGCTCGTGGTGTCGTACCGGGCGAGCGCGGGGTGGTCGGCGATCATCCGGAACATCGTGGGCACCGCCAGCACGTGGGTCGGCCGGGCGCTCCCGATCATCGCCAGCGCCGCCTCGGCGCTGAACCCCGGCATCAGCACCAGGGTGCCGCCGTGCACGGCCAGCGTGACCGACGTGCCGTTGCTGCCGTAGGAGGACGCCAGCGGCACCATGACGAAGTTGCGCAGCACCGGCACGTCGCCGACCAGCGCGCCGATGAACCGGCCGCGCCCGCCGACGAGGGCGTTGTGGGAGTACAGCACCATCTTCGGCTCGGCCTCGGAGCCCGAGGTGACCAGGATGCGGGCCGGTCCGTCGGGGTCGGGCAGGGCGGGCACGAACCGCGTCGGGTCGGCGCGCAGCAGCGCCGCGAGCGGCACGCACCCGGCGGGCGTCGGCCCGTCGCCGACCGCGACGACCGTGCGCAACTGGGGCAGGTCGCCCGCCAGCGCGCGGGTCCGCTCGGCGCAGGGGTAGTCGCCGTGCGCGGTGGCGGTCACGGCGGCCACCGCGCCGGATCGGCTGAGCAGGCTCCACGCCTCCCGGTCGCCCCGGCCGACCGGGTAGGGCAGGACCACCGCGCCGAGCGCGGCGACGGCGAGGTCGAAGGCGCAGGCGAGCCGCCCGTTGGGCAACTGCACCGCGACGACGTCGCCCTGCTCGACGCCCAGGCCGGCCAGCCCGACGGCCAGGCACCGCACCACGGCGTCGAGCTCGCCGTAGCCGGTGGTGCCGTCGGCGTCGACCACGGCGGCCCGCGCGGGGTGGGCGGTGACCTGCTGGTGGAACAGCGAGTACAGGTCGCGGTCCCGGTAGCGGCCGGTGGCCGCCCAGGAGCGGCGCAGCTCGCCGGGTACCAGGTCGACCAGGTGGCGGACCGGGGGAGCGGCGACGGTCATCAGAACCTCCACGGGGTGCCGAGCACGGGACAGCCGCGATCGTCGCGGCCCAGGACGGCGGCGAACCGGGCGTCGCCCGGCAGCGCCGCGAGGTCGTCGACCACCGGCACGCCGTCGACCAGGCCGTCGACGGGCACCCGGAACCCCGCCGGGCGGTGGGCGGGCGCGGTCCGGCTCAGCAGCGCCGCCGCGCCCAGCAGGCTGCTCCGCACGGCGACGCCCCGGCCGGTGGCGCGGCGGGCGAGCAGGCCGGCCAGCACCGCCTCCGCGCCGATCAGCCCGCCGAGCACGTCGACCAGCGTCATCAGCGACGGGGCCGGGGCCTCGTCGGCGGCCCGGACCAGGTGGGCCAGGCCGGTGCGGGCCTGGACCATGAAGTCGGTGCCCACCGGCAGGTCGGCCGCGTCCGCGCCGCCCCAGCCGGAGGTGTAGGCGTGCACGAGACCGGCCGGCAGGTCGGTGGCGGCCAGACCCCACCGCTCGGCGGTGCCCGGTGCCCAGTTGTGCAGGAAGACGTCGGCGGGCGCGAGCGACGCGCGCAGACGCCGCCGCCCGGCCGGGTCCTTGAGGTCGATCTCGACGGCCCGCTTGCCCCGGTTGAGCGCCAGCCACCGCGCGGAGACACCGCCGCTGGTGGGCGGCATCCCGCGCAGCGGGTCGCCACCGGGCGGCTCGACCCGGACGACGCGCGCGCCGAGCAGCCCCAGCAGGTGCGCGGCCAGCGGGGCCTGGACGCGCCGGCCGGCCTCCCAGACCACCAGGTCGGCCAGGCCCGCCGGGTCGGGCGCGGCACCGGGGGTGGGCACGACCTGCCAGGGGTCGTGGCAGGGCGGCAGGTCCTCCACGCCGCGCAGGGCGCAGGTGCTCGCGCCGCTGGCCGCCCCGGCGGCCACGACCCGGGCGAAGGTGGCGGCGCGGGCGGCGTCGTGCAGGGCGGCGGGCAGCGGGGCGGTCGCGGTGGCGTAGCGGAACTGGTAGGGCCGCCAGCCCGCGCCGACCGCCGCCCGGTCCGCGCCGAGCGCGGTCCAGAACCCGGCCCACACCTCGGGGACCAGCGCCTCCACCTCGAACCGCACGCCGTCGGCGCTGGTGAACGGCGGGCCGCCGGGTCGCGGGTCGACGGCCTCGCCCTCGTCCGCCCCGGCGGCGGCCAGGTACTGCGCGACGGTCACCAGGGCGGCCTCGGCCACGCTGGTGCGGACCTCCGGCCCGCCTTCGGGGTGGCGCAGGGCGCTCGCCAGCAAGCCGGTCGTCGCGAGCACGCCGGCGGCGGTGCCGCAGTGGTCGACCGCGAGCCCCCGGGGCGTGCCCCCGCGCCGGCCGTGCACGTGCATCACCCCGCACGCGGCCTGCGCGGTGGCCTCGTCGCGCAGACCGGGCACGTCGACCGGGCCCGCCCAGGCGACGGTCACCGCGTGCCGCCCGCCCCGCAGGTCCAGGACCGCGCGGGCGGCCACGTCGTCGTCCGGCCCGCCGCCGCCGCGCCCGCCGGCGACCTCCGCGCCGAGGGCCGCCAGGTGCTCGCGGAGCACCTGCGCGGCGGCACCGGCCCCCGACACGACCGCCGTCGCGCCGTCGAGCGCGGCGACACACGCCGTTCTGCTTCCCGTCATGACAGACAGGTCGCACCAACCACTGTCTGGGTTCCCGCGATGGTGTGATGTGAGACGTGAATCGTGACAGCGAGTTGCGCCGGGCGGTCCGGGAATTCGTCGACGACGTCGTCGTCCCGGCCGAGGCGGACCTGGACGCGGGGACGCTCGACCTCCGCGACCGCGCCCGGACCGCGGGCCTGTGGGCGCTGCCGCTGCCCGCCGCGCTGGGCGGCGGCGGCCTGCCGCTGACCGACTACCTCGCCCTCGCCGAGGACGAGGGGCGCAGCGACCACGGACCGGACGTGCTCGGCTCGTCGAGCCTGCTCACGGTCCGGATGCTGGCCGCGCACGCGGACCCCGGGCTGCGCGCGGAGATCCTCGCCCCGCTGGTCTCGGGCACGTGCCGGGTCGCCTACGCGATGACCGAACCCGGGGTCGCCGGCTCCGACCCGACGGCCCTGCGCACCACCGCCGAGCGCGGCCCGGACGGCTGGTGGACCGTCACCGGCCGCAAGTGGTACACCACCGGGGCCGGTCGCGCGGACGTGGTGCTGGTGGTGGCCCGGACGGGTGACGACTTCTCGGTCGTGGCCGTGCCGACCGACCGGCCCGGCTTCCGGGTCGAGCGCGAACTGGACGTGCTGGGCGTCGGCGGGCAGCACGAGATCGCCTTCGACCGGGTGCGCGTGCCGCCCACCCACCTGGTCGGCGAACCCGGCCGGGGCCTGCGGCTCGCGGGGGAGCGGCTGGCGCTGGGCCGGACCCTGCGGGCGGCGCGCTGGGTCGGCCAGGCCCAGCGCTGCCTGGACCTGCTCGCCGCGCGGGCGGGCGCGCGGGTGCTCGGTGCCGGGGTGCTCGCCGACCGGCAACTGGTGCAGCGCCTGGCGTTCGAGTCCGAGCTGGCGGTCCGGTCGGCCCGCCTGCTCACCCGCGAGGCGGCCGACCTGGTCGCCGCCGGGGAACGCGCGCCGGTCGAGGTGAGCCTGGCCAAGACCGCCGCCGCGCGGGCGCTGGGCGAAGCGGTGGACGCGGCGATCCAGGTGCACGGCGCGGAAGGGCTGGGCGCGGCGTCAGGGCTGCCCCGGATGCTGCGGGTCGCGCGGTCCGCGCGCATCCTCGACGGCGCGGACGAGTGGCACGTGGCCACCACGGGCCGGCGGCTGCTGCGCGGTCACCAGTGATCCGGTCCCACCAGCCCGACCACCAGCGCCGCTCCCAGCGCCGTGAAGAAATCGCCCCACACGACCCTGAGCCCGGTCCGCCCGGCGTACTCGGCCGTTCCCCGCGCCGCCGCGCGCACCAGCTCCTCGCCGGCCGCTCGCGTGCGGGCGTGGTCGGACTTCAGCAGCGCCACCGCCGCGATCGCGGTCGCCGAGCTGTCCGAATCCGGCGCGGTCCACTCCCCGGCCAGCGCGCGGGACCGCTCGGCGAAGCCGTCCCACCGCCGCGAACCGTCCACACAGGACAGCAGGAGCCACGCGGCACCCCGCCGCCACCCCGCCGAACCCAGGCGCAGGTGGGTGTCCAGGTGCCGGCGGGCGATCTCGTCGTACCCGTGCGCGGCCAGCAGCGGCACCACTCCCGCTGCACCGTCCGGCCGCACCGGCGGGCCCTCGGGAGCCAGCGCGGTGCCCCACGGGATCGCGCCCACCCGGTCGTCGTACGCCTCGGCCAGCCGCCGGGCGACGTCCGCGGTGGACGGCTCGGGCGCGTGCGCGCCGCACCGCTCACCGCCGCTGCCGTACCAGAAGACCAAGCCCCGGCACACCGTGTCCGCCTCCGCCCACACGTCCAGCCGGCGGCGCACCGGCACCGGGTCGCCGGCACCGGTCGCGACCGAGCGCAGCGCCAGCAGCCCCGCCCAGAACCCGCCCGCCCACGAGCCGCGCGCCGTCGTCGTCCACGACCCGCCCTCGGCGTAGAGCGGAAACCTGGTCCCGGCGGCCCGTTCGACCTCGGCGACCCGCTCGCAGGACGAGCGCAGCAACTCCTCGGCCCAGTCGCTCACACCGCCACCGCCGTGCGCCGGGTCACCCGGACCGCCACCGCCGCCGACACCAGGAACGCCGACCCCACCGCGGACCACAGCCACCCGTAGCCCGCGTGCTGCACCACCAGCCCGGTCACCGGCGGGCCCAGCGCGAACCCGCCGAAGAACCCGGCCGACGCCACCGCCGCCGCCCGGCCCGCCGCCCGCTGCGGCACCGCCCGCATCACCGCGACCATCGACACCGCGTTGCCCGACACCGCGAACACCCCGATGCCGACCGCGCCCAACCACACCGACCACGGCCACCACTCGGCCGCCGCCACCAGCCCGACCGACCCGGCCGCGCCCAGCGCCAGCCACGGCAGCACCGCCGCCGGGTCGTCGGCCCGTCCCGCCGCACCGCTCCACACCACCCGCCCGGCGATCCCGAGCACGCCCATGACCGCGATCAGCCACGCCGCCACGGGCGCGGCCAGCCCGAGCCGGTCGACGCCGTAGAGCGCGAAGTAGGTGTTCACCGACGCCAACCCGAAGCCCAGCGCCAGCGAGAACCCGGCCAGCACCGCCACCCGGTCGCCCACGCCGCCGACCGGGCCACCCGCCTTGCGCGGGGGGACCCCCACCGGCAGCCGCGCCGCCACCGCCGCGCCGACCAGGCACAAGACCGCCAGCACCGCGACACCCCACCGCCAGTCGACCACCGCCGCCGCACCGGCCAGCGGCACCCCGGCGACGAACGCGCCCAACTGCACCCCGGACTGCTTCCACCCGGTCACCGAGCCCCGGGCCGCCGGCTCGACGGCGGCCAGGACCAGCTTGTTCGTCGCCGGGTTCGCCAACGCCTGCGGCACCCCGCCCAACGCCACCCCGACCGCCACCCACCACGGCGAGCGGGCCACCGCGAGCACGCCCAACGACACCGCGCTGAGCGCGAACAGCCAGACCAGGCCGCGCTTCGGCCCGATCCGGTCCACCAGCGCCCCGACCGGCAGCGACAGCAGGGCGGCCACCCCGAACCCCGCCGCGACCAGCACGCCGAGCTGCCACCGCGCGAGCCCCGACCCGGCGACCAGCACGGGGCCGAGCGCGCCGAGCACGAAGAGCTGGAGCATCGACACGGCCATCGCCGCCGTGGACAGCACCGCCACCTTCGTCTTCACCGCGACATCACAGCACTCACGACGTCCGTCCTGGGGGCGGGAACCTCGGGGGCGTGGCACTCGTGGGGCATCGGACGGATCACCTCTCCGGGAAGTCGCTCCCCCAGTAGGTCGGACGGCGGTCGCCGTAGTTCCGCTCGACTTCCGGGCGACTTCCGTGAGGGCGGCCGGCCGCGCGGGCTCGGCTAGCGTTCCCACCATGACCGACAGCGGTGTGGTGACCCGGTTCGCGGCCGGTTCGCTCCGGGCGCGCGAGTACCCGGCGGGACCGACCGCGACCTTCCCGGTCGAGGTCGGCGCGGAGCCGGTCGGCCGGGTCGGCGCGGTGCTGTGGCGGCTCGACTTCGGACCCGTTATGCGGGACCGGTACCCCGCCTCGGCCGACCGCGCGTTCCCGGCGGACGGGGAACCGGTGTGGCTGTACCGGCCCGACGTCATGGCCGGGCGCGGTGCCGGCACCGACGAGTGGCCGGTTCTGGACGCCGCCACCGGTGCGGTGCGCGCGCGGGCGGCGCTGGGCGGCGAGGGGCACGGCGGTCGACACCTCGTCCACCCCGATGGCGTGCACGTGCCGCTCGGCGACGGCTCCCGGCTCACCTCCGACGCCGACGGCCACCCCCGCCGTCACCCGGTCGACCCCGGTCCGGCGGCGGTCGCGACCGGCGGCCCGGCGACGGGCGACGGGTCGTGACACCCGGGTCGGCGGGCCGCCGGCCGGACTTCCCGCGCGCGGAACCGGTCACGGCGGTGCCCTCCCGGCTCGTCGCGGGCCTGCGCCCGGGACCGACCGGGCGGTTCTGGCGGCGGGTCGCGGAGTCGGGCACGCCGCTGGTCGAGCCGGACCCGCTCGGGGACCCCGACCACCGCGCGGTGACGTTCCTGTGGCGCGACCGCCCGGTGGCGGGCCGCCCGGCACGCGCGGTCGTGCTGCACGCCAACAAGTTCACCGACTACGACGACCTCGCGGCGACGTCGTTGACCCGCCTCCCCGGCACGGACGTCTGGCACGCGACGTTCCGGCTGCGCGCCGACTGGCGGTGCTCCTACCTGCTGGGTCCGCTGACCGAGCCGCCCGCGGTGAGCGGCCGGCGGCACCGCGACGAGTTGCTCCGGCACGCCGGGCCCGACCCCTTCAACCGCACGCCGCTGCGCGGCCGGCACAGCGGGCGGACGTTCTCGGTCGCGGAGCTGGACGCGGCTCCCGGGCAGTTCTGGGTCGACGCCGACGCGCCGCCGCCGCGCGAGCTGCCCGGCGACCGCCCGGTCTGGGTGCACGGCCCGGTCGGCGGCGGGGAGCCGGTGCTGGTGCTGCTCGACGGGGACGTGTGGGCGCGGGAGCACCCCATCGCACCGACGCTGGAGGCGCTGGCCGAGTCCGGCCGGCTGCCGAGGCTGACCACCGTCCTGGTCGGTCCGTCCGCGTCCGGCCGGACCGCCGACCTGACGTGCCACCCGGACTACCCGGACCGCCTCGTCGCCGTGCTGGACGAACTCGGCCTGCCGCCCGACCCGGAGCGGACCACCGTGGCGGGGCAGAGCTTCGGCGGACTGGCCGCCGTGCACGCGGCCCTGTGCCGGCCCGACCGGTTCGGCACAGCGGTGGCGCAGTCGGGTTCCTTCTGGTGGCCCGGCGACGACTCCGGCACCGGCTGGCTGTCCCACTGCCCGGAACCGGACCGCGCGGTGCGGGTGGTCCTCCAGGTGGGCGACCAGGAGTGGGGGATGCCGCCGATCGTGGCACGGGTGCGGGACGCGTTGACCGAGCGGGGACACCGGGTGTCCACAGCCGAATACCACGGCGGTCACGACCAGGCGTGGTGGCGGGGCGCGCTGATCGCCGCGCTGCTCGACCTCGCCCCCGGGTGGTCGACGCCGACAACACGGTGACCCCCACCCCGCACGCCACCCCGTCGCGCTCCACCCGCCGGCGCTGGGAGATCGAGGCCGCCTACCCGGAAGGATCACCGCGACCGGCTCCCGGCCGGTGGTCCGCCCCTGGTCACGCGGTCCGCACCGGGTTCTCCGCCACGACGGCCGCCACCGGCGGCTGGGGTAGCGTGGCCGTTCGTGGAGATGTCGATCGGGCAGGCGACCGTGGAGGACGCGGGCGAGGTCCTGCGGTTGCGGCGAGGTGCCGAGGACTGGCTGGCCGGGCGCGACATCGAGCAGTGGCCGCCCGGCGGGCTGGAGCTCGTCGAGGTCCGGAAGCAGATCGAGGCCGGGCAGTGGTACGTGGCGCG
Source organism: Actinosynnema sp. NPDC023587 (assembly GCF_040640215.1). Classification (NCBI taxonomy): domain Bacteria; kingdom Bacillati; phylum Actinomycetota; class Actinomycetes; order Pseudonocardiales; family Pseudonocardiaceae; genus Actinosynnema; species Actinosynnema sp. NPDC023587. The sequence continues at coordinate 31,034 of NZ_JBFABG010000013.1, read as the reverse complement.
GGCGGGCGACGCGGCGTGCGGCGCGTTCCGGCTGCTGTGGTCGGACGAGGCGGTGTGGCGCGCGGAGAACACCTTCGCGGCCTACGTGCACGGCCTGGTGACCGATCGCGGTCACGCGGGTACCGGGCTCGGCAGTCGCCTGCTCGCCTGGGTCGCCGAGCACGGTCGCCGGGCCGGGGCCGGCCTGCTGCGGTTGGACTGCGTGGCGCACAACGCACGACTTCGCCGCTACTACGCGGACCTGGGCTTCCGGGAGGTCGGAGAACTGGTCTACGGGCGCGGCTGGGTGAACGTGCTGCTGGAGAAGCCCATCTGACCGCACGCGTCCCGGCCCGCCCGCCGGGTTCGGCGCGACGAACGCTTCCACAGTGGACGCGACGCGCGATGGTCAAAGCACGGTGGTCACTGCTCGGTGATCGACGCGCAGTGATCAATGGTCCACGGGTGGTGGTCGGCGGGCGTCCGCGCCCGAGGAGCCGGACCGCGTCCCGCGAGCCACCTGATCACCGCACCGGACGTTCCGGGCATTTCCGTGCGCCGCGATCGGTGTCACCCGGTCGTGTCGGGGGTACGTGTCCCGGTATGACCGTCATAGGTGTGCACGCCTCGCACGAGCAGATACACCCGTCACGGCTGCTGGACGCGGTCCGCCGGGCCGAGGAGGTCGGCTTCGACGCCGCCATGTGCTCCGACCACTTCTCGCCGTGGAGCGCGCGTCAAGGGCAGTCGGGGTTCGCCTGGTCCTGGCTGGGTGCCGCGCTCCAAGCCACCAGCCTTCCCTTCGGCGTCGTCAACGCCCCTGGTCAGCGGTACCACCCGGCGATCATCGCGCAGGCCATCGGCACGCTCGGGGCGATGTACCCGGGCCGGTTCTGGGCCGCCCTGGGCACCGGTGAGGCCAGCAACGAGCACATCACCGGCGAGCGCTGGCCGCGCAAGGACCTGCGGTCCGCCCGGCTGCGGGAGTGCGTCGACGTGATCCGGGCCCTGCTCGCCGGCGAGGAGGTCAGCCACGACGGCCTCGTCACCGTCGACCGCGCGAAGCTCTGGACCCGACCGGAGGAGCCGCCGAAGCTGATCGGCGCGGCGGTCAGCGCCGAGACGGCCGGGTGGTGCGCGGACTGGGCGGACGGCCTGGTCACGGTGAACGCCCCGGTAGACCACCTGCGCGCGCTGGTCGACGCCTACCGGGGGGCCGGTGGCATCGGGAAGCTCGCCCTCCAGGTGCACCTGAGCTGGGCCCCGGACGCGGACCGCGCCGAGGCGGTCGCCCACGACCAGTGGCGCGGCAACGTGTTCGGACCGCCGGTGTGCTGGGACCTCGACACCGCCGAGCACTTCGACGTGCTGTCCGAGCACGTCACGCCCGAGCGCGTGCGGCAGACCGTGAACGTGTCCGCCGACCTGGGCCGGCACGCCGAGATCCTGCGCGAGTACGCCGACCTGGGCTTCGACGAGCTCTACCTCCACCACGTGGGCCAGGAGCAGGACGAGTTCCTCGACGCGTTCGGCGAGCACGTGCTGCCGGAGGTGCGGCGATGAAGCTCACCCAGACCGCGGACCTGTGGTGGAAGAACGCCGTCGTCTACTGCCTGGACGTGGAGACCTTCCACGACTCCGACGGTGACGGGCACGGCGACTTCCGCGGTCTGATCGACAAGATCGACCACCTGCACCGCCTCGGCGTCACCTGCCTGTGGCTGATGCCGTTCTACCCCACCCCGGACCGGGACGACGGCTACGACATCACCGACTTCTACGGCGTCGACCCGCGCCTGGGCACGCTGGGCGACTTCGTGGAGTTCGTCCGCACCGCGAAGGACCGGGGCATGCGGGTGATCGCCGACCTGGTGGTCAACCACACCTCCGACCAGCACCCGTGGTTCCAGGAGGCCCGCTCCTCGCGCGACCACCCGCGCCGGGACTGGTACGTGTGGCGCGACGAGCCGCCGGCCGACGCCGAGCAGGGCGTGGTGTTCCCCGACAAGGAGAAGTCCTTGTGGGAGCTGGACAAGAAGACGAAGCAGTACTTCCTGCACCGCTTCTACAAGCACCAGCCGGACCTCAACGTGGCCAACCCCGAGGTGCGCGACGAGATCGCCCGGGTGATGGGGTTCTGGATGGAGCTGGGGCTGTCCGGGTTCCGGGTCGACGCGGTGCCGTTCCTGCTCGAAGCCCCGGTGGAAGACCTGCCCGATCCGCACGACTACCTGTGCGACCTGAGGGCGTTCCTGTCCCGCCGCAACGGCGAGGGCGTGCTGCTGGGCGAGGTCAACCTGCCCTACACCGACGCGATGGCCTACTTCGGCGGGTCCGACGGCGTGGGCGACGAGCTGCACATGTGCTTCGACTTCATCGGCATGCAGCAGATGTACTTGTCGTTGGCGCGCAAGGACGCCAGCCCGCTGGCCCACGCGCTCAAGGAACGCCCCCAGCCGCCCCGCGACTGCCACTGGGCGACGTTCGTGCGCAACCACGACGAGCTGATCCTGGACAAGCTGACCGAGCCCGAGCGGCAGGAGGTGTTCGCCGCGTTCGGCCCGGACGAGGACATGCAGCTCTACGGCCGGGGCCTGCGCCGCCGCCTGCCGTCCATGATGGGCGACCCGCAGCGCACGAAGATGGTCTACAGCCTGCTGTTCTCGCTGCCCGGCACGCCGGTGCTGTTCTACGGCGAGGAGGTGGGCATGGTCGAGGACCTCTCGCAGGAGGACCGCCTTTCGGTGCGCACGCCGATGTGGTGGGACGCGGCGGACGAGCAGCGCTACGACCCGGACTCGTTGCTGGCGTGGGTGCGGCTGCTGGTCGAGCGCTACCGGGAGTGCCCGGAACTGGCGTGGGGCAAGTTCCAGGTGATCGACAGCCCCGAGGCCGCCGTCTTCGCGCACCGCTGCGACATCGACGGTGGCACCGTGGTCGTCGCGCACAACCTCGGCGACACCAAGGTGAAGGTCGATCTGTCCAGTGTGGACGGCGTCTTCACCGACGTCCTCACGGGCGCGCCCGCCGAGGCGAAGATCACGCTGGAGCCGTACGGCTGCCGCTGGCTGCGTGCCGAGGTGGCCGGGTAGTCGTGGTGTTCCGGGCCGCTCGTGCGGCCCGGAACACCCCGCACGGCGGACGGCGTCGTGGGTTCTCGGCCGCGCGGAGCGCGAAAGGGCCGGCACGAACGGGTGTGGTCGTCACACCAGTGAGTGGTTGATGCCCGGATGAGCGCAACCGCACCTGTCACCTCCACTAGAACGGAGACCGGCACCTCGTCAACGGAGCTCAAGGAGGTCGACGATGCCGGTCCAGACTTTCGACCACACCGCCAAGGGGTACAGCGTCCGGCAGGCGTACCGGATGGCCGAGGCCGCCAAGCTCGCCTACGAACCGCCGGACGTGGTGGAGGCGACCGTGCGGGACTGGGGCTTCGACCGGGTCCGCCACCACGAGACGACGTTCCGGCCGCCGTTCCCGCTGGAGGACACCCAGGCGTTCACCGCGGCGAGCGACGACATGATCATCACCGCGTTCCGGGGCACGGAACCGGTGAAGATCCAGGACTGGCTCTCCGACAGCACCACCCCGCCCTGGCCCGGACCGGCCGACAAGGGCTTCATCCACTACGGCTTCGGCGAAGCGCTCCAGTCGATCTACCCGCAGGTGCGCGACGCGATCGCCGACTTCCTGGACGACGGGCAGACGATCTGGTTCACCGGCCACAGCCTCGGCGGGGCGCTGGCCGCGCTGGCCGCGATGCGGTTGAACTTCGAGGAACCGCGCCTGCTCGCCGACGGCGTGTACACCTTCGGCCAGCCGCGCGTCTGCGACCGGACCCTGGCCGACGCCCACGACGAGGCGTTCGGCGACCGCACCCACCGGTTCGTCAACAACAACGACATCGTCGCCCAGGTCCCGCCCGAGCCCGCGTTCCACCACGTGCGGACCCTGCACTACATCGACTCGGACGGCCGGCTCCGCGACCGGGTGTCCACCCTCGGCGGGCTCGCCGACCGGGCCAAGGGCCTGACCGCCGACGCCTTCGCCCCGGCGAGCGACGGCGTCCGCGACCACCTCATGGACCGCTACCTCGAAGGGCTCCGGAAGAACCTGGACTGACCGCTGCGCCCGTCGGCGCAGCCACCGGGCGGCCCGGCCGGTGCACGACGTCGGCCCAGTGGCCGGCCAGGGCCGCGAGGTAGGCGTCGAGGTCGTCCGGCGGGACGTCGGCCCCGGCGGGGTGGGTGGCGAAGAGCCGTTCCGGGTCGTGCCCGTCGGTCGCGGCCGAGGGCAGGAACGTGGCCAGGTCCACCCACGGCGCGCCGAGGCACGCGCGGCTCCAGTCGACCACCCGGGCCCGCCCGGCGGCGTCGATCAGGTAGTTGTCGGCGCGCGGGTCGAAGTGCAGCAGGCTCGTCCCGGCCACGGCCGATGCCCGGCGCGCCTCCCGCTCGGCCAGGTGGTGCAGGTGGTCGGCCTGCCAGGGGGTCGGCCGGTCGGGGGACAGGGCGCGCGGGCGGCCCGCCGCGAGGTCGCGCCAGACGGTGAACCTGCCGGTGCCGGCCATCAGCTCCGGCAGGCCGCGCAGGGCCCGGAGCGGGCTGGGGGTGAGCAGGCGCGCGCGGTGTGCGAGGGAGGCGAGGACGGCGGCGACGTTGCCCGGCCGCCACGGCTGGGCCGGTGGCGCGCCGGCCACGGCGTCGAAGCACAGCACGATCCAGCCGGCGCGCTCGAACCAGCAACGCAACCGGGGCGTGGCGAGTTCGCGCGGCAGCGCGCTCGCGACCGCGGCTTCGGTGCGGTAGTCGGCCCGGTGCCGGTGCCGGGTCGCCTTCACGAAGACGGCGGACGCCCCGGCGAGGGTGAGGACGGCGGCGAAGTCGGAGGCGTACACACCGGGGGCGGGGTGCACGGCGGCCACGGTCCGGCCGAGCCGTCGTTCGAGTTCGGCGGTGAGGTGTCGGGGGAGGGTCTCGACTCGCGGGTTCACGGGCGTGGTCCCTTCCGGTCGCCGGGTCGGTCCCGGCACCCCGGGAAGCGCGCGGCACCGGCGGTCCCGGGCACTGGCCCCGAACCCCGGCCCGAACCTCGCGCGAATAAGCTTGCGATTACCTACCGTATTCACGATTCGAGTGTTTTCACTCTTTAGTGAGACTTGGCCGAAGTGCGCTTTGTGCTACCGTCATGGCCCCCTCATCGAGGGGAATTGTCCGAGCTCACAATACCGGCCCGGAGCGCTGTCGCGCCTTGCCGGACGCCCTTGCTCCGCGCATTCGGTCCGAGGTCTTCCCGTCGGTTTTCCGGAGTGGTGCGCCGGTGGTCCCGCGCGCCGCGCTTCTCCGCGGAGGAAGGATGTGGGACATCCCCATGGCGAATGACGACGCACCGGCGGGTCTGCCGTCCGTACTCGTGGTCGGGGCCGGGATCGCCGGGCTGGCCGCCGCGCGGGCGCTGCACGACCTCGGCCACCCCGTCACGGTCCTGGAGGCGCGTGACCGCGTCGGCGGGCGCATCTGGACCGACGAGGACGGGGTGGACCTCGGCGCGCACTGGATCCACGGCACCGACGGCAACCCCGTCACCGAACTCGTGGAGACCCTGGAGATCCCCTACAGCTACGTCGGCGGGGACAGCGCGTACACCGGCGGTTTCGACCGGCTGCGCCTCATCGGCGCGGACGGGCGGGTCATCGGCCACGCCCTGAAGAACCAGATGCTCGAACTCGCCGACAGCGTGCTGCACGAACTCGAACAACAGGCCGAACTCGCCCGGACGCGCGAACTCCCCGACATCTCGCTCGCCGAGGCCGTCGACCGGATCATCGCCGCGCGCGAATTCGGCGAAGAGCAGGAGCGCGGCATCCGGTACCACCTGAACGTCATCCTCCGCGAGGACGTCGCGGAGGACGCGAGCAAGCTCTCGCACAAGTTCTGGGAGGACGGCTACCTGGTCTACGGCTACGGGGACAGCATCCTGCGCGACGGCTACCGGTCCGTCGTGGACGCCCTCGCCGCCGGGCTCGACGTCAGGCTGGGCCACGTCGTGCGCCGGATCGGGCGGGGCGGTGCCGGGCGGCCCGCGCTGGTGGCCACCGACGGCGGGGACTTCGAGGCGGACGCCGTGCTGGTCACGCTGCCGCTCGGGGTGCTCAAGGCCGGCTCGGTCGTCTTCGACCCGCCGCTGCCCGAGGCGAAGCGGACGGCCGTCGCCCGGCTCGGCTTCGGCACCCTGAACAAGATCGCCCTGCACTACCGGGCCCCCTTCTGGCCGCCGGACCAGTACGTGTTCGGCTACCTGTGCCGGGAGACCGACCGCTACCCCACGGTCGTCATCAGCATGTGGAAGTCGCACGGCCGGGCGACCCTGGTGATGCTGCTCGGGGCGTCGCTCGGCCGCGAGATGGAGGGCTGGAGCGACGAGGAGGTGTCCGACTACGCGACCACCGTGGTCCGGGACATGTTCGGCCCCGACGCGCCCGCTCCCGAGCACCTGTCGCGGACGGCCTGGTCCGCCGACCCGTACGCGCGCGGGTCGTACGCCTGCATCGGCGTCGACGGCTCGCCGAAGGACCTGCACACCCTCTCCGAACCGGTGGGGGACAGCCTCTTCTTCGCGGGCGAGGCCACCAACAGCCACCACTGGGGCTGCGTCCACAGCGCCTACGAGTCGGGCTTGCGCGAGGCCGCGCGGATCAGCGGCGACAGCTCCCTCTACCGGCCGCCCACCGCCGAGATCTCCCGCCGGCAGCGGCGGGACATCGACCGGATGAAGCGCTTCGCGGGGATGCGCATGAGCCACCTCGGCGACGCGGAGCTCCAGCGGCGCGTGGCCTGCCTGCGGGAGAGCGTCGACCCCTACGGCGTGCGCGTCTTCGCGCCGCTGGTCGGCACCGAGCTCGACACGCTCGCGTCGATGTTCGACGAGCTCACCTTCTCCCCGGGTGACGTCCTGTGCCGCGAGGACGACGCCGCCCACGGGATCTACCTGATCCACTCCGGCGACGTGGACGTCGACTTCGGCGGCATCTACGAGCACGCGACGATGGCCAAGGGCGCGTTGCTGGGCGGCCACGACCTGTTCTTCAACGCCCGCACCAGCACGGTCACCGCCGTGGGCGAGGTCGAGGCGTACTTCCTGGACCACTACCGCTACAAGACGTTCCTCTACGCCTTCCCGGACGTCATGATGCTGATGATCACCAACCTCGTCGCGCGGTGGGAGCAGTTGGAGAGCACGCTGGGCGCGGTCGCGCTGCCGGGCGCGCAACGAATCCACGACGGCGTCGCCTCGCGGTAGCCGGTGGTCGTCCGTCCACAGAGGACGGACCGGGGCCCGGTGCCGGCTCCCGGGGTGCCTCGGCACGGGGGTGCCCCCGCACTGCCAAGCCGCCGGTGCCGGTCGGTGCCGGTCGGCGAGCGGGACCGCGATCCGGCGGAACCGGGCGCGACTGGTCGGGTGAATTCCGCCGGGCCGGTGACCGTTCGCTCGTATGCTCTGGAGGCATGGTCGTGCTCGAACCCGAACACCGGGCGCTGTTCGCGGTCGACATCGAGCGGTCGGCGGACCCCCGGCGGCACAACGCCGCGTCGGTCGCGATGCGGCGGGCGCTGCGCGAGCACCTGAGCTCGGTGTTCCACGCGGCGGGCATCGACTGGAGCGGCTGCCACGACCACGATCGCGGTGACGGCCTCGTCGTCGCCGTGCCCGCGCACCACCCCAAGCGGCTGCTGCTGCACCCCGTGCTGGAGGCGTTGGACGACGCCCTGCGCGCGCACAACGACCGCTCGCCCGAGCCGGAGCGGATGCGGGTGCGGGTCGCGGTGCACGACGCGGACGTGGTGCTCGACGACTTCGGCTACACCGGCCGCCCGCTGGTCCTGCTGGCCCGCCTGCTCGACGCCCCGCCGCTGCGGGAGGCCCTGGCGTCCGCGCCGCGCGCGGTCACCGTCGCGGCGATCGTCTCGGAGCGCTTCCACGAGGACGTCGTCGCGCAGGGCCACCCGGACATCGACCCGGAGCGCTACCACCGGACCGAGGTGCGGGTGAAGGAGAGCCGCCTGGTGGGCTGGCTGCACGTGCCGGGCCGGCCGGCGGCGGTCCCGGCCGAGGGCGGCTGGCGGGTCCGGGCGGCGGTCAACCACGACCGGCTGTTCGGGGTCGACGCGGCGACGGCCCGCCTGCGCGAGGCGATCGCCAACCCGACCGGCTCGTGGATCCTCGCCGTGCGCGGCTCCGGCGGCGTCGGCAAGACGACCATCGCGTTCGAGGCCGTGGACCGGGCGCAGCGCGAACACCTGGTCGACCGGGTGCTGTGGACGACCGTGCGCGGTGACGCCCCGGAGGACGACGAGCCGGACGCGCGGGCGTGGTGGATGGAGGCGGTGGTCGACCTCGCCGACCAGCTCGACGTGACGCTCGGCCCCAACCCCCGGCAGTGGGGCGAGGCGTTCCGCGACGCCCTGGCCGGGCGCGAGCCGGTGGTCACCGTCGTGGACAACGTGGAGACCGTGCGGCAGGCGTCCGCGCTGGTGGCCCGGCTGCACGGGATCGGCCTGGTGCGCCCGCACAAGCTCGTCGTCACCAGTCGCAGCCGGGTCGAGGACCCGAACGGCCTCGTGCAGCAGCACACCGTCCGGGGCCTGTCGGAGGACGACTCGATCGCGCTGGTCCGCCACATCGGCCGGGACGACGGGCAGTTGGCGACCGCCTCGCGCGACCTGCTGCTGCCCGTCGTGGGTGTCACGGAGGGCAACCCGTACCTGCTCAAGCTGGTGGTCGGGCACTACCTGTCGACCGGTCTGCCGCTGAGCCGGGTCGCGGCCGAGCTGTCCGGGCCGCCGGGTGACGGCCTGGGGCAGCGGGCGAAGGACCACCTCTTCGACCGCTCGCTGGCGGAGCTGGAGCTGGTCGCGGGCGAGGCCAACGCCCAGGCGCTGATCACCGCGTTCTGCGTGAAGCGGCGGGGCGACGAGATGGCGGGGGAGGAGCTGCGGGACATCTGCGGGCTGTCGGCGGGGGTGTTCGACACGACCCTGCGCTCCGCGCTGGACCTCGGCCTGGTGCAGGCGTCCCGGCTCAACTCGCGGTACTCGATCCACAGCCTGCTGCACGAGTACACCCGGCCGCGATGACCGCGACCGGCCGGTCGTTCCGGGGCTACGGCGGCGCGAACCGGTCGCGGCTGCACGACGCGGTGCGGCGGTCGTTCGACCGGTCCGCGCGCGGCACGGACGACGACGCCCCGGAGGACGTGCTCCAGGCGATGGTCAACGACCTGGACAACGTGGGGCGCTACGACGTCCGGATCGACGACCCGGTGCTGGTGCGGTTCGTGGACCGGCTCACCGAGCTGGCGATCAGCGCGATCGAGCAGGGCGACCGGCCCGGCGTGGCGGACTTCCCGGGCGTGATGCGGTCGGCGGCCTCGCTGCTGGCCTCGGCGGGCCGGTCCACGTGGCCGGCGCACGTGGCCAAGGCGTCGTACTACGCGCGCGTCGCGCAGGGCGACGAGCTGCGCCGCGCCGAGCTGCACCAGGCCGTGGGCGCGTGCCGCACCCCGCTCGACCGGGTCGAGGTGGACCTGGTGCGGGCCCAGTTCGCCATCGACACGACCGAGTACCCGGCGGCCTCGCGCCTGCTGGCGCGCTGCCTCGACACGTGCACGACCGACCCGGACTGCCGCCCCCGGCTGCCGCAGGTGTACGTGTGCCTGGGGAACCTGCACTACGTCCAGGGTGGTCTGCGCACCGCGCTGGGCCACTACCAGGCGGCGCTCGCCGTCGACGTCCCGGCCGATTCGCACCGCACCACCCGCGTCCGGGCGCGCGCCCACCACTACAGCGGGCGCATCCGGCACATGCTCGGGCGTGACGAAGAAGCGTTGCGGGACCTCGTCACGGCGTTGGACTACCGGTACGCCACGCACGCCGAGTACGAGCGCAAGAGCGGTTTCTACCACATCGCGATCGGGGAGGTGCTCGTCGTCGGTGGTGCGTACGACCAGGCCGAGGCCCACTTCGCCGTGGCCCGCCGCACCTTCGCCCGCTTGCGGAACAACACCGGCGCGCACGCGATCCTGGACGCGGCGGTGTCGCGGTTGGAGGTCCGGCGTGGACGGTACGACGAGGCGCTGACCCTGGTGGACAGTGCCGTGCGCGGGGCGCGGGAAGGCGGCTACCGCCGGGGTGCGCTGTTGTTCGAGCTGCACCGGGCAAACCTGCTGGTGCGCCGGCGCGCGTTCGGGGCGGCGGCGCGCAGCGTCCTGGTGGCGCTCGGCGTGTGGCTGCGCTTCCTGCGCCGGGGCAACGGGTTGCGCGCGGTGCGGGGTGCGGTCGAGTACGCGTGGGCGTTCGTGCGGCAGAGGGCGGAAACCCGGGACAGGCCGCACCGCCGACCGCTGACGTGCCCGTGCGGTGCGCACGGGTGAGAGCCCGGTGGGAACGCGACGGCGAGCGCCGGTGCGCGCGGCCCCCTTGACAGGCAAGTGGTGACTTGCCTATAACTGCGGGGTGGACGTGGACCCCGACCTGTTCAGGGCCATCGGCGACGCGACCCGACGCACCATCCTGGACGAGTTGACCGAAAAGGACGGACAGACGCTGTTCGAGATCTGCGGCCGGCTGACCGTGAAGCACGGCCTGGCCTCCTCGCGGCAGGCCATCTCGCAGCACCTCGCCGTCCTCGAACAAGCCGGCCTCGTGCGCACCCGCAGGCAGGGCCGGTACAAGTTCCACCACATCGACACGAGGCCGCTGCGCTCGATCGTCGAGCGGTGGCCCATCGACCGAGAGGGACCGAACCCGTGATCAGGATCAACATCACCAGCGTGCTCGTCGACGACCAGGCGAAGGCGCTGGCGTTCTACACCGAGAAGCTGGGCTTCACCAAGAAGACCGACGAGCCCGCCGGTGAGGCGCGCTGGCTCACCGTGGTCTCCCCGGCCGACCCGGACGGCGTCGAGCTGCTGCTGGAGCCGGACGGCCACCCGGCGGCGGGACCGTTCAAGAAGGCCCTGGTCGGCGACGGCATCCCGTTCACCCAGTTCGCCGTCGAGGACGTGCACGCCGAGGTCGAGCGGCTCAAGGCGCTGGGCGTGGAGTTCACCCAGGACGCGACCGACCTCGGGCCGGTGGTCGTCGCCGTCTTCGACGACACCTGCGGCAACCTGATCCAGCTCGCCGCCCTGAAGTAGTCGCCCCCTCCCCGTCGCCGGCACCCGCCCGGCACGGGTTCCGCCGCCCGCCCGTCCTGCCGGGTGGGCGGCCTCGGGCCGCCGATCGCGCCGCGCCGTGCGGCCGTGGTGGTTCGGTTCTACGTCACCGCACGGCGGAGGGCAAGAGGTCGTGGTGCACGGGCACCAGCGCCCGGCCCCGGCGACGGCGCTGCCGGCACGCGCCCGGCGTGACGCGGCGAGCGTGCGGTCACCGAGGTCCTCCCGCTCGGGGGAGCCCGGGTCGGCTCCACCGCCGAGACGTCGCACCACCTGAGATTCCCCCACACCCGCGCGGGTGCCGAGCGCCGACCGTCACGTCACGGATGCGGCGGGTCGCGCGGAGTGTTCGCACCGGCGGTGCCGGCCCGGCCGCACCGTCGCTTTCTCTTTCTCCCGCACGGTTCTCCGCGCTTCCCGCGTCGATTTTCCGCCGGCGCGCCGCCTCGCGGCGGACGACACCCCGGTCGGACCACCCTCCGGTGCGACGCCGCTCCGACCGGGGGTGAACTGCGCGAATCCTTGATCATCGGGCACTTCCGGTGGCAGCGCCCGACATCGTCGCGGGTGCGCGGGGCCGGATCGGGCCGGGTCGTCCGGACTTCTCCGAGGCGTTGACAGTGTGGCTAAACGGATTTAGCCTTCCCAAAATCTGCAAGGGTGGAGGCGGCATGAACGAGTCCACTTCCGACACCGCACTGCTCGCGATCGAGGACCTCCGCGTGACCTTCCACGGCGAACGGGAGGTGCCCGCCGTCCGGGGCGTGTCGTTCTCCCTGTCCGCCAGGGAATCCGTGGCCGTGCTCGGCGAGTCGGGGTGTGGCAAGACCGCCACCGCCCGCGCGGTGATGGGTCTGCTCGATCCGGGCACCGAGGTGGCCGGTCGGATCGTCTACCGGGGCGAGGACGTGCTCGCCCTGCCCGCCAAGCGCCGCCGTGCGCTGTGCGGCAGCAAGATCGCGATGGTGTTCCAGGACGCGCAGACCGCGCTGAACCCCTCGTTCACCGTCGGCGACCAGATCGCCGAGATGTTCCGCGTGCACGCCGGCGCGTCCAAGAAGGTCGCGCGGGAACGGGCCACCGAACTCATCTCCCGGGTCGGCATCCCGGACGCGCGGCGGCGCTCCCGGGAGTACCCGCACCAGCTCTCCGGCGGGATGCGCCAACGGGTCGTGATCGCGATGGCCGTCGCGCTGGGCCCCGAGCTGCTGCTCGCCGACGAGCCGACGACGGCGCTCGACGTCACCGTGCAGGCCCAGATCATCGAGCTGCTCCAGGAACTGCGCCGGGAGTACCAGACCGCGCTGGTGCTGATCACCCACGACCTCGCGGTGGCCGCGCAGGTCGCGTCGCGCGGCGCGGTGATGTACGCCGGCCAGGTGGTGGAAACCGGTCCGCTGGACCGGCTCTACCGCGCGCCGCGCCACCCGTACACGATCTCGCTGCTGGAATCGGTGCCCAGGGTGGAGCGCCGGGTCGAGGAGCTCGGCTCGATCCCCGGCTCCCCACCGGACCCGGCGGCGCTGCCCGCCGGGTGCGCGTTCGCCGCGCGGTGCCGGTTCGCCGTCGAGCGCTGCCGGGTCGAGCAACCGGTGTTGCGCGCCCTCCCGGACGGGTCGCTGGTCTCCTGCCACCGCGCGGAGGAGGTGGCCGGTGGCTGAACCGCTGCTGCGCGCCGAGAACGTGGTCAAGCACTACCCGGTCCGCAACGGGCGCGAGCGCGGCCTCGTGCGCGCGGTGCACGACGTCAGCTTCGAGCTGGGCCGGGGTGAAACCCTCGCCCTGGTGGGCGAATCGGGCTGCGGCAAGTCCACCCTGGCCCGAACGCTGGTGTGCCTGGAACAGCCGACGTCTGGTCGGGTGATCCTCGACGACGTCGACCTCGCCGCGCTGTCCGAACGCGGGCGCAGGCCGCGCCGCAAGCGGATCCAGATGGTCTTCCAGGACCCGTTCGCCTCGCTCAACCCGAAGATGAGCATCGGGGACCTGATCGGCGAGGCGTACGAGGTGCACGGCCTGCCCGAGGGCGTCACCTCGGCGCGCGCGGCGGTCGGCGAACTGCTCGAACGGGTCGGCCTCGATCCCGCGATGGCGGGCCACCACCCCCGGCAGCTCTCCGGCGGGCAGCGGCAGCGGGTCGCGATCGCCCGAGCGCTCGCGCCGCACCCGGCGGTGCTCATCTGCGACGAGCCGACCTCCGCGCTCGACGTGTCGGTGCAGGCGCAGATCATCGCGCTGCTGCGCCAGTTGCAGGCCGACCTGGGCATCGCCTACGTCTTCATCAGCCACGACCTGGCCGTGGTGCGCCAGATCGCCGATCGCGTCGCGGTGATGTACCTCGGCCGGATCGTCGAATCCGGTACCGCGCAGGACGTCTTCGACTCCCCGGTGCACCCCTACACCCAGGCCCTGCTCGCCTCGATCCCCACCTTGACCCCGGGTCGGCCGCCCCGGCTGGAGGGCGAGGCACCCAGTCCCCTGAACCCGCCGGCGGGCTGCCACTTCCGACCCCGTTGCCCGCACGCCCGGCCGGAGTGCGGCGCGAGCCTGCCCGACCTGGCCGCGTTCGCGCCGAACCACTCGGCCGCCTGCTTCTTCCCCCAGATCCGCCGCCCGCACATCCCCCCGGAGGGACCATCGTGACCGGTCACCACTCACCCCTGACCAGACGGGGTTTCCTGCGCGCGGCCGGTGGTGCCGCGCTGCTCGTCCCGTTCGCCTCCGCGTGCGGTGACACCAGGACCACCAGCCAACCCGGCGCGGGCGGCGCGCTGCGCTACGCGCTGTCCGCCGAGCCGAAGGGGCTCGACCCGGCCACCACCGGCGAGTCCAACTCGGGCATCGTGATCCACAACGTCTACGACCGGCTGCTGGAGCTCACCGGCGACGGCAAGGACGTCGCCGCCGGCCTCGCGGAGCGGTGGGAGGTCACGCCGGACGGCATCGGCCACACCTTCCACCTGCGCCAGGGCGTGAAGTTCTCCGACGGCAGCGTGCTGGACGCCGCCGCCGTGGTCGCCTCGCTGCGGCGGACGATGGAGGTCGGGCAGGGCGCGAGCGACCTGCTCGTCGACCACGTCCAGCCGGGCAACATCGTCGCCAAGGACGCGGGCACGGTCGTCATCACGCTCGACGCGCCGTTCTCGCCGTTCCTGCGGACGCTCGCGCTCGACGCCGTCGGCTCGGTGGTGAACCCGGCCGTGGTCGCGGCGAACAAGACCCAGGCCGACCCGACCGCGGCGAAGTACCTGGCGCGCAACATGGCCGGCAGCGGCGCGTTCCAGTTCGTCCGCTGGACGCCCAACCAGGTCATCGAGGTCAAGGCGTTCGAAGGGCACTGGCGCGGCCGGCCGAAGCTCTCCGGCGTGCTGTTCAACTCGCCGGTGGAGCCCTCGACCGCCGCGTTGCAACTGGAGCGCGGCGACCTCGACGTCGTCGGCAACCTGCCGGTCAACCTGATCGACCGGTTGGCGCAGAACGAGAACATCACCGTCCTGGCCACGCCGCTGCTGGACATCACCTACTGGATCTTCCAGACCGAGCAGCCCCCGTTCGACGACGTCCGGGTGCGCCAGGCGATCTGCTACGCGATCGACCACGAGGCCATCATGGCCAACGTCGTGAAGGAGAGCGGCATCCCGCTGCGCGGCCCCATCCCCGGCAGCCTCGTCGACGGGTACGCCGACCACCAGGACGTCGTGGTCTACAAGCGGGACGTCGCGAAGGCCAAGGCGTTGCTGGCGCAGGCCGGTCACGGCAACGGCCTGAAGATCGACAGCACCTACGTGCCCGGCTACGGCACGCTGAAGCAGATCGCCGAAGTGATGCAGGCCAACCTCAAGGAGGTCGGCGTCGAGTGCACGATCGGCGAACTCCCGCTGTCGACCATCATCGACAAGGTGGGCAAGGGCGAACTGCCGTTCTTCTCCTGGAAGTCCACCCTGAACTACGCCAGCCCGGACGCGCTGCTGTACGGCAAGTTGCACGGCAAGGCGTCCCGGTCGGTGGAGGGCAACCTCGCGCACTACCGCGACGACGAGGTCGACCGGCTCCTGGACCGGGCCCGCGGCTCGGCCGACCGCGCCGAGCAGGACGCGGACTGGCTCGCGGCCTCGGCCCGGATCAGCCAGGACGCACCGTGGCTGCCGCTGTACCAGGACGTCGACCGCCGGGCGGTGCGCAAGAACATCAGCAACTACAAGGAGTCCGCGCTGACGCGGCCGGACCTGTTCACCGTGGCGAAGGGTTGATCATGGCAGAGGACAACAGCATCATCGAGGTCGAGTCGTGGACCATCCGGGACGGGGTGGACCCGCGCGAGTACCACGAGGGGATGCGGACCTGGTTCCGCTGGGTGGCCGAGCACCGGGCCGAGCTGTTCCCCGAGTGGAAGGGAGCGTCGTACTACCACGAGGTCGACCAGGCGACGTTGACGCCGACCGGCCGGTACACCATGTTGTTCGAGTACCACTCGGAGGCGGAGCGCCGCGTGTACAAGGAGCGCCGCAAGGACTGGTCCGGGCCGTACGCGGAGTACAAGAAGGTGGACCCGTACGAGCCGTTCCTGGCCGACGTCACGCTGAACTTCTGGGAGCCGGTCGAGCGCGGGCTGTGGCTCCCCGGACGATCGCGGTCGTAGTCCATGGGCCGATTCGTGGTGCTCCGGGTCCTCATCGCCGTCCCGCTCGTGCTCGCGGTCTCGGTGATCACGTTCCTGCTCACGCACCTGGTGCCGGGCGACCCGGCCCGGGTGCTGGCCGGGCTGAACGCGAGCGAGGAGGCCGTGCGGCGCATCCGGGAGCAGGCCGGGCTGGACCAGCCGCTGGTGAGCCAGTTCGGCCTGTACCTGCTGCGGCTGGTGCGCGGTGACCTCGGCGACTCGCTGACCAACCAGCAGCCGGTGCTGGCGAACCTGGTCAGCGCGCTGCCCGCGACGATCGAGCTGACGGTCGCCTCGCTGGTCATCGCCCTGGCGCTGGGCATCCCGCTCGGGGTGCTCGCGGCCACCCGGCGGGGAGGCTTCTTCGACCACCTGGGGCGGGTGCTCAGCCTCGCCGGGGTCGCCGTCCCGGTGTTCTGGGTCGGGATCGTGCTGGTCGTGGTCTTCTACGCGCAGCTCGGCTGGTTGCCGAGCGAGGGGCAGACCGACGTGGCCGGGGGAGGCGCGGCGATCACCGGGTTCGCCTCGCTGGACGCGGTCCTGCGCGGCGACGGGCCGGGCCTGCTGGACGTGCTGCACCACCTGGTGCTGCCCGCCACCACGCTGGCCCTGCCGACCCTGGCCCGGGTCATGCGCACGACCCGGGCGTCGATGCTGGAAGCGCTGGCCGAGCCGTACGTGGCGACCGCGCGGGCGAAGGGCGTGCCGGAGTTCCGGGTCGTCTACGTGCACGCGCTGCGCAACGCGATGATGCCGGTGGTCACCGTCACCGGGCTCGCGTTCGGCTACCTGCTCGGCGGTTCCGTGCTGGTGGAGAAGATCTTCAAGTGGCCCGGTGTCGGCCGGTACGCCTACGAGTCGATCACCGTGCTGGACTACAACTCCGTGATGGGGGTGACCCTCGTGGCAACAGTGGCGTTCCTCGTGGTCAACCTGCTGGTCGACGTGCTGCACGCGGTGCTCGACCCGAAGGTGCGGCTGCCATGACCACGACCGCGCTGCCGCGCCGCATCCGCCGCCGGGTCACCCTGGCCGGGTGGCGGCCGTCCACCGCGATCGCGCTCGCCGTGCTGGGGGCGACGGTCGTGATGGCCGCCGTGCCCGGCCTGCTCGCCCCGTACGACCCGAACGCCATCGACCTGGGCGCGAGCCTGCTGCCGCCCTCGGCCGACCACCTGTTCGGCACCGACAACAACGGTCGGGACCTGCTGAGCCGCATCGTGCACGGCGCGGGCATCTCACTGGCGATCGGCGTGTCGGTGGTGCTGTTCTCGGCCGTCGTCGGCGGCGGGCTCGGGTTGGTGGCGGGTTTCCGAGGCGGCTGGGTGGACGAGGTGATCATGCGGGTCACCGACGTCTTCCTGTCGGTGCCCTACATCCTGCTGCCGATGGTCGTCGTGGTCGCGCTGCAACCGAGCCTGGTCAACACCACCATCGCGCTGGCGGCGGTGTGGTGGCCCTCCTACGCCCGGCTGATGCGCGGGCAGGTGGCGTCGGTCCGGCGACGGCCCTACGTCGACAGCGCGATCGTGCTGGGGGTGCCGACCCGGCGCATCCTGCTCCGGCACGTGCTGCCCAACGCGGTCGGGCCGGTGGTCGTGCTGGCCACCACCGACGTGGGGTTCGTGATCCTGGCCAGCGCCGGGCTCGGCTTCCTCGGCCTCGGCGCACGGCCGCCGACGCCCGAGTGGGGCGTGATGACCAGCGACGGGCTCGGGTTCATGCTCGACGCCTGGTGGTACTCGCTGTTCCCCGGTCTGGCCATCGCGCTCGTGGTGCTCGCGTTCACCATCCTCGGCGACGACGTCGGGGACCGGCTCTCCGGCGGCTCCGGGGGCAAGAAGCGAAAGGTGCGTCAGAAGTGGTCGTCACCAGCATCCGATTGACCCAGTTCGTCGGCGGTCCGGCCGAACTGGTGGACCTCGCCGTCACGGCCGAGGAGGCCGGTTTCGACCAGGTGTGGTTCGCCAGTGACCCGTTCATGCTGCACACCTGGTCGCTGTGCACCGCCGCCGCGCTGCGCACCTCGCGCATCCACGTCGGCGCGCTCGGGATGAACCCGGCCACCGCGGACCCGTCCGAGATGGCCGCCCACCTGGGCACGCTCGACCTGCTCTCCGGCGGTCGGGCGCTGGCCGGGATCGGCGCGCACACCGACGGGATGGTCCCAAAGCTCGGCCTGGTCGGGGAGGACATCCCGGGTCGCACCGCCGAGGCGGTCCGGCTGATCCGCGCCCTGATCGCCGGCGAGGACGCGCCGACCGACGGCGAGCACTTCCGGTGGGAACCGGGCTGCTCGCTCGGGTTCACGCCGCCGAGGCGGCGCATCCCGCTGCACGTCACCGCGTACGGCGAGGAGTTCCTCACCGCGGCGGGCGGCTACGGCGACGGCGTGCTGCCGATCCTGTTCCCGCCGGAGACCGCCGCCGAGGTGGTCGGGTGGGTCCGGGCCGGTGCGGTGGCGGCGGGTCGCGATCCGTCCGAAGTGGACGTCGCGGGCTGCGTCTGGGTGTCGGTCGCCGACGACCCGGCGGTGGCCGGGGACCTGATCCGGCCGACGATCGCGTTCTTCGGTCCGTACCTGTCCGACCACGAGCTCGCGGTGGTGGGGTTGGGCACCGAGGACTTCGCCCCGGTCACGGCGGCGATGCGGGCCGAGGGCGTGGCGGCGGCGGCCGAGCTCGTCACCGACGACATGCTGCGCCTGGCGGTCGTGGGCACGCCGGACGACGTGGTCGTCCGGCTGCGCCGACTGGTCGACGCCGGCGTCACCCAGCTCAGCATCGGCGGCCCGCTCGGTCCCGACCCGGACGCGGCGATCCGCCTGCTGGGTGACCGGGTGCTGCCGGCGCTGCGTTGACTATGGTCTGACCGGTCCGACGACGACAGGAGAGCACACACCGTGATGGGCGAACGGATTCGGGAGCTGCGCGCGGCGCGGTCGATGACGGCGACCGAGCTGGCGAAGGCGGCCGACGTGTCGGTCGGGTTGATCAGTCAGGTCGAGCGCGGGATCACCGACCCGAGCCTGGAGACCGTTCGCAAGATCGCGCGGGCGCTGGACACGCCGGTGTTCAACCTCTTCCAGGACACCGACCTGGAGCGGGTCGCGGTGGTGCGCAAGGACCGCCGGATGGACATCCGCTCCCCGCAGGGCGGCCTGGTCTACCAGCGGGTGTCGGCGGGCGTGGGCAAGATCGAGGTGCTCGAAGGACTGCTCGAAGCGGGCGCGGCGTCCTCGGAGACGGGCTGGAGCCACCCGTCGGACGAGTGCGTCGTGGTGCTCACCGGCCGGCTGGTGCTGGAGGTCGACGGCGAGCGCTACGAGCTGAAGCCGGGCGACAGCGGGAGCTTCGACTCCCGGATGCCGCACCGGTACCTCAACGAGACGACGAAGCCGGTGCGCTTCCTGCTGTCGGTGACGCCGCCCAGCTACTGACCTCGGGAGACCACCCGGGCAGACCGGGATCGGGGCGGCGCGGAGGGGCACCGGCAGCGCCGAACACCGAAATCCCGGGCCGCAACACCACCAGCGGGCCCGCGCGGGGGACGTTCCGCGCGGGCCGCTCGAACGTCACCGCGATCACCTGCGATCACCACCGCGATCGCGACGCGGGCCATCAGCGCACCGCAGGCCGTTCGCGCCGATCCGCCTTGCCCGGCCGTCGTGGCCATCTGTCGGGTTTTCCGCGCCTGCGAACACCTCCGGCGGGGCGTCGCCGCGACGGCACGCGGTCAACACCTTGACTTGACTCGTCGCGGCTACCTACCATCGTTTAGCCACACTAAAAGTTTTGAGGTGTCATGCCAGTGAAACTCACCAGCCGCCAGTTCCGGGAGTGCTTCCCCGTCCTGGCCGACACCGTGCACCTGGCGAGTTGCAGCCAGGGCGCGCTGTCGGGCGAACTGCTGGCCGCACTGTCGGAGATGACCTTCACGATGCGCCAGCACGCCGCGCCGTGGGACCTGTGGATGGCCGAGGTGGACGAGGCGCGGCGGCAGTTCGCCGCGCTGGTCAACGCCGACCCCGACGAGATCGCGGTGGTGCACTGCGCCTCGGACGGCGCGTACCAGGTCGCGTCCACAAAGGACTGGAGCGCCCGGCCCGGCATCGTGACCACGGACATGGAATTCCCGTCCGTCGGCCACGTCTGGCTGGCCCAGGCCGCGCGCGGGGCCCGGGTCACGCACGTGCCCGAGCGGGACGCGGCGGTCGACGTCGACGAGCTCCTCGCGGCGATCGACGAGCGGACCGGCCTGGTGTCGGTCCCCGTCGCGTCCTACCGCAACGGCGCGAGGCTGCCGGTCCGCGCCGCGGTCGACAAGGCGCACGAGGTCGGCGCGCGGGTGTTCGTCGACGCGTACCAGGCCGCCGGGGTGCTCCCGGTCGACGTCCGCGAGCTCGACTGCGACTACCTCGTCGCCGGCGCGCTGAAGTACCTGCTGGGCCTGCCCGGCGTCGCGTTCCTCTACGCCAGGGGCGGGCTGGCCGACGACCTGCCGCCGCAGCTCACCGGCTGGTTCGGCCGGGTCGACCCGTTCCGGTTCGACCCCCGGACGATCGACCACCCCACCCAGGCGCGCCGGTTCGAGACCGGCACCCCGGGCATCCCGTCGGTCTACGCCGCCAACGCGGGGATGCGCCTGCTGTCCCGGGTCGACCCGCACGACGTGGAGCGCCACGTCGGCGAGCTGGCGACGCTGGCCACCGAACGCCTGCTCGCCGCCGGTGAACGGGTGTGGGCACCGCGCGACCCGGCGCACGCCGGCCCCCAGGTGGCGCTGCTCGACGAGCACCCCGACGCCCTCGCCGCCCACCTGGCCGGCCGCCGGATCGTCGCGGCACCCCGGGGCACGGTGCTGCGACTGGCTTTCCACTACTTCAACGACGAGTCCGACGTGGACGCGGTGTGCTCGGCCATCGCCGAGCACCGCGCGCACGGCTGAGGAGGAACCAGGTGCTGCACATCCGCAAGTCGTCCCGGGCGAGCTGGAGCGGTCCGGCGTCCACCGGGAGCGGGACGCTCGACCTCGGCAGGCGCGGCGCGTCCCTGCCGTTCAGCCTGCGCGGCCGGGTCGGCGACGAACCCGCGACCAACCCCGAGGAGCTGCTCGGCTCCGCGCTGGCCGGGTGCTTCTCGATGTCCCTGGCCAACCTGGCCGAGGAGAACGGCACGCCGGTGGAGTCGATCTCCGCCGTCGCGGTCGTGCACCTCGTGCAGACCGAGGAGGGCTTCCGCATCCCCACCGTCGAGCTGTCCTGCGTGGTCCGCGTGCCGGGCGTGGCGCAGGAGGTGGTGCGCGAGATGGCCGAGCGCGCCGAGCGCACCTGCCCGGTCCGCCTCCTCTACACCGCCGACGTCACCCTGAGAGTCGAGGTCGAATCGTGAGCAAGGTGTTCCACTACCGCGAGATCACGCCGTCCTGCGCGGACGGCGACACCGTGGACGTCCGCGAGACGCACCGGGACGACGAGAACGGGTTGCGGCAGGCGGTCTACCGCGTGCGCGCCGGCCGTTCCCGGCCCCGGTCGCCCGGTGCCGGCCGGCTGGAGACGTTGTTCGTGCTGTCGGGCAGCGGAACGCTGCACGTCGACGGACAGGACCACGAGCTGCGCCCGGAACTCGCGCTGCTCGTCGTCGGCGAGGACACCTACGAGATCTCGACCGACGGCGAGGTCGAACTCGTGTCGGTCTCCGCCGAGCAGCACCCCGACGTGGCGTGCGCCGACCCCCGGCCGTGGATCGACCTCGCCGACCAGGTCAAGCAGGACGCGGTCAGCGACCGCGAGTACCAGACCCTGTTCGACCCGGCGAGCGGGTGCTCCGGGGTGACCCAGTTCGTCGGCTACATCCCGACGCTGCGCACCCCCATGCACCACCACCCCTACAGCGAGATGGTGTTCGTCCTGTCGGGCACCGGCCAGGTCGAGATCGCGGGCGCGACGTCCACGATCGGCGCGGGCTCGTGCTTCTACCTCCCGGCGGGCGTCCACCACCTGGTGGAGAACCTCGGCGACCAGGGCTATTTGCGGCTGCTCGGGGTGTTCGTGCCCGCCGGCAGCCCCTCGGAGAACACGCCCGCGTGACGTGTCGTGCGGTGCACGGCCCAGTACCCTGCGCGTCGGGTGTTCCCCCGACGCTCCGCGATGGACCGCACCTCGTGGGCACGGCGGTCCACGCCCCGTGAGATGGGAGAGGTAGATGTCGATTCTGTCCGACCTGCTCGGCGCGCTCGGCTCGGGACGGGTCGAGGTGGTCGACCTGACCGCCCCGCTGCACCCCGGCACCCCGCTGCTGCAACTCCCGGAACCGTTCGCGAACACCATCCCGTTCCGGCTGGAGGAGATCAGCCGCTACGACGACCGGGGACCGGGCTGGTATTGGAACGACATCCACACCGGGGAGCACACCGGGACCCACTTCGACGCGCCGGTGCACTGGGTGACCGCCCGGGACGGCGAGGACGTGTCCCAGGTCGACCCCGCGAAGTTCGTCGCGCCGGCGGCGGTGCTGGACTTCACCGCGCAGGCCGCGAGCGACCCGGACTTCCTGCTGGAGGTCGCGCACGTCGAGCGGTGGCAGCGGGAGCACGGCCCGCTGCCGGCCGGCGGCTGGCTGCTCTACCGGACCGGGTGGGACGCGCGGGGCGAGAGCCAGTCGGAGTTCGTCAACGGCGGCCACAGCCCCGGCATCTCCGTCGAGTGCGCCCGTTGGCTGGCCGAGGAGAGCCCGATCATCGGCGTCGGGGTGGAGACGGTGGGCACCGACGCGGGCGCGGCGCACTCGTTCGAGCCCGCTTTCCCTTGCCACTCCTACCTCCTGGGCGCGGGCAAGTACGGCCTGACGCAGTTGCGCAACCTCGCGCTCCTGCCGCCGACCGGTGCCGTCGTGCTCGCCGGGCCGCTGCCGATCGTCGGCGGCTCGGGCAGCCCGACGCGGGTGCTGGCCCTGGTCGAGCGATGACCGTCGCGGACGCGGTCGGCCGCGCGCTGGCCGACCTCGGTGCCGACCACGTGTTCGGCGTGGTCGGCAGCGGGAACTTCCACGTCACCAACGCCCTGGTGGCCGGGGGAGCGCGGTACGTCGCCGCCCGGCACGAGGGCGGTGCGGCCACCATGGCCGACGCCTACGCGCGGACCAGCGGCAAGCTCGGGGTGCTGTCGGTGCACCAGGGCTGCGGGCTGACCAACGCGATGACCGGCATCGCCGAGGCCGCCAAGAGCCGCACGCCGCTGCTCGTGCTGGCCGCCGAGGTCACCTCGCCGCGCTCGAACTTCTTCGTCGACCAGACCGCGCTGGCCACGGCCGTCGGTGCCGCGTCCGAGCGCGTCACCTCCGCGTCGTCCGCCGTGGACACCGTCGTGCGGGCGGTCCGCCGCGCCACGCACGAACGCCGCACCGTCGTGCTCAACCTGCCGCTGGACCGGCAGGCCGAGCCCGCCCCGGTGGTCCCGGTCGACCCGCTGCCGCCCCACCTCCCGCCCGCGCCCGACCCGGCGGCCGTCGACGCGCTCGCGGACGCCATCGCGCGGGCCCGCCGCCCGGTGTTCGTCGCCGGCCGGGGTGCCCGCCACGCCCGCGCGGAGCTGGAAGACCTCGCCGAGCGGTGCGGCGCGCTGCTCGCGACCTCGGCCGTGGCCAACGGCCTGTTCACCGGGAACCCGTGGTCGGTCGGCATTTCCGGCGGTTTCGCCACCCCGCTCGCGGTCGAGCTGATCACCGGCGCGGACCTCGTGGTCGGCTGGGGCTGCGCGCTGAACGCGTGGACCACGCGGCACGGCAGCCTGCTCGGCCCCGGTGCCGCGGTCGTGCAGGTCGACCTGGACGCGGACGCGCTCGGCGCGCACCGCCCCGTCGACCTGGGCGTCGTCGGCGACGTCCGGGCCGTCGCCGCCGCCGTGCGGGTCGAGGGCGCACCGGGCTACCGCTCGCCCGAACTCGCCGCGCGCATCGCGGGTGCCGGCCGCTGGCGCGACGTCCCGCACGTCGAGGAGTCCGAAGTGGACCGGATCGACCCGCGCACCCTGTCCACCCGGCTGGACGACCTGCTCCCGGCCGAGCGGGTGGTCGGCGTGGACTCGGGCAACTTCATGGGCTACCCCAGCGCGTACCTCTCGGTGCCCGACGAGCGCGGGTTCTGCTTCACCCAGGCGTTCCAGTCGATCGGCCTGGGCCTGGCCACCACCATCGGCGCGGCGCTCGCCCGACCCGACCGCCTGCCGGTCGCGGCGCTCGGCGACGGCGGCGGCCTGATGGGCATCGCCGAGCTGGAGACCGTGGTCCGGCTCGGCCTGCCGATGGTCGTCGTGGTCTACAACGACGGCGGCTACGGTGCCGAGGTCCACCACTTCGGCCCCGGCGGGCACCCGCTGGACACCGTCCGGTTCGCCGACACCGACGTGGCCGCCATCGGGCGCGGCTTCGGCTGCACCGCCCTGACCGTGCGCCGCCCCGAGGACCTGGCCGGTCTGACCCGGTGGCTCGACGGCCCGCGCGACACCCCGCTCCTGATCGACGCCAAGGTCGCCGCCGGCCGCGCGTCGTGGTGGCTGGAAGAGGCTTTTCGCGGCCACTGACGGCCACCGGCGGGTGAGGGGGCGACGACCGAGGCCGTGCTCGCCGACCTGCTCGGGGTTTGGCGCGCGGCGCACTCCTCCGTGCTCGCGGTGCGACGGCCGTCGCGGCGGCGACACCGGGGAACAGCCCGATGTGGGACGAGCGCACGTCCCTGAGTGCGGGGGACGGGCCTGAAGTCCGCCGCCGAGTGATGAGGCGGTCGGCGGCGGCCGGACATCGCTGAGCGTCGCCGGGCGGTGGCGGTGGACCCGGACGGGGGAACGCCGAGCCCCGCCCGGGTTGTCGGTCGTCGCCGGGCCGGGTGAACCGCCTCAAGTCGATCCGCCGTCGGGACGAAAGGAGGTGAACGGGACGAATCACGTGCGATGGCTTCGCCGCCGGTGGAGCGCGCACGCGCCGAAACGGGGTACCGGATGCGCACGTTCTCGCGGATCGTCGTCGCCGCCGCGCTGGTTCCCGCGCTGTGCGCCGCCCCCGGCGTGGTGGCGACCGCCGCTCCCGGCCCGATGGCCCCGCTGCGCCACAGCGCCGACGCCGTCCCCGGGCAGTACATCGTCACCCTCAAGCAGGGGCACGATCCGGTGGCCACCGCCGGTCAGGTCGTCGGGGTCCGGACGCTGTTCACCTACACCGCCGTGTTCTCCGGCTTCGCCGCCCGGCTCAGCGCCGCCCAGTTGACGGCGGTGCGCCGGCTCCCCGGCGTCGCGGCGGTGGAGGACGACGCCGCGATCACCGCCGACGCCGTGCCGAGCTGGGGACTGGACCGGATCGACCAGCCCGCGCTGCCCCTCGACGACAGCTTCACCGTCGCCGGCACCGGCAAGGGCGTCACCGCCTACGTCCTCGACACCGGCATCGACTTCGGCCACAGCGAGTTCGGCGGCCGGGCCCAACCGGGCTTCGACGCCGTGGACGACGGCCGCAACGGCTTCGACTGCCACGGCCACGGCACCCACGTCGCCGGCACCGTCGGCGGCGCGACCTACGGCGTGGCGCAGGAGGTGTCCCTGGTCGCCGTGCGGGTCCTCGGCTGCGACGGCAGCGGCGAGAACTCGGGGCTGCTCGCCGGCCTGGACTGGGTCGCCGGCCACGCCCGGCACCCCGCCGTGCTCAACGGGTCGCTCGGCGGTCCGCGCGTCGAATCCCTCAACGCCGCCATCACCGCGCTGTCCGACCAGGGCGTCCTGCCGGTCGTCGCCGCCGGGAACGACGCCGTCGACGCGTGCGACGTCTCGCCGGCGAGCGCGGAGCGCGTGGTCACCGTCGGTGCCACGGACAGGTCCGACCTGGAGACCGACTTCTCCAACTACGGCCGGTGCCTGTCGCTCTACGCCCCCGGCCGGGCGATCGTCTCGGCCAGGCTCGGCGGCGGCGACGTCGCGCTGAGCGGCACGTCGATGGCGTCCCCGCACGTGGCGGGCGTCGTGGCCCTGTACCTGGCCGCCAACCCCGCCGCGACCTCCGGGGAGGCCGAGGCGTGGCTGGCCGAGCACTCCACCAAGGACGTCCTCCAGGTGTCCGAGGGAAGCCCGAACGAGCTGCTCTACACAGACGGCCTCTGACGCCCGCCCCCTCGGGATTCGGGGCCCGACCGGTCCGGTTCCTCGACCCCCCCTATCTCAGCGGAGCTCCCGGAAGAACACGCGCACGTCGTCCACCAGCGCCGCCGGTGCCTCCAGGGCGAGGAAGTGCCCGCCGTGGTCGAGTTCGGTCCAGCGCACGACGTGGTGGTCGCGCTCGGCCCAACGCCGCACGGTGACGTCGTGCGCGGACACCAACACGCCCGTCGGGACCCGGACCGGTGCCGCTCCGCTCCAGTCACCGGCGTCGGCGCTCCAGTCGTTCGCGGAGATCTCCTCGTAGTAGATCTGGGCCGAGGAGCCCGCCGTGCCGGTGAACCAGTACAGCGAGACGGTGGCGAGCATCCGGTCCCGGCCCAGGACCTGCTCCGGGAGGCTCTCCTCCGGCACGGTCAGTTCCTTGTACTTCTCCATGATCCAGGCGAGCTGCCCGACCGGCGAGTCGTGCAGCCCGTAGGCCACCGTCTGCGGGCGCTTGGAGTTGCACTGGAGGTAGCCGTCGTTGAAGTTCTGCATCGCCTCCCACCGGCGCTGGTCGGCCTCGGGCAGGTCGTCCAGCTCGCCGTCGAGGCCGATCGGGAACGAGATCATCGCGTTGAGGTGCACGCCGATCACGCGCTCCGGGGCCAGCTTGCCGAGCTGCGGCGCGACCCACGAACCGGTGTCGTACCCCTGCACGCCGTAGCGCCCGTACCCCAGGTCCGCCATGAGCCGCACCAGCAGCCCCGCCATCCGCTCGGCGTTCATGCCCGGCCCGGCCAGCGGCGTGGAGAAGCCGAACCCCGGCAGCGACGGGATCACCAGGTGGAAGGCGTCGGCGGGGTCGCCGCCGTGCGCGCGGGGGTCCGACAGCGGCCCGATCACGTCGAGGAAGTCACCGACGCCGCCCGGCCAACCGTGCAGCAGGACGAGGGGGGTGGCACCCGCCTCCGGCGAGCGGACGTGCAGGAAGTGCAGGCGCTGGCCGTCGAGGGTGGTCACGAACTGCGGGTGCGCGTTGAGCTCGGCCTCCTGCGCCCGCCAGTCGAAACCGGTGCGCCAGTGCTCCGCCAGGTCCCGGAGGTAGTCGACCGGCACGCCCCGGCTCCAGCCGACCCCGGGCAGCTCGTCGGGCCACCGGGTGGCGGCCAGGCGCGCGGCGAGGTCGTCGAGCCGGCTCTGGGGGACGGTGATGGAGAAGGGGTGGATGTCCGGTGTCATGGGAACCACGCTAGGTCCCGGTTAGGTCAGCTCCGGTCCTAAGTGGCCGGCAGGATGGAACCATGTGGGAGACGTCCGCGCGGCTGCTGAAACTGCTGTCCCTGCTCCAGGCGCACCGCGACTGGTCCGGGGCGGACCTGGCCGACCGCCTCGGCGTGACGACCCGGACCGTGCGGCGCGACGTCGAGCGGCTGCGCGGGCTCGGCTACCCGGTGCACGCCCTGCGGGGCACGCCCGGCTACCGGCTCGGCGCGGGTGCCGCCCTGCCGCCCCTGCTGCTCGACGACGACGAGGCCGTCGCCGTGGCGGTCGGCCTGCGGACCGCCGCGAGCAGCTCGGTCGCGGGCATCGAGGACACCGCGTCGCGGGCGCTCACCAAGCTGGAGCAGGTGTTGCCGGCACGCCTGCGCCACCGGGTGAACGCGCTGCACACCGCGACCGTGCGCGCCGGGGTGGCTCCGGGCCCGCAGGTCTCGGCGGACGTGCTGGTGGTCCTCGCCGACGCCTGCCGCCGCCACGAGCGGCTGCGGTTGGACTACACCGGCCCGCGCGGCGGGACCTCCCGCCGGACCGTCGAGCCGCACGGCGTGGTCCACTTCGGCCGGCACTGGTACCTGGTGGCCTTCGACCCGGACCGCGACGACTGGCGCACCTTCCGGGTGGACCGGCTCGACCCGCGCCCACCCGCCGGCCCCCGGTTCACGCCGCGCGACCTGCCCCACGGCGACGCGGCGACCTACCTGGCGCACCAGCTCTCCGCGCGCACGTGGCCGTGCCGGGCGGCGGTCCTACTGCACGAGGCCGCCGACGCCGTGGCGGACCGGGTGTGGCCGGGGATGGGCGTGGTCGAAGCCGTCGACGGGCGCAGCTCCCTGCTGCACCTCGGCGCGGAGACGCCCGCCGACCTGGTGTGGATGATCACCTCCGTGCGGACCGACTTCACGGTCGTCAGCGGCCCGGCCGAACTCACCGACGCCTTGCGCCGGCAGGCCGAGCGCTGCCTCGCCGCGATCGGCGGCCGGTAACCCCGTTGCCCTTCCACAGGTCCTGATCGAAAAGTTGTGGTCGCCTGGGCACGACAGCCTGAAAACCGTTCTCCAGCAACGCGAACAGCTCGCCCCCTGCCCGGAATCGGCGACACCACCGGGTTCACGACCTCCGGCCACCTGACCGCCTGCGCCGGGCGGTGTCGTAGGACGTGAAAAGCGCCGTGTGTCAGGGATTCCGGCCGTGCGGGGTGGTGATGCGGTAGGCACCCGGCGGTGTGCCGTGCGCGGCGCGGAAGACCCGGCTGAACTCGGCCGGTTCCGGGAAGCCCCACCGCGCGCCGATCGCGTGGACGGCGACGTGGTGCAGGGCCGGGTCGGTCAGGTCGCGGCGGCACCGGTCGAGGCGTCGGGCCTTGACGTGGGCGGCGACGGAAGTCCCGTGGTACTGGAAGATCCGGTGCAGGTAGCGCAGCGAGATGTGGTGCGCCGAGGCGATCGCGGCGGGCTTGAGGTCGGGATCGGGCAGGTGCCGCTCGATGAACGCGGTGATGCGCAGGAACAGGACGCCCTGCGGTGACCGGGGTGCCGGCGGCGGCTCGCCGGTCAGGTGGTGCGAGAGCACCGCCGTGACCAGGTCGATGGTGGCGTTCCCCAGCCGGGTCGCGTCGGTCGCGGGGTACGGGGCCGGTTCGTCGGCGATGGTGGTCAGGAACTGCGCGAGGACGCGGCCGATGCCCTGCGTGCCCCGCAGCGGGACGGCCAGCAGCCGGTCCACCAGGCGTTGCGGCAGCGGCAGCAGGCGCTTGGGGAAGTTCACGAGCAACGACGAGACGCTGCGCTGGCCCGCGTCGGCCTTCGTGACGAACGGTCGGGAGCTGTCGAAGAGGATCAGCTCGCCGGGTTCGAGCAGGCTCCTGGTGCGGGACTGCTCGGCGGCCTGGACGCCCGCGCGGCACAGGGCGAACAGGTAGTGCTCGGGATCGGCCCGCCGGATCGTGCGCGGCGTCCGCGCCAACGTCAACGGCGAGAAGGTCGTCGACGTCATCTCCACGTCCCCCAACCGGACGGTGCCGACCCGGGCGTGGAAGTCCGGGTCCAGGAACCGGGTGCTCATGGCGACCGGTATGTGCTCCAAAAGGCCCGCCCAGGCCGTGGCCCGGTCGCGGACGGGTACCCCTGCGGTGTCGAGAACAGTCCTCACCTTGGCTCCCCTCGTGCCCTGATGCTGTTCGGCGACCAGTCTGCCCGCGCTCCGGTCGGCGGGCGGGCGAATGCGCCGTGCTCCACCCGGCTGCGGTGGCGGCCTACCGCCGATCGGGCGATCGGGCGCACGTCGTGGTGCGCCCGTTGCCAACGTCGGTGCACTGGTCGGCAACGACGCGGGACCGGTCGCGGCGACACCATCGGTCACGACGATCGGCGCGAGGGGAGAAGTTGGCGTGGTCCCGGCCCGCGCACCAGGTGCGCACGGGTCGGGCCCGCCGGGAATCCGCCGGGGTCGAGTCCCGTCCGGTTCGCCGGACACCCGAACACCCGAACACAGGGGGAACGACATGTCGTTCAAGCCATTGCGCGGTGTCGCCGCTGCGGCGGCGCTCGCGTTCAGCGCGGCGGCGCTCATGACCACGACCGCCAGTGCGGCACCGGCCACCGGCGAAACGGGGGTGTCGCCGCTCAGTTGCAGCCACGCCCACTCGAACCAGGACAGCGCGTGGGGTCGGATCAGCGGCAGCAACGTGAACTACCGCTCGGGCCCGCACACGAGCTGCTCCTCCTACGGGCAGTTCAACAACGGCGACAAGATCTTCTACCACTGCTACACGACGACCCAGAGCGACGGCACCTGGACCTGGGGCCGCAAGGACGGCACGGACCGGCAGGGGTGGATCAAGGACACGCTCCTCGACGACGGGGGCAGCACCCAACCCTGCTGAGCCGCGCCCCGGCGGGTCGCGGGCGAGTCCCGCTGAGCACCCGCTGAAGCGCACGGGATGACCCACCGTCCGCCCGGCCGCCCCGTTCGACCCCGGGGCTGTCGGGCGGACGTCGGCATCCGTACCCACTTCCGGCAGCGAGGACGCGGAGCGGTTGAGGGTGCCGCGCGGACGGCGAGATCATTCCGTCGGCGGTTCTCGCGGATGACTTGCCCGCCCTTCCCGGGACCGCGCGCATTCGAGGTGCGCGGAGAAGCGGACTTGTGGTGCACGGAGGGCTGAATAGCCCACGAATGTGGTGGGAGAAATCACAATCCGTGCTGTTCGGCAGTGCGCAATTCGGAGCGGCGACCGGTGGCGGACCGGGCTCGGATGTGCGCGGATCTGCGGGGAAGGTGGCCCGGCGCGCCCCGCGCGCGTTGTCCGGGATCGGTGATGAATGTCCGTTCATCACCGCCTGACAGATGTCCCACAACACCCTTGACCTGCCAGCGCACCGCATCTCACCTGCGACGACGCGTGTCGACAAGCTTCGGCACTTGTCAGGTGAGCGCGAGGCTACCGTCTGTGGCGAATGCGTGACGCCGACGCGATGATAAGGTCGGCTCGTTTGTGCATATCGTGTTCGTGGCCGGCTCGCGGCAATTCTGCTGTGCGCCGAAGTCGGCACGGGGAGGGTGCAGGTCAATGAGGCGGTCAAGGGCGGTACCGGCGTTCGCGTTGCTCACGAGTGCGACGCTGCTGGTGGGGGCGTGCGGCAGCGGTGGTGACGGAACCGGGGCGCAA
This sequence comes from Actinosynnema sp. NPDC023587, assembly GCF_040640215.1. NCBI lineage: Bacteria > Bacillati > Actinomycetota > Actinomycetes > Pseudonocardiales > Pseudonocardiaceae > Actinosynnema > Actinosynnema sp. NPDC023587. Next base: position 112 of record NZ_JBFABG010000013.1, on the reverse strand, counting down.
GGACCCGTGCAGAACAACGACCCCGGCAAGATCGGTGGTCAGGACGAGTTGTTCAAGCGTCCGAAGGTGGACGACATCGGTGAGATCGCGGTGGCGATCGAAGAGGGCTTCC
>NZ_JBFABG010000012.1:1304-227793 GCF_040640215.1 Actinosynnema sp. NPDC023587 | reverse complement strand
ACTACAACACCCGACGAGCCCACAGCGCCCTCGGCGGCCAGCCACCCATCACCCGACTGACCACCTAAGTGTCAACAACGTCACGAGTCAGTACAGCTAGCGCCTGTTCCAGGTGTGGCCAGGTGTTGATGACGGCGGCCGTCCGCCGTGGGAGCCGGTGGCCTCACCTCTGGCACCCGCACCTCCGGCACCCGCACCTCCGGCACCCGCACCTCTGGCACCCGCACCTCTGGCACCCGCGCTAGCCCGGCCGGACGGCACGGGCCGCGCCGCCACCCCTGCGGGTGGTCTCGGCGGCGGCCCGCCACCGGCCGTCCGGGAGGCGTTCGACGGCGGTCACCGCGCCGATCTCGGCGGTGGAGGTGAAGCGGTGGCCCAGCGCGCGCAGGTCGGCGGCCTCGGGCGCGGCCAGGAACGCCGCCTCGGCCTGGGTGTCCGCCGCGTTGCGCTGGGACGCGCGCGGCGCGGCGATCGCCCGGACGAGCGGCAGGCCGCGGTCCAACCGCCGGGTGAGCACCTGGAGGACCGTGGTGATGATGCTCGCGCCGCCCGGCGAGCCCAGGGCCAGCACGGGCGTGCCGTGGTGCAGCACGATCGTGGGCGACATCGACGAGCGCGGGCGCTTGCCGGGACCGGGCAGGTTGGGGTCCGGGACGCCGGGCGTGACCGGGGCGAAGGAGAAGTCGGTCAACTCGTTGTTGAGCAGGAACCCCCGACCGGGCACGACGATGCCGCTGCCGCCCTCCTGCTCGATGGTCAGCGTGTGCGCGACGACGTTGCCCCACTTGTCGGCGACGGTGAGGTGGGTGGTGTCGGTGCCCTCGTACGGGGTGGCGGCCGGATCGCCGGTGGTGCGGCACGGGCCCGGGTGGCGCGGGTCGCCCGGCGCGACCGGGCCGGGCAGGGCGCGGGTCGGGGAGATCAGGCAGGCGCGGGAGTCGGCGAACTCCTGGGACAGCAGCGCGCGGGTCGGCACGTCGGCGAAGGCCGGGTCGCCCACCCAGCGGTCGCGGTCGGCGAACGACAGCCTGGACGCCTCCAGGAACCGGTGCAGGTACTGGACCTCCGACTCGTCGGCTAGCTCGGCAGGACCGGTTGGGTCGGCCGGGTTCGCGGGGTCGGCCGGGTTCGCGGGGTCGGCCGGGTTCGCGGGGTCGGCCGGGTTGGCGGGGTCGGCGGTGCCTGCGGGGGCGGCGGATTCCAGGATGTTCAGCGCCTCGCCCACGGCGATGCCGCCGGCGGACGGCGGGGCCATGCCGTGGACGTCGAGGTCGCGGTAGCGGGCGCGGCTCGGTTCGCGTTGCGGGACCCGGTAGTCGTCCAGGTCGGCCAAGGTGAGATCACCCGGGCGGACCTGGCGGGTCGCGGCCGGGTCCACGGGCGGGTGGGCGACGGCGTCGACCACGTCGCGGGCGATCGCGCCCCGGTAGAGCGCGGCGACGCCGTCGCGGCGCAGCTCCCGGTAGGTGTCGGCGAGGTCGGGGTTGCGGAACGTGCTGCCGATCGCGGGGACCGGGAGGTAGAGCTCCCGGGTGGAGGTGATGTCGGCGAACCGGTCGGCGTTCTCGGTGACCTGGCGGTGGAAGGTGGCGTCCACCGGGAAGCCGCGCCGGGCCAGGTCCTCGGCCGGTTTCAGCGCGTCGCCCAGGGAGAGCGTGCCCCAGCGCTGGAGGGCGCGCTGCCAGGTGCGCGGGGTGCCGGGGACGCCGACGGACAGGCCGCTGGTCACCGCCTCGGCGAACGGGATCGGCCGGCCGTCCTCCAGGAACAGGTCGGGGCCGGCCGAGGCGGGGGCCGTCTCGCGGCCGTCGAGGGTGGACACGCGGCGGGTCCGGGCGTCGTAGAAGACCAGGAAACCGCCGCCGCCGATGCTCGCCGAGAACGGGTCGGTGACGCCGAGCGCCGCCGCGACCGCGACCGCCGCGTCCACCGCGTTGCCGCCGCGCCGCAGGACGTCGACGCCGATCTGCGAGGCGTCCGGGTCGACGCTCGACACGACGCCACCGGAGCCCACCGCCTCGGGGACGCGCGGCGGTGCCGCGTGCCGGTCGGGAGCCCGCTGGTCCGCCCGGTGCGCCGGGCGCGCCTGGGCGGGGACGAGCGGGGCGACGAGCAGGAGCGATGCCAGGGCGCTGACGACCGTCGAGCGGAGCATCGTTCCCTTCTACTCCTGACCGGGCGTGCCGGTGAACCCCGCGAGGGCGAATCCCACCCGGTAGACGGGGTCGGTGACCCGCCGGCCGACACCGGACGACGCCCGACGACACCGACGACACCGACGACACCGGCCGATCACCATCACCCGAAAGTGATCTTGCGCAACTAGAACACCTGTTCGAAGATAGAGCCATGCCGCCACCACCGCCACCGCCCCGATCGCGCCCCGCCCTCCGCTCGCCCGCTCGGCCCCACCACCCCGACACCCCCCGGGAGGCACTCTGGTAGACCTCAGCCCATGGCAGGCAGGACGAGCACCAGGCGCGGGGAACGCGTACCCGCCGCCGAGCTGCCCGTCGCCCGGATCTGCGTCGACGTGCCGCTCCCGCACCTCGACCGGCTGTTCGACTACCAGGTCTCGACCGAACAGGACGCGGACGCGGTGCCCGGCTGCCGGGTCCGCGTGCGGTTCGCCGGTCAACTGGTCGACGGCTACCTGATCGAACGGGCCGAGGAGTCCGGCTACGGCAGCAAGCTGAGCTTCCTCGACCGGGTGATCTCGCCGGAGCCGGTGCTGGCCCCGGAGGTCGCGGAGCTGGCGCGCGCGGTGGCCGACCGGTACGCGGGTTCGCTGATCGACGTGCTGCGGATGGCGATCCCACCCCGGCACGCGCGAGTCGAGGCGAAGCCGTCCCCGGAGCCGGTGCCGCTCCCGGCCGCGCCGACGGTCGAGGGCTGGTCGCGGTACCCGTTCGGGCCGAACCTGCTGGACGCGCTGCTGGCGGGGCGGCCGGCGCGGGCGGTGTGGCAGGCGCTGCCGGCCGAGGACTGGCCCGCGCGGCTGGCCGAGGTGGCGACGGCCGTGGTGAGCACCGGGCGGGGTGCGCTGGTCGTGGTGCCGGACCACCGCGACCTGGCGCGGCTGCACGCGGCGTGCGCGGCGTTGGCGGGGCCGGACGCGGTGGTGACGCTGTCGTCCGACCTGGGGCCGTCCGAGCGGTACAAGCGGTGGCTGGCGGTGCGGCGGGGTGCGGTGCGGCTGGTCCTGGGCACGCGCGGGGCGGCGCTCGCGCCCGTGCACGACCTGGGGCTGGTGGCGGTGTGGGACGACGGCGACGACCTGCACGCCGAGCCCCGGATGCCGTACCCGAACGTGCGGGACGTGCTGGTGCAGCGCTCGCACCTGACCGGGGCGTCGCTGCTGGTCGGCGGCTTCGCGCGGACGGCGGAAGCCCAACTGCTGGTGGACAGCGGGTGGGCGCACGAGGTGGTGGCGAGCCGGGACACGCTGCGGGCCGTCGCGCCCCGGGTCGCGGCGGTGGGCGACAACGCGTGGCAGGACGTGAAGGACCCGGCGGCGCGGTCGGCGCGGTTGCCGTCCATCGCGTTCGACGCGGCGCGGTCGGCGTTCGCCGAGGACGCCCCGGTGCTGATCCAGGTGCCGCGCCGGGGGTACGTGCCGTCGCTGGCGTGCGGCACGTGCCGTGCGCCGGCCCGGTGCCGGCGGTGCGCGGGGCCGCTGGCCCTGCCCGGCGGGGCGGACGAGGGGATGCCCAAACCCGCGTACTGCCGGTGGTGCGGGGCGACGGAGGCGGCTTTCCGCTGCCCGGCGTGCGGTTCGCGGAGGTTGCGCGGCCAGGTCATCGGCGCTCGTCGGACCGCCGAGGAGCTGGGTCGGGCGTTCAGCGACATCCCGGTGCGCACGTCGGGGGCGGACGAGGTGCTGTCGACCGTGCCGGCCGGGCGCGCGCTGGTGGTCGCGACCCCGGGAGCCGAGCCGACCGCCGAGGGCGGTTACGGCGCGGTCCTGCTGCTCGACGGCTGGGCCCTGCTGGGCCGGGCCGACCTGCGGGCGACCGAGGAGACCCTCCGGCGCTGGATGACCGCCGCCGCCCTGACCCGACCGGCGGGCAAGGTGGTGGTGGTCGCCGATTCCAGCCTTCCGCCCGTCCAGGCGCTGGTGCGCTGGGACCCGGTGTGGCACGCGAGGCAGGAACTGGCGGGCCGCACGGAGCTGGGCTTCCCCCCGGCCGTCCGGATGGCCACCGTCGACGGAACCCCGGACGCCGTGGCCGGCGCTCTGCGAGACCTGGTCCTGCCCCCGTCCGGCGAGATCCTCGGGCCGGTCCCGCTCTCCGACGACGGACAACGGGAACGGGCCCTGATCCGCGTTCCCCGGACCGACGGCAAACCCCTGGCCGAGGCCCTGACCGCCCTCCAGGCCACGCGCAGCGCGCGCAAGGACCCGGACCCGATCAAGGTCAAGCTCGACCCGCTCGAAGTCCTCTGACCAAGTCCGTCCCGGCGAGCTCCGCAACCCTCGAACCAACGGCTCCGCAGCTCGCCGGACCGGCAGACTCCTCCGAACCGGCGGAACTCGCCGGACCGGCGCGGGCAGAGGCGCGAGAGGGTGGGGGTGCCAGAGGGTCGAGGCGCGGCGTCACCGCGTCGGGTCGGGCTGCGCGGACGGCAGTGCGTCACGCGTCGCTGTCGGCCCGGTCCACGGGGTCGCGCGGGCCGGGCGTCCGGTCAGTTCTCAGGCACCGGCGGCGGCGCGCAGGGCGTCCGCGCGGTCGGTGTTCTCCCACGGCAGCTCGACGTCGGTGCGACCGAAGTGGCCGTACGCGGCGGTCGGGGCGTAGATCGGGCGGAGCAGGTCGAGGTCGCGGATGATCGCGGCGGGTCGGAGGTCGAAGACTTCGCCGATGGCGAGCTGGATCTTGCTCGGGTCGACCGTCTCGGTGCCGAAGGTCTCCACGAACAGGCCCACCGGGGCGGCCTTGCCGATCGCGTAGGCCACCTGCACCTCGATGCGCGTGGCCAGACCCGCCGCCACCGCGTTCTTCGCCACCCAGCGCATCGCGTACGCCGCGGACCGGTCCACCTTCGACGGGTCCTTGCCGGAGAACGCGCCGCCGCCGTGCCGGGCCATGCCGCCGTAGGTGTCGACGATGATCTTGCGGCCGGTCAGGCCCGCGTCGCCCATCGGGCCGCCGATGACGAACCGGCCGGTCGGGTTGACCAGGAGGCGCACGTTCGCGGTGTCCAGGCCGAGCCCGTCGATCTCGGGCGCGACCACGTGCTCGCGGATGTCGACGCCGAGCAGCTTCTCCAGGTCGATGCCGTCCGCGTGCTGCGTGGACACCACCACGGTGTCCAGCCGCACCGGCTGGTCGCCCGCGTACTCGATGGTGACCTGGGTCTTGCCGTCCGGGCGCAGGTAGGGGACGGTGCCGTCCTTGCGCACGCCGGTCAGCCGCCGGGACAGCCGGTGGGCGAGCGCGATCGGCAGCGGCATCAGCTCCGGCGTGTCGGTGCACGCGTAGCCGAACATCAAGCCCTGGTCGCCCGCGCCCTGCTTGTCGATGTCGTCGTCGGCACCGTCGACCCGCTGTTCGTAGGCGGTGTCGACGCCCTGCGCGATGTCGGCGGACTGCGCGCCGATCGCCACGTTCACGCCGCAGGAGCGACCGTCGAAGCCCTTGGCCGACGAGTCGTAGCCGATCTCCAGGATCTTCTCGCGGACGATGGACGGGATGTCCGCGTAGGTCTCGGTGGTGACCTCGCCCGCCACGTGCACCTGACCCGTGGTGATCAAGGTCTCCACGGCCACGCGCGAACGGGGGTCCTTGGCCAGCAACGCGTCCAGGATGGAGTCGCTGATCGCGTCGCAGATCTTGTCCGGGTGCCCCTCCGTCACCGACTCACTGGTGAACAGCCTGCTGCTGTGCTGGCTCACGGCACTCCCCATTCGACGTGTTCCCCCTGCGATCGGTCCCCAGCTTACTGAGGGTCCCCACCCGGATGGTCATACCCGGGCGGACGGGACAACCGCATCCCACACTGCGGACGCCAGGCGCGCCTTCGACCCGTGCGGCAGGGTCGTCTCGGCACCGGACGCGGACAGCAGCCAACCTGCGTTGTCCTCGACCTCGAAGGCCTTGCCGTCGCCGACCGCGTTCACCACGAGCCAGTCGCAGCCCTTGCGACGGAGCTTCGCCCGTCCGTAGTCGAGCACGTCACCCCCGCCGTCCCCGGTCTCGGCGGCGAAGCCGACGACGACCTGCCCGTCCCGACGCGCGGCGACCAGTTCGACCAGGATGTCCGGGTTGCGCGTGAGCCGCACCGGGTCCGGGTCGCGGTCGGACTTCTTGATCTTGTGCTCGGCCAGGTCGACCGGCCGGAAGTCGGCCACGGCGGCGGCCATCACCACGACGTCGGCGTCCTTGGCCACCCAGTGCACCGCATCGCGCAGCTCGGCGGTGCTGCCCACCCGCTCGACCTCGACGCCCGCGGGCGGGGCCAGGTCGGCGGTGTGCGCGGCGACCAGGGTGACCCGCGCGCCGCGCTGGGCGGCCACCCGGGCGAGGGCGAAGCCCTGCCGGCCGGAGGAGCGGTTGCCCAGGAAGCGCACCGGGTCGAGGGCCTCGCGGGTGCCGCCGGCGGAGATGGCGACGTGCAGGCCCTCCATGTCGCGGGGCAGCGCGTCCGGGCGCTCCAGCAGCAGCCGGGACAGCTCGACGATCTCGGCCGGGTCGGGCAGCCGGCCCTTGCCGGTGTCCTTGCCGGTCAGCCGGCCGCTGGCGGGCTCGGCCACGACCACGCCGCGCGAGCGCAGCAGCGCCACGTTGGCCCGCGTCGCCGGGTGCTCCCACATCTCGGTGTGCATGGCCGGGACGAGCAGGACCGGGCAGCGCGCGGTCAGCAGGGCGTTGGTGAGCAGGTCGTCGGCGAGCCCGTGCGCGGCCTTGGCCAGCAGGTTCGCCGTGGCGGGCGCGACCACGACCAGGTCGGCCTCCTGTCCGAGCCGCACGTGCTGCACGGACGGGACGTCCGAGAACACGCCGGTGTGCACCGGCTGCCCGGACAGGGCCTCGAAGGTGGCCGCGCCGACGAAGTTCAGTGCGCTCTCGGTGGGGACGACCCGCACCGCGTGGCCGGACTCGGTGAGCCGGCGGAGCACCTCGCACGCCTTGTAGGCGGCGATACCGCCGCCCACCCCCAGCAGGACGCGGGGGCGGGCGTCGACCGCCTCGGTCACTCGCCCTCGGTGTGCTCAAGGAGACCCGCGTGGATCTCCCGGAGCGCGATGGACAGCGGCTTCTCGCGCGGGCCCGGCTCGACCAGCGGGCCGACGTACTCCAGCAGGCCCTCGCCGAGCTGGGCGTAGTAGTCGTTGATCTGCCGCGCCCGCTTGGCCGCGTAGATCACCAGCGCGTACTTCGAGCTGACCTGCTCCAGCAGGTCGTCGATCGGCGGGTTGGTGATGCCCTCCGGAGAACCCGACAGGGGGCCCAGCTCGGTGTGCGTGGTCACTCGTCAACGCTCCTGCGGTTTGGTGTGTCCAGGGGTCGTCCTGCGCCGGCGGGGCGCGCTAGCGCGCGACGGGCGGCGGGCCGACCACCAAGTCTAGCAAGCGGGTGGCGGCCGACCGAACGTCGGCGTTCACCACGACCTCGTCGAACTCGGGTTCGGCCGCGAGCTCCTCGCGGGCGATCTCCAGCCGGCGGGCCACGACGGCGGGGTCCTCGGTGCCCCGGCCGGTCAACCGGCCGACCAGGTCCTCCCAGGACGGCGGCGCGAGCATCACCAGCCGCGCCTCCGGCATCGACGCCCGGACCTGCCGGGCCCCCTGGAGCTCGATCTCCAGCAGGGCCGGCCGGCCGGCCGCGAGCGCCCGTTCCACGGGCTCCCGGGGGGTGCCGTAGCAGTTGCCGGCGAACTCGGCGTGCTCCAGGAGCTCGCCGTTGTCGACCATCTTGCGGAATTCCGGCGGGTCCACGAAGTGGTAGTGCACCCCGTCGACCTCGCCCGGCCTCGGCTTCCTGGTGGTCACCGAGACGCTGAAGTGCAGGTCGGGCCCCATCCGGCGGAGCTCGGCCAGCACGCTGGACTTGCCCACGCCCGAGGGCCCGGAAAGTACGGTGAGGCGGGACCGGGCGCACGCGCCCGGTCCCGCCCCGGTGCCATCACTCACTCGCCGCTGAACTCGGTGAGCAGCGCCTTGCGCTGCCGCTCACCCAGGCCGCGCAGCCGACGGCTCGGAGCGATCTCAAGGCGCTCCATGATCTGCTGCGCGCGAACCTTGCCGACGCCCGGAAGCGCCTCAAGCAGCGCGGACACCTTCATCTTGCCAAGGACCTCGTCGCTCTCAGCGGCCTTCAGCACGTCCGTCAAGGTCGTGCCGCCACGCTTGAGGCGCTCCTTGAGCTCAGCCCGAGCGCGACGAGCGGCAGCAGCCTTCTCCAGCGCTGCGGCCCGCTGCTCCTCGGTAAGCTGGGGAAGGGCCACGATTTCCTCCGTGGTGTGGGAATTTCAATTCTGGATCGGTGCCGCGACCGTACCGAGCGCAATTGCCTGGGTACAACGTGGGTCCCAGTCAGGTGAAACTTTCAGCGCCTGGTGGTTGCGGCGGGTGGTAGTAGTACCAACACCCGCCGGCCGTCCCGTCACCGCCACCGGTAACGCCTTGCGCACGACCCGTGTGGTATGCGCTCGATGGGGTTTGGTCCCGCCGGTCGCCAGGACCGTACCAGGCACCGTTTACGCAGGTGAGCGGACCACGTAAAGCGTGTCGTGATTTGTCCGCGATCACCGTCTCAGGGAGTCCCCCACCGCCCTTGCCGCAGACCGCAAAGTTGCGGCTCCGGGGCCGTGCCGGAGCACGTCCCGGGAGCTCGCCGGGAGCACCCCGGGCAGCTCCTCGCCGAACACCCGGCGCAGGTCCGCGACGGTCGCGCCCTGGGCCCCGAAACCGGGGGCCAGGACCGGTCCGCGCAGGTCGGAGAGGTCGACGCCGAGTTCGCCCACGGTCGCGCCGACGACCAGCCCGACGTCCCCGAGGGGGTCCGCACCGGCGTTGCGGCGGGCCGCGGCGTCGATGACGGACTGGGCCACGGACCGACCTCCCGGACCGGTCGCGCGCTGCACCGCGGGACCCTCGGGATTGGAGGTCAGAGCCAGCACGAACACGCCGCGCCCGCTCGCGCGCGCCGCGTCGAACGCCGGGTCGAGCGACCCGAAGCCCAGGTACGGCGACACCGTCACCGCGTCGCCGGCCAGCGGCGAGCCATCGGTCAGGTACGCCTGGGCGTAGGCGGCCATGGTGGACCCGATGTCGCCGCGCTTGGCGTCCACCAGTACCAGCGTGCCGGTGCCCCGCAGGTCCGCCACGACCCGCTCCAGCACCGCGACACCCCGCGACCCATACGCCTCGAAGAAGGCCGCCTGGGGCTTCACCAGGGCCACGTGGCCCCCGAACGCCTCCACGCAGGTCAGCGCGAACCGCTCCAGGCCCGACGCGTCGCGCGGCAGGCCCCAGGCGTCCAGCAGGCCCGGGTGGGGGTCGATGCCGACGCACAGGGGGCCGTGCTCGGCGACGGCCCCGGCCAGCCGCTCCCCGAACCTCACGCCTCACCCCGCAGGGCCGCCTGGAGCGCCTGGAGGGGCCGTACGCCGATGTCACCGCGGATGGCGGCCTCGATGCCGTGCACCGCCGCCGCCGCGCCCTGGATGGTCGTGACGCACGGGATGTCCTTCGCCACGGCCGCCGTGCGGATCTCGTAGCCGTCCACGCGGGGCCCGTGGTTGCCGTAGGGCGTGTTGATGATCATGTCGACGTTCCCGGCCAGGATGGCGTCCACGATGTTGTCGTCGCCCTCGAAGTGCTTGCGGACCACCGTGCAGGGGACGCCGTTGCGGCGCAGCACCTCGGCGGTGCCGGCCGTGGCGAGCACCTCGAAGCCCAGGTCGGCGAGCCGCTTGATCGGGAAGATCATGGCCCGCTTGTCCCGGTTGGCGACCGACACGAAGACCCGGCCCGAGGTGGGCAGCGAGCCGTAGGAGGCGGTCTGGGATTTGGCGTAGGCCATGCCGAACGACACGTCGATGCCCATCACCTCGCCGGTCGACTTCATCTCCGGCCCGAGCAGCGAGTCCACGCCCTTGCCCTCCGGCGTGCGGAACCGGTGGAACGGCAGCACGGCTTCCTTGACCGCGACCGGGGCGTGCGGCGGCAGCTTCGCGCCGTCGCCGGTGGCCGGGAGGATGCCCTCCGCGCGCAGCTCGGCGATGCTCGTGCCGAGCATGACCCGCGCGGCGGCCTTGGCGAGCGGCACGGCGGTCGCCTTGGACACGAACGGCACGGTCCGCGACGCGCGCGGGTTGGCCTCCAGCACGTACAGGACGTCGTCCTTGAGCGCGTACTGGACGTTGAGCAGGCCGCGCACGCCGATGCCCTCGGCGATGGCCCGGGTGGAGCGCCGCACGTTGTCCACGTCGGTCTCGCCCAGGGTGATCGGGGGCAGCGCGCACGCCGAGTCGCCGGAGTGCACGCCGGCCTCCTCGATGTGCTCCATCACGCCGCCGATGAACACCTCCTCGCCGTCGAACAGGGCGTCGACGTCGATCTCGATGGCGTCGTCGAGGAACCGGTCGACCAGCACCGGGTGCTCCGGGCTGACCTCGGTGGCGCGGGCGATGTACCCGGCCAGCGTCTCCTCGTCGTAGACGATCTCCATGCCGCGCCCGCCCAGCACGTAGGAGGGGCGCACCAGCACCGGGTAGCCGATCTCGTCGGCGATCGCCTTGGCCTGCGCGAACGACGTGGCGGTGCCGTACTTGGGCGCGGGCAGGCCCGCGTCGGTGAGCACCTGGCCGAACGCGCCGCGGTCCTCGGCGAGGTGGATGGCGTGCGGCGGGGTGCCCACGACCGGGACGCCCGCGTCCGAGAGCCGCTGCGCCAGGCCCAGCGGCGTCTGCCCGCCGAGTTGCACGATCACGCCCACGACCGTGCCGGAGCGCTGCTCGGAGTGGAACACCTCCAGCACGTCCTCGAACGTCAGCGGCTCGAAGTACAGGCGGTCGGAGGTGTCGTAGTCGGTGGACACGGTCTCCGGGTTGCAGTTGACCATCACCGTCTCGTACCCGGCCGCGCGCAGCGCCATGGCCGCGTGCACGCACGAGTAGTCGAACTCGATGCCCTGCCCGATCCGGTTCGGGCCGGAGCCCAGGATCAGCACCTTGGGCTTCTCGCGCTGCTCGGCGACCTCGGTCTCCGCGTCGGGGTCGAGCTCGTAGGCCGAGTAGTGGTAGGGCGTCTTGGCCGCGAACTCGGCGGCGCAGGTGTCGACGGTCTTGAACACCGGCCGCACGCCCAGCCGGTGCCGCAGCCTCCGCACGCCGTCCTCGCCGGCGAGCTCGGAGCGCAGCGCGGCGACCTGCCGGTCGGACAGCCCGGCCCGCTTGGCCTTGCGCAGCAGGCGTTCGTCCAGCACCGGGGCGTCCTCGATCTCCCGGCCCAGGTCGACCAGCCAGGAGATCTGCTCGACGAACCACGGGTCGATGCCCGACGCCTCGTGCACCTGCTCGATCGTCGCGCCCAGGCGCAGCGCCCGGTCCACGGTGTACAGCCGCCCGTCGTGACCCGCGCGCAGGGCGTCCAGAGTGGACTCCAGCGTCGTGTCGTCGGGGTCGGGGGTGGTCCAGAAGCCGGCGGCCTTGGTCTCCATCGAGCGCAGCGCCTTGCCCAGCGCCTCCACGAAGCTGCGGCCGATCGACATCGCCTCGCCGACCGACTTCATGGTCGTGGTCAGCGTCCGGTCCGCGCCGGGGAACTTCTCGAACGCGAACCGGGGCACCTTCACCACGACGTAGTCCAGCGCCGGTTCGAAACTGGCCGGGGTCTCGCCGGTGATGTCGTTGCGGATTTCGTCCAGGGTGTAGCCGATGGCGAGTTTCGCGGCGATCTTGGCGATCGGGAAGCCGGTCGCTTTCGACGCCAGCGCGGAGGAGCGGGAAACGCGCGGGTTCATCTCGATCACGACCATCCGCCCGGTTTCCGGGTCGATCGCGAACTGGATGTTGCACCCGCCGGTGTCCACGCCGACCTCGCGGATGACCGCGATGCCGACGTCGCGCATGTGCTGGTACTCGCGGTCGGTCAGCGTCATCGCGGGCGCGACGGTCACCGAGTCGCCGGTGTGCACGCCCATCGGGTCGATGTTCTCGATGGAGCACACCACGACCACGTTGTCGTTGCGGTCGCGCATGAGCTCCAGCTCGTACTCCTTCCAGCCGAGCACGCTCTCCTCGATCAGCACCTCGGTGACCGGGGACTCGGCGAGCCCGGAGGCGGCCAGCCGCTCCAGCTCCGCCGGGGTGTGCGCCATGCCGGAACCCAGGCCGCCCATGGTGAACGACGGCCGGATCACCACCGGCAGGCCCAGGTCGGCGACCGTGGCGCGGACGTCGTCCATGGTGCGGCACACGGCGCTGCGCGGGACCTCGGCACCGATCTTGCGCACCAGGTCCTTGAAGATCTGCCGGTCCTCGCCGCGCTGGATGGCGTCGATGTCCGCGCCGATCAGCTCGACGTCGTACTTCTCCAGCACGCCCCGCTCGTGCAGCGCGATGGCGGTGTTCAGGGCGGTCTGCCCGCCCAGGGTGGCCAGGATCGCGTCCGGGCGCTCGGCGGCGATCACCTTCTCCACGAACTCCGGCGTGATCGGCTCGACGTAGGTGGCGTCGGCGAACTCCGGGTCGGTCATGATGGTGGCCGGGTTGGAGTTGACCAGGCTGACCCGCAGGCCCTCGTCGCGCAGCACGCGGCACGCCTGGGTGCCCGAGTAGTCGAACTCGCAGGCCTGGCCGATGACGATCGGCCCGGAGCCGATCACCAGCACGTGCTTGAGATCAGTCCTCTTCGGCATCAGCGGCCCTCGCCCATCGTCTGTCCCCCGGCGGAGCCGGACATGAGATTGCAGAATTCGTCGAACAGCGGGGCGGCGTCGTGCGGTCCGGCCGCCGCCTCCGGGTGGTACTGCACGCTGAACGCGGGCACCTCCAGGGCGCGCACGCCCTCCACGGTGCCGTCGTTCGGGCAGTAGTGGCTCAACTGCACGCGGCCGAAGTCGGAGCCGAACTCCTGGCCGGGCTCCCCCTCCAGCGCGAAGCCGTGGTTCTGCGAGGTGATGGCCACCCGCCCGGTCGCGACGTCGATGACCGGGATGTTGATGCCCCGGTGGCCGTAGCGCATCTTGTAGGTCTCGCGGCCCAGCGCGCGGCCCAGGATCTGGTTGCCGAAGCAGATGCCGAACAGCGGGATGCGCTTCGACAGGACCTCGCGGGTCAGCCCCACGGCGTGCGCCTGGGTGGCCGGGTCGCCGGGTCCGTTGGACAGGAAGACGCCGTCCGGCGCGATCGCCTCGATGTCGGCGAAGGTCGAGTGCAGCGGCAGGACGTGCACCTCGACGCCGCGCGCGGCCATCATCCGCGGGGTGTTGGACTTGATGCCCAGGTCCAGCGCGGCGACCCGGAACCGGCGCTCGCCGATCGCGTCGACCACGTACTTCCGCGCCGTGGTCACGTCGCCGGCCAGGTCCGCGCCGGTCATGCCGGGCGCGGTGCGCACCCGCTCCAGCATCTCCCCGTCGTCGCCCAGGTCGTCGCCGGAGAACACGCCGGCGCGCATCGCGCCCCGCTCGCGCAGGTGGCGGGTGAGCATCCGGGTGTCGATGCCGGCGATGCCGACCACGCCCTGGCGGACCAGCTCCTCGTCCAGTCCCCGGGTGGAGCGCCAGTTGGACGGCACCCGCGCCGGGTCGCGGACGACGTAGCCCGCCACCCAGATCCGGGACGACTCGTCGTCCTCGTCGTTCCAGCCGGTGTTGCCGATCTGCGGCGCGGTCTGCACCACGATCTGGCGGTGGTAGGACGGGTCGGTGAGGGTCTCCTGGTACCCGGTCATGCCGGTGGCGAAGACCGCCTCGCCGAGGCTCGCGCCGACCGCGCCGTAGGACTCGCCGCGGAAGACGCGGCCGTCCTCCAGCACGAGGGCCGCACCGGTCGTCGTGGAGTTGTTCTTGGCGGAGTTGTTCACGCACGGCCTCCCAGCGCCTGCACCCACTGCTCGTACACGTCCTTGTCGTCGCCCCGGAACCCGGTGTCGAAGGTCTGGCCCGCGAGCTGCCAGCGCACCACCAGCAGGCCGTCGGCGGTCATCACCTTGCCCGCCAGGCCGCGCGCGGTGCGGGCGTCCACCACGTCGGCCAGCGGAATCCACATGGCGGTCGCGCCGGTCCGCTCGACCAGCACGCCGGTGTCGGTCAGCTTGAGGACCGCCTCGGCGCGGTGGCCGATGTCGCCGACCGCGACCCGGTCCTGCCAGTCGTCGCCGATCGTGGTGCCGATGTAGACACCGGTGGTCTCCAGCTTCGCGGCACCGGTCTCGGCGGGCGGCTGCGGGAACTCCGGCAGCGCCTCGGTCTGCCGCCGGGCGCGGGCCCGCCAGCCGTGCCACATGCCGTACACGGCGAGGGCGAAGACGGCGAACACCGCCAGGGACAGCAGCACGCGGGTCATGCGGGAATCCTTCCGCTGGTCGCGGTCACGCGCCCGCGCAGCAGCGTGGCGACGACCCGGCCGGGCAGCTCCATGCCCTCGAACGGGGTGTTGGCCGCGATGCTCGCGAAATCCGCGCCGCGCACCGTCCAGGTGGCGTCCGGGTCGACCAGGACGAGGTTCGCGGGCTCGCCCACCTCGACCGGGCGGCCGTGGTCGGGCAGGCCGGCGATCTCCGCGGGGCGCTCGCTCATCACCCGGGCGACCCCGCGCCAGGTCAGCAAGCCGGTCTCGACCATCGTCGCGACCACGACGGACAACGCGGTCTGGAGGCCCAGCATGCCGGGCCGGGCCGCCGCCCACTCGCAGTCCTTGTCCTGCACGGCGTGCGGGGCGTGGTCGGTGGCGACGCAGTCGATGACGCCGTCCGCGAGCGCCCGGCGCAGCTTCTCGACGTCGGCGGCGGTGCGCAGCGGCGGGTTGACCTTGTTGACCGGGTCGTAGGTCTCCAGCCGGTCGTCGGTCAGCAGCAGGTGGTGCGGCGTGACCTCGGCGGTGACGTCCGTGCCCCGGGCCTTGGCCCAGGCCAGCACGTCGGCGGTGCCGGCGGTGGAGACGTGGCAGACGTGCAGCCGGGCGTCCACCTGCCGGGCGAGCAGGCAGTCGCGGGCGACGATCGCCTCCTCGGCGGCGGCGGGCCAGCCCTGGAGGCCCAGCCGCGCGGCGTGCGCGCCCTCGTGGGCCTGCGCGCCGGCGGTCAGCCGGGGCTCCTCGGCGTGCTGCGCGACCACCACGTCCAGCGCCTTGGAGTACTCCAGGGCGCGGCGCATGATCAGCGGGTCGTGCACGCAGTGGCCGTCGTCGGAGAACACCCGGACACCGGCCTTGGCCATGGTGCCGAGCTCGGCGAGCTGCTCGCCCCGGAGGCCGACGGTGACCGCGCCCACCGGGTGCACGTCGACCAGGCCGACCTCGCGACCGCGCCGGGCCACGTGCTCGACCACGACGGCGTTGTCCGCGACCGGGTCGGTGTTGGCCATGGCGAAGACCGCGGTGTAGCCGCCGAGCGCGGCGGCGGCGGAGCCGGTCTCGATGGTCTCGGTGTCCTCGCGGCCGGGCTCGCGCAGGTGGGTGTGCAGGTCCACGAAACCGGGCAGCAGGACCGCGCCACCGCCCTCCACGACCTCGGTGTCGTCGTCGGGTCCGGGGACGACACCGATGGCGGCGATCACGCCGTCGCGGACCAGCACGTCGACCGGGTCGCCTTCGCCGTAGGGCCGCACTCCCCTGATGATCAAGGGGTTCACGCGTTCTCCTCCTCGTGGGCAAGCAGGTGGTAGAGGACGGCCATGCGCACGTGCACGCCGTTGCGCACCTGGTCGGTGATGGCGGCGCGGGGCGAGTCGGCGACCGCGCTCGCGATCTCCATGCCGCGCAGCATCGGACCGGGGTGCAGCACCACGGCGTGCTCGGGGAGCAGGGCCAGACGTCGTTCGTTGAGCCCGTAGGCGATCGAGTACTCGCGGGCGGACGGGAAGAAGTGCCCGTTGCCCCCGGTGCCGGCGGTCCCGCTGTACATGCGTTCGGCCTGGACGCGCAGCAGCATCACCGCGTCCTGGCCGGGCAGCTCGGCGTCCAGCTCGTGCGAGACGGTGACCGGCCAGCCCGCCACGCCGGCGGGCAGCAGCGTCGGCGGGGCCACCAGGGTGACCTCCGCGCCGAGCGCGGTCAGCAGGTGCACGTTCGACCTGGCCACGCGGCTGTGCAGCACGTCGCCGACGATCGCGATCCGGCGGTCCCGCAGGTCGCCGAGGCGCTCCCGCAGGGTGGCCGCGTCCAGCAGGGCCTGGGTGGGGTGCTCGTGCATCCCGTCGCCCGCGTTCACCACGGACGTGCCGGTGTGCCTGAGCCAGCCGGCCAACTGGTGGGCCGCGCCGGAGGCGGGGTGCCGGATGACGACGCAGTCCGCGCCGGCGGCGGCCAGGGTGAGCGCGGTGTCGCGCAGGGACTCGCCCTTGCCCACGCTGGAACCGGACGACGAGACGTTCACCACGTCCGCGCTCATCCACTTGCCCGCGATCTCGAAGCTGACCCGGGTCCGGGTGGAGTTCTCGTAGAACACCGTGATCACCGTGCGACCGCGCAGGGTGGGCAGCTTGCGCACCTCGCGGCCCTCCAGCGACTGCTTGAGGCCCGCCGCCGTGTCCAGGATCGCGGTGGCGTCCGCCGGGTCGATGCCCTCGGTGGACAGCAGGTGCTTCACCGCAGCACCACCCCGTCCCGCTGGTCGAACTCCTCCAGCAGCACGTGGACCTCCTCGGAGCGGGCGGTGGGGACGTTCTTGCCGACGTAGTCCGCGCGGATCGGCAGCTCGCGGTGGCCCCGGTCGACCAGCACGGCGAGCTGCACGGCGCGCGGGCGGCCGTGGTCGCGCAGCGCGTCCAGGGCGGCCCGGATCGTGCGGCCGGAGAACAGGACGTCGTCCACCAGCACGACCAGCCGGTCGTCGATGCCGCCATCCGGGAGCGCGGTCGTCTCCAACGGACGGGTGGGGCCACGCCGCAGGTCGTCCCGGTAGAGCGTCACGTCCAGGGTGCCTGTGGGTACCGCCACACCGCTGAATTCCCGGATCTTGACCGCGAGCCTGCGGGAGAGGGGCGCACCCCGGCTCGGAATCCCCATCAGGACTACCGCGGGTGCGCTGGGTGCATCGAGGGCTGTCTTCTCGATGATCTGATGGGCCATTCGGGCGACGGTACGCGCGACGTCGCCGGCCGACAGGAGCTCTCGCTCCCCGGCCGGGTCCGTCGCGCCACGTTGACGTGGCGCCACGGTTGGACCTCCTTCCCCGCCTCGCTGGACGGGTCCTTAAAGGACGTCGGACACCCGGTTCGGACCGGGCTGACCAGCACGGTATCAGGCTTTCAGGGTCAATCTTCCGGGTGGTCCGCGTGGTCTCGGCCACCTGGACCGGCGAGATCGGCTTGACCTGGTGACCACGGAGAGCAATCATTACTCTGCGTATTGATCGAAGCCTCCCCGCGGCAGTCCCCTACCGGCTGACGGGGCGAATGAACGGAGAACCGCCACATGGGCGACTACGCCAAGGCGCTGGGGGCCAAGCTCCGCGCGATCCGCCAGCAGCAGGGCCTGTCTCTGCACGGCGTCGAGCAGAAGTCCGGCGGTCGTTGGAAGGCCGTGGTCGTCGGCTCGTACGAGCGCGGCGACCGCGCCGTGACCGTGCAGAAGCTCGCCGAGCTGGCCGACTTCTACGGTGTGCCGGTCGCGGAACTGCTGCCGGAGGGCCGCGTGCCCTCCGGAGCCGAGCCCGCGACGAAGATCGTCATCAACCTGGAGCGGCTACAGCAGTTGCCGGCGGAGAAGGTCGGGCCGCTCGCGCGGTACGCGGCCACCATCCAGAGCCAGCGCGGTGACTACAACGGCAAGGTCCTGTCCATCCGGACGGAGGACCTGCGCTCCCTGGCGATCATCTACGACATGACGCCGGGCGAGCTGACCGAGCAGCTCATCGACTGGGGTGTGCTGCCCCCCGAGGCCCGACCGGCCAAGGAGGACTGAGCACGACGCGAGAGAGGGCCGCACGGCACGCCTGGGCGGCCCCTCTTCCGTTCGTCCCGGTCGGGTCGGGGCGCGCGGAAGGGCCCCGCGCCGACGACGCGAGGCCCTGCCGGCAGGACGACGCCTAGAGGACGGCGCGCAACTGGTCCGCGATCACCGCGATCCGGCCCAGCACGCCGTTGACGAAGCGCGGCGAGTCGTCCGTGGAGAGCTGCTTGGCCAGCTCCACGGCCTCGTCGATGGCGACCGCGTCCGGGACGTCGGACGCCCACAGCAGCTCGTAGAGGCCCAACCGCAGCACCGCGCGGTCCACGCCCGGCATCCGCTGGAGCGTCCAGCCCTCGGCGTGCTCCGAGATCAGGTCGTCGATCCGGGGGCGGTGGCCGGTGACGCCCTCCACCAGGCTGATCGTGTAGTCGTTGATCGGCGGCACGTCCGGCGAGCCCACCCGCTCCGCGAGCAGGGTGACCGCGTCCACACCGCGCAGGTCGGCCTCGTAGAGGACGTCGACCGCCCGTTTCCGGGCCTTGCTGCGTGCGCCCACGTCAGCCGCTGACCCGGCCGAGGTACCGGCCGTCGCGGGTGTCGACCTTGATCTTCTCGCCGGTCGTGACGAACAGCGGGACCTGGATCTCCGCGCCGGTCTCCAGCGTGGCGGGCTTGGTGCCGCCGGTGCTGCGGTCGCCCTGGAGGCCCGGGTCGGTGTGCCGGATGACCAGCTCGACGCTGGTCGGCAGCTCCACGTAGAGCGCGACGCCCTCGTGCACCGCGACGACCGCCTCCTGGTTCTCCAGCAGGTAGTCCGCCGCGTCGGCCACGGTCTCGGCCGGCACGTTGAGCTGGTCGAAGGTGTCGCCGTCCATGAAGACGAAGTCGGCACCGTCCTTGTAGAGGTAGGTCATGCCGCGCTTGTCCACGGTGGCCGTCTCGACCTTGGTCCCCGCGTTGAAGGTCTTGTCCACGACCTTGCCGGACAGGACGTGCTTCAACGTGGTGCGCACGAACGCGCCACCCTTGCCCGGCTTGACGTGCTGGAACGCGGTGACGGTCCACAGTTGGCCGTCGAGGTTCAGCACCAGGCCGTTCTTCAGGTCGTTGGTGGTGGCCACGGGGTGGGCTCTCCTGTTATCTGGGTTCGGGCGTCAGAGGACCACAAGCTCTTTCGTGGTCAGGGTGAGGAGCTCCGGGGCACCTTGGCGCACCACCAGCGTGTCCTCGATGCGGACGCCGCCCTGCCCGGCCAGGTACACACCGGGCTCGACGGTGACCGCCATACCGGGCAGAAGTGTACCGGCCCCGACCTTGGACAGCGCCGGAGCCTCGTGGATCTGCAGTCCGACGCCGTGGCCGAGACCGTGCGGGAACCGGTCCCCGTAGCCCGCCTCCTCGATCACGCCGCGAGCCGCCGCGTCCACCGCGCCGGTTCCGGTGCCCGGCGCGAGCGCCCGCCGGCCGGCCGCCTGCGACGCGGCGACCAGCTCGTACAGCTCCCGCTGCCAGTCCGCGGCCCGGCCGACCACCAGGGTGCGGGTCATGTCCGAGTGGTAGCCGTCGACCAGCGCGCCGAAGTCCAGCTTCACGAAGTCGCCCGGCTGCACCACGGCGTCGGTGGGGCGGTGGTGCGGCACGGCGGAGTTCGCGCCGGCCGCCACGATGCTCTCGAAGCTCGGGCCGTCCGCGCCGTGGTCGAGCATCCGGTTCTCCAGCTCGCGGGCGATCTCCCGCTCGGTGCGCCCCGCGCGCAGGCCGCCGTGCTCGATCAGCCCGGCCAGCGCCCGGTCGGCCGCCGCGCACGCCATCCGCAGCGCCTCGACCTCCGCGTCGTCCTTGACCAGCCGCAGCTCCTCGACCAGGCCGGGCGCGCGGACCAGCTCGACCCGGCCGGCGGCCTCGGTGAGCAGGTCCAGCGCCTCGATGGTCACGTGCCCGCTCTCGTAGCCCGTGCGGCGCAGCCCCGCCTCGGCCGCCCGGGTCGTCAGCGCCACGTCGCACGGCCGGTCGACGACCCGTTCCAGGTCCGGCACCTGCCGCTCGGCCTGGATCAGGTACCGGCCGTCGGTGCAGAAGGCGGTGGCCTCGTCGGAGTCGGCGGACACCAGCAGCGCGGCGTTGGACCCGGTGAACCCGGTGAGGTAGCGGATGTTCAGCAGGTTGGTCACCAGCAGCGCGTCCAGCTCCCGGTCCCGGAGCGTGGCGCGCAGGGTGGCGCGGCGAGTCGAGTGGGACATACCCGCAGCCTAGAGGCTCGCCGACGGCCGCACAGCGGTCCCGAGGTCGGCACCGGGGCGGGCGGCGGTGCCCGGCGGGACGGACCCGACCCGGCCGGCGGACGCTGCGCGGGCCGGCGGGTGGTGCGTGGTCGACGCGCTACCGGCGCAGGTCGCCGGCCTGCTCGTAGCCGTCCCAGGTCCGCTGGTCGACGGCGGTGACCGGCGACGAGTTGAGCCTCGCCACCTCCTCGTCCGCGACCAGCCAGAGCTCGTCCTCCAGCAGCAGCGCCGTCCGGCCGTCCGGGGCGCGCAGCGCCTTCGCACCGGCCGGGACGCGGGCCGCGAGGGGCAGCTCGTCGACGATCGGCGGGCGGCGCTCCAGGACCCGGGTGGCCAGCCGGTCGGCGACCGAGCGGCGCTCGACGCGGACCACCTCGCCGCCGACGACCAGGTCCACGGTGTTCTCCGGGGACGGCACGGCGAAGCCGTCGAGCACGCGGGCCGTCGCGGCGGTCCGGCAACCGGGCGCGTGGGCCAGGTCCAGCCCGAAGTGCCCCAGGTCGGTGGGTGCGGCGGCGGCCCCGTCGACGGTCGCGCGCACCACGTCCAGCGGAATCCGGCCGCACGGGTCCTCGGGCGAGAGCGGGGCGTGGCCCTCCGGGGTGCGGACCAGGCCGGGCCCCTCGCGCCAGCGGCCCGGGATGGTGACCGGCGGGACCGGGTTGCCGGTGAAGTCGTGGTCCCAGAAGGTGATCGTGGTGCCGTGCTCGGTCTCGTGCGCGATGGCGAACGCCTTGAGGGCGTCCACGTACATCCAGTCCGCGCTGAACGCGTCCACCACCGAGCGGGTGCGCGGCCTGCGGGTGTCCGCGACCGGCTCGAACCCGCGCTCGCCGAGCGCCTCCACGTGGTTGAGGAACGTGGGGTCGCGGGCGCGCAGCACGAACTGGCCCGCGCCGTTCCAGCCGGCCGCGCGGCCGGTGGTGTCGGTGAACAGCAGGTAGAACCAGCCGTCGACGAACAGCACGGACGGCTGGCCCGCGCCGTAGGTGTTGTCCCGGGTGGTGTCGTAGGACGGGCTGACGATCGGCAGGCCGCCCGCGTCGCGGGTCCAGTGCACGCCGTCCGGGCTGGTGGCGACGCCGACCGCGTTGCCGTGGGCGTGCTCGCCGGCCGCGCCGGTGTAGTACAGGTAGTAGGTGCCGCCGACCTTGAGCACGGACGGGTCGCACACGTGCTTGCCGTCGAACCCGGTCACGCTGCCGCTGAGCACCGACTGGCCGGAACTGCCGTCCGGCGCGGTGAACGGGCCGGACGGGCTCGCGCTCTCCGCGTGCAGCAGGTCGTCCCCGGGCGGGTCGGCGTGCCGGACCTGGCTGCACCACCACATCCGGATCCGACCGCCCTCGGCCAGCACCGCCGGGCCGTAGTTGTACGGGGCCTCCGGGCCGGCCGCGACGACGCCGGGGCCCTGCCGGTTCCGGTCGGCGACCGGTCGCGGCGCGGGCGGGGCCGGCCGGTCGGGCCGGGTGCTCGTCGTGGTCGGCGGCGGGGGCGCGGCGGGCTCCGCGACGCCCGGCGCGCACGCCGTGGCGGTGGCGAGGGCGAGGAGGGTTCCGAGGAGCCTCGTCGGGCCGGCCATGGTCTCCACTTCCGGACGTCGGGTGCCTCACCGGGGAACGCACCGCGCCCGGTCCCGCTCCAGTGTAGAGATCAACTCACCCGGCCGGGTGAGATCCGGCCGAGGCACGAGCGCCTCTTCGACGCCCTCGGTGTCCTGGAGTACCCGGTGTGGTGATCCGCCCCACCCAGGCGGGGGTACTCGTCCGCGAAGAGTGCCGCCCGGTCAGGTCTTGTCGGCCGGTCAGGTCTTGTCGGCCAGCCAGCGGATCGCGAGCTGGTAGCCCCGCACGCCCAGGCCGACGATCACGCCCTCCGCGATCGCCGAGAGCAGGCTGTGGGCGCGGAACTCCTCGCGCTTGTGGACGTTCGAGATGTGCACCTCGACCAGCGGCGCGGTCAACTGCGAGCACGCGTCCCGGACCGCGATCGAGTAGTGCGTCCAGGCCGCCGCGTTGAGCACGACCGGCGTCCCGTCGTCGGCGGCCCGGTGCAGCCAGCCGAGCATCTCGCCCTCGACGTCGGTCTGCCGGACCTCGACCTCCACACCCACCTCGCGGCCGGTCGCCGCGCACAGCTCGACCAGCCCGGCGTAGGTGGTGGCCCCGTAGACGTCCGGCTCCCGGGTGCCCAGCCGACCCAGGTTGGGCCCGTTCAGGACGAGGACCTTCACAGCAGCACGCTCCCGCCGGAGGTCGGCTCGGCGGCCACCGCCGAGTACGCGGCGGCGATCAGCGACGGGTCCGGGCCCTCCAGCCGGCCGGGCTTGGCCAGGCCGTCCAGCACCACGAACCGCAGCACGCCGGAGCGGTTCTTCTTGTCCACCCGCATGCCGGCCATCAGCTCGGGCAGCGCGTCCGGGTCGTAGCGGGTCGGCAGGCCCAGCGAGTCCAGCACCCGGCGGTGGCGGTCGGCGGTCGCGTCGTCCAGCCGGCCCGCCAGCCGGGCGAGCTCGGCGGCGAACACCAGGCCCACGCTGACCGCCGCGCCGTGCCGCCAGCGGTACCGCTCGCGGCGCTCGATGGCGTGGCCGAGGGTGTGGCCGTAGTTGAGGATCTCGCGCAGGTCGGATTCGCGCAGGTCCGCCGACACCACGTCGGCCTTGACCTGGATCTTGCGCCGCACCAGCTCTTCGAGCACGTCGCCGGTCGGGTCCAGGGCGCGCTCCGGGTCGGCCTCGATCAGGTCGAGGATCACCGGGTCGGCGATGAAACCGCCCTTGACGACCTCGGCCATGCCGGCGACGAGTTCGTTGCGCGGCAAGGTCTCCAGGGTGGCCAGGTCGACCAGCACGGCGTGCGGCTCGGAGAACGTGCCGACCAGGTTCTTGCCCGCGTCGGTGTTGATCCCGGTCTTGCCGCCGACGGCGGCGTCCACCATGCCGAGCAGCGTGGTCGGCACGTGCACCAGCTTCACGCCGCGCATCCAGGTGGACGCGACGAACCCGGCGAGGTCGGTCACCGCACCGCCGCCGAGGCCGATCACCGCGTCCGAGCGGCCCAGCCCCATCTGGCCGAACACGTTCCAGCAGTACTCGGCGACCCGCAGCTCCTTGCCGTCCTCGGCGTCGGGCACCTCGACCCGGTGCGCGTCGACCCCCGCCGCCGCCAACTCCTCGCGGACCGCCTCGGCGGTCTCGCCGAGGGTGGGCGTGTGGACGATCGCCACCTTGGCCGTGCCGCGCAGCGCCTCGACCAGCTCACCGAGCAGCCCGCGTCCCACCACCACGTCGTACGGTCGCTCCGCGGCCACGCGAATCCGCACCGGCTCGCCCATCACCACTCCCCTTCGTAGGTCACCATTCGACCACGTCCGCTCCCGGCGCGGTCGGGCACCGGACACCCGCCGGCACGTCGGCCCGGTCCCCGGCCGCGCGGCACCCCCGACCGCCGGCCACCGCCCGCGTCCGGACCGGCGGGGGTGTTCGCGCCGGGTCGGGGGTGCCGGCGGCGGGGTCCGGACCGGCAGAACCGGCAGAACTCGGGAACAACACGCGGAAAGACCGCCGCGCACCCCTCGGCACCCGTTCGCGGCCCGCGCGGGTGCCCGGGAGGAAGGGCTCGACGACGTGGCCGCTCCCCCACGGCGGCACTGCGGCCGTGGGGTGCGGGTGCGGGCCGGGCGTCCGGACCGGCGGTCCGCGAGCTGCCCACCCCGGGCGCGCGCACGCCCGGGTCACCGCCGACCGGTCCCCCCACCGCGACGTGGCGGGCGAGGACGTGGGCGGCGGTCGGGTCCACCGGGGTCACCCGGCCGTCGTGCCGTGCGCGAGCACGGCGGTGACCACCTGCTCCGGGTCCAGCTCGTCGGTCGACACCTCGATCGCCGCGACCTCCCGGTACAGCGGCAGCCGGGCGTCGAGCAGCGCCTTGAACGTCGAGCGCGGGTTCACCCCGGCCAGCAGGGGCCGCGCGACGGACAGCCCGGTCCGCCGGACGCCTTCCGCCGTGCCCACGTTGAGGAACACCACGGTGTGGCCGGCGAGCCGTTCCCGCGTCACCGCGGAAAGCACCGCGCCGCCGCCCAGCGCCAGCACGCCGTCGTGCTCGGCCAGGCCGACCGCGACCGCCGCCTCCTCCAGCGCCCGGAACGCCGGCTCGCCGTCGGTGGTGAAGATGTCCGAAATGGACTTCCCGGCGGTGGCGACGACGTCCTCGTCGGTGTCCCGGAAGGTCACCCCGAGCCGCTCGGCGAGCCGCTGCCCGACCGTCGTCTTGCCCGCTCCGGGCGGGCCGAGGACGACGTAGCGCGGGCTCACCGCCCGTCCCAGCGGGCTTCCAGCGCCGCCAGGTAGGACGCGACGTTGCGCCGGGTCTCCGCGATCGAGTCGCCGCCGAACTTCTCCAGCGCCGTCTCGGCGAGCACCAGGGCCACCACGGACTCCAGCACGACACCGGCGCGCGGCACCGCGCACACGTCCGAGCGCTGGTGGATCGCCACGGCCGGCTCGCCGGTCCGCACGTCCACAGTGGACAGGGCGCGCGGCACGGTCGAGATGGGCTTCATGGCCACCCGCACGCGCACCGGCTCGCCGTTGGTGATGCCGCCCTCCAGGCCGCCGGCCCGGTTGGAGCGGCGCGTCACGCCCTTGGGCCCGGGGCCCCGGTCGATCTCGTCGTGCGCCTGGCTGCCCCACCGCTCGGCGGTGGTGAAGCCGTCGCCGACCTCCACGCCCTTCATCGCCTGCACGCCCATCAGCGCGCCCGCGAGCCGCGCGTCCAGCCGGCGGTCCCAGTGCACGTGGGACCCGATACCGGGCGGCAGGCCGTAGACGATGACCTCGATCACGCCGCCGACCGTGTCGCCGGCCTCCTTCACCGCCTCCACCTCGGCCACCATCGCCTCGGTGCCGCGCGGGTCGAAGGCGCGCACCGGGCTGGCGTCGACCGCGGCCAGGTCGCCCGGACCGGGGACCGCCGCGTCGGCGGGCGTCCGCGCCCCGCCGATCGACACCACGTGGCTGACCACGTCGGCGTCGAAGACCTGCTTGAGGAAGTGCCGCGCCACGGTGCCCAGCGCGGTGCGGGCGGCGGTCTCCCGCGCACTGGCCCGCTCCAGCACCGGGCGCGCCTCGTCGAACCCGAACTTCTGCATCCCGGGCAGGTCGGCGTGACCGGGCCGGGGCCGGGTCAGCGCCTCGTTGCGGCCGGTCGGCTTGAGCTCGGAGGGGTCGACGGGATCGGCGGACATCACCTTCTCCCACTTGGGCCACTCGGTGTTGCCGATCCGGACGGCGATCGGGCCGCCCTGGGTGAGCCCGTGGCGCACGCCGCCGAGGATCTCGACCTCGTCGGCCTCGAAGCCCATCCGGGGACTACGCCCGAACCCGAGCCGTCGGCGTTCCAATTGGACGGTCAGGTCGGCAGTGGTGACCTCCACCCCGGCGACCATGCCTTCCAGCACGGCAACCAGGGCCGGTCCGTGGGACTCCCCAGCGGTGATCCAGCGCAGCACGCGCCGAATCCTTCCACAGGCTCACCAGGGCCCCCACACGGACGTGAGCCAGGTCGCCCCCGTCAGGCCCGGTCCGTGCGGCAACCCGCAACGCGATCGGCGCAGCGCGCCGACCAGCGTGATCGCGCTCGCCACCCCGGCCGCCACCGGCAGGGCGAGCCACGACACCGCGCCGAGCACCGCGCCCAGCGCCCCGGCCAGCTTCACGTCACCGCCGCCGAGCGCCGACGGCCGCCACCGGTGCACCGCCCAGTGGACGCCGAAGAACAGCAGACATCCGATGACCGATCGACCCAGGTCCGCCCCCGCGAACCACAGCACCAGCGCGAGCACCGGGTAGGCGGGCAGCGTCAGCGCATCGGGCAGCCGCCGGTGGCGGTAGTCCGTCACGGCGAAGAGCACCACCAGCCACGAAAGGAGCAGCGGGACGGGCAGCCAGCGGCCGGGCACGTCCGCCGCCGCCACCGTCGTCGCCCACAGCGCGGCGGTGGGCAAGGCGCACCACAGCCATCCGACGTCCGCACCACGGGGGAGAACGCGCAGCAGCCGGGCACCCAGGGTTCCGGCGACGAGACCGGACAGCGGGAGGAGCACGGACCCACCGTGGCCGGTGGGCCGCCGGGAACGCAAGAACGGGCCCGACCGGGAGGTCCTCCCGGTCGGACCCGTTCGCGGGCGGCGCTGCCCGGCGGGTCGGGGACCGGTGCTCAGCGCTGCCAGGAGAACAGCGCGTCGCCGGCCGCCACCGGACCGGGCCCGGCCAGGTCCAGCAGCGCCTCGGCCGCCGCGTCGAGCGCGACGACCGGGCAGATCGGGGCGAACCCGGCAGCCTCCACCTCGGCCGGGTCCCAGGTCACGACCGGCTGCCCGGCCCGCACCACCTCGTCCTTGACCACGTGCAGGGTGAAGCCCTCGCCCTTGCGCTTCACGGTGTCGATGCCGAGGTGCACCAGCACCGCGGCACCGTCCTCGGTGGCGACCACGAACGCGTGCGGGTGCAGCGTCACCACCCTGCCGTCCACCGGCGACACCACCTCGGCCGTCACCCGGTCGGGTTCCACGGCGATGCCGGGTCCCACCATGGCCTGCGCGAAGACCGGGTCGGGCACCTCGGACAGCGCCACCACCCGGCCGCTGACCGGGCTCGTCACGCGCAACGTCACAGCAGGTCCTCGATGTCGCTCGCGATGGTGTCGGCCTCCGGGCCGACCACGACCTGGATGACGTTGCCCGACCGCATCACGCCGTGCGCACCGGCGGACTTGAGCAGTTTCTCGTCCACCAGGGTGCCATCGGTCAGCTCGCAGCGCAGGCGTGTGATGCAGGGCTCGATCTCCACGATGTTGTCCGCTCCACCGAGCCCGGCAAGGATCTTCTCCGCCTTGTCGTCAGCCACTTCAAGTCCTCTCTCGACACCTGGGGTGAGGGTGCCACCGCTCGGGCACGGTCCCGTAACGGCGGTTGACACCCGCTTGCGGCGCGGAGCATCCTCCCCGCACCAACTGGTCTAGACCGGAAAGTACCAATCACCCTTGGCCGGCGCGAGTACGGGGAGGTGTCATGAACCGCAACGAGATCGTGGACGGGCCCAAGCCCAAGCACGCCCAGCTCAGGGACATCCTGCGGCGCATGGCGGAGCAGGAACTCCCCCCGGGTTCGCCCATCCCGTCCGAGCGCGACCTGGCGCGGCAGTACCGGGTGTCCCGCATCACGGTGCGCGCGGCCGTCGGGCAGCTCGTCGCCGAGGGCCTGTTGACCAGGGCCAAGGGAAGGGGCACCTTCACCGCGCGCCGTCGGATGGAGGTCCAGCTCTACCTGGAGTCCTTCACCGACGACATGCGGCGGCGCGGCCTCACCCCCACGACCGAGGTGCACCGGTGCGCCGACGAGGTGCCGCCGACGGGCGCGGCGACCGCGCTCGGCCTGCCACCGCACGAACCGGCGTGCCACCTCGTCCGCCTGCGCCTGGCGGACGGCGTGCCGCTGGCCGTGGAGCGCGGTTGGTACCACCCCAGGATCGTGCCCGGACTGCACCGGCACGAGCTGACCGGCTCGCTCTACTCGATCCTGGCCGACGCGTACGGCGTCCAGCTCGACCACGCGCGGCAGACCGCCTGGGCCGAAGGCGCGGACCCGGAAACCGCGCGGCTGCTGGGCATCAGGACCGGCAGCCCGCTCCTCGTCTTCCGACGGGTCACCAGCTCCGCTGGGCGACCCGTGGAGGACATGACGTCCTGGTACCGGGGCGATCTCTACCAGGTGACCATGCAATTGGACCGGACCGTCCCGGATTCCGGCCATTTCTCCGCCAAGGGAGGTAACCCATGAGCGCCAGCGCCCCACAGGCGGTCGGCGGTCGTGACATCAAGGGACTCGCCACGTTGCAGCGGTTCGGTCGCAGCCTCATGCTGCCGATCGCCGCTCTTCCGGTGGCCGGTCTCCTGGCCCGGTTGGGCCAGCCCGACCTGCTCGGCAAGGACGGCTTGGGTTGGGACAAGGTCGCGGCGGTCATCGGCAACGCCGGCGACTCGATCCTGAGCAACCTGCCGCTGCTGTTCGCGGTCGGCATCGCGATCGGCTTCGCCCGCCGGGGTGACGGTTCGACCGCCCTCGCGGCGGTCGTCGGCTACGTCGTGATGCAGGGCGTGTTCAAGGCGATGTCGCCGCTGGTCCTCGACCAGCCGACCGACCCCGCCGCGAAGGCCGTGCTGATCGACTACCGGGTCCTCGGCGGTATCGTCGTCGGCCTGGTCACCGCCGTGCTCTGGCAGAAGTACCACCGCATCAAGCTGCCGCCGTACCTGGCGTTCTTCGGCGGTCGCCGGTTCGTGCCGATCCTGGTCGCGACCGTCATGCTCGTGATCGCGGTCCTGCTCGGCCTGATCTACCCGTGGTTCAACAGCGGCATCACCGCCCTCGGCGAGGCCGTGACCGGCAGCACGGTGATCGGCGCGGGCCTGTTCGGCCTCATCAACCGCCTGCTCATCCCGCTCGGCCTGCACCACATCATCAACAACGTGGTGTGGTTCCAGTTCGGCGAGTACACCGACGCCGCCGGCAAGGTCGTGCACGGCGACATCCCGCGCTTCCTGGCCCAGGACCCGAGCGCCGGCACGTTCCAGACCGGCTTCTTCCCGATCATGATGTTCGCGCTGCCCGCCGCCGCCCTGGCGATCGTGCACACCGCGCGCCCGGCGCAGAAGAAGATCATCGCCGGCATCATGGGTTCCGCCGCGCTGACCGCGTTCATCACCGGTGTCACCGAGCCGCTCGAATTCGCGTTCATGTTCGTCGCGTGGCCGCTGTACATCATCCACGCGATCCTCACCGGCACCTCGCTGGCGATCACCAACGCGCTGGGCATCCACGACGGCTTCTCGTTCTCCGCCGGTGCCATCGACCTGGCGCTCAACTGGGGCATCGCGACCAAGCCGTGGCTGCTGGTCATCATCGGCCTGGTGTACGCGGTGATCTACTACTTCGTGTTCCGCTTCGTCATCGCCAAGTGGAACCTGCGGACGCCGGGTCGCGACGACGACGAGGACCCCGAGGCGGACGCCAGCGTCGTCGAGACCGGCGGCGCGGACACCACCAGGGAAGGCCGGGGCCGGGGCGCTTCGACGTCCTGACACCCGACAGCACACACGAGAGGACGGATCATGCCTGAGCGACGGGTCACCGTGGCGAGCAAGGTCGGACTGCACGCGCGCCCTGCCGCACTGCTGGCGAAGGCGGCTGCCGGTCAACCGGTCAAGGTCACCATCCGCAAGGGGGACGGCGAACCGGTGGAGGCGGGCAGCGTGCTGGGGCTGATGACCCTCGGCGCGATGCACGGGGACGAGGTCGTGCTGGCGGCGGAGGGCGACGGCGCGGACGACGCGCTGGAGGCCATCGCGTCCCTGATCGCCACGGACCTCGACGAAGGCTGATCCGACCGACGACGGGAGGCCCTGCGCGCACCTCGGTGCGCGCAGGGCCTCCCGCGTTTTTCACCCGAACGTGTGCATTTCGCGCGGCGGACGCGCGACACCACCGCGAACCCGCCGAGATCGGCGCGGCGCGTCCGGCAGTTCAGTCGCCCAGGGGTAGCGGCAGGACGTGGTCGGTCGCGGCGCGCAGCGCGGTCCGCATCGCCGCGCGCGGCGCGGGCTGCCCGGTGAACTGCTCGCTCTGGCCGAAAGCCTGGTGCAGCAACATGTCCAGCCCGGTCGCCAACGCCCGGCCGCGCTTCTCCACCGCGTGCGCCAGCGGCGTGGGCCACGGGTGGTAGATGACGTCCAGCACGCACGGCGACTCGGCCAGCGCGTGCGCGACCGGCTCGGTCGCGGCCGGCGGCACGGTGCTCACCAGCACGTCCGAGGACGCCGCCAGCGCGGCGAAATCGGTGCTGTCCCAGGACGACACGGACAACGACACCCCGGCGCGCGCCGCGCACGCCCGAGCCTCCACGGCCCGTGCGGGCGACCGCACCACCAGCGAAACCTCGGTCACGCCGACCGAGGCCAGCGCGACCAGCGCCGCCGTGGCGGTGCCGCCCGCGCCCAGCAGGACCGCGCGCGACCCGCCGGTGAACCCGCAGGCCGCGCGCAACGCGCCCAGCACGCCGTCCACGTCGGTGCAGTCCGCGCGCCAGCCGCCGGCCTCCGGGACCAGCGTGTTCGCCGCGCCGACCAGGGTCGCGCGGGGCGTCGCGGACGACGCCGCGGCCAGCGCCGCGCGCTTGCCCGGCATGGTCACCGACAACCCGGCCCACGAGGCGTCCAGACCGCGCACCAACGCCGGCACGCCGGCCTCGTCGCACTCCACGCGGGTGTAGGACCAGTCCAGCCCCAGCGCCCGGAACGCCGCGTCGTGCAGCACCGGGGACAGCGAGTGGGCCACCGGCGAGCCGATCACCGCGGCCCGGCGGTGCGCGCCGCCCGTCGTGTCCTGACCCGTCGTGCCCCGACCCGTCGTGCCCTGACCCGTCGTGCCCCGACCCGTCGTGCCCTGACCCGTCGTGCCCTGACCGGTCATGATCAGAAGACGCCTTCCGCCCGCGCCTTGGCCGCGAGCCGGTCGTGCTCGTCCAGGTTGTCCGAGAAGCACGTCGTGCCGTCCTTCTGGCACTTCACGAAGTACTGCCACGGCCCCTGCTCGGGGTTGATCGCGGCGGCGATGGCCTCGCGGCTGGGCGAGCCGATCGGCGTCGGCGTCAGGCCGTTGACCTGGTAGGTGTTGTACGGGCCGGAGCGGTCGCGGTCCTCGTCGCTGGTGGTCACGATCGGCCGCTCCAGCTTGTAGTTGACCGTCGAGTCGAACTGGAGCGGCTGGTCGACCGACAGGCGCTTGTAGATGACCCGGGAGATCTTCCCGAAGTCCTTCTCCAGCCCCTCCTTCTCGATCAGCGACGCGACGACCAGCACCTCGTAGGGCCGGAAACCGGTGGTCCGGGTGCCGCCGGGGATGCCGTAGCCCTGGAGCCGGGCGTTCGAGGTCTCGATCACGCTCTTGAGCAGCTCCGGGGCCGACGCACCGGGCTTGAGGTGGTACAGGCCCCGGGTGATCAGGCCCTCCAGCCGGTTCTCCTTGGGCACGCGGGCGACGTCCGCCAGCGCCCAGTCGGGGATGCCCAGGGCGGCGGGGTCCGCGTTGTCCGCGGCCTCGCGCAGCTCCTGCGCGGTGACGCACTTCTTCACGCCGCCCAGCTCCGCGCACGAGGCGTCGGCCAGCATGGACAGGATGCCCTTGGTGACCGACTTGCCGTCCGGCGTGGTGATGTCGTGCAGGACGTTGCCGCCCTTGACCTCCAGCGGCACGACCTTGGCCTTCGGGTCGGTCATCCGCTCGACCGCGGACCTGCCCGACATCTTGGTCTTCATCAGGTAGAAGCCGGGCTGGATGGCGGTGACCCGGGCGTCCTCGCGGCCCGCCTCGGTGAACGCCCGGGGGCTGGCCACGACGCCCTGCGCCTTCAGCGTGGTGGCGATCGCGGAGACCAGGTCGCCGTCCTTGACCTCGACCACGACGTCGGTCTCCCCCGTGCCGGGGAAGTCGTCGAAGGACCCGATGCCGCTGAGCACCTGGTAGCCGTAGTACGCGCCGAAACCGCCGCCGGCCAGCACCAGCGCCACCACGACCCACAGGATCGTCCGCTTGCGCTTGTGCTTCGTCCGCGCCGCGGCCTTCGCGCCGCGAGGGCGTTCGTCGCGCTGCACGTCCGGCTCGCTGAACAACCCGAGGTCGTCGCTCACGTGCGGTCCTTAGCTCCGGGGGCCTGCTCCTCGTCGGCGGAACGGGCCACGTTTCGCGCCCGTGCGTCCAGCCAGGACTGAAGGATCTCGACCGCGGCAGCCTGGTCCACGACAGCACGTTGCTTCTTGCCTCGCACCCCCCGTTCGGCCAGCACGCGACTCGCCGTGACGGTGGTCAGCCGCTCGTCCTGCAAGCGCACCGGCACCGGCGCGACGCGCTCGGCCAACGCCGCAGCGTACGCGGTCGCCGTCTCCGCTGCCGGCCCGTGTCGCCCGGCCAGGGTGCGGGGCAGGCCGACCACGACCTCCACGACGTCGTGCTCGGCGACGAGTCCGGCCAGTTCCGCGAGGTCCCGCCCGGTCTTCCCGTCGCGGGCCAGGGTAACCAGCGGGGTCGCCAGGAAGGCACCGGGGTCGCTCAGGGCGACGCCGACCCGCACCGCTCCGACGTCGACGCCCAGCCTCCGACCGAGGCCGGGATCGTCGACGCCGGGACGGTCAGTGCTGCTCAACGGCGCGGTCCACCTCGGCGCGCACGGCGGCCAGGGCCTGCGCGACCCCGGCGGGGTCGGTGCCGCCGCCCTGGGCCAGGTCCGGCTTGCCGCCGCCCCGACCGCCCACGGCGGGAGCGAACGCGGGCACCAGCTTGCCGGCGGCCAGCCCCAGCGCGCGGGCGGCGCTCGTGGTGGCCACGACGAAGCTCACCTTGTCGCCGTCCGGGGCGAACAGCGCGACCACACCGGGCTTCTCGCCCAGCCGGTTGCGCACCTCGCCGGCCAGCGCGCGCACGTCGCCGGCGGCGATCCCGCCGGGCAGCTCCACCGCGACCACGGCCACGCCCCGCACGTCCAGCGCCTGCTCGGCCAGCGACCCGGCGGAGGACAGGAGCTGGGCGGAACGGACCCGCTCCAGCTCCTTCTCGGCCACCCGCAGCCGCTCGACCAGGGCTTCCACCCGGGCCGGCACCTCGGCGTCGGGCACCTTCAGCAGCGCGGCCACGTTCTGCACCAGGGCCCGCTCCCGGGCCAGGTACTGGAACGCCTCGATGCCGACGAAGGCCTCCAGCCGGCGCACGCCCGAGCCCACCGACGACTCGCCGATGACGGTGATCGGGCCGATCTGGGACGAGTGCTCGACGTGCGTGCCACCGCACAGCTCGCGCGACCACTCGCCGCCGATCTCGACCACCCGGACGGTGTCGTCGTAGGTCTCGCCGAACAGGGCGACCGCGCCCATCTCCTGGGCACCGCCCATGTCGGTGTAGACCACGCTCACCGGCAGGTCGCGGCGCACGGCCAGGTTGGAGACCTCTTCGATCTCGCTGCGCGTGACGTCGGACAGGCCGCCGGTCCAGGCGAAGTCCAGCCGCAGGTAGCCGGGCTTGTTGTAGGAGCCGCTCTGGAGCGCCGACGGGCCGAGCACCTGGCGCAGGGCGGCGTGCACGACGTGCGTACCCGAATGGCCCTGCCGCGCGCCGACCCGCCACTCCGGGTCGACCCGGGCTTCGACCCGCTCGCCCTCGGCGATCTCGCCGGAGAGCACGCGCACCTGGTGCACCCAGAGCTTGCGGGCCACCTTCTGGACGTCCACGACCTCCAGTTCGGCGCTGCCGGACACGATGGTGCCGGCGTCGCTCTCCTGGCCGCCGGACTCGGCGTAGAGCGGCGTGCGGTCGAGGACGACCTCGACGATCTCGCCCTCGCGGGCCGAGCGCACCCGCTTGCCCTCGCGCACGATGCCGCGCACCGCGGCCTCGGAGGCGAGCTCCTGGTAGCCGGTGAACTCGGTGGCCCCGAGCTCCAGCAGCTCCCGGTACGCGGTCTGGTCGCCGTGGCCGGTCTTCTTGCCGGCGGCGTCGGCCTTGGCGCGGGCGCGCTGCTCGGCCATCAGCTTGCGGAAGCCGTCC
Organism: Actinosynnema sp. NPDC023587; assembly: GCF_040640215.1. NCBI lineage: Bacteria > Bacillati > Actinomycetota > Actinomycetes > Pseudonocardiales > Pseudonocardiaceae > Actinosynnema > Actinosynnema sp. NPDC023587. The sequence goes on along the minus strand of NZ_JBFABG010000012.1, from coordinate 193,795 downwards.
TCGTCCACGGTCAGGCCCGCCTCGGCGGCCATCTCCAGGGTGAGGTCGATCGGGAAGCCGTAGGTGTCGTGGAGCTGGAACGCCCGGTCGCCGGGCAGCGTGGCGCGGCCGGCGGACCTGACCTCCTCGGCGGCGGTGTCGAAGATCCGCGACCCGGCCTCCAGGGTGCGCAGGAAGGTCTCCTCCTCCGCCTTGAGCACCTGGGCGATCCGCGGGAAACCGCTGACCAGCTCCGGGTAGGTCGGGCCCATGGTGTCCCGGACCAGCTCGGCGAACTGCACCAGCACCGGCTCGTCGATGCCGAGCAGGCGGGCCGAGCGGACGATCCGGCGCAGCAGGCGGCGCAGCACGTAGCCGCGGGCCTCGTTGCCGGGCGTGACGCCGTCGCCGACGATCAGCACGCCGCTGCGGGCGTGGTCGGCGATGACCCGGAAGCGGACGTCGTCCACCGGGTCGGTGCCGTACGTGCGGCCCGACAGCTTCTCGGCCCGGCGGACCACGGGCAGCACCAGGTCGGTCTCGTAGACGTTGTCCACGCCCTGGAGCAGGAACGCGACCCGCTCGACGCCCATGCCGGTGTCGATGTTGCGGCTGGGCAGCGAGCCGATCGGCGGGTGGCCCTGCTTGGGGCTGAGCTCGCCGCGCTCGTCCTGCATGAAGACCAGGTTCCAGATCTCCAGGTACCGGTCCTCGTCGACGACCGGCCCGCCCTCCGCGCCGAAGGCCGGGCCCCGGTCGTAGTAGATCTCGGAGCACGGGCCGCCGGGACCGGGCACGCCCATGTCCCAGTAGTTGTCCAGGCCGTCCCGGCGCTGGATGCGCTCGTCGGGCAGGCCGGCGACCTTCCGCCAGAGCTCGATGGCCTCGTCGTCGTCCAGGTAGACGGTCACCCAGATGCGCTCCGGGTCGAAGCCGTAGCCGCCGTCGTCCTGGGACTTGGTGATCAGCTCCCAGGCGAGCCGGATGGCCTCTTCCTTGAAGTAGTCGCCGAACGAGAAGTTGCCCGCCATCTGGAAGAACGTGTTGTGCCGGGTCGTCTTGCCGACCTCGTCGATGTCCGGCGTGCGCACGCACTTCTGGATGCTGGTGGCGCGCCGGTACGGCGGCGGGGCCTCACCCAGGAAGTAGGGCTTGAACGGCACCATGCCGGCGTTGACGAACAGCAGGTTCGGGTCGTCCAGGATGAGCGAGGCGCTCGGCACGTAGGTGTGGCCGGCGTTCTCGAAGTGCTCGCGGAAGCGCTTGATGATCTCGTGGGTCTGCACGGGTTGTTCCTCGGGTGCGAAGGGGGTGTCCGGGCGCGATGAGGCGAACGACGCCGCTAGCGGTCGTTCGCCCCGCGCGCTCGCCGACCCGGCGTCTGGCCCGTCTGACGCTCCACGGTGTCGTGCAGCTCCTGCTCGCGCTCGGACATCCCGGCGCGGACCTCCGCGCCGAACGACCCGATCGCACCGGCCAGCTCCCGCAGGCCCTCGCCGACGTTGGCACCGATCCCGGCCGGGGTGGCGGCGTGCGCGGCCTGCCCCGCCTTGCGGGTGGCGAACACGCCGGCCGCGATGCCCAGGCCGAACCAGAACAGCCGCCTCATCGCCGACCTCGCCGGGAGTGCTTCCTGCCCGGCCGGCCCGCGTCGCGGCGGGCCCGGATGGCCTTGCCCACGCCGTAGGACAGCGCCGCGGCCTTCACCAGCGGGCCGCCCAGGGTGGCGGTGAACAGCGAGGTCAGCGCCGACACGTTGCCGGTGACCGCGCGCGCGTTGGCGGTGATGCCGTCCACCCGTTCGAGCTGGGTGTTCACGTGCGAGATCGTGGTGTTCGCGCCGGTGAAGAGCGGATCGCTGTTCTGGTGCGCCTTGCGGATGGCGATGGTGGCCTCGTCCAGCGTGCGGCCCAGCTTGATCAGCGGGATGGCCAGCAGGATCACCAGCAGCACGAACGCGCCGGCGGCGACCAGCGCGGCGATCTGCCCTGGCGACACGGATCCTCCTGAAAGCTTGCTGGGCGTTGGGGTGTCCAAGGTTACCGCGCTTCCCCCGAATGACGTCTGGTGGATCTCGATTGCGCCTGCCGGACCCCCGGAACGACTTGTGAGAATTACTCGGATGACCGATGACCTGGGCCGATTCGGTGCCGTAGCGTGATCTTCGCCCGAAGACCCCCCAGTCGAGGAGGAACGGCATGGCTCAGGAGAACGGCACGTACGAGGCCCCGGCCAGCGGCCTGCTGCTCAGCGCCGAGGCGCTGGGCGGCGCGGTCGACCGGAGCAAGGCCAGCGGTGCGCTGGACGACACCGATGGTGGCGCCGACAAGTGACCTTCCCGGTCCTGGCTGACCTCGTCGCACCGGTCGGGGTCAGCCAGTTCTTCGACGCGGTGCAGGGCCGGACCCACCAGCGGTTCCCCGGCCGCGCGGGTCGGTTCGCCGACCTGCTGCCCTGGTCGGAGGTCAACCGGGTGCTGCGGCAGTACCCGCTGGAGCACCCCCGGCTGAGGCTCGCGCAGGGGGGCGAGGTCATCCCCGCGCACGCCTACACCGAGGTGGACGAGGCGCGCGGCCCCGCGCCCCGGCTGGTGCCCGCGGCGTTCACCGAGAAGATGCGCGGCGGCGCGACGCTGGTGATGGACTCGGTCCACGAGCTGTTCGAACCCGTCGGCGAGCTGACCACGGCGCTGGAGCACGAGCTCCGGGAACGCGTCCGGGCGAACCTGTACGCGGGGTGGGGCGTCACGCACGGCTTCGACGTGCACTGGGACGACCACGACGTGATCATCGTCCAGATCTCCGGGCGCAAGCGGTGGCGCGTGCACGGGTCGACGCGGACCGCGCCGCTGCGCCGGGACGTGGAGCTGCCGTCCCCGCCGTCCTCGGACGCGGTCGACGACTTCATGATGGAGGACGGCGACGTCCTCTACGTCCCGCGCGGGCACTGGCACGACGTGTCCGCCGTGGGCTCCGAATCGCTGCACCTCACGATCGGGTTCAACCGGGCGACGGGCGTCGACCTGGTCTCCTGGCTGGCCGACCGGGTGCGGGCGGACGAGGTCTTCCGCACCGACCTGCCCCGGTTCTCCTCCCCGGCGGACCAGGAGGCGCACGCCGCCCTGCTCAGGTCCCGGGTCGCCGAGCTGATGGACGCCGGCGTGGTGGGGCGGTTCCTGGCCGACCGGGACGGGCGGGCCCCGGCGATCCCGCAGGTCGGGCTGCCGTGGACGGCGACCCCCGACCTCCTGCCGGCCGACGACGAGGCCCAGGTCCGGCTGCTGACCCCGCGCGCGGTGCTCACCGTCGGCCCCGACGCGGTGGCGTTGGCGGCGGCGGGCAAGCGCCTGGTGTTCGCCGCGGCGGCCGGACCGGTGCTGGAAGTTCTCGTGGGCAGCGCCTACCACTCGGTGAAATCACTGGTGGAAGCCGGTGCGCCGGCCCTGGACCGGGCCACGGTGCGAGCGTTGCTCGGAGAATTGGTCACACAAGGAGTGGTAGGCCCCCGGTGATCGGGTAAGCTTAGGTATGCCTAACGTAAGTTCGGGCGGACTGCCGGGGTGCGCGATCCTCACGCGCCAGTTGGGCGGCGATCCGGCCGGTACCGCGGCGCTCATGACGTCGTGGCTGCTCATCGAGCAGCCCGGCCCGTGGCCCGCCGACGCGTTGGAGCAGACCCTGTCCTCGGTGTTCGCGCCGGGCAGGCTGGACGCCCCGCGCGCGGCGGGGCTGCGCCCGCTGCTCATCCGCCGGCCCGGCAGGCACCGGCGCGATGCCGACGCGCCCCGCACCGTCTACCTGGCCGGCGGCGTGCCCGGCAACCGGTGGCTGGAGCGGCTGGAGGTCGCCGACCTCGCCGACCTGGCCTCGCTCGACCTGGGCGCGCTGGCGGCGGGCACCCCCGGCCAGGGCGACCGCGTCGAGGGACCGTTGTTCCTGGTCTGCACGCACGGCACCAAGGACATGTGCTGCGCGGTGCTCGGCCGCCCGCTCGCGGGCGTGCTGGGCGAGAACCACCCCGGGCTGGCGTGGGAGGTCAGCCACGTCGGCGGCGACCGCTGGGCGGGCAACCTGCTGGTGGTGCCGGACGGCTTCCTGCACGGCCAGCTCGACCCGGGCGAGGCGGCGCTGGTGGCCAAGGCCGCGCTGATCGGCCAGGTGCAGCCCGACCAGATGCGCGGGCGCACGTCGGCGGCCAGCCCGTGGGTCCAGTACGCGGAGGTCGCGGTGCGCAAGCGCTTCGACCACCTGCGCGGCCTGGACGCGGTGCTGGGCGTGGCCGAGCGGGCGGTGGAGACCGAGGACGGCGAGACGCGCGTGGTGACCGTGCAGGGCCTGGACCAGCTCTACGAGGTCACCGTGCGTCGCAACCCCGCCGGTCCGGCCCGGAACAGCCGCTGCTCCGGGATGATCGCGCCGCCCGCGTACACCAGTTCGATCAAGACGCTCGCCACGGCCTGACGCGCGTCCCCCGGGGCGGTGCCGTCCCGCCCGGTATCCCCGGCCGGACGGGACGACAGGTCCCTACCGGCGGACCAGCGTGAGGTAGGCGAACCCCAGGCTGGCGCGGTAGCCCTTGAGCCAGCCGTCGCGGTGGTCGTCGACGACCCGCGCGACCTCGGCGGCCTCGGGGTGGTCCGGGTTGGCCGACAGCCAGCGCTCCCGGCCCGCGCACCAGCGCGACTCGAACGAGTCCCACTCGTCGCGGGTGGCCGTGGCCAGGTTGAGCAGCCGGTAGCCCGATTCCAGCGCCTGGTCCACCAGCCCGTCCAGCGCGGAGAACTCCGCGCGCGGGAAGATGTCGAGGGCGCGGGCGTTCGGCTCGCCCTCCCAGAAGCCGTCGCCGAGCAGCAGCCGGCCGCCGGGCTTGAGGCGGGCGCGCATGGCCTCCAGCGCCCCCCGCGTGCCGCCCCAGGCGTGGGAGGCCCCGATCGACACGACGACGTCCGCCGGTTCGGCCGCCCACGCGGTGACGTCGGCGCGCTCCAGCCGCACCCGCCCGCCCAAGCCGCGCGCGGCGATGTTCGCGGTGCCGCGGTCGATCGCGTACTCGTCGTCGTCCACGCCGAGCCCGGTCGCGCCCGGCGCGTGCGAGATCGTCCGCAGCAGCAGTTCGGCCCAGCCGCAGCCGTAGTCCACGACGGTCGAGCCCTCCAGCGGGCCGAGCGTGGCGATCAGGTCGTAGGACTTGCTGTCCGACAGCGGCGAGTTGAAGTCGAGGTACGCATGGCCGTTGGCCGGAGCGGCAGTCACGGCGCACACCGTTGCAGATGCCGGCGCGATCGGCACCGGATTTTCTACTCCTGGCCGCGCACGACCCGGCGCAGCCGGGGCAGCCGCTCGGCGATGTAGCGCTCCGCGCCGCGACCGGTCGGCTCGTAGTAGTCGCGGCCGACCAGGTCGTCCGGCGCGTACTGCTGGGTGAGCACGCCGTCGGGCACGTCGTGCGGGTAGCGGTAGCCGCGCGCGTTGCCCAGCTTTTCCGCGCCCGCGTAGTGGCCGTCGCGCAGGTGTGCCGGCACCGCGCCGATCGAGCCCTTGCGCACGTCGGCCACGGCCGCGCCGATCGCCGTGGTCACCGCGTTCGACTTGGGCGCGGTGGCCAGGTGCACGGTCGCGTGCGCCAGGGTCAGCGCGCACTCGGGCAGCCCGACCAACTGCACGGCCTGCGCGGCGGCCACCGCGGTCTGCAACGCGGTCGGGTCGGCCATGCCCACGTCCTCGCTGGCGTGGATCACCAGCCGCCGCGCGATGAAGCGCGGGTCTTCCCCCGCCTCGATCATCCGGGCCAGGTAGTGCAGCGCCGCGTCCACGTCCGAACCCCGGATGGACTTGATGAACGCGCTGGTCACGTCGTAGTGCTGGTCGCCCTGCCGGTCGTAGCGGACGGCCGCGCGGTCGACGGTGGCCTCCAGCGTGGCCAGGTCCAGCCCGCCGCCGGCCGGCACCGCGTCGGCGGCGGCCTCCAGCGCGGTCAGGGCGCGCCGCGCGTCCCCGCCGGCCAGCCGGACCAGGTGGTCCTCGGCGTCCGGCGCGACGGTGATCGCGCCGGCCAGGCCGCGCTCGTCGGCGACCGCGCGGCGGACCAGCGCGCGCACGTCGTCGTCGCCGAGCGGGCGGAGCTGGAGCACCAGCGACCGGGACAGCAGCGGCGAGACGACGGAGAAGAACGGGTTCTCGGTGGTGGCCGCCACCAGCAGCACGATCCGGTCCTCGACCGCGCCGAGCAGGGCGTCCTGCTGGGTCTTGGAGAAGCGGTGCACCTCGTCGATGAACAGCACGGTCGACTCGCCGGACCGGACCAGCCGGCGGCGGGCCTCGTCGATGACCGCGCGGACCTCCTTCACGCCCGCGCTGAGCGCGCTCAGCGCGGCGAACCGGCGGCCGGTGGCCTGCGACACCAGCGTGGCCAGGGTCGTCTTGCCGGTGCCGGGCGGGCCGTAGAGCATGATCGACGCCGGCGAGGAGCCCTCCACGAGCCGGCGCAGCGGCGCGCCGGGGGCCAGCAGGTGGCCCTGGCCGACCACCTCGTCCAGCGTGCGCGGGCGCATCCGCACGGCCAGCGGTGCGTTGGCCGCGATCCGCTCCGCGCGTTCCTCCTCGGGCACGCCGAACAAGCCCTCGTCGAACATCCTTTCGTTCACCTGTTCGACTGTAGTCGCCCTGTGCACTCCCGCTGTCCGAGCGTGCAACGCCGGTTCCCCCGCCGGCCCGCGCGGGCCAGGGTTGGCCCATGAGCAGGCTGAGTCCGGAGCAGATCGCCCGGCACGCGCACGACGCGGGGTTCCGGGGCGAGGACCTGACGATCGCGGTGGCGGTCGCGCTGGCCGAGTCCGGTGGCGACCCGCGCGCCCACAACCCGAGGCCGCCGGACGACTCGTACGGGCTGTGGCAGATCAACATGCTGGGGGCGCTGGGCCCGGCCCGACGGCGCGAGCTGGGGCTGGCGTCGGACCGCGAGCTGTTCGACCCGCGCGAGAACGCCAAGGCGGCCAACCGGATCTCCGGTGACGGGCGGTCGTGGACGCCGTGGTCGACCTACACCAGCGGCGCGTACCGCGAGCACCTGGACGAGGCCCGGCGCGGTGTGAAGGCGTTGAACCGCAACGGTTCCGGCGGCGGCGGTCGCGGTGGGTCGGGCAGCGGCGGGTCGGGCAGCGGCGGGTCGGGCGGCAAGGGCGGGTACTCGGTGGACGTCGGGGTGCTGCGCGACTACGCGCGGCGCACCCAGAACACCGCCGACGACCTGACCGCGCTGGGCCGGCGGCACGTCCGCGAGGTCCGCGAGATCGCCGAGGACAGCTTCGGCGCGGTGGGCAGGCAGTCCGGCTTCACCGCCGCCCTCGACGGCTTCGGCGCGGCGCTGCGCAAGCAGGTCAAGGGCGTCGCGCACAACACCGACGCGCTGGCCGCGTCCGCCGCCAAGTCCGCCCGCGCCTACCGGGACCAGGACGACGACGTCGCCCGGTCGCTGAACTGAGAGGTCCGCAGTGGACACGAGAGCCGCCGCGCGGCACTTCGCGGAGAGCATGATCGGCCACCGCAACGCCCTGGCGGGCAAGGCCGAGGACGCCGTCAAGGTCCAGTACGCGCTGCACCAGACCGCGACCGGTCTCGCCGAGCAGCACCAGGACCACGTCAAGGCGTCCAACACCGTGCTGGAGCACTGGCGGGGCACCCAGTCCGAGGGTTTCGAGAAGCGCTCGGGCCGGCTCGGGCGGCAGCTCCGGGTGACCGCCGAGGCCGCGCGCGACGCCGAGAAGGTCGTGGCCGGGGTGAGCGCCGCGCTGACCACCGGGCACACCAGGGCGCGGCAGGCCGTGGACGAGTACCTGGAGCGGGCCACCGGCCTGCTGGACGCGGGCGTCGCGGTGGGCACGCGGGCGGCGCTGCTCAAGGCCGTCGCCGCCGCCGCCGACCTGGAACCCGGCTACACCAAGGAGACCGCCGCCGCGCTCCGGCGGGCGCGGGACGAGATGGAGGACGCGGCCCGCCGGTTGCGCGCCCTGGAGAAGGACGTCGAGCACGACGGCGTGGCCGACGCGCGGGCGCACACCAGGCCCGCGAAGGCGAAGGAGCGCGGGCGGGCCCGCACGATCGTCTCCGCCGCCCGGCGCGAACTGGGCCGGCGGGAGAGCCCGCCGGGCAGCAACCGCAACCCCTACGGCCCGACCGACGCGTGGTGCTCGTCGTTCGCGACGGCCATGTGGCGCAAGTCGGGCGTGGACATCCCGCTGCTGCCGTTCACCGGCGACGTCTTCCGCTGGGGGCAGCGCAACGGCAAGGCGTACACGAAACTCGGCGACGTGCGCCCCGGCGACGTGCTGCTGTTCGGCACGGGACCGCAGAGCACCGCGACCAGCAAGCACATCGGGATCGTGGAGAAGGTGTCCGGCGGCACGGTGACCCTGATCGAGGGCAACTCCGGCGACGCCGTGCGGCGCAACACCCACCAGCTCAGCTCGACCAAGTTCTACGGCGGGGTGCACCCGTGATCACCGCGCACGCGCACGACCCGGACCGGGGTGTCGCGGTGGAGGTGGGGCCCGGCGGCGCGCTGCGCGACCTGACCCTGGACACCCGCGCCCTGCGCCTGGGCCCGGACCTCGCCCGCACCGTCCTGGACCTGGTCGACGCGGCCACCGCGAAGGCCGCCGCGCGGGCCGCCGGCGCGCTGGGCGACCTGGCCGCGCTGGGGCTCGCCGTGCCCGCCCGGCAGGCCGAGGCGGTCGAGGACACCACACCGACGACGTGGAGGGTCTGATGCTGGGCGAGCGGCTGGACGCGATCCGCGCGACGGCGTCCGGCGACGGCGTGGTGGTGACCGTGGACCTGCACGGCAAACCGGTGGGACTGGAGTTCGCCCGGGAGGCGTTCACGCGGACGCCGTCGGCGCTGGCCGAGACCGTCCGCCGGCTCGCGGACGAGGCGGCGGCCGACGCGCTGGCGCAGGGCCGGGCCGCACTGGCCGGCGTCCTGCCCGCCGACCTGCTCGACAACGTCCGGCCACCGCACCCGGCCGGGTGAGGCGGCTCCCGCCGGGGAGCCGGGTCGCCGGCGGTCCGGGCTACGCCACGCCCGCGAGCAGCTCGGACAGCCGGCGGGCGAGCGACGCGCCGTCCGCCGGGGAGACCGACACCCACGGTTCGCCGGCCACCTGCTCGGCGGCCATCGCGTACCGGCCGGCGGTGGTGTCGGTCCAGCTCAGGATCGCGGACCGGCCACCGGGTCCGGTGCAGGCGACCTGGCCGGCGGCGACCCGGCCGGACTCGGCCAGGGTCCTGATCGCGCGGGTGGCCCGGCCGGTCACGCCGCCGGCGGCCAGCGCGCGTTCCAGCCCGTCGTGCCCGGAGTCCGCGTAGCCCCGCATCGCGGCGGCGAACACCGCGCGCGGCAACCGCACCTGCTCGCCGGGCCCCGGCGCGCTGTCCCCGATCACCCAGGACATCGCGGCGACCAGGTCGGTGATCGGCTCCAGCGCGACCTCCCGGTCGTTGAGCACCGCCAGCACGCCGCGCGGACCCCGCACGGCCGCCAGCACCCGCCACGGCCGGGGCCGGAACACCAGGGCGTCCACGGACAGCGTGCTGCCGGTCAGGTAGCCGAAGAGGTCCTCCAGCACGGGCGCGGGACCGCCGTCCTCGGCCAGGCCCGCCGCCTCCAGCGCGCGGAACACGTCGACGCCCAGGTCGTCGCGCTCGGCGGCGGTCCCGCCGTGCGAGTCGACCTCCAGCGGGTACGGCGGGTCGCCCACCCCCAGGTCTTCCCACAGCAGGTCGAATTCCAGGTGGGACAGGACGACCGCGGTCGTCGAACGACGTGCCATGGCGGCCGAAGATAGCGGGTGGGGTGGTCCGGGTCCGACGGGACCGGCCCTACCCTGGCCGGCGTGGACCTCGCCAACGGGATGCTCACCGTGCGCGCGTCGGGTGCGGCGGCGGCCCGCGCGGCGCTCAGCGGCACGTCGGGCACTCCCGAGCACATCCAGTTGCTGATGGGCTGCGCGGTGCCGCGCGGCCTGCCGACCAGCGGCGCGGAGCTCCGGTTTCCCGACTGCTCGCTGCACGTGGTGCCGGACGTGGTGCTGCTGACCGTCGCCGAGGCGAAGCTGACCGTCGGCTTCACCGAGCTCAAACCGCTGATGTTCCAACCGGTCCCGGTGGCGGCGGCGTTGCGCTCGGTGTTCTCCGGGGCGATCGCGCACGTCCTGGCCGCCGCGCACCTGCTGGACCCGCGCGGGTTGTCGCACCACCTGCTCGGACTGGCCGAACTGGTGCTGCGCAGCGCCCTGAAGGCCGAGCTGGACCGGGTGGACGCGCTCGCCGCGCGCCGCCGGGAGGCGCTGGACTACATGCGCGACCACCTGGCCGACCCGGCCCTGGGCGCGGACGCCGTGGCGGGCGCGCTGCACATCTCCCGCCGCCGCCTCTACCAGCTCTTCGACGACGGGCAGGGCGTGTCCGAGCGGATCCGGGGGCTGCGGGTGGACCGGGCGAAGGCGCTGCTGGCCGACCCGGCCAAGGCCGCGCGGGGCATCGGCGAGATCGCGAAGGACTGCGGTTTCGTCAGCGCGGCGCACTTCTCCCGGACGTTCCGCCAGGTGGTCGGCCGGACGCCGAGCGAGTTCCGGGGTCGGTGAACTCGACCCCGGACACGAACCGCCCGGCCAGGCCGGCGACGTCCAGCCAGCCCCGCCCGGTGGTCGAGTGCAGGGTGAACACCGCGACCCTCGGGTGCACCGGGTCGGTCACCACGACCTGGAGCTGCGCGCCCGTGCCGGTCACCGGGACGCGTTCCACGATCACCACCGGGTAGCCGGTGGCGGTCACGCCCTTGGTCACGTCGCGGATGGCCGGGCCGTCGAGCCGCACGCCCAGCGCGGGGTCGACCGGCCGGTCCACCGGGACCACGCAGGCCAGCAGCAGCGCCGGGTCGGCGTCCGGGTGCTCGACCACGGCGAGCAGGCCGCTGCCCTGCCGGTGCGCCATCTCCGCGGCCTGGGTCGCGGAGACCTCCAGGCCGGGGTCGTGGGTGCCCTTGATCCGCCGCAGCACCGCCAGCAGTTCCGCCGCGGTGCGGTCGGGGGAGCCGAGTGCCACCGGGGTCACCCCCGGCACGGGAGCGAGTCTCACCCGAGGCCCGCCGCGAACGCCTCGGCCGCGCCGCGCCCGGCGGCCGGTCCGGGTGGCCCGAGCAGCACCGAGGCCAGTTCGGCGGTGAGCGCGGAGAAGTCGGCGAGGGTGTCCGCGAGCGCCGTGGACGGCTCCTCGGAGCGCAGCCGCTCGGCCACCCGCCGCGCCTCGGCGCGGTGGTCGCGGGCCAGCAGGCGGGCTTCCTCCAGCACGTCGTCGAGCTGCCGGGCGATCCGGTCGTGCCGGGCCACGGCCACCGCGTGCGCCTCGGCGTGCGCGGGCGTGAACGTCGCCAGCGCGCCGGCGTGGTCGACCTCGTCGGCGGCGTCGGCGAGGTCCCGGCGCAGCACCAGGGCCCGCCGGTCCAGGTCCTCGGCCCGGCGCTGGTTGCCCAGCAGGGTGGTGGCCCAGGCGTCGAGCACCTCCGCAGCGGCCCGCATCGCGCGCCGCACCGCCGTCAACTCCGACACCACCGCCTCCAACCGGGTCGCGAACCCCTCAGCCGCCGCTCCTTCCCAGCCCACCGGGACACCGGGCACGGGCACGTCGAACGCGCAGCGCGCGACGGCCGCCGCGACGGCCTCCGCGCTGCCCGGCGCGGGGTCGAACCCGAGGCCCCGGTAGTCAGCCATGGTCGAGCTCGTCCGCCCGCCGGTAGGTCTCGCCGGTCGCCCGCACGTCGTCGGCGAGCGCCCCGGGGTCCAGCCCCCGCACGGTGTCCGCCCACTGCCCGAACAGCCCGGAGACCGTCTCGGCGATCCCCTCCGGGCCCAGGTCGCCCACCGGCTCGGTCAGCCCGGCCAGCGCGGCGCGCAGGTCGTCCCCGGTGTCGGCGAGCCGGTGCGCGTACCCGGCCAGCTCGTCGGGGTCGACCCGGTAACCGCTCATTCGCCGAGCACCGGCGGGAACGCGGGCGGCAGGTCGTCCAGCAGGTCGAGGCCGGTGTCGTAGCGGTTGCGGTGCTCGCCGTCCTCTTCCCGGTTGCCGGGCGCGACCGGCGGGACCACGCCGTACCCGCCCTGCCCGCCCGCCGTGACCGGCACCACGCCGCCGCGCGCCGCCGCGCCACCGGGCACCGCGCCGATCACGCCCGACGAGCCGCCCGGACCGACCGGGCCGAACCCGGTGCCGTAACCGCCGGACCCGGGGCCGAACCCGCTGTGCCCACCGGGTGAGCCGGCCGCGTAGCCGCCGGGGACGGCCGACCCCCCGGGCAGGCCCGGGATGCCGAAGCCGGCGGGTCCACCGGCCGCCGCGACCCCGGTGGTGTCCGCCGGGCGCGGATCGGCCTGCTGCCCGGGGTGCGGGCCGGGCTCGGGGTCCGGCTGGAGGTGGGGTTGCGGCTGGGGCTGGGGCTGGGGGTGTGTCGGCAGGATCGGCGGCACCGGGCGGACGGGGTCGGTCCGCTCCGGCCCGACGGTCCAGGGGCGGTGGTCGGGCTCGACCTTGGTGCCCGCAGGGGCGTCGTCGAACAGCGGCAGGCGGTCGTGCTCCTCGCGGCTGGCCTGCTCGTAGGCGTCCATCACGCGCACGGCGTCGGCCTTGGCCGCCTGCTGCTCCTTCTTGGACGGCAGGTGGTCGTCCAGTAGCTGGTCCACCAGGTACGCGCCCTGCGGACCGCTCAGGGTGGTCACGTCGTAGCCGTCGCGGAACCACCTCTCGGCGTCCGGGTGCACGGGCACCGGCATCCGCCGGGCCGCCTCGTCCACGGCGTGCGTGTACCCGTCCAGGCCGCCGCCGACCTGGTAGGCGCGCTGGGACGCCTCGGTGGCCCACTGCGTCAGGCGCGACACCGACCCGGCCGCGACCGCGGAGGACGGGCCGTGCCAGGACTCCACCAGCTTCCCGACCAGCTTCTGGACGTCCTCGGTGGCCTCGCCCAGCTCCCGGGCCAGCACCTGCCAGTCGTGCGTGCGCTGCCCCATCCGCCCCAGGTCGGCGGACTTGACCATGTCCCACAGCTCGCGGTGCGAGTACACGTCCCAGTTGATCTTGCCGAACTTCTCCGGCCGCCGGTTGGCCTTCTTGCGGTCGGAGACCTTGCGGGCCGCCTCGCGCTGCTTGCGCGTGGGCGGGTGGTCGTCGGAGTGGAACCGGTGCCGCCGTTCGTTCCGGTGCTCGCTCACAGCCGCCTCATCGCCTCGGCCGCCGCCTCGTCCTCGGCGCGGTGGGTGGCACCGACCTGGCGCAGCGCGGTGCGCAGCGCGCCCAGTTCGTCCAGGTAGGAGCGCAACGACGACTGCACGCCGCCGTCCTGCCCGCCGCCGCGCAGACCGAACGCCCGGCGCATGTGCAGCGCGACGGGGCCCTTGCCGTCGCCGAGGTCGTCGGAGAGCCGATCGGACCGGTGCAGGTGCTCCCAGAGGGCGTCGTGCAGCGCGTCGAGCCGGTTCAGGGCGCTGTCCAGCTCGTCGAAGTCCAGGGCGATGCGGTCGCCGTCCTGGGCCACGATCGGGGTCGCGCCGGCCGTGGTGGGCGCGTCGACCCGGGGCGGCGGCGCGGGTCGGACCCGCTGCTCGTGTGCGAGCTCGTCGCGCAACCGCTTGGCGTCCTGGACGCCGTGCACCCTCACCATGACGCACATCGTGACGGGCGCGGGGCGCGACGACCAGACCGGGTGCACAACCGGAGCAGGGCGGGTGCACGGACGGACAAACACGAGGTCGCGTCAGGTGCGCGGGGCGTGCGAGAATCGTCTTCCGTGCCGTCATCCGCCGTTCACGCACGTGTCGTCCTGCTCGCCGGTCCGTCCGGTTCGGGCAAGTCCACCCTCGCCGCCCACCTGGGGTGGCCGGTGCTGCGCCTGGACGACTTCTACCGCGAGGGCGACGACCCGCTGCTGCCGCGCGACGAGGCCGGCCGCCCGGACTGGGACGCCGAGCGGTCGTGGAACACGCCCGACGCGCTGCGCGCGGTGGTCGAGCTGGCCACGACGGGGCGGGTGGAGGCCCCGGTGTACGCGCTCGGCGAGGATCGGCGGACCGGGTGCCACGTGGTGGAGGCGGGCGGGCCGTTCATCGCCGAGGGGCTCTTCGCCGACCGGCTGGTGACCGGGTGCCGGGAGGCCGGCGTGCTGCTGGACGCGATCGTGCTGTCCCCCAACGCGGTCGTCACGTCCGTGCGGAGGTTCGCCCGGGACGTGGCCGAGGCGCGCAAGCCCGTCCTGCTCCTGGCCCGGCGCGGACTGCGGCTGCTGCGCGAACAACCGGCCCTGGTGCGCCGCTGCACGGCGGCCGGGATGCGCCGCCTGACACCCCACGAGGCCCGCGCAGAACTGGCCAACCACGTCACCCCGATCACCAGCCCGGCCGACCGCTGACCAGCCCCACCGACCAGCCCCACCGACCAGTCCCACCTGCCAGCCCGCTACCCCGCCTGCCGTCCCAGCGGGTCGATCCGGCCGCTCCCCGGTCATTCGAGGCGGAAGCCGAAGGGGAGTTCCAGGCGGTGCCGCCTGAGCAGCTCGGTGTCGGCGAGGAGGTCGCGCGTCGGGCCGTCCGCCACCACCACTCCCCCGTCGACCAGCACGCTGCGCGGGCAGAGCTGCCACGCGTACGGCAGGTCGTGGGTGACCATCAGCATCGTGCGGTCGAGGCCGAGCAGCACCTCCGCGAGTTCCCGGCGGGCCACCGGCTCCAGGTTCGCGGACGGCTCGTCCAGCACCAGGATCTCCGGGTCGCACGCCAGCACGGTCGCCAGCGCCACCCGCCGCCGCTGCCCGCCGGACAGGTGCAGCGGCGAGCGGTCGGCGACGTCCCCCATGCCCACCGCGTCCAGCGCCCGCGCCACCCGCTCGTCGAGCTCGTCGCCGCGCAGCCCGAAGTTCGCCGGCCCGAAGGCCACGTCCTGCCGGGCCGTGGGCAGGAAGAGCTGGTCGTCGGGGTCCTGGAACACCACGCCGACGCGCCGCCGGATCTCCCGCAGGTGCTCCTTGACGACCGGGAGCCCGGCCACCTCGATGCGCCCCCGACCGCCGCCCAGCACGCCGTTGAGGTGCAGCACGAGGGTCGTCTTGCCCGCGCCGTTCGGGCCGAGCAGCGCGACCCGTTCGCCGGGCTCCACCCGCAGGTCCACGCCGAACAGCGCCTGGTGGCCGTCCGGGTAGGCGAAGGCCAGCCGCTCCACGAGCAGCGCGGGCGCGGTCGGGTTCGCGCGCACCGGTTCCACCGCCGCAGTCCCCCGCCCGTCCGACATCCGCCCGTCCGACATCCGCCCGTCCGGCATCCGCCCTGTCCAGCCGCGCGACACCATAGCCAGGTGGACGCGCTCGCCGCGCTCGTAGGAGCGGATGAACAGGCTGCCGACACCGCGTGCGGTCGCGCCCACCTGCCACAGGAACCGGGGGTCGTCGCCGCGCGAGATGCGGGCCACGCGCATCCGCCGCGCTTCCGCCACGACCACGTCGGCGTAGCGGAGCATCAGGGTCGCGATAGTGACCAGGACGCCGGGCAGCCGGAGGCGTTGCAGGCCCAGCAGCAGCTCGTGCGGCGCGGTGGTCGCGGCGAGGGTGAGCGAGACGAGGACGCCGAGGGTGCCCTTGGCGAGGATGTTCCAGCCCGCCAGAGCGCCCTCGACCGAGACGGGCACGCCGAGGACGGCGGTGGTCGGCCCGTGCCCGGTGAACGGCAGGGCGAGCGCGAGGACCACGAACGGCAGCTCGACCAGCGCCCGCGAGGCGAACCACGTCGGCGGGATCCGGGCGACGAACCACACGGCCGTGATCGCGAGCAGGTGCACGCCGAACGCCCAGAACGCCTCGCGCGGTGTGGCCACCACGCACAGCACGGCGACCACCGCGACGACGATCTTCACCTGCGGGGGCAGCCGGTGGACCGGGGAATCCCCGGCCCGGTGCAGGACGCCCGCACTCACCCCCGGGCGCTCTTCTTCCGCAGCAGCCAGAACAGCCCGCCCGCGACGAGGAGCGTCAGGACGACACCGATCACGCCCGCCGGCCCGGTGAGCCGGTCGTCACCGCCCACGGTGTAGTCGGCGAGCGGCCCGTCCGCCAGCGGGTGGTCCCGGGCGTGCTCGGCGATGCCGTGCCGCTCGGTGACGTGGTCGAGGCCGTCCGGGTCGGAGTCGGCGAAGTAGGAGACGGCTCCCGCGAGCACCAGGCTCACCACGGCGAACCAGAGGAAGAAGCGCTTCATGCCTTGAGCTCCAGCTTCTGCGGCGCGCCGCGCACCAGGTGCACGAGATCGGGCCGCGCCGCCGCGACCGCCGTGACGGTGGCCGCCGTGATCACCCCTTCACCGACGCCGATCAGGACGTGCACCCCGAGGACCGCCGCCGCGACCGTGCCGAACGCCACCCCGCCCGCGCCGCCGACGGCGTACTCCAGGACGAAGCCGAACGACGCGAGCACGGTGTTGACCAGGGCGGACAGGAAGGCGACCAGCGCGAGGCCGCCCTTGCCGCGCCGGGCGAGCGGCCGGAGCGCGACGGCGGTGAGGTAGCCGACGGCGGTGCCGATGAGGGCCATGTTGGTGATGTTCGCGCCGAGCGCGGTGATGCCGCCGTCGGCGAAGAAGAGGGACTGCACGACGAGGACGATCGTCACGCAGAGCGCCCCCACCCACGGTCCGACCAGGATGGCGGCCAGCGCGCCGCCGAGCAGGTGACCGCTCACCCCGGGGAGGACGGGGAAGTTGAGCATCTGGGTGGCGAACACGAACGCCGCCACCAGCCCGGCCATGGGTGCCGTGCGGTCGTCGAGGTCGCCGCGAGCCTTGGCCAACGCCACCCCGACGCCGATGACGGCGACGGCGACGAAGGCCAGCGACGTCGGCACGTCGAGCAGTCCGTCGCTCATGTGCATAGCTACCGGTTCTGACACGGGCCACACGGTAGGTGCCGTCAGCGGCCTGTGGCCAGCACTGTGCAACAACGCATAAGGTGGCCCTGCGGAAATCCGGCGGACGACGAGTTATCCGACCCCTCGGAGCACCTGATCCGCCGGTCCGTACAAGATTCACCAAAAGCGGTGAACCACCCTCTGACCAGGCACTATCCGGACCGCCCATTCGTTGCCGAATAAAAAGAAGGCCCGGCTCCCCGGCACGCTCCGGTATCCCAACCCGCCCCAAGCCCCCACCACCCGACTCCACCCCCGACCCCTCTGCCCCCGCCCCGACCCTCTCTGTCCCACCCCCTGCCCCCGCCCTCTCTGGTCCCGCCTCTCGCCCTGAACTCCGGCCCTCCGGCCGCCTCGGGCGCGATCGGCCATGGACGCGGCCCGGGAGAGAGGCGGTGCGTGCGGAGCGAGCGGTCGGGGCGGGAAGCGACCGGCGATGGGCACGCCGTGCGGGACAGGCCCGGTGTGCGGGGGCGCGCCCAGCGTGCGGGACGTGTCCGCTGACGGCGGCTCGCCGGGCACTGTGCTCGCAGCCTCAGCCTCAGCCTCAGCCGGTGTCGATGGCGATGGCGGTGGCGGTGGCGGTGGCGGTGGCGGTGGCGAGTAGCCAATGCCGAGCGGGTGAGCCAAAGCCGGGCGTGGGCGGGCGGCGCGGCGGGCGTGGGCGGCGGGCGTGGGCGGCGGGAGGGCTGAGGCGGACCCGGGGCGGGTGGTGGGTAGGGGCGGACCGGGGCTGGTGGTGGGCAGGGGCGGGTGGTGGGCTGTTTCGGGTTGTGCGGTGGGGTGGGGAGGGTGGTCGGCGCGGGTGGCGGACTGGTCGCGTACCGGACCGCGACGGGGTCGGTGTGGGACCCCCTATGATCTGCCTGCGATGACTCTTACCGACCTGCTGCCGCCCTCCGCCGACCCCGACCTCCTCTACGAGACCTTCGCCGAGTGGGCGCACGGGCGCGGGCTGGAGCTCTACCCCGCGCAGCAGGAGGCGTTGATCGAGGTCGTCTCCGGCTCGAACGTCATCCTCAGCACGCCGACCGGTTCGGGCAAGAGCCTGGTCGCCATCGGCGCGCACTTCGCGGCTCTCGCCGAGGGCAAGAAGACCTACTACACCGCTCCCATCAAGGCTTTGGTGTCCGAGAAGTTCTTCGCCCTCATCGACACCTTCGGCCCCGCGAACGTCGGCATGATGACCGGCGACGCGAGCGTCAACGAGACCGCCCCGATCATCTGCTGCACGGCCGAGATCCTGGCCAACATCGCCCTGCGCGACGGTGCCGACGCCGACGTCGGCCAGGTGGTCATGGACGAGTTCCACTTCTACTCCGAGCCCGATCGCGGCTGGGCGTGGCAGGTCCCGCTCATCGAGCTGCCCAGGGCGCAGTTCCTGCTGATGTCGGCCACCCTCGGTGACGTCTCCTTCTTCGAGAAGGACCTCACCCGCCGCACCGGCCGGCCGACCACGACCGTCCGGTCCGTCGAACGCCCGGTGCCGCTGAACTTCCAGTACGTCACCACCCCGCTGCACGAGACGATCGAAGAGCTCCTGCACGGCCGGGAAGCGCCGATCTACGTGGTGCACTTCACCCAGGCGTCGGCCCTCGAACGCGCCCAGTCGTTGATGAGCGTCAACGTCGCCACCCGCGCCGAAAAAGACGCCATCGCCACGATGATCGGCCGGTTCCGCTTCACCTCCGGGTTCGGCAAGACGCTGTCCCGGCTGGTCCGCCACGGCATCGGCGTGCACCACGCGGGCATGCTGCCCAAGTACCGCCGGCTGGTGGAGCAGCTCGCGCAGGCCGGCCTGCTGAAGGTCATCTGCGGCACGGACACGCTCGGCGTCGGCATCAACGTGCCGATCCGCACGGTCGTGTTCACCGCGCTCTCCAAGTACGACGGCACCCGCACCCGCCACCTCAAGGCCCGCGAGTTCCACCAGATCGCCGGGCGCGCGGGCCGCGCCGGGTACGACACCATCGGCACGGTCGTGGTCCAGGCCCCCGATCACGTGGTGGAGAACGAGAAGGCGCTCGCCAAGGCCGGGGACGACCCGAAGAAGCGCCGCAAGGTGGTGCGCAAGAAGGCCCCGGACGGGTTCGTCTCGTGGAGCGACCAGACGTTCGAGCGCCTCAGGAACGCCGAGCCGGAACCGCTCACGTCGAGCTTCTCGGTCAGCCACGCCATGCTGCTCAACGTGATCGGCCGCCCCGGTGACACGTTCGCGGCGATGCGCCACCTGCTGGAGGACAACCACGAGGACCGGCCCGCGCAGCGCAGGCACATCCTGCGCGCGATCTCCATGTACCGCGCGCTGCTGGCGGCGGGCATCGTGGAGCGGGACGGGCCGCACATCCGGTTGACCGTCGACCTCCAGTTCAACTTCGCGCTCAACCAGCCGCTGTCCCCGTTCGCGCTGGCCGCGATCGAGCTGCTCGACCGCGAGGCCCCCGACTACCCGCTGGACGTGCTGTCGATCATCGAGTCCACCCTGGACGACCCGCGCCAGGTCCTGTCGGCGCAGGAGCACAAGGCGCGCGGCGAGGCGATCGGCGCGATGAAGGCCGAGGGCATCGAGTACGACCAGCGGATGGAGCTGCTGGAGGCGGTGACCTACCCGAAGCCGCTGGCCGAGCTGCTCGAAGGGGCGTTCACCACCTACCGGCGCGGGCACCCGTGGGTCGCCGACCACCACCTGTCGCCGAAGTCCGTGGTGCGCGACATGTTCGAGCGGGCCATGACCTTCACCGAGTACGTCTCCTTCTACCAGCTCGCCCGCTCCGAGGGCCTGGTGCTGCGCTACCTCGCCGACGCCTACAAGGCGTTGCGGCAGACCGTTCCCCCGGACGCGAAGACCGAGGAGCTCAACGACCTCCAGGAGTGGTTGGGCGAACTGGTCCGCCAGGTGGACTCCAGCCTGCTGGACGAGTGGGAGAAGCTGCGCAACCCCGGCGCGGACGCCGTCGTCGACGACGCGCCGCCCGCGGTCACCCGCAACCTGCGCGCGTTCCGGGTGCTGGTGCGCAACGCGCTGTTCCGCCGCGTCGAGCTGGCCGCCCGCCGCGACTACTACGAGCTCGGTCAGCTCGACGGTGATTCGGGCTTCACCGCGGACGTGTGGCAGGACGCGCTGGAGCCCTACTTCGAGGAGCACGACGCGATCGGGATCGGTCCGGACGCGCGCGGTCCGGCGCTGCTGCTGATCACCGAGGAGCCGGACCGCTGGGTGGTGCGGCAGGTGTTCGACGACCCGGCCGGGGACCACGACTGGGGGTTCATCGCGGAGGTGGACCTGGCCGCGTCGGACGAGCACGGCACGGCCGCGTTGCGGATCACCGAAGCGGGCGCGCTGTGAATCTTCGGTCCATCCGGTGGTACTCCGGCCGGGAACGGCGTACCAGCATGTCAACGTCGGGAGGGAGCGGAGGCTGTTGACCCTGTCGCAGGACGAGTTCGGCGTGCTCGGGCCGCTGGTGGTCCGCCGGGAGGGCAGGATCGTCCCGATCACCGCCGCCAAGCACCGGATCGTCCTGGCGACCTTGCTCCTGGGCGCGAACCGCTCGGTGCCGGCGGCCGACCTCATCCGCCGCGTGTGGGGTGAGACGCCTCCCGACCGGGCCGCGCAGACCCTCCCCGTGTACGTGATGCGGCTGCGCCGGGCGCTGGGCGACCCCCAGTTGATCCGCACCACCCCCACCGGCTACCGGATCGACCTGCCGCACGAAGCGCTGGACCTGCACCGGTTCGCCGACCTGGCGGAGGAGGGCGCGGCGCGGGCGGCGGAAGAGGACTTCGCCGGCGCGTGCGCGGTGTACGAGCTGGCGCTGGGCCACTGGCGGGGTGCGCCGCTGGCGGACGTGCCCTCGGAGTCGTTGCACGAGACCGAGGCGTCGAACCTCGCGGAGCGCAGGCTCCGGGTGACCTCCGAGCTGATCGACGTCAAGCTGCGGCTGGGCCGGTGCGACGAGGTGATCGCCGACCTGCGCCGGCTGACCGCGCAGCACCCGCTGCGGGAGCAGTTCTGGTCCCAGTTGATGGTGGCGCTGTACCGGGCGGACCGGCAGGCGGACGCGCTGGACGCCTACCGGCAGGCCGGCACGGCGCTGGCGCGGGAGCTGGGCGTGGACCCCAGCGACGGGCTGCGCTCGGTGCACCACGCGATCCTGACCGGGGACCCGGCGCTGCACCAGCCGGCCGCGAGCGCGTGGGCCCCGGTGTCGCAGTTGCCCGCGCCGGTGGGGAACTACGTGGGCCGCAGCGCGGAGCTGGCGCGGGTGACGGCGTTGTTGTCCCGGGCGGCGGCGGTGGTGGTGGTGTGCGGGCCGCCGGGGGTGGGCAAGACGGCGTTCGCGACGTCGGTGGGGCACGCGGTGCGCGACCGCTTCCCGGACGGCCAGTTGTACGCGAACCTGCGCGGGCACTCGACGTCGCCGCCGCTGTCCACCTCGGCGGTGCTGGCGCGGTTCCTGCGGGCGATGGGCGTGCGCGCGGACCACATCCCGGTGGACGAGGACGACCTGGTGCGCGGCTACCGGGCCCGGTTGCGCGGTCGTCGGGTGCTGATCACGTTGGACAACGCCGCGTCGGTGGAGCAGGTGTTGCCGCTGCTGCCGGACGAGCCGGGCTGTTCGGTGGTCATCACGAGTCGCAACGAGCTGCGCGATCCGTTGCGCGCCACGCCGGTCCGGTTGGACGTGCTGCGCGGTGACGAGGCGTGGAAGTTGTTGGCCCGGTCGTTGGGGCCGGAGGCGGCGATGGCGCAGTTCGACGCGATCGCCGAGCTGGCGCGGCTGTGCGGGTACCTGCCGCTGGCGTTGCGGATCGCGCTGGGCAACCTGGTGGGCCTGCCGCACGCGGACATCGCGTCCTATGTGGACGAACTGCGCGGCGGTGACCGGTTGACCGCGCTGGCGGTGGACAACGACGACACGGCGGCGGTGCGGCGGGCCTTCGACCTGTCCTACGCGGCGCTGCGGCCGGCCGCCGCCCGGTTGTTCCGGCTGGTCGGCCTGTCGCCCGGCCCGGACCTCAGCGCGCTCGGCGCGGCGGCGCTGCTGGACGCGCCGGTGTCGGAGACCCTCGGGCTGTTGGAGGAGTTGGCGTCGGCGCACCTGGTGCAGCGGGTGGGCGCGGACCGGTTCGCGGTGCACGACCTGCTGCGCGTCTACGCGGCGGACCGGGCGGCGGCGGCCGGCGAGGACCAGGAGTCGGCGCGGCGACGGCTGTTCGGGTGGTACTTGCGCACGGCGGCCGAGGTGGGCAGCGTGCTGTACCCGGAGCTGCGCCCGCCGTGCGCGCCGCCGGTGGTCACGGCGATGACCGCGGACGCGGCGCGGGCGTGGCTGACCGAGGAGCGGCCGAGCGTGCTGGCGGCGACCGAGCACTGCGCGTCGGCCGGGCCGCTGTCGCTGTCGTGGCAGTTGATCGACGCGGTGAGCGGGTACTTCGGCACGCACGGGCACCACGTGGAGTTCGTGCGGGCGATCGGGGCGGCGCTGGGCGCGGCCCGCCGGGCCGGCGACGCGGACGCCGAGACGTCGATGCTGGTGTGGCTGGCGGCCGAGCACCGCAACCTGGGCAACCTGCGCGCCGCGCGGCGGTACCTGCGGGAGGCGTCGCCGTCGGGCCGGACGCTATGGCTGCACGCGGGTCTGGACGGCGTGGTGAACCTGGAGCTGGGCGAGTTCGCGGCGGCCTCGGACGCGTTCTCCCGGATGATGGACCTGACCGCCGTGCTGCCGTCGGTCCCGCACGTCCGGGTGGGGGGTCTGGCCGGGCTGGGCGCGCTGCACCTGATGCGCGGCGACTACGCGCGGGCCGGCGCGCACCTGCGGGAGGGCCTGGAACTGGCCCGCGCGGCCGAGGGCGTGAACATGGTGGCGACCTGCGCGGCGCTGCTGGGCCGCTGCCACACCGCGATGGGCGACCACCCGAGGGCGGTGGCGCTGCTGCGGCAGGCGCTGGCGGACTGGTACCGGACCGGCGCGCGGCACGCCCGCGCGGACGGGATGGCGCACCTGGCGACCGCCCTGTGCCTGGCCGGCGAGCACCCCGAAGCGCTGCGCACCGCGCAGCGGTCGCTGGCGCTGGTGCAGGAGCTGGGCGGCAGCCCCCGGATCGAGTGCGAGGTGCACAACGCGCTCGGCCTGGTGCTGCGCCACCTGGACAAGCCGGCGCGGGCGGTGGCCGCGCACCTGCGCGCGCTGGAGCTGGCCACGGCCTGCGACTACCGGTACGGGGTGGCGGCGGCGCACCTGCACCTGGTGCGGGCCCTGGCGGCCGACGGCCGGCGCGCGGAGGCGACGCGGCACGCCCGGGTCGGCCACGAGCTGGCCACGCGCTGCGGTTTCCACGGCCTCGCGGCGACGAGCGGCGACCTGCTCGCCGAGCTGGACTGACGCCGATGGCGGCGGTGGCTGTGGTGGCGGTGGCGTGGCGGTGGCGGTGGCGGTGGAACGCCGGGCCGCAGGGGCGTTCCCGGGACCGGAGGTGACGCTCGGTGACCTGAGGCCCGCTCGCCGGTCATTGCCCCGGGCCGCCCCGAGGGGCGAGGATGACCGGCCAATGGTCTAATCGCCGACGCCGACGACCCGCATTGGATTCCCATGACGTCTGGACTGCCGTGCCCGGTCTGCGAGGGGCCGGAACGCCGCGGGGCGCTGGAGCGCAGGCTCCGGGTGCTCGCGGTGGACGACGAGGCACCCGCCCTGGACGACCTGGTGTACCTGTTGAGGTCCGATCCGAGGGTGGCGCACGTCGAGGGCGTCACGGACGCGACCAAGGCGTTGCGGACGCTGCACCGGGCGACGGACGCGGGCCAGTCGGTGGACGCGGTCTTCCTCGACATCCGGATGCCCGGCCTGGACGGGCTGGACCTGGCGCGGGTGCTGTCGCGGTTCGCGCAGCCGCCGCCGATCGTGTTCGTCACCGCCCACCAGGAGCCGGCGGTCGAGGCGTTCGAGCTCAAGGCGCTGGACTACCTGCTCAAACCGGTCCGGCCGGAACGGCTGGCCGAGTCCGTGCACCGGATCGTGCACGAGGTGCTGGACGCCAAGGTCGCGGAACCGCCCGCGCCCGCGCCGGCCGAGAAGACCCCGGACGTCGGGGACGAGGTGATCCCGGTGGAGCTGGGCGGGATCACCCGGTTCATCCGGCTCGCGGACATCAGGTACGTGGAGGCGCACGGCGATTACGCCCGCCTGCACACGGCGACGGGCAGCGGGCTGGTGCGGGCCGCGTTGAACGGCCTGGAGCAGCGCTGGCGGTCGGCCGGGTTCGTGCGGGTGCACCGCAGCCACCTGGTGTCGCTGGGCCACATCGACGAACTGCGGCTGGAGGACGGGCACCTGAGCGTGAACATCGGCGGCGCGGTCCTGCCGGTCAGCCGGCGGCACGCCCGGCACCTGCGCCAACTGCTGGTCCGCCGCAACCGGCAGTCGTCGTGACCTCCCCGCGCCGGCCGCCGACGCAGCGCGTGGTGGTGACCAGTCCGCGGACCCGGGCCCCGCGCGCGCCCCGGCCGTACCCGGCGTCGCGGGAGATCGACGAGCAGAGCGAGCTGGGCGCGGTCTACATGCGGTCGCTCATCCGCACCCAGCGGCGGCTCGGGCTGCTGCTGTGCGCGGTGGTGTGCGGAAGCGTCGCCGCGCTGCCGCTGGTGTTCGCGCTCGCGCCGTCGGTGGCCGCGCAGCGGCTGTTCGGGCTGCCGCTGCCGTGGCTGCTGCTGGGCGGTCTGGTGTTCCCGGTGTTCGTCCTGGCGGGCTGGTTCTACGTGCGGCAGGCCGAGCGCGGCGAGCGGGAGTTCGCCGAGCTGGTGGAGCGTTCGTGAGCAGTACCTACGGCATCGTCGCGGTCCTGGTGGTGGCGGTCGGGACGGTGCTGGTGGGCACGTACGGGCTGCGGGTGTCGCGGACCACCTCGGACTTCTTCGTCGCGTCGCGGACCGTGTCGCCGTGGTGGAACGCCTCGGCGATCGGTGGCGAGTACCTGTCGGCGGCGTCCTTCGTCGGCATCGCCGGGCTGATCTTCGCGCACGGCCCGGACATGCTGTGGTTCCCGGTCGGCTACACGGCGGGCTACCTGGTGCTGCTGGCGCTGGTCGCGGCCCCGCTGCGGCGCAGCGGGGCGTACACGCTGCCGGACTTCGCCGAGGCCCGGTTCGGGTCGGCGGCGGTGCGCGCGGTGGCGAGCGTGCTGGCGCTGGGCATCGGGTGGCTCTACCTGTTGCCGCAGTTGCAGGGCGCGGGCCTGACGCTGCACACGCTGACCGGCGCGCCGGACTGGGTGGGCGCGCTGCTCGTGGCGGTGGTGGTGACCGCGAACGTCATCTCGGGCGGGATGCGCAGCATCACGTTCGTGCAGGCGTTCCAGTACTGGCTCAAGCTGACCGCGATCGCCGTGCCGGTGGTGTTCCTGGTGATGGCGTGGCAGGCGCACGGCGCGCGCGACCTGACCGGGCCCGAACTGCCCGTCTTCCCGCGCGAGACCGCGGTGTCCTTCGACACCGACACGTCGGTGCACGTCGACGAACCGGTGGTGTTCCGGGGCGCGGGCGCGGTCGACGGCCGGCGCGTGGAGGGCTCGGCGGTGCTGCCCGAGGGCGAGCACTCCGTCGCGGCCGGCTCGCGGCTGGTCTTCCCGGAGGGCGCGGCGGTGCCCCGGGTGTCGACGATCCCGTTCAACACCAACGAAACGTGGGCGTTGCCGCTGCGCGGCGGCGAGAGCTTCCCGCTGTACGCGGTGTACTCGCTGATCATCGCGACGTTCCTGGGCACCATGGGCCTGCCGCACGTGATCGTCCGGTTCTACACCAACCCGAACGGCCGCGCGGCCCGCCGCACGACGCTGATCGTGCTGGGGCTGCTGGGGATCTTCTACCTGATGCCGCCGATCTACGGCGCGCTCGGCCGGCTGTACGCGCCCGAGTTGCTGATGACCGGCGACACCGACGCCGTGGTGCTGGTGCTGCCCAGCCGGATGGTCGACGGATTGGGCGGCCAGTTGCTGGGCGCGCTGGTGGCGGGCGGGGCGTTCGCCGCGTTCCTGTCCACGTCGTCGGGGTTGATGGTGTCGCTGGCGGGTGTGCTGAGCCGGGACGTGCTGCGGCTGCGGACCGTGCGCGGGTTCCGGGTGTCGACGGTGCTGGCGGTGCTGGTGCCGCTCGGGATGACGTTGCTGGTGGGCAGGGTGCCGGTGGCGGACATGGTGGGGCTGGCGTTCGCGGTGGCGGCGTCGTCGCTGTGCCCGTTGCTGGTGCTGGGGATCTGGAGCACCCGGGTCAGCACGGTCGGCGCGGTCGCCGGGATGCTCGCGGGCGGGGTGCCGGCGCTGGTGGCGGGCCTGGTGACGATCAGCGCGGGCGGCGGCAACGTGTTCCTGGCCCGGCCCGCCGCGTGGACCGTGCCGCTCGGTTTCGTCGTGATGTACGTGGTGTCGCTGCTGACTCCGCGCCGGGTGCCGCCGGGGGTGAACCACGTCATGGTGCGCCTGCACGCGCCGGAGAACCTGGGTCTGCGCAGTCAGGACCGGTTGTGACGGCGATGTGGACGGCGGGTGCGATCCTGCTCGCCGGGCTCGCCGTGGTGATCACCCTGTGGTGGACTTCCCGCACCCGCAACGACTTCCTCACCCAGGAGCAGCGCATCACGTTCGAGACGCTGCACACCGCGTGGTCCGCCGCGCCGCCGTTGCGCGCGGGGCTGGTGCCGGAGGCGGCGAAGAAGTCCGCGAAGCACCTGCGGACGCTGCTCGGCACGCCGGCGCTGGCGCTGATCGACGACACCGAGGTCCTGGCCTGGGAGGGCGGCGGCGACCACCACGCGACCGACGCGGTGGGGTTGGCCGCCGAGGTGTTCGCCACCGGGCGGACGCGGGCGTTCGACATCGCGTGCGACGAGCCGGATTGCCCGGTGCACACGGCCGTGCTCGCGCCGTTGACCGTGGAGGGCCGCGTGGTCGGCGTGCTGGCCGCGTACAGCCGGGAACCGTCGGCGGGTCTGGCGCGGGCGACCAACGAGGTGGCCCGGTGGGCGTCCGGGCAGTTGGAGCTGGCCGAGCTGGACCGGTCGCGGACGCGGCTGGTGGAGGCCGAGGTGCGGGCGCTGCGGGCCCAGATCTCGCCGCACTTCATCTACAACTCGTTGTCCGCCATCGCTTCCTACGTGCGGACGAACCCGGAGCGGGCGCGGACGCTGCTGCTGGACTTCGCGGACTTCACGCGGTACTCGTTCCGCCGGGCCGGTGACTTCACGACGTTGTCGGAGGAGCTGCGGTCGATCGACCAGTACCTGGCGCTGGAACGCGCCCGGTTCGGCGAGCGGCTCAAGGTGACGTTGCAGATCGCGCCGGAGGTGCTGCCGGTGACCGTGCCGTTCCTGTGCCTGCAACCGCTGGTGGAGAACGCGGTGCGGCACGGGATGGAGGGCAAGGTCGGGCCGGGCCACATCACGATCCTGGCGGCGGACGCGGGCGAGGAAGCGCACATCACCATCGAGGACGACGGCATCGGCATGGACCCGGAGGCGCTGCGCCGCACGCTGGCGGGCCAGGTCGGCGCGACGGCCGGCATCGGGCTCGGCAACGTGGACGAGCGGTTGCGGCGGTGCTACGGCGACGACTACGGCCTGGTCGTGGAGACCGCGGAGGGCCTCGGCACGAAGATCAGCGTCCGGGTGCCGAAGTACCAGCCGGGCGTGCACGCGTAGCCGGGCGGCCTCGACCAGGGGCAGCCGGACCGGGCGGGCGGCTCTAGCCCGCCGCGCGCGCGCCGCGCCGCTCGGCCGCGTCCAGCACCAGGCGCAGCCACTCCGCGTCCGTCGCCGAGCTCTCCGCCGCCACCCGCCGCAGCCGCAGCCACAGGCCCGCGTCGGTCCACTCCTGGAAGCGCCGGTGCACGGTCGGCACGGTCACGCCGAAGGTCGCCGGCAGGTGCCGCCACGCGCACCCGCTGGTCAGCACGAACACGATCGCCGTGAAGACCGCCCGGTCCGACACCCGGCTCCGGCCGCCGCCCTGGCGGCGCACCTTCGCGGGCGGGATCAGGGGCTCCACCACCGCCCACAGGGCGGCCGGCACCAGGCGGTTGGCCAGGTGCTCGATCACGTCCGCGTGCGGCGGCCTGGGCGGCGATTCCGGGGCCCGGCGCACCCACGACTCCTGGCGCTGGGCGTCGCCGCGCTGGCGGGCGCGCAGCAGGGTCGCCAGCGCCGCCTCGTCCCGCCGGGGTGTCACCGCCGGGTAGGGGTGCTGTTGGACCTGTCGGGCGATCTCCGCGCCCACCGTGCGGCCGAACGGCTGCGCGGGTCGTGCGTAGTTGCTCATCGGGTCCTCCGCCAGGGGACTGTCGTGATGCCCATCACGCTAGGAAGCCGGAAGCTCACGGGTAACCACGTTCCCGCCGAACGGAGCGGGCAAGCGTCGCGCGGCCCCCTCGAAGCCGCTCAACGGCACCCCTGGCGCGACGAACGGGCGAGCGGTCGTTTCGGAACGCGCTCTCGACGCGGGCCGCGCCCGGTTACCCTCGGACCGTGACGCCGCGCCTGCTTGCCACCAGCGACCTGCACGTGACCTATCAGCAGAACCGCGACTTCGTCTCGGCCATCCGCCCGCACTCCCCCGACGACTGGCTGATCGTGGCCGGGGACGTCGCGGAGAAGTTCGCCGACGTCGAGTGGGCGCTGGGTGCGCTGCGCAAGCGCTTCCGCAAGGTGGTGTGGTCACCGGGCAACCACGAGCTGTGGACGGTGAAGGACGACCCGGCCCAGTCGCGGGGCGAGGTGCGCTACAAGCAGCTCGTCGAGCTGTGCCGGAGCCTCGACGTGCTCACCCCGGAGGACGAGTACGCGGTGTTCGAGGGCGCGGGCGGCCCGGTCGCGGTGGCCCCGCTGTTCACCCTCTACGACTACACGTTCCGCCCGGTCGGCACGACGGACAAGACGTCCGCGCTGACCGCCGCGCAGGACGCCGGCGTGGTGTGCACCGACGAGTACTTCCTGCACTTCGACCCCTACCCCAGCCGTGAGGCGTGGTGCGCCGCGCGGCTGGAGGAGTCCGAGCGCCGACTACGCTCGGTGGACGAGTCGCTGCGCACCGTGCTCATCAACCACTGGCCCCTGGTCCGCGACCCCACCTTCGTGCTGCGGTACCCCGAATTCGCGTTGTGGTGCGGCACCGAGCACACCGCCGACTGGCACCTGAAGTACCGGGCGGCCGTGATGGTCTACGGCCACCTGCACATCCCGCGCACCATCCGCAAGGACGGCGTGCGGTTCGACGAGGTGTCGCTGGGCTACCCGCGCGAGTGGCAGCCCCGGGGCTGGACGCGGGCACCGTTGCTGGACGTGCTGAGGGAGGACGACGCCCGGTGATCACCGACATCGTGCCGGACCAGGTCGTGGCGGTGGACACGTTCGAGGACCACGAGGCGGAGCTCTTCCCCGAGGAGGAGGAGCTGATCGCCAAGTCCGTCGACAAGCGCCGCCGCGAGTTCACCACCGGGCGGCACCTCGCGCGCACCGCGCTCGGCCGGCTGGGCATCCCGCCCGCGCCGCTGCTGCCCGGTCCGCGCCGGGAGCCGTCGTGGCCGGCGGGCGTGGTGGGCAGCATCACGCACTGCAAGGGCTACCGCGCGGCGGCGGTGGGGCGTTCCGCCGCGATGTGGACGATCGGCATCGACGCCGAGCCGAACGAGCCGACGCCGGACGGCGTGCTGGAGGCGATCGCGCTGCCGCCGGAGCTGGCCATGGTGCGGGGGCTGCGCGCGGCCGGGGACGCGGTGTGCTGGGACCGGCTGCTGTTCAGCGCCAAGGAGACGGTCTACAAGGCGTGGTTCCCGCTGGCGCGCACGTGGCTGGGGTTCGAGGATGCGGAGGTGACCGTGGACCCGGACGACGGGACGTTCACCGCGCGCATCCTGATCGAGGCCCCGGTGGTGGACGGGGTGCCGCTGGACGGGTTCACGGGTCGCTGGTTGGCGCGGGAGGGGTTTGTGGTGACCGCTATCGCGGTACCTGCCTTGACGACCTAGGAGGAGCTGCATGGGCGACGAGGTGGCGCGGCACGAGTTCACCCGCGAGGACCGCACCCGGTACCGCACGAAGGTGCGCCGGTGCCTGGACGTGTTCGCCCGGATGCTGAGCGGGTCGCGGTTCGAGTTCGAGCGCCCGATGGCCGGGCTGGAGATCGAGCTCAACCTGGTGGACGACGCGGGCGACCCGGCGATGCGCAACGCCGAGGCGCTGGCGGCCATCGCCGACGAGGACTTCGTCACCGAGCTCGGCCAGTGGAACCTGGAGATCAACGTCGCTCCCCGGCCGCTGGCGGAGGGCGGGATCAGCGAGTTCGAGTCGGTGGTGCGCACCTCGTTGAACGAGGCCGAGCGCAAGGCCCGCGAGGTCGGCTCGCACATGGTGATGATCGGCATCCTGCCGACGTTGCAGGCCCGGCACATGGGGCTGGAGGCGCTGTCCGGCAGCCCGCGGTACGCCCTGCTCAACGAGCAGGTGCTGGCCGCGCGCGGGGAGGACCTCCAGATCTCCATCGGCGGGGTGGAGAAGCTCCGGATGACCGCGGACTCGGTCATCCCCGAGGGGGCCTGCACCTCGACCCAGTTCCACCTCCAGGTGTCGCCGGAGCAGTTCGCGCCCTACTGGAACGCGGCGCAGGCCATCGCCGGGGTGCAGGTGGCGGTGGGCGCGAACTCGCCGTTCCTGCTGGGCAAGGAGCTGTGGCGGGAGACCCGAATCCCGCTGTTCCAGCAGGCCACCGACACCCGCAGCGACGAGCTGAAGGAGCAGGGCGTCCGGCCCCGGGTGTGGTTCGGCGAGCGGTGGATCACCTCGATCTTCGACCTGTTCGAGGAGAACGTCCGGTACTTCCCGGCGCTGCTGCCGATCTGCGACGAGGAGGACCCGGTGCAGGTGCTGGAGCGCGGCGACACGCCCGCGCTCGGCGAACTCCGGCTGCACAACGGGACCATCTACCGCTGGAACCGGCCGGTGTACGACGTGGTGCGCGACCAGCCGCACCTGCGGGTGGAGAACCGGGTGCTGCCCGCCGGGCCGACCGTGCTGGACACCCTGGCGAACGGGGCGTTCTACTACGGCCTGGTGCGGATGCTGGCCGAGGAGGAGCGCCCGCTGTGGTCGCAGATGTCGTTCAGCGCGGCCGAGGAGAACTTCACCTCGGGCGCGCGGCAGGGCATCGACGCGCAGGTGTACTGGCCGGGCCTGGGCACGGTGCCGGTGGCGGAACTGGTGCTGCGCCGGCTGCTCCCGCTGGCGCACGAGGGCCTGGTGAAGTTGCGGGTCGAGCAGGCCGAGCGGGACCGGCTGCTGGGCGTGATCGAGCAGCGCTGCCTGAGCGGCGTGAACGGGGCGACCTGGCAGGCCCGCACGTTCCACCGGCACTACGACCACTCCTCGCTGGACCGGCCGGAGGCGTTGCGGCGGATGCTGCGGACCTACCGGGACCTGATGCACAGCAACGAACCCGTGCACACCTGGCCGGTGGGGTAGGTCGTTCGGCGATCGGGCGGGTGGGTCGGGGCGGCGGGGCGGGGCGGGGCGGGCGTGGCGGCGGCTCAGCGGGCCTGGACGGGGATTCTGGGCTCGGCGAAGGCCTTCCACGCGGCGACGAGCTCGGGCAGCAGGACGTGCCACGGCAGCACCGCCAGCACCTCGTGCCGGGCGAGCAGGACCAGCCGGCCCTCCTCGCCCGCGTCCAGCCAGACGGCCTGGAACCCGGCCACCCGCTCCGGCGCGCCCGCCACGACCTCGGCCGCCACCCTCGGCAGGTCGGCGACGGCCACCCGGCGGACGGCGGCCGTGGCGTCGCCCAGCACCTCGTACCCGCGAGACAGCACCTGGACGGCCTCGGTCAGCCGTAACTCCCCGAGGCCCGCGCGGACCTGCACCGTCATCGACTCGTACACGGCGGACAGACTATGCGCGGCACGGCCGGACGCTGAGGACACGCGATTCACCTTCCCAATGGACCAGGCCCGCCTCGGCTATCGACGCAGCTCGAACAGCTCTGACCTGTCGGTTCCCTGAACAGCGGAACTCCAACCCCCCGCCGTCCGTTTCGACCGTTGTGCCCACCACCCGAGCCGACTCCCCGCCCGGCGTCCCGACCCGCTCCCCCGCCCGCCTGCTCGCGACCGGCGGGGTGGTCGCCGTGCTGCTGACCGTGGTCATGGTCGGCGCGCTCGACGCGCACCGCCTGGTGACGACGTCGGCCGGGCTGCGCCGCACCATCTCCGAGTACGCGCTCGGTCCGACGCGCTGGGTGTTCGACACCGCCGTGCTGCTGCTCGCGGCCGGGTCGGCGGCGATCCTGGCCGTGCTGGTGCGCCGGGGCGTCGCGCGCCGGGCGTCGGCGGGCTCGCTGGCGCTCCTGGCGTGGTCGGCCGGACTGGCGCTGGTCGTGGTGTTCCCCAAGCACGACTGGTCGGTGGGCCCCAGCGCGAGCGGCACGGTCCACCGGGTGGCCAGCCTGGTCGCGTTCCTCAGCCTGCCGGTCGCGGCGACGCTGCTCGCCCGGCCGTGGCGGCGGCACGCGGTGTGGGGCGGGTACGCCCGGCGGGCGTTCCGGCTCGGGCTGCTGTCCGCGCTGGCCTTCACCCCGATCCTGTACGCGGTGCTGGTGAACGTCGTGGTGGGCACGCCGTGGTGGCGGGTGGTACCGCTCGGGTACGTCGAGCGGCTGCTGGTCGTGGTCGAAGTGGTCGCCGTGCTGGTGATCGGGTGGTGGGCGGTCGCGGTGGCCCGGTCCCCCGCACCGGCCGGCACGTCCCGGTGACGCCTTCCGCGCTCACCGGTCCGCGATCCCGCTCCTACCGTCCACTGTGGATCAGCCCGTGCCACGTCCGGGGTCGCGTGAGCCGCCTGGGTCGACCCCGGCGGCTCACGCGATGTGGTGGCGGGTGCGCTCCGGGGCGCGGTCGCGCCTCTAGGGTGGACTCATGGCTTCTTGGGGCGATCTCGCCGCGTACGTCCACGACACCTACGACGTCATCTCCGAGCAGGAGGACGAGCTGCGCATCCTGTTCAACTTCGAGCAGTTCGACGAGGACGACGAGCGCACCCAGGTGATCATCCTGGTGCGCGAGGTGCTCGACAGCCTGCACGAGTGGGTGCAGATCGCGTCCCCGATCGGGCTGGCGGCGAACGTCGACCTGCGCGCGCTGCTGGAGGAGGTCGGCAACTCGACCATCGCGTGCGGGGCGGCGATCATGGGCGAGCACGTCGTGCTGCGCCACTCGCTGCCGCTGGTCGACCTCGACATCCACGAGTTCACCGACCCGCTGGCGCTGCTCGCGGGCACCGCCGACCAGCTCGAAGAGCGTTTTTTCGGCGGCGACAACTACTGACCGCGCGGAGGTCCGCCGGTCAGGGGCGCGCGGCCGGCGGCAGGTCGTCGACCGAGCCGACCGGCCACGCCCACGGGTCCTCGCCCAGGGCCGCCAGCTCCTCCACCTGCCGCACGCACCACGGCGAGATCGGCCGCGCCCCGGCCAGCACGGCGGGCGCGAACTCCGACCACGCCACCCACTCGAAGTCGTCCACCTCGTCCGGGTTCGGCGTCGGGTCGTGGTCGAGCGCGCCCCGGAACACCGGGCACATCTCGTTCTCCACCACGCCGTTGTCCATCACCGCCCGGTACCGGAACCGGGGCAGCACCAGGTCCAGCCGCACGTCCGCGAGGCCCAGCTCGTCGGCCAGCCGCCGGGACACCGCGGTCGCCGCGTCCTCGCCCGGCGCGGGGTGGCCGCAGCACGTGTTGGTCCACACCCCGGGCCACGTCCGCTTGTGCAGCGCCCGCCTGGTCAGCAGCAACCGCCCGTCCGGGGAGAACAGGTAGCTGGAGAACGCCAGGTGCAGCGGGGTCTCCGCGTGGTGCACGTGCGACTTGTCGGCGACGCCGATACCCGTTCCCGACTCGTCCAGCAACACGACTTGTTCCACGCGGATCACCCTGCCACACCGGCCGCCGTCAGCGCGCGGCGGCGAGCACCTGCGCGTTGCGCACCAGCTTCCCGCCCGACGTCCTCGGCAGCACGGGCAGCACGTGGACGCGCCGGGGCGACTTGAACTCCGCGAGCCGCTCCCGGCACCAGAGCACCAACTCGGCCTCGGTCAGCGCGGAGCTGCCGGTGCTCACGTAGGCCGCGACCTCCCCGTCGAACACCGCGATCGACTCGGTGACCAGCGGGTGCGCCCGCAGGACCGCTTCGACCTCGGTCAGGTCGACGTTGCTGCCCCGCACCACGACCAGCGAATCGCCGCGACCCAGCAGGACCAGGTTGCCGTGCGGGTCGAACCGGCCCCGGTCGCCGGTGCGGAGCCAGCCGTCCGCGTACCGCCGCACGCCGTCGTCGCGCAGGTAGGGCGACTCGTCCAGGGCCACCTCCACCAGGCCGTCGCGCACCCGCAGCGTGGTGTCCCCCAGCGGCCGGCCGACGGACGGGCGGGACGCGCCGACGACGTCCACGGTCAGCGCGCCGGTCTCGGTGGTGCCGAAGCACTCGCCCACCGCGATCCCGTAGGCGCGGGTGAAGCCGTCGGCCACCTCCGGCGGCATCGGTTCGGCCCCGGCGAACGCCGCCCGCACGGTGCGCAGCGCGGCCCGGTCCGGGGCCGCGACCAGCCGCGCGAAGTGCACCGGCACGCCGGTGACGAAGTCGACCTCGTGCGCGGCGGCGGCGCGCAGGACGTCCTGGGCCGAGTCGCCGGCCGGGAACACCAGGTGCACGCCCTCGGCCAGCGCGTGCAGCAGCCCGCCGACCAGGCCGAAGCTGGCCGACGTGCTGTTGAGCAGGAGCATCCGCTCGCCGCGCCGGACCATGCCCTCGGCCGAGGCGAAGCCCAGCACCTCGCGGATGATCGACTCGGTGGAGCGGCCGATGACCTTCGGGGTGCCGGTCGAGCCCGAGCTGAACTGCACCAGCCGGTGCCGGGTCGAGGCGGGCACGCCGTCCGGGCGGCGGTCGGTGACCAGCTCGTGGCGTTCCCGGAACCCGCGACCGGGCCGGCCGGGTGAGCGCACCACGAACTGCGGCCGGGCCAGCGCGTACTCCACCGCGCGCTCGGCCGGGGTGAACCGGGGGTCGAGCGAGACCACCCGCGCGCCCAGCGTCCACAGCGCCAGCACCACTTCGAGCCGGGTGAAGCTCGGTGGCACCTGCACGGCCACGGTGCTGCCCTCGCCGATCCCCGCCGCCGCGAACAGCCCCGCCTCGGCGGCCACGGAGGCGCGCAGCCGGCCGTGCGTGACGGTGTGCTGGTGGCTGAGCACGGGCACGTCGTCGCCGTAGCGGCGCAGCAGGTCGGACACGTACTCGCGCATCGGTCAGGTCTCCTTGCAGAACTCGCCGATGGGGATGCCCACGTGCCGCTGCTCGGTCGCGACGTACCCGAGCAGTTCGTCACCGCGACGCAGCTCGGTGACGTTGCGGACCTTGCCGCCGGGACCGAGCACGCGCACGTGCCAGTCGTCCTGGACGGTGAGGCTGACCGCCACGCCCTCCGGCGAGTGCGCGGTGATGGTGAGGATCGGGCGGGACTCCAGCTTCGCGCGGCCCACGGTGAGCTTGCGGGTCCGGCCCTCGGCGTTCACCGCCAGCACGGTGCTGCCGGTGCGCAGCTCGGACAGGTAGTTGGTGCGGTTGTCCGGGCCGAGGACGTAGGAGTGCAGCGCGCCCGCGTTGACCCGGAACGGCCTGGTCGGCATGTAGGGCAGGGGGTGGGTTTCGCTGCAACACAGGATGAAGCCCGAGGAGAACGAGCCGACCAGGATGCCCTCGTCCTCCTCGAAGTGCGAGCAGGTGTCCACGCACACCCGGTCGCCCAGGCCGTTGTGCTCGATGCCGTCGACGACGAGCGTGGTCAGCGCCAGCGGCGGCGACGTGACCTCCAGCAGGCGGGCCAGGGTGAACACGTCGGTCGCGTCGCGCGGGGCGAGCAGCACGCCGTCCGAGCCGTGCTCCAGCACGTCCAGGACGATCGCCGCCTCCTCCAGGTCGGCGACGGCGGTGACCAGGCGGCCGGGCGCGCCGTCCGCGGCGGCGATGACGATCTCCAGCGGGATCTTCGTCGGGTCGGCGAACTCCACGACGGTGTGCTCCAGCCGCACCGCCGCCGCGCACGCCAGCTTCAGCGTGCGGTCGTCGCGGACGTGCACGAACGCGGCGGATGCGGTCAGCCGGTCCAGCCGGTCCTGGTCGTCCACCACCACCGCGACCAGGTGGGGGCTGTCCACGGCCTCCGGTGCGACCAGCACCCGGGCGATCGTCGGCGGCAGGGTGTCCAGCAGGGCGGGGTCGTCGGACACGATCCCGGCGAGCCGGGCGTGCACGGCGGCGTCGACCACGGCTTCGCGGTGCGCCTCGGGAACGGTTCGCAGGTCGATCCAGGCGAATTTCAACGCCAGACTCCAATGGGGGAACGGGTCAGGACGCGGCACCGGTCATGGCGGGCACCAGGCCGGCGTGGTGGTCGGCGTGGATCACCGACGCGAGCTCGGCGACCAGCGCCATCGGGGCCGGCGAGGTGAACACGCGGCGGCCGACGGCCAGGCCCGCGCACCCCGTCGCCATCGTGGCGCGGGCGTGGTCGACCAGGCTGCCGCCGCCGGTCGGACCGCCCGCGACGAGGACCGGGATCGGGCAGCTCGCCACGACGTCGGCCATCCGCTCCACGGGCAGCGCCGCGGTGGTCTTGACCAGGTCCGCGCCGAGGTCGACGGCGATGTTGACCACGTGCGCGAGCAGCACCGGGTCGGTGGGGTCGCCGATGCGCGGTCCGCGCGGGTAGATCATCGCGATCAGCGGCACGTTCCACGAGTCGCACGCGTTCGCGATCACGCCGAAGTCGACCAGTTGGCGCTCTTCGGTGTCGGAGCCGATGTTGACGTGGACGCTGACCGCGTCCGCGCCCAGCCGCAACGCCTCCTCCACCTCGCCGACGAGCACCTTGGCGTTGGCGTCGGCCGCGTGCGGGGTGCCCGCGCTCAGGTGCACGACCAGCGCGCAACTGCCGAGCAAGTGCGGATCTATCATGCGCACCCGTCCTTTGTGGACGATGATGGCATCCGCGCCGCCGACGACCACCGACCTGATCAGGTCGTGCCACCGGTCGCGCGGTACGACGGGGCCGTCGGACACGCTGTGGTCCAGCGGGACGAAGAGGTACCTGTCGTCACGTGGCCGGGAAAGCCGTCGCAACCGCAACGCTTTCCTCATGTCGCCCACACCTCCGCTCACCTCGTCGGGACTGGTCTTCTCCGGTGCAGACCATGGAGCAGCGTGGGCTAGACCGAGACTCGCGGGGAGGTGGCAGGTGGCGATAACTCGGCAGTTATGCACCTCTTGGAGCAACGGGGTACGACGTGTCCGCGACGCAGCGTCAACCCCTCGCACTCGCACGGTCGGTGTGTGAGGTCATCCGTTTGCCCTAGGCTGCGGAAGTGCACATGGAGCTCAGACATCTCCACGTTGTGCTGACCGTGGCCGAAGCGGGCAGCATCAGCCGGGCCGCTTCCTCGCTCAAGATCGCGCAGGCCGGGCTGACCGCGCAGCTGCGCCGGATCGAGCGCGGCTTCGGCGGTCCGCTGTTCGTCCGCCGCAGCGACGGGGTGGAACCGACCGAGCTGGGCAGGCACGTCGTCCAGCGGTCCCGTGACCTGGTGGAACGATTCGACGACCTGCTCAGCACCGCGCGCACGATCGCCGCCGGGAGCGGCGGCCTGGGAATCCGGTTGGGCGGCGTGACGGGGTCGCTGACGCCGCTGCTGGTTCGCGTGGTGCGGGAGCTGCTGCCCGACCAGCCGCAGACCACGCACATCGAGCGAAGCTGCGACGCGGTGCTGGAACTGGTGCGTTCCGGGAAGCTCGACGTGGCGCTGGTCGTCGAGTTCCCGCGGAGTCCACTGCGGATTCCCGAAGAGGTCGCCTGCCGCCCGGTGGTGACCGAGCCGATGCTGGTGGGAATCCCGACCGGGCACCGGTTGTCCGCCCGCGCCGAGATCCGCCTGTCGGAACTGGCCGATGAGGACTGGGCCGTGCCCGAGGAGAACTACGGCGGCGGGAAGCTGAACCTGCACCTGGCCTGCGAGGCGGCCGGGTTCACCCCCCGGTGCGTGCACTTCGGCGTCGATCCGGCGGCGGCGGCGGAACTGGTGCGCTCGGCCCAGACCGTGGCGTGCTTCTTCCCCACCTGCCAGGACCTGCCCGGCGTCGTGCTCAAGCCGATCGTGGACAACCCCGTCTACCGCCGCGTAACGCTGGTGTGGCAACGGGACCGGGCCGCCGCCGCGTACGTCGACGACATCCACGCCGCGCTCTTGCAGGCCTACCAGGAACGGTTCTGGGGCCGCGCGCCGAAACTGGCCGCCACGGGTTTCACCGCGGCGGCTAGCTGACCGAGGTCCGCACCCTCGCGCAGGGCGTCACCGGCCACGCGTCCGGTCATCGGCCCTGCCCAGCGCCCGGTGCCACCAGGATGGGTGAGGTGGCGGTGGTCCTGGTGACGGGCATGTCGGGTGCCGGCAAGTCGACCACGCTGAACGCGTTGCGCCGGCGGGGTTACCGGGTGGTGGACACCGACCACGGGGACTGGACCGAGGTCGTCCCCGGCCTCGACGGCGGCGAGGAGCCGCAGTGGCGCGAAGACCTGGTCGACGTGCTCATCTCCGAGCACGAGCGCTCGGGCCGACCGCTGGTCATCGCCGGCACCGTGTGGAACCAACGCCGGTTCCACCCGCGATTCGACGACATCGTCCTGCTCAGCGCACCCGTGGAGGTGCTGCTGGAACGCGTGGCCCACCGGGACACCGACGACTTCGGGAAAACCGCCGGAGAACGTGACCGGATCGGCGCGGACACGGCCCAGGTCGAGCCGGTGCTCCGCGCATCGGCCACTGTGGAGCCGGACACCCGGGAACCGCTCTCAGCGGTGGTCGACCGACTGGCGGCCCTCGCGGGGCCGGTGCCGCCGCACCGCTGACGCGTCCGCGATCGCGCTCACACCCCGTCCTCGTCCCGGACCGCGAACCGCTCGGCCATCTCCACGTCCCACCACGCCGCGAAGAAGGAGAAGTCGCCGTCCGACCGGTTCACCACGCGGTGCTCCTCGTGGGGCCGGAAGTGCACGACGTCCCCGGCCGAGAACGGCACCACGCCGTCGGCCGTCACGATCTCCGCGAACCCCGACACGGCCACCCAGATCTCGTGCTCCCGGTGCCCGTGCGTGGAGGACGACGCCCCCGGGCGCACCACGCACCACGACCCGTCGAACGGCGCGTTCACCACCGGCCACGGCATCAGCCTCCGCGCCACCAACCCGTGGTCGCGCACCAGTTCAGCCGGGTCCAACCTGCGGATCTCCACCGCGCCCACCCGTTCCGTACGGACGATCCCACGCGCTCCCCAGCGCCGACCGCGCCCGAAACGTGCCGCACAGTACGACCGCGCCGCGCCGTCCGGCAAGCGCTTACCACTGTTCAGCCCAACGACTTTCCCTATCCGCGTCCCACCACCGGTCCTACCCGGCCGCCGCCCCACCGGCCTTCAGGCAGTAGTCCAGGCGCAACCGCGCATCCGCGTCGTCGACCACGGCCAGCACCGACCGGTAGTCCGCCGCCGCGTCCCCGAAGCGCCCCACCCTCTCGAACACCACGGCCCGGTTGAAGCGCACCTCCGGCAGGTCGGCCAACCCCACCGCCCGGTCGAAGTCCGCCAACGCCCCGTCGAAGTCCCCGGTCTCGAACCGCACCTGGCCGCGCAGCGCCCACCCCGGCGCGAAGGCCGGGTCGACCCGCAACGCCGCGCTCACCACGTCCGAAGCCCGCCGGGGATTCCCGCCCTCCGCCAGCAACCGCCCCTGCACGCACATCAGGTGGACGTTCTGGTCGGACAACGCCAAGCCGGCCCGGACGTCGTCCCAGGCCCCGTGCGAGTCGCCCACCTCGCACCGCAACGACGCCCGGTTCACCAGCGCCGGCACGTGACCGGGGTCCAGCTCCAGCACGTAGTCGAAGGCCGCGAGCGCCCGCCGCACGTCCCCGAGCTCCAGCCACGCGTCGGCCAGGTTGTAGTGCACCTCGGGGAACGGCGGCGACAGCGGCACCACCCGCTCGAAGGCCGCCACCGCCTCCTCGTTGCGCCCCAACCGCCGCAGCAGCACGCCCCGGTGGAAGTGGTGCTCGAAGAACCCGGGATCGACCAGCGCGTTGGCCGAGTGCTCGGCCAGGGCCTCCTCGACCCGCCCCGCCATCCCCAGCAGCAGGCCCCGGTTGAGCCGCAGCACCGACCGCAGCAACGGGTGCTCGGCGGCCCCGAATGCCCGGTCCAGCGCCACCCGGCCCTCCTCGATCAGCCGCAACGCCTCCTCGACCCGGCCCTCGCGCATCTCCACCAGCGCCAACCCGTTGCGCGCGAACACCGAGTGGAAGACGCGCTCCCCCGGATCGTCCAGCTCCGCCGCCAGCGCCACGGCCCGGTCCATGAACGCCCGCGCCCGCCCCAGGTCCCGCCGCTCCTCCGGCAGGTGCCGGACGTGCAGCATCGCCATCCCGTAGGCCAGCCGGAGCCGCTGCGGCAGGCCGTCCACCTGCCGGGCGGACTCGTAGACGACCGCCGCCTCCTCCGCCCGGCCCGCGACGGCCAACGACGCGCCGGCGGCCTCGGTGAACTGCCACCAGTCACCGGTGAACGGGTCCACCAGCTCCCGTCCCAGCAGGGCCAGCGACGCAGCGGCGTGGTACAGCCCGACTTTCCGGCAGTGGCCCAGCGCGTGCCGGACGGCCTGGACGCCCGCTTCGGGTCTGCTGCCGCGCACGGCGTGGAACGGAATCGCGCCCAGGGCCAGCGACTGCTCCCCCAACGCGTACAACTCGGCGCAGCGCTCGTCGTGCCGTCGTGCCCGCTCCTCGTCGGGCAGCGACGAGTAGACCTCGACCGCCGCCGGGTCGTCGGTGGTCCCGTCGCTGAGCACGAAGTCCCCGACGGGAGCGGTCTCCACCACGCAGTCGACCCGCCGCGCGAACGCCGGCAGCACCTCCGCCAACGACACCGCGACCTCGCCGGGCGGGTCCGCCACCGGTTCCAGACCGGTCCCGACCACCAGGGTGAGCTGCGGGATGTCCTGCCGCCGCAGCAACACCGCGAGCAGCTCGCGGTCGGTCGGGTCGGCGTGGTGCACGTTGTCCACGAACAACGTGCGCGGCGCGTCA
Source organism: Actinosynnema sp. NPDC023587 (assembly GCF_040640215.1). NCBI lineage: Bacteria > Bacillati > Actinomycetota > Actinomycetes > Pseudonocardiales > Pseudonocardiaceae > Actinosynnema > Actinosynnema sp. NPDC023587. Next base: position 152,609 of record NZ_JBFABG010000012.1, on the reverse strand, counting down.
CCGAGCGACGCCAGGTAGGACCGCAGGAAGTCCGCGATGCCGTTGGCGATGTTGCGGGTGTGCAGCCGCGAGTAGTACCGGGTGCGCTGCTCGTCGCCGACCGTCCACTCCAGGGTGGCCCAGGCGGTCGGCACGGACACCGCCAGCTCCGGCGCGGCGGTGGCCAGTTCGGTGTTGTGCCGGGCGGCGAGTTCGGGACACCGCGCGAACGCGTCGTGCGCCAGGGCCCGCAGCAGGGTGCCGCCGGCGGTGTACGGGCCGCGCAGCCCGCGGTGCGCGTCGACGTCGGCCAGCGCGGGCGGCAGCTCCAGCCCGGCGCGCAGCCGGGCGCGGTCGACCGCGCGGCGGCCCCGGAGCCAGAGGTGGTCGGCCATCCGTCAGCTCGCCAAGGCCGGGACCAGGCACGCGGCGGCGGCCAGCGGGACAGGTCCGGGCAGACGAATCCGGATCTTCTTCATCTTCGGTGGCACGGGAACCTCCACGGAAAACGGCGCGGAGTGCCCGACTTTAGTGGGGGAATACGAAAAAGGGCAGGTTCCGGTCCGCCAATCCATAAGAGCGGGCAATAGCACCAGCAGAACCGAGCTAGTCCGAATGCCGCAGCACGCTTTCCACTTCGGTGCGGAATACGCGCACGCCGTCTTCGCCCCGAGGTGCGCCGTGGGCCTGGAGCAGGTGCAACAGGGCAACGCCGTCGGCCGATCTCCGGGCCTGGGCGCGGAACGCGAACGCCGCTTGGTACACCGTGACCGCCGTCGCCGACGCCGACGCGACCGTGGCCAGGAAGCCCCACAGCGCGCGCCGCCCCGGGTCGGCCACCGCGACCGCTCCCAGCGCGGCGGCTGCGGTGAACAGCAGGACGACCAGGCCGGTGGTCCACCGGAGCGCCGACGCGTAGCGGTTCCGCGCCTGCTCGAAGCCCGCGAGCCGCTCACCGACCCGGTGCCTCAGGTAGGCCCGCAGGAACTGCTCCCGGTGGTCGTCCACGGGCACGGTCCCGGCCTCGCGGGCCCCACCCGTGCCGCCGGGCTCGCGGGCCCCACCCGTGCCGCCGGGCTCGCGGGACTGGTCGGTCCCGGTCACGCCCGCCCCACCGGTTCGTGACGGTGGCGCGCCACCTCGGTCGCCAGGTCCCGCGAGCGCTCCTCGCGCTCCACCTCGTCACCGGCCGGCGGCGCGGCCAGGTGGTCGAAGTACAACGCGCGCAAACGCTCGGCCCGCACCCGCGCTCCGGGGTCCTCCCCGCCCCGCCCGAGCACCGCCGCCACCGCCGCGCCCGCACCCGCCACGGCCAGCAGCACGCCGGGCCACGGCTCGTCCCGCAGCCAGCCCTGCAACGCCCCGAGCACCGTGGCCGCGAACCCCGCCCCGATGGCCAGCGCCACCAGCAACCGCGCCCGCGCCCGCTCCCGCAGCGCCGCCACCTCCTGCTCGTGCAGGACCGGGGCGACGACCTGGTTGGCCTCGTGGATCGCGTCCGCCAGCAGCGGGTAGTCCAGCACGTACCCGGGATCGACCACCGGCACCGGCGCGGGTGGCCGGAACCGCGCGCGAGGCCACACCGCCGGCGGCGGCGCGGTGGCGTGCAGCGCGTCCCCGGGCCTGCCCGCGAACACCCGGTGCAGCACCGCGACCACCCGGTCCGGTCCCTCGGCCAGGTGCACCACGGCCACCCGGCCACTGCGCACCAGCACCTCCAGGTCGCCCCCGACCCGCCCGTCGGCGATCGCGTCGGCCAGCCCGCCGGTGCCCGCGAGCACGAGCAGCGGCCGGTCCCGCCCGAGGTGGTCGACCAGCGCGGCGCGCGCCGCGTCCTCGCCGCCGACCAGGAACGCGAGCGCGGGACGTCGGGTGCCCGCCACCGCCTCGACGGTCCGGAGCAGCGCGGGCACCTCCTCGCCCCACCGCGAGCCGGGCACCAGCACGGCCGTGTCGTGGTTGCCGTTGAGCCGCACCTCGCTCCCGGCGGGTTCGGCGTCCACCGCGACCTTCCCCGACGGCGCGACGCCCACCAGGCGGGGCCGCCGGCCGGGCACCGCCTCGGCGGCCAGGCCCACCAGGTGGGTGATCCCGGTGTCCGCGCCCGCCGTCAGCACGATCGCGTCGCGATGCGCGGCGGCGGTGAGCACGGCTCTGAGCACCGGCAGCACGGCGGCGGCCAGTTCGGCCGTTGGCGCGTCGACCGGGCCGAGCACGGCGAGCACAGGACGGGCGCGGGACAGGCCCAGCGCCCGCGCTCGGACGTCCGCGTCGGGGTGGGCCAACCGGCGCACTCGCGGACCCGCGTGGGACATGCGGGGCACCCTAGCGCCGGCTCACGCGAATTTCACCCATCCGGGGGACCAATTTTCGCCAGGTAGGATTTTGCCGTGTCCATCGATCCCGCCGAGATGGCGATCGTCCTGAAGGTGCTCGCCCAGGTGGAGGAACTGCCGACCGAGCACCCGGACGTGGTGGCCGTCCGCCGGGCCACCTCCAGCATCTACAAGACGGTGCGCAAGCGCCGCAAGGCCGCCCGCCGCGAGTCCGTGACCACGGCCGACCGGGCGGTGACCGAGGCGACCGCCACCGGCTCGCCGACCCGCATCGACGACGAGACGCGCGGCGTCCTGCTCCAGGAGCCCGAGCCCGGCGCGCTCGCGGGCACGCTGCTGCGCGCGCGTTCCTGCTACACGTGCAAGCAGCGGTACGTCGAGGTGGACGCCTTCTACCACCAGCTCTGCCCCGCGTGCGCGGAGCTCAACCGGGGCAAGCGGGACGCGCGCACCGACCTGTCCGGCAAGCGTGCGCTGCTGACCGGTGGCCGGGCCAAGATCGGCATGTACATCGCGCTGCGGCTGCTCCGCGACGGCGCGCACACCACCATCACCACCCGGTTCCCGCACGACGCCGTGCGCCGCTTCGCGTCGATGCCCGACAGCGGGGACTGGCTGCACCGGCTGCGCGTGGTCGGCATCGACCTGCGCGACCCCGGCCAGGTGGTGCGGCTGGCCGACGCGGTCGCCGCCGCCGGCCCGCTGGACATCCTGATCAACAACGCCGCGCAGACCGTGCGCCGGTCGTCCGACGCGTACGCGCCGCTGGTGGCCGCCGAGAGCGCGCCGCTGCCGTCGGGTCCCCTGCCCGAGCTGATCACCTTCGGGCCCGGCGTCGCCGCCCACCCGATCGCGCTCACCGGGGCGCTGACCGGGGCGCTGACCGGGGCGCTCACCATGCCGGCGGTCACCGCCCTGGCGCTGACCGCCGGGTCGGAGCTGATCGACGCGGGCGGGCTGGTGCCCGACGTGGCCGCGGTAAATAGCTGGGTGCAGCGGGTGAACGAGGTCGACCCGGTCGAGCTGCTGGAGGTGCAGCTCTGCAACAGCACCGCGCCCTTCATCCTGATCTCCCGGCTGCGGCCGGCCATGGCCGCGTCGGCCGCCCGCCGCAAGTACGTGGTGAACGTCTCGGCGATGGAGGGCCAGTTCAGCCGCGCCTACAAGGGTCCCGGCCACCCGCACACCAACATGGCCAAGGCCGCGCTGAACATGCTGACCAGGACCAGCGCCGAGGAGCTGCTGGAGGCCGACGGCATCCTGATGACCGCCGTCGACACCGGCTGGATCACCGACGAGCGCCCGCACCCGACGAAGGTGCGGTTGGCCGCCGAGGGTTTCCACGCGCCCCTGGACCTGGTCGACGGGGCCGCCCGGGTGTACGACCCGATCGTGCGCGGCGAGCTCGGCGAGGACCTGCGCGGCTGCTTCCTGAAGGACTACGCGCCGGCCGCCTGGTGACCCGTCGCCGCCATTCACATCCGTGATTCCGCGTGATGCGGAAAGGAGCAACAGGCGTCCGCCATCCGGGTACGGCGGTTAACGAATCCGGCCTCGTGTGCGACTCTCCGTCGGTAGGCTGGAGCGGTCGTGAGCGGGGGTGGCCATGGATCGCGGGCGGGCGGATCGCACCGCCATCCGACCGTGCGGCTCCGCACCCGCGCCTTTCCGGAGTCGCGAGTCCCCCCACTTATCGCACGTTCGGGTGATGCCCGAACGCCACTGCGGTGACGCAGCGCGCACCACAGCGCCCGCTTTGCCGAGCACTCCGGCGCGGCCGGCGGTGGGTGACGGATGACCGTCCCGCGCCGCCCCCTCAACCCGTTCCCGCTGCCCGGCTGGGAGAGCACGCCGATGCGACCGCTGCGGCCGTGGGAGCGCAAGGCGCACCGCGACTACTACGTGGACGTGGACGGCGCGGAGAGCGCCTTCCAGGAGTTCCAGCAGGAGGTCGGCGACCTGACCGGCGTGCTGGAGGACGGCCGGCTGGTGCTGGTCACCGGGGACTCCGGCTGCGGCAAGACCGCGCTGATCAACCGGTGCGCCGACTGGACCGTGCTGGAGCTGGGCGAACGCGGCCTGCGCGGGATCGTGGTCGACCTGACCGGGAGCCTGCCGGAGGACGAGGAGCTGTCCATCCACGAGCGCACCGCGCAGGTGTGCGACCAGCTCTTCGACAAGCTGGTCGACCACGGCGCGATGGGCCTGCCGTCGGCGGAGGCGCTGCGCGGCGACCGGGACAACCCGCAGCGGATCTTCCCCCGGCTCGGCCGGGCGCTCGACGAGGACGTGGTGCTGCTCGTGCTCCTGCCGTCGCCGAACGAACTGCTGGACGAGGTCATCCGGTACGCGCGCCAGTTGCGCAGCCCGCGCGTGCTGTTCTTCGCCGAGTCGGCGTTCTTCGGGGCGGACGAGATCGCCGAACTGGTCCGCCGGCTGGAGACGTGGGTCCCGCCGATCACCCTGCTGGTCGGGAAGCTGGAGGACGGCGATCCGGAGCGGTTCGCCGACGACCGGCTGCTCCGGCACACCGCAGCGGGGACCTACCCGCGATTGAGCGACCAGGCGGCCGAGCTGCTCAGCAGGATTTGTCAATCCGTCGCGATGCTGCAACGGATCTTGCACGGCACGTACGAGCGGAAACTCGAAGCCGGCCTAAGCTACACCGAAGGCGACCAGGTGACGGTGGACGACATCCGGGCGTACCTCAACGGACTGGGGATGCAGCCATGAACGGCAGCGACGAACTCCCGCACCTGCGGAAGAACCCCTTCTCGCCGATGGCGGTCGCGCTGATCATCGACCACGCCGAGGACGACTTCGACGAGGTCGACGTCACCATCCCCACCGACGCGGCCCGCCAGGCCGCGGCGCACCTGGACGGGTACCTGCGGGGCGAGCCGGGATCGGGTTCCGTGCTGGCGGTGCTGGGCGACTACGGCACCGGCAAGACCCACCTCGCCGTCCGGTTGGTGCGCTACGCGCGCAAGGTGCTCGACGACCCGTCGCGCGCGCTGTACCTGGAGGCGACCGCGGAGAGCTTCGTCGAGCTGTACCGGCGGTTCATGCAGCGGCTCGGGCGGGACGGCGTGCGCGCGCAGGTCAGCGACTACTACGCGGACATCGTCGCGGAGTCCTTGCAGAGCACCGGTTTGACCGCGGACACGCTGGAGTGGCTCGGCAGTCGCAGCCTGGAGCCGCAGGAGGTCGTGGAGCGGCTGGGGCTGATGGAGAGCGCGCTCCTGCGGACCGTCCAGGACAAGTTGCGGCAGGTGACGAACAACAAGGACTTCGGCACCGCGCTGACGTTGTTGCTGCGGCCCGGTTTCGAGCACGCGGTGTGGTCGTGGCTGCTGGGTGGCGCGCCGGACCAGGTGCTGGTCGAGCGCGGCATCACCGAGCCGATCGACACCGAGGTCGCGGCGCTGGAGGCGATGGGCGTGTTCGCCCTGCTGTTCGGCGGGCGGCGACGGCGGTTCGTGCTGGCCTTGGACGAGCTGGACAAGATCTTCTCCGCCGACAGCCGGCCGCGCGCGCGGACCATGGCGGCGTTCCAGACCATGTTGCAGGTCTTCGCGAAAGCCGGTGCCTGCCTGGTGCTGTGCGGTCTGCCGGAGTTCAAGGCGGTGCTGTCCCCGGCCGTGCGGCAGCGCATCCCGTACACGGTGACCATGTCCGGGCTCGGGCACGCGCAGGTGCGCGACTTCGTCCTGCGCGCCCAGGAGGCGGTGACGGGTGTCGCGGCGCTCGCCCCGTTCACCCCGGAGACCGTGCGGTACCTGCGCGACGTGGCCGGCGGCAACACCCGCAACGTGGTCCGCCTGTGCCACCGGGTGTTCCGGCTCGTGGACGACCGCGCGAACGCGACCGGCGACCCGGACGTGGCAGCGACCGACGAGATGGTGCGGCAGGCCGCGCGCGACCTGTTCGGCGCGTTGAGCGCGGACGACCTGGACGGCTCGGTGCGGCGGTTGCTGGACGCGAACGGGTGGGAGTACCGGCGCGACCACCTGCTCGGACCGGGTGAGGAGTCCCTGGCGGACTTCTGGATCACCTTCCCGGACCGCGACGGCGGGTGCGCGGTGCTGGTCACCGAGTCCCTCTTGGACAACGCCGACGTGACCACGGTGATCCGGCGGGTGTCGGCGGTGCGCGAGGCGGAAGCCGACGCGGAAGTCGTGCTGCTGGTCAACGGCATGATGGCGGACGGCGTGGCGATCCAGTTGCGCGAGCCGCTGGGGCGGGAGCCGCTGGTCTACTCGGAACGGACCTTCGCCGACGACTTCAAGGCGCTGGTCGGCGCGACGAGCGCCATGCTCACCGGCGAGACCGCGCAGGACCCGGTGGGCGCGCTGCACCAGCGGATGGACCGGTTGTCGCGGCAGCAGTCGAGCATCTACGGGTTCATCGAGCAGTTGGCCGAGCACGTGGACGGCGTGCGCACGTCGTCCGACCGGCAGTTCTCGGCGATCGGCAGGCAGTTGGCGCTGCTGGTCGGCTCGGCTCCGGCGCGGGAAGCGGCCGACCACCGGCTGCCCGGCGAGGTCGAGCGGCTCTTCCGGGGCGCGGCGGACGCGCTGGAGGGGTTGGTCCAGGTCGACCTGATGTTGAGCGAGGCGTTCGACTTCGCGCCGCCGGTGACGCAGGAAGCCGTGCACCGGAGGCTGCGGACGCCGGAGTTCACCGACGCGGCGACCAAGGCCGTGTTCATCCAGAAGGCGGTGCTGGCGTTCCGGGGCGCGGTCGCGGACTGGTACCGGTCGGAGGGCGAGTCCGACGCGACCGTCTCGGCCGAGGCCGAGGACCGGTTGGAGCAGTTGTGCGGGATCTACGACGACATCGTCGAGTTCCTGCCGCTGTTCGACCTCGACCCGTTGTTCAGCCTGCCGCCGTGGAGCGGGCGCGCGGGAGGACTGGTGGCGGACGTGAACCAGATCACCCGGCGGAACCAGGTGCACGACGCATTGCGCAACTTGAGCCCGCGCGTGCGGCGGGCCGTGCTGCGGGCCTCACACGCCGGCTGACGTTCCCGGTTCCCCGTCGTGGGTGAGAGCGCTCTCGCGACGATCTTTCAGGGAGGCTGCCTGAAGGTTTCTAGGCAGCGGTTCTTTCAGGGAGGCTGCCTAAAGGTTCCGGGGCAGCGTTTCTTTCAGGAAGAGTGCCTGAAAGTTTCGCGCGAGCACGGCGGCACCTGGGCAGGCGGGCGATAGGGGCTGAGCGGGAACGGCCGGACCGGTCCGAGCGACACGGGCGCGGGCGAGCGGGACCAGGCGGCTGGGCGGGGCTGGGCGGGGCCGGGCGGCCGGGCGGGGCGGGGCGGGGCGGGGCGAAGCTGGTCGGAGCAACACGGGCGGGGCCAGGCGAAGCCGGGCGGCCGGACGGCCGGACGGCCGGACGGGGTGGGCGGGGTGGGCGGGGCCGGGTTATTGGGCTTGCTCAAGCCGTCCGAACGCCGCCGGGACCGACGCTGTCCTGCCGCCGGGTCGGAACTCCGACACCTTGCCGAGGTCCTCTCGCCCGGAACCGGAACCGGAGTCAGGACCTGGGTCATCGCCCATGCCGGTACGCGCGCCGCCGGCTTCGGACGTGTCGGCCTCATGCACTCCGGTCTCGTGCACTCCGGTCTCAAGCACGTCGGCCTCGTGCACGTCGGTGTCGGACACCGGCGGTTGGAAGTGGTCGTACGCGCCGTTCGCCAGCGCGTGCACCAGGTTCACCACCACCACCGCCGGGGCGACCACCGCGATCGCCCCCGTGAAGTTCGGTTCCAGCAGCAGCGCCAGGATGATCGCCGTCAACCCGTTCTGCTGCCCCAGGCACAGGCGCACCCGGTCGTCACGCCACCGGCGCGCGGAGGTCAGCACCCCCGCCACGGCCGCCTGCGCCAGGTACGCCGCCAGCCCCAGCACCGCCCCGACCGCCGCCAACCGCCACGAGAACGCCGAGGCCAGCACCAACCCGACGGCCACCGTGGCGGCGTAGAGCCCGATCTCGGCCAGCCCGTCCACCCAGCGCCCGAAGTCCGGCCGGAAGAACAGCCCGATCAACGCCAGCGCCAGCAGCAACGAGAACTGCACCGCGACGAAGCCCACCGCCAGCACCACGAGCACCAGCAGCGCCCGCACCACCGCCCGACGGGCCCTCCCGCCACCGCTCCCGACCCGCCGGCGCGCGAACCGCCACACCAGCCACGCCCCGCCGGCCAGGGCCAGGTTCAGCGCGAAGTTGAGCGTGAACGCCCCGAACCCGCCGACCGCGCCGCCGCGCAGCGCGAACGACGTGAGGTACACCGTCAGCAGCATCGTGATCGGGTCGTCGAACGACGCCCACGCCGACAGCAGCGCCTTCGCCGACGCCGACATCCGCGACTTGGCCCGCACCGCCGCGACCGACAGCGGGTCGATCTGGGCCACCGCCACGGCCAGGACGAGGTGCCACGGCTCGCGGTACACCAGGTACACCACGCCGAAGATCAGCACGACCTTCGCCAGCACGCCGAGGGTGACCGCGAGGACCACCGTGCGGAACTCCCGGCGGAATTCGGCGATGTCGATACCACTGGTGCTCGCGTACAACCCGAAGCCGAGCAGCGCGGTGATGAAGAAACCGTAAGCCGTGGATTCCTCGACTTCCCGGAGGCCGAGCGCCAGGGCGAAAACCCAGCCCACGCCGAGTGCGGCCAGGAGCGCGACCGAACGGACAGCGGGCGTCACGATTTCACCGTAGGCACTCGTCACACCGCCATCAAGACCCGGATGGAGTGAGCAGTCGCGCCAGGGCGGACATCCGGCCGTCCGCTTCGCCGACCCGCGATTGGGCGATCGTCACGCCGGCCGCGTACTCCCCCGGACCGAGCCGGTAGTAGTACACCGCGCCCATCTCCACGTCGAACACCGCGCGCAGCAGCAGCCCGCCGACGACCGGGCGCACGGCCCGGTTCAGCCTCGTCGCCAGGTCGCCCAGCTCGCGCAGGAACCCGAGGTAGAACCGCCGCCGCGCGTCGACCGTGATCTCCTTGAAGAACGGGCCCAGCGACGGGTCCGCCAGGTGGTCGGCCATGGCCAGCACCTCGCCGCCCGCGACGTGCGCCACCACCTGGAGGTCTCGCGCGCGGGCCGCCGACGCGCACGCCGACGCCGCGCCGTCCCCGACCGACACGTGCGGCTCCCGCTCCTCCGCGCCGGGCAGCGGCACGGGCTCGCCGAAGGTCTCCCAGCCGCCGGGGTTGAGCGATCCCAGGCTCAGCTCGGACCGCAGCGCGGTCGCCAGCCCGGCCACCGCCCGGTCCGCCTCGTCGACCGCCGGGTGGCCGAACAGCGGGCCGGTACCGCCGTGGTCGAGCACCAGGCCGACGACGTGCTCCGCCGGCACCACCGAGTCGCAGAACAGCGCGCCCTCCTCGGTGTGCAGCACGGTCCGGATCAACCGCCCGGTGCGCACCTCCCGCAACGACCGGTCCAGCGCGTTCGCCTGGAACGTCAGGTGCCGGCCGAGCCGCTTGAGCTCCTCGCGCCGGGTGCCGCCGGGCAGCGCGCCGGGTGCGGGCGGCGGGTCGGCCAGCGCGTCCACGCCGAAGTCGAACACGCCGCTGCTGTAGTGCGCGAGGTAGTGCAGGGCGGGGCTCTTCACCACGGCCGCGCGGCAGGCGTGCCGGGTGGTGTCGAACTCGGGGCCGAGGTGGTCGGCCGCCTCCTCGTACAGCTCCACGCTGCTCCCTCCTGCGCGCTCAGGTGTGCGGGATGTCGACATCGCACTCCCGCCAGTCCTGCTCGGCCGGGTGCGCGGCGAGGCGCAGGTTGTGCGCCGCGGCGGCGGTGTGCGGGTGGTCGGGGCCCAGGAACTCGACGCAGTCGGCGTGCGCCTCGGCGATGAGCCGGGCCGCCTCGTCGACGTCGCCGGCCGCCGACCGGACCCGGGCCTCGTCCACCGCCGCCGCCAGCGTCCACGGGTGCGTGTCGCCGAGCCGGGTGCGCAGCGCCTCCGCCGCCGCCGACACGTTCGCCACCGCGCCGGCGTGGTCGTCCGCCGCGCGCAGCGCCAACCCCAGCCCCAGCCGGCACAGGGCGAGGAACGGGTGGTGCTCGCGGACGCCCTCCAGGCCCTGGAAGCCCGCCAGCGCGGACAGCGCCAGCTCCACCGCCAGCTCGGGTTCGCCGCCGATCCGCCGGTGGTCGGCGGCGAAGCTCAGCGCGCACCCCAGGGTGTACGGGTGGTCGGGGCCGATCACCTCGCGGTAGTCCCGCAGCGCCTTGCCGGTGCGCTCCTTGGCCGCCCTGGTGCGCCCGGCCAGCCGCAGCGCGATGGCGTAGTTCCAGTGCACGCCGATCTGCGTCTGGTTGAGCTCCGGGCGCAGGCTCTGCAACTTCTGCGACGCGACCAGCAGCGCGTCCAGCGCCTCCGGGTAGCGGCCGAGCTCGCGCTGGTAGAGGCCGATCTGGGCGAGCGTGGCCCAGGTGAACTCGTCGCGTTCGCCGAACAGCCGCCTGCGCCGGGCGAAGTTGTCCTCCTCCAGCGCCAGCGCGCCCGCCGGGTCGCCGGACAGGAACGTCGACGACGCCAGGTTGTTGGCCGCGCGCCGGGTGTCCGGGTGGTCCTCGCCGAGCACCTCGCGCAGGCCGGTCCAGGTGGCCTGGTCCTCCGCCAGCGCCTCGGTGAACAGGCCGAGGCCGCGCAGGTCACCGCCGCGACCGCGCGCGGTGATCAGCGGTTGCGGGTGGGACAGGTCGAGCGCGCGGCGCTGGCGGCTCAGCGCGAGGTCGTCCAGCCGCAGCGCCTCGGCCGGTTCGCCGAGCACCCGGTGGACGTTGGCCAGTTGCGCGGCCAGGCGGTTGCGCAGCGGGTCGTCCGCGCCGAACCGGGCGGTCCACGACTCCAGCAGCTCGCGGCCCGGTTCCAGGGCCGCCCGCCGCACGCCCGAACCGCCGTCGGTGAACAGGAACCGCACCTGGTTGACCAGCCAGCGGCGGACGGCCGGGTCGTCGCCGCGCAGCGCGCCGGACGGGAACACGTGGTGCTGGAGCTCCTGGAACCGGGGCCGCCGGGTGGGCGACTTGTCCTCCACCTCGGTCGGCGCGAACGCGGCGAGCGCGGTCAGCACGTCGGCCTGGCGGGCGTTCCGCTCGGCGGCGGGCATCCCGGCGCGCAGCGCCCGCTGCACGACCCGGTGCAGCCGCAGCGAGTACTGGTCGCCCCAGTCGATCCGGAACAGGCCGTGCCGCGCGCCGGCCCACAGCACCCGGTCGACCTCGCCGGCGTCCAGCGCGATCGGCTCGGCGTCCCCGCCGCCGACCGCGACCAGCCGGTCCAGGAACGCGGGCGAGCGGACCAGGCCGAGGTCGACGCCCTGCGGCGAGAGGAACGCGCACAGCCGGGCGAGCAGCACGGCGACGCGGCCGATCCCGTTCTCCCGCAACGATCCGGTGACCACGTCGACCACCCGGGCGACGCTGTCCGCTCCGGATCGGGCGAGCCGGTCGAAGAACGTCCGCACGGCCCACCCGGCGGCGTCGGCGGCGGTCGACCCGGCACCCGCCTCGGCGCGCGCGGTCTCGGCGAGCCACGACCCGGCCAGGTCCAGCGCCAGCGGCAGGTGCCGGACCTCGTCGGCGACCCGCCGGGCGTCGGCCAGGCCCAGCCGGGGCACCCGGGCGAGCAGCAGCGCGACGCTGTCGGCGGCGACCATCGGCACCAGCTCGACCGCCGGCGCGCCGGCGGCGTTGGAGGTGATCAGCACGTGGCCGGTCGTGCCGGGCGGCAGCAGGTCGGCGATCGCGTCCAGGTCGTCGGCGTTGTCGTAGACCAGCAGGAACCGGGCGTAGGTCGGGTCGTTGGCCAGCCGGTCCAGCGCGGACAGCGTGCCGAAGTCGGTGGAGCCGGGCAGCCGCAGCCGGACGGCGAGGTCGGCCAGGCCCATCTGCGCGGACTGCCGGTCCTGCGCGGCCAGCCACCACACCGCGTCGTAGTCCGCGGAGAACCGGTAGGCGTACTCCAGCGCCAGTTCGCTCTTGCCGACGCCGGGTTCGCCGTTGAGGGTGACGACCACGCGCTCCTCGCCGGCGTCGGTGAACTCGTCGCGCAGCGCCTCGACGTCCTCGTCCCGCCCGACGAAGCCGGGGTGGCGCGGCGGCAGCCGGAACACCGCCGGGTGCGAGCCGGGGACGCGCATCGGCGCGTCGTGCGCGGTGCCGGGCCGGTCGATCAGGCCGAAGTGGGCGAGCAGCTTGGCGCTCAGCGCGTCGGGCGGGTTCGCGTGCACGGACAGGCCGGGCCGGTCCCGGTCCTCTTCGGCGAGTAGCAGCCGCAGCGCGCCGGCGGGCGCGCCCGCGTCGTCGTGGTGCGGCGAGACCAGCACGACCACGCCGTCCGCGGGCCGGACCTCGGCGTGGCCCACGACCTGCGCGCCGGCGCGCTCCAACTGGCCGCGCACCCAGTCCGCCCAGGCCCGGTCGCGCGGCGCGTGGGCGATGGCCACCCGGTCGGCGTCGGCCTCGGAGGTCAGCCCGAACACCCGGCGGTAGCGGGCCCGCAGCACGGCCGGGACGGGCGGGCACGCGGTGACCGCGCCGCCGCTGACCGCCGCCGCGAGCCGGCCGTACTGGGCTTCCAGGCCGCCACCGCCGCCGGGCTCCTCGGCGAGGATCGCCAGCAGCGGGTCGAACGCGTCGAACGGCCGGTACGGGATCTCCACCGTGCCCCCGTCCGGGACCCGCTTGGCCTGCCCGGCCAGGAGTTCCGCGAACGCGGCGTGGATCTGCGAGCGGATGCGCCGGGCGCGGGACTGCTCGGCGTCGTCGAACAGGGTCGCGACGGGCACCACGTCGATCCGCAGCGGGGCGCGCTTGCGGACCTGCCCGGCGAGGTCGGCGGCGTCGGCGATGGCGCGCGGGCGCGGCCGGAAGCACACCACGACCAGTTCGCACAGCGTGGCGACCAGGGTCAGCGACTCCTCGGCCATGCCGGTGGGCGCGTCGATCAGCACCTGGTCGTAGTCGGACTCGGCGAGCCGGGCGCGCAGGTCGGCGATCGCGCCCGCGTCGCCGTGGTGCGACTCGGGGCGCGGCCGGCCGGCGGCGTCGGTCGGCATCGGCGCGACCACGTCGATGTGGCCGGTCGCGTCCGGCAGCGGCTGCGCGAACCGCTCCACCACCGGCGACAGGACCTCCTCGCGGGACGGGTCGGCGTGGTAGGCGGCGAGCAGCGCGCGGCTCACCGCGTCCGGCAAACCCTGGCGGGACACCAGGAACGGCTCCAGGTACTCGCGCACCCTCGGCACCTCGGAGCCCCAGTCCACGACCAGGACCCGCTGCCCGGCGGCGGCCAGCACCCAGGCGAGGTTCGCCACCGCGCTGGTGCGGCCGGTGCCGCCGGTGGCCGACAGGAACGCCGTCACCCCGGTGTGGCCCTGGCCCGCGCTGCTGCTCATCGGCTCTCCAGATCGGCGGTGGGGTGCGGAATCCGCTCGGCGGGCGACGCCCGGCGGGCTACAGCGAACTCTCGAACGCGGCGAACCGGTTGGGCATCTCGGCGTTCTCGGCGAGGATGCGGTGCAGCGCGGCGCGCAGGGCGGTGTCGGGCAACTCGGCCAGCCGGGCCAGGTCGATCCCGGTGACGTCGAGGAGTTCGGACTCCAGGACGGGTTCCTCAGCCATCTCCCACAACCCCCTCACCGCAAAGCTGCGGGTTTGTCCGCAGTGCGTTGATCCCATCCTAGTGCGCGGCAACGGGGAATGCGGCGAATCCTCCGATTGGCGGAAGTAGCGGCCGGTCCGATGTGTTTGGTTTGTTCGGGGGCCGATGGATCGGGGGGTGCATGGCGGCACGACCGTTCCGGCAGTTCGTGGTGAAGGTGCACAGCCGCTGCAACCTCGCCTGCGACTACTGCTACGTCTACGAACTCGCGGACACCGGGTGGCGGGCCCGACCGCGCGCGATGTCGCCGGACGTGGTCGAGCACACCGCCGAACGGGTGGCGCGGCACGTGCGCGCGCACGCGTTGTCCGACGTGGAAATCGTGCTGCACGGTGGAGAACCGCTGTTGTTCGGCCCCGCGCGGATCGAATCGCTGGTGCGCCGGTTCCGGGCGGTGGTGCCCGCGCGGGTGCGGTTCTCCGCGCAGACCAACGGAACCCTGCTCGACCGTCCGGTGCTGGAGCTGCTCCGGGTGCTGGACGTGCGGGTCGGGGTGAGCGTGGACGGCGACCCGGCGGCGCACGACCGGCGGCGCGTCCACCCGGACGGGACCGGCAGCTTCGCGGCCGTCGCGGCGGGGCTGCGCCTGCTGACCGACGAGTTCCGCCCCCTCTTCGGCGGGCTGCTGTGCGTGGTGGACGTGACCGCCGACCCGGTCCGGACCTACGAGGCGTTGCGCGTTTTCGACCCGCCGGTGGTGGATTTCCTGCTCCCGCACGGGAATTGGTCCGCGCCTCCGCCCGGCCGGTTCGCCGGCGATCCCGCGACGCCTTACGCGGAGTGGCTCATCGCGTTGTTCGAACACTGGTACCCCGCCCCGAAAACGCGCGTCCGGCTGTTCGAGGAGCTGTTGAACGTCGTGCTGGGCGGTCGATCCGGCGTCGAGGGCGTGGGGGTGACGCCGAGCGCCCAGGTCGTCGTGGAAACCGACGGCGCGATTTCGGTGTCGGACATCCTGGCGTCCTCCTCGCCGGACGCCGCGACCACCGGTCTGCACGTGCTGCGCGACGATTTCGACCGGGCGCTCTCGGCTCCGGAGGTGGTGGCGGACCGGGCCGGTCGGGCGGCGCTGTCGGCCACGTGCCGGTCGTGCGACGTGGTGGCGGCGTGCGGCGGCGGGCTGCGCGCGCACCGGTTCGCCGACGACGGTTTCGACCACCCGTCGGTGTACTGCCCGGACCTGTACCGGCTGGTCGCCCACGTCCGCGACCGCGTCGCGGCGGACCTGGCGGCCCCGGCGTGACCGTGCGCCCGTGGCGGCTGTCGGCCGCCGACTTCGCCGCGCTGTCCCGGGGCGAGGGCGGTCCCGGCGCGGTGCGCGCGCTGCGGCTGGCCCGGCGCAGCCGGACGTCCCTGCTGGTCCGGATGATCGCGACCGAGCCGGCGGCGCGCCCGGCGTACCGGCTGCTGGTGGCCGCCGACCGGGCCTCGCCGGACGCGGTCGCGCGGGTGCTCGACCACCCGTCGGTCGGCGCGTGGGCCACCCGGACCGCGCTGGCGCTGCGGCGCGGCGAGCCCGCGCGGCCGGAAGAGCTGGCGTTCACCGCCGCCTCGGCGGCGATCCGGGCGGGCGTCCCGCCGGACGTGGACTTCCCGGACGTCCCGGTGTTCGCCCTGCCGTCGCTCGGCGTCGCGGACCCGCGCACGCTGGAGTTCGACCCCCTGCCCGAGGTGGCGCTGGGTCCGCACGTGGTGCAGTTGGACGTGTGGGCGGGCGGCGGCGCACCGCCGGGGCTGGCCGTGGCGGCGGACGTGGACGTGGCCCGGTGGCGGCCCGCGCTGGCGGCGGCCTGGGACCTGCTCGCCGCCGACCACCCGGCGATGGCGGCGGAACTGGCCGGGCTGGTGGGCGTGCTGACGCCGATGCCGCCGTCCCCGACCGGGACCAGCAGCGCGACCGCCGCCGACGCGTTCGGCTGCGTGTTCCTGTCGCTCGCGCCGGACCCGGAGACGCTGGCGGTGACCCTGGTGCACGAGGCCCAGCACACCAAGCTGGTGGCGCTGACGGACCTGTTCCCGCTGCTGCTGCCCGACCGCCGGGAGATCTACTACGCGCCGTGGCGGGAGGACCCCCGCCCGCTGGCGGGCCTGCTGCACGGGACGTACGCCCACCTGGGCGTGGCGGCGTTCTGGCGGGCCCGGACCGGCCTGGCGGCGCAGACCGAGTACGCCCGGTGGCGCGCCGCCGCGCTCAACACCGGCGAGACGCTCCTGGACAGCGGGAAGCTCACCCCGACCGGCCACGCGTTCGTGACCGGGGTGGTGACCGTCCTGCGCCGCTGGTGCGCCGAACCGGTCCACCCGGAGGCGTTGGCGCTCGCGACGGCCGAGGCGGTCGCGCACCGCGAGCGGTGGACCGCGCGCGCGTCCCGGTGACGGTCGGGGCGGTCCCGCGTGGAGCGTCCTCCCCGAGACCGTCGCGACTCGCCGGGGGTGGTCCCCCGGGTCGGGCCGTCGGACCGCGATACTGCCCGCCATGTTCACCGCCGACGGCCGTCTCGTGCACTCCCCGTCGGACCTGGTGGACCTGCTGGAGTGCGAGCACCGCAGCCGCCTGTCGTTGGCGCTGGCCCTGGGCGTGCCGGGCACGCCGCAGCCCGACCAGCGGCAGGACGTCCTGGCCGCCAAGCACGGCATCGCGCACGAACAGGCCGTGCTGGAGCGCTTCCGCGCGCGCCACGACGTGGTGGAGATCGCGCAGCCCGCGCCGACGCACGAAGCGCTGACCAAGGCCGCCGCCGAGACGCGGCAGGCGTTGGAGGCCGGCGCGGAGGTCGTCTACCAGGGCGTGTTCTACGCCGACGGGTTCCACGGGCGCGCCGACTTCCTGGTCCGCACCGACCGGGGTCACGAGCCGCACGACGCCAAGCTGGCCCGGCACGCGACACCGGCCGCCGTGGTGCAGTTGACCGCCTACGCGCACGCGCTGGGGTCGTTCGCGGGCCCGGAGATGCACTTGCTGCTCGGCGACGACAGCGTGCGGACGTTCCGCGTCGCGGACTTCCTGCCGGTCGTGCGCAGCCTGCGGGACCGCGTGCGCGACACCGCCGAGCCGCTCGCCCGGCTGTGGGACGACGAGCGGCCGGCCTGCTCGACCTGCCGGTTCAGCAGGCACTGCGCGTCCGGCCGGGAGCGCGACCGGGACCTGTCGCTGGTCGCGGGCATCCGCACCGACCAGCGGCGCAAGCTGGTCGCGGCCGGGCTGGGCACGATCGACGCGCTGGCCGACGCGACCCGCGAGGACCGGCCGCAGACCATGTCCGCCGCCACCTTCACCGGCCTGCGCGCCCAGGCCGCGTTGCAGGTCATCCAGGACGACTCGCGCACCTCCGACGACCCCGTCGGCAAGGTCGCCTACGAGGTGATCGCTCCGGCGGCGCTGGCCGAGCTGCCCGCGCCGAGCCCCGGTGACCTGTTCTTCGACATGGAGGGCGATCCGTTCGCGCTCAACGGCGAAGGGCTGGAGTACCTCTTCGGGGTGGTGACGCCGGAGGAGGACTTCACGCCGTTCTGGGCCCACACCCGCCCGCAGGAGAAGGCCGCGTTCGAGCGGTTCGTGGACTTCGCCACCGCGCGACTGGTGGACGTCCCCGGCGCGCACGTCTACCACTACGCGCCCTACGAGGTGAGCGCGCTCAAGCGGTTGGCGGCGCTGCACGGCACGCGGGAGGAGGCGGTCGACCACCTGTTGCGGTCGGGTTCGCTGGTGGACCTGTACGCGGTGGTGCGCAAGGCTTTGCGCGTCTCGCAGCGGTCGTACTCGATCAAGTACCTGGAGCCGCTCTACATGCCCGCCGCGCGCGACGGGGACGTCACCAACGCCGTGTCCAGCATCGAGGCGTACGAGGAGTTCCTGGCCCTCGGCGAGGTCGGGGACCCGGCACGGGCCGAGGACGTGCTCGACGGGATCGCCGCCTACAACAGGTACGACTGCGTGTCGACGCACCGGCTCTACCGGTTCCTGCTGGCGGTCCGGGAGGAGGCCGGCATCCGGCCGCACGTGGCCGAGCAGTCGTTCGTGGACGAGATCGAGGACGAACTGGCCGCGCAGCGCCGGGCCGAGCGCGCGGAGCGGGTCGCGGCGGTGGTCGACCCGCTGCTGGCGGGGCTGCCGGACAACCCGGCCGACTTCACCCCCGACGAGCGGGCGCGGGCGCTGCTCGCGGCGGCCGTCGGGTACCACCGGCGCGAGACCAACCCGGCGTGGTGGGACTTCTTCCGCCAGGTCGCCGCGCCGCTGTCGGAACTGGAGTCTGACAGCGCGTGCGCCGTGCCGGTGTCGGTGCGCGCGGAGGACTGGACGATGCCGTCCGGGCGGGTGCGCAAGGCCAAGCGCGAGGTGCGCGTGCGCTGCGACCCCGACCGGCCGCACCCGTTCACGACCGGTGACCAGGTGCGGCTGCTGTACCCGGGCACGCCGAACCGGACCCGGGACGCCGTCGTGCTCGGCGAGTCGGCCGAGGACATCGTGCTGGTGGAGAGCGTCGCGCCGGACGGCGTGGACGGCGACCGGCCGGCGGCGGTGCTGCCGGGCAGCCCGGTGCGGCCGTCGCCGAAGGACGACGCGGTCTACGAGCTGGCGCGGCTGGTGGCCGAAGCGCTGCCCGAGCTGCCCGCGCACCCCGGCGTGGACCTGGCGCGGCGCGCCGCGCCCCGGCTGCGCGGGGTGTCGCGGCTGCCCGCCGGCGGCGACGTGATCGCGGACGTGGTCGAGGCGGTGGACCGGCTGGACGGGTCGGCGCTGGCCGTGCAGGGGCCGCCGGGTGCCGGGAAGACCTACCTCGCCGGGCGGCTCATCGCGCACCTGGTGCGCGGCGGGCGCAGCGTGGGGGTGACGTCGAACAGCCACAAGGCCGTGGAGAACGTGCTGAGCGCGGCGCTGGCGGCCGGGCGGGAGCTGGGCGTGCCGATCCCGACCGCCAAACGACCCAAGGGCGCTGCGGCGAAGGACTGCGCGTGGGAGCAGCCGAAGGACAACGCGGCGCTGGTCCGGTGGCGCACCGACCAGGGCGCGGGGCACCTCGTCGGCGGGACCGCGTGGACCTTCGCCAACGCCGCGATCCGCGAGCGGCCGTTCGACGTGCTGATCGTCGACGAGGCCGGGCAGTTCGCGCTGGCCGACGCGCTGGCGGTGTCCACGTGCACGCGGAACCTGGTGCTGCTGGGCGATCCCCGGCAACTGCCGCAGGTCGTGCAGGGCACGCACCCGGCGGGCGCGGACGCGTCCGCGCTGGGGCACCTCATCGGCGACGCGGACGTGATCCCGCCGGAGCTCGGGTACTTCCTGGACCAGACGCGGCGGATGCACCCCGAGGTGTGCGGGCCGGTGTCCCGGCTGTCGTACGCGGGGTTGCTGCACGCGCACCCGTCGACGGCGGCGCGCGGGGTGGCCGGGCTGGCGTCCGGGGTGTACGTCCGGGAGGTGGAACACCGGCACAACACCACCAGTTCCGCCGAGGAGGCGGCGGCGGTCGTGGAGGTCGTGCGGTCGCTGATGGGTCGCATGTGGACGGACGACGTGAGCGCGCGACCGCTGGACGACTCCGACGTGCTGGTGGTCGCGCCGTACAACCTCCAGGTCCGGTTGGTGCGCCGGGAACTCGAACGGGCCGGGTACGAGCACGTGCGGGTCGGGACCGTGGACCGGTTCCAGGGCCAGGAGGCCCCGGTGGTGATCACCACGATGACGTCGTCGGCGGCGGTCGACCTGCCGCGCGGCCTGGACTTCCTGCTGTCCCGCAACAGGCTGAACGTCGCGCTGTCGCGCGCGCAGGGCGTGGCGGTGGTGGTGTGCTCACCGAGGTTGGTCGAGGCGGACATCCGCGGGGTCGACCAGTTGAGACTGGTGTCCGGGATGATCGGCCTCATCGGCGAGGCGCGCCCGTGGCCCGCCGACGGCACCGGCGGGACGGCGGGCGGCGGGGCGGCGGGCGGCGAGGGCGCACCGGCCGGGCCATCGACGGCATCTATGCCCAAAGGCTATGACGCCATCCGGCCATGAGCTCTTAATGTGCATAAACGCGAGAACCTTCCACCCTGCACCGAAGGAGATCGTGTGACCACCAAGTTGCTGCGCCTCGTCCTGGGGGCGCTGTTCACCTCCCTTGCACTCGTGGGAACCAGCCTGACCACGGCGGCGACGGCGGCACCCGCCGCGCCGTCGGTACTGGCCAGGACCGTCTACTACAGCGCCTCCGGCTACTCGGCGGAAGCCGACCAGGCCGCGCAGATCTGGAATTCGAAGGTGCCCAACCTGCGGCTCGTCCGCGGCGGCAGCGCCACCATCCGGATCGCCGCGACCAACGGCGGCGGCTCCCGGGCCTACCCCTGCGGGCTCGGGTGCGCCACGATCTACATCGACAACCGCGATGTCGCGGCGGGCAACTACGCGCTGCGGATCGTGGCCCACGAGATCGGGCACGGCCTGGGGCTGCCCGACACGTACAACGGCATCTGCTCATACCTGATGTCGGGCGGCAGCGCGGGCACGTCCTGCCGCAACGTCAACCCGAACGCCCAGGAGGCGAACCGGGTGAACCAGCTCTTCGCGGGTCGCGCCGTCGCGGCCGTGGGCACCCCCGAGGTCTACGCGCGGGGCTGAGCGGTTCGACGTGCGACGGGGTGTGGTGGCGGAACGCACTCCCCACCACCACACCCGCCCCGACCGCTTCCGGATCCGACGGCCGACGCCCGGCGGCCGGGGTCGTCGGACCGGATGACGGGGACGGGGCATGAAGAACGACGGTGCCGGACGGGCCTCCCGCCCGTCCGGCACTGCCGTGTCCTGCCCGACTCCAGGGTCGGAAAGCCGGGTGCCCGTGCCGACGGCGGTCGTCCCCCGCGACGTCCCCCGGCACGGTCGGGTGCGGGAACGAGGTGAAGTTCTGGAACACGAACCCGATTTCGATCACGGCGTTCGGCAGGATCGACCGCATCGCCTGCGGTAGCACGATCTTGCGGAGCCGGCGAGCCTTCGGGATGCCCAGCGCGAACCCGATCGCGGTGGGACAGCGGGACGAGGACGGCCACGACGCCGACCCACCGCCACGGGTACCACCGTGAGCCGGGAAAAGTCGCCGGGCGCGCGCGGGCGTGGTTGTGCGGACACGCTCAGGGCGGGGTCCTTCGGGAAGCCCGCCGAGCACGACGGCCCCGTGCCTGGGGGCGGGGAGCGCGCGGCGGGTGGGCGCGAGCGGGGGGAGAGGCGGGCGGGAGACCTCTTGGCGGGTGCGAGGCACCCGAATGGCCCCCCGCCGTTCGGCCCAACCGACCTACTGGCACAATCGCGCCGGAGAGTGCTCGACCAGTTACAGATCGGCACCAGCCCGCTGTCACGCAGTCTGCGACCTGGCCTTTTGGTCGGGCGCGAGCGTTCCTCCGGCCAGCGTGACGATCTCTCACATACCCGCACCCCAGGAGTTACCACATGCAGCTCGCACGGACCGTCGCCGCGGTTCTCGGCGTCGCGGCGTCCATCGTGACCACCGGCCTGATCTCCGTCGTCCCCGCTTCGGCGCACACCTCCACGGTGTGGGCGAAGTGCGTGGACGAGAAGGCCGTGCTGCACGTCGACCTCAAGGCGTACAACATGAAGAGGGGCCTCAACGAGGTCACCGTCAGCCTCGACGGCGCGGAGCTGGAGTCGGCCAGGTTCGGGACCGAGTTCACGAAGCAGTACGACGGGGGCGACGCCGCCGAGCCGCACTCGTTCAAGATCGTCGTGAAGGCCGCGGACAACGACAAGTTCTCCTTCACCAAGGGCGAGGGCGGCGAGCTCGACGTCCCGGCCTGCGTGGAGAAGAAGGTCGTGACGACCACGGCCGCGCCGACGACCACCCCGGCGACGACCGCGGCGGGCACGACCACCCCGCCCGCTCCCCCGGTCGAGACCACGACGCCGGTCGCCGCCGCCGCGCCGGTCACGACCACGTCCGTGGCCGTGGCCGCCGCGTCCGCCGAGGGCGGGCTGGCGAACACCGGCGCGAGCATCGCGATCCCGCTGGTGATCGGCCTGGTCCTGCTGGGCGGCGGCGTCGCCCTCCTGATCGTGCTGCGCCGCCGCGCGAGGGCATAGCCGACGGCTGGACGACCACGGCCCCGGCCCGCCCGCGAGGGGGGAGCCGGGGCCGTGGCGCGACCGGGGCGGGTCAGGCGGTGGCCAGCGCCGGGTAGTCGGTGTAGCCGCGCTCGTCGCCGCCGTAGAACGTGGCGCGGTCCGGCTCGTTGAACGGGCCGCCGGCCGCCAGCCGCGCGGGCAGGTCCGGGTTGGCCAGGAACAGGGTGCCGAAGGCGATCGCGTCGGCGGTGCCGTCGGCGACCAGGTCCAGTTCGGCCGGCCCGGTCACCCGGCCGGGGGTGAGCGGGTTGAGGATCAGCGCGGAGCTGAAGCGCTTGCGCAGTTCCAGGGTCAGCTCGCGGTCGTGCTCCAGGACGTGCAGGTAGGCCAGGCCGAGCGGGTCGAGCGCGTCGACCAGCGCCGGGTACAGGTCGCGGTGGTCGTGCTCGGCGATGTCGTTGTAGGAGTTGCCCGGGGAGACGCGCAGGCCCACCCGGTGCGCGCCGATGGCGTCGGCGACGGCCGTCACGGCGGCGATCGCGAACCTGGTGCGGGCGGTGGGCGAGCCGCCCCAGTGGTCGGTGCGCAGGTTGGTGTTCGGTGCCAGGAACTGGTGGATGAGGTAGCCGTTCGCGCCGTGCAGCTCGACGCCGTCGAAACCCGCCGCCACGGCGTTGCGCGCGGCTTCGGCGAAGTCCTCGACGGTGGCCTCGACGTCGGCGTGGGTCAGCTCGACCGGCGTCACGAAGTCGAGCGTCGACGTCCCGGTGAACACCTGCCCCGCCGCGCGGACCGGGGACGCGCCCACCGGGTGCAGGTCAGCGGGCAGCAGGCTCGGGTGGCCGATGCGACCGGTGTGCATGACCTGGGCGAAGATCCGGCCGCCGTGGGCGTGCACGGCGTCGGTGACCGCCCGCCACGCCTCGACCTGCCCGGTGGAGTGCAGCCCCGGGGTGTCCGGGTAGCCCTGGCCGACCGGGGACGGCTGGACGCCCTCGGTGATGATCAGCCCGGCGGACGCGCGCTGCGCGTAGTACTTGACCATCGCCGCCGTCGGGACCGTGCCCCGGGCGCGGTTCCTGGTCATCGGGGCCATCACCACGCGGTTGGCCAGGCGGGTGCCGGCGAGGTCCAGCGGGTCGAAGGCGGTCGTCATCTCGGTCCTCCGGCAAGTCCGACAAATCACCTGTTCGAGCAGGGGTGCACCTGGTCGAACAGGTACATGATCGCGGGTGTTCCCTTGGTGATCACGATCACTCCCGGTGCGGCCGTACGACCGGGTCGTGGCCGGTCAGACGGCGAAACCGACGAGCATTCACCTTCCGACGACCGCGCGGTGCGCGCCGATCAGCCACGCCGTCTTCCGCGTCGCGCGGCGGCCGGAGCGGGCCGGGTTCGTGCGCCGGGTGCCCGACCCGACCGGCCGGCGGACCACCCTCGTGGAGCCGACCGCCGCGAGCGAGGTGCCGCGACACCGGGTGCGCCGGACCCGGGAGGAGCTGGAGGAGGGGTCCGTCCCGGCGCACGGCGGCTGATCACGGCCCTGCCGGGCACCCGCCGACGGGGACGGCCGCGCACCGGCGGGCCAGCTCGACGGCCGCCGTGAGCACCGCGCCGACCGGGACGACCTGGTCGACCAGACCGGTGCGCAGCGCTTCCGCCGCCGGGACCCGGCGGGCGCACAGCACGCCGGTGCCGGCCAGCGAGACCAGCTCCGCGCCCTCGGCCAGCACGCGGTGGTCGCACGCCGCCGCCAGGTCCGCCACGTCGCCGAACGCGCTGCCGCCGATCGCCGCCACGACGGGAACCGGGAGGGCACCCAGCGCGTCCCGGAGGTCGTGCAGCCTTCCCAGGTGGGCGCGCCGCACGGCGGGCGCGACGCGGACCAGGGCCTTGAGGTCGGAGGTCGGGGCGCACGCGCGCGGACCGCCGTGCAGGACGAGGGCGGTGACGTCGGCCAGGGCACGCACCCCGGCCAGCACGTCCCCCAACGGCTGATCCAACCGGATGACGGCGACGTCACCGGGCGGCTCGACTGTGACGGGCATCAGGTAGCCCATCGTGGCCGACGATTCGCCCGGTTGTCATGCCGCTGACCACTATCGGGTGAACATGAGGTACAAAATGGCAGTGCAACGGTTCGTGTTCGCGGTGGTGGCGCTGACGCTGGCGACGGCGGGGTGCGCGACGCCGGTCGCGGGCAGGCCGGTGGCCGGCCCGGTCCCGACCACGTCCTCCTCCCCCGAGGTCGTGCGGTGGATGAACAACTTCTGCGGCGTCGCCAACTACCTGGTCGCGTCCGGCGGGGTGCGGTTCGACCAGCCGCCCAGCGACCCGGCGGCGGCCAAGAAGGCGATCAGCGACGTGCTGGGGCGCGTGGTGGACGTGCTCGACGTCGCCGTGCACGACCTCGATGAGCTGACCCCCGCACCGGTGACGGCCGCCGACGCCGCCGTCGAGGTGATCGTGGAGCCGCTGGGCAGGGCGCGGGATAAGTTCGTGTCCGCCAAGTCCACGGTGGACGGTGCCGCGGAGATGACCACCGACGTGTTCTCCACCGTCATGCAGAACATGACCGAGGCGGTCTCGGTGATGAACGAGGCCGTGGAGAAGATGTCCGTCGTGTCGCTGCCCGACGAGTTCACCGAGGCGGGCCGCCAGGCCGAGAACTGCCGGAAGAGGTAGACCCGCCGCAACGGCCGCACGCCGCCCGCGACCGGGTCCGCCTCGGACCGGTCGGGCGCGCGGGCCGCCACCAGCGGTGCCCGGCTCGCGCGGCACCGGAGGCACCCGGGGTACCGGAAGCACCGGGGGCACCGTCCGGAACCGATCCCCGGACCGCCCTGCCCGGGTCCCGGCCGGGGGTCGGGCACCCCCGCGTCCACCCCCGGCCACCTGCGGTTTCCGCAACTCGGCGGTGTGCCCGCAAATCTGGGGGCACACCCCCCATGTGCGGGGTCCCGGCACGTGACACGTTGTGCCACGTGATCCCGACCGCGGTAGACCGGCTCCCCGCCTCCTGGTGGCACAGCGGAGTGCGCGGCGGGTCCCGGGAACTGGTCGCCCCGCGAGGGCGGCCGGCATGGGCCGCGTTCGTGGAACGCGCCACCGCGACCGCGGCCCATGCACATTTCCCCGGCGGCGACTGGGACGAGGCCTTCGCGTTCGCGCTGCGACCCCTGGTGCACGCCGCGCGGGCGCAGGACGCCCGGCTGGACGACGACTTCGGCCGCCGGCTCGGCCTGCGGCTGGGCCGGATGGCGGCCCGCGCGCTGGTGCTGGAGCTGAACCTGGAGCGGCTGGCGCACCGGTTGGGCGGCGACACCCCGCAGGAGCGGTTCGCGCACTTCGTGGAGCACCTGGACCTCGCCGACCTGGTCGCCAAGTACCCGGTGCTGGCCCGGCTGCTCGGCCAGGCCTGCCTGCACGCCGTCGCCGCGCACCGCGAGCTGCTGGACCGGTTCGCCGCCGATCGCGGCGCGATCGTGCGGACGCTGCTGGAGGGCCGCGACCCCGGTCGGGTGGCGCAGGTCGAGACCGGGCGGGGCGACGCGCACCAGCGCGGCCGGTCGGTGGCCGTGCTGACCTTCGAGGACGGCCGGCGGGTGGTCTACAAGCCGCGTCCGGTGGCGCTGCACGCCCGGTTCGGCGAGCTGCTGGCGTGGTTCGACGGGCACACCGGGCTGGGGCTGCGGGTGCCGCGCGCGGTGGCCCGGGAGACGCACGGCTGGCTGGAGTTCGTGGACCACGCGCCGTGCGCGGACGTGACCGAGGTGGGCCGGTTCTACCACCGGCTGGGCGCGCTGATCGCCCTGCTGTACGCGGTGGACGGCACGGACATGCACTACGAGAACCTGATCGCGGCGGGCGACCAGCCGGTGCTGGTGGACGTGGAGACGCTCTTCCACCCGACGGTGGGCATCCCGGCCGACCCGGCGGTGCGGGCGCTGGCCCGGTCGGTGCACCGGACGGCCGTGCTGCCGCGCGTGCTGCTCGGCGAGCACGGCGCGCTGGACATCGGCGGCATGGGCGGCGACCACGGCGAGGTGTTCCCGGCGGACGGGGTGGCGTGGCTGAACCCCGGCACGGACCGGATGCGCCTGGTCCGCCGGCCCGCGCCGATGCCGCCCGCGCGCAACCGGCCGACCGTGGCGGGCGTGGAGGCGGAACCCGCCGACTACCAGGGCGCGCTGCTGGCCGGGTTCCGCACCGGCTACGACGCGCTGTTCGACCACCGGGGCGAGCTGCTCGGCGCGACCGGGCTGCTGGCCGGGTTCGCCGACCTGCCGGTGCGGTTCGTGCCCCGGATGACGCAGCTCTACGCGACCCTGCTGGACGAGTCGACGCACCCGGACGCGCTGCGCGGCGCGCCGGACCGCGACCTCGCGCTGGACGTGCTGTGGGACGAGTCGGCCGAGGACGCGCTGCGCGCCCTGGTGCCGCACGAGCTGACCGACCTGTGGGCGGGCGACGTGCCGCTGTTCACCACGCGGCCGGGCAGCCGGGACGTGTGGTCGGCCGGCGGCGAGCGGCTGCCGGACCTGCTGCCGCTGTCCGGCCTGGACGCCGTGGCGCGCAAGGTCGCCGCGCTGGACGAGGTGGACCGGCACGACCAGCAGTGGTTGATCAGCGCCGCGCTGGCCACCCGGCCCCGGCCGGTGGACCACCGCTCGGGCGCGGGCGTCCCCGCGCCGCTGGAGGCGGGCATCCCGGACCCGCAGCGGCTGCTGGTGGCCGCGTGCGGGATCGCCGACGAGGTGCTGGCGCGGGCCACCGCCGACGGCGGCCGGGTCAACTGGGTGGGCCTGGAGCTGGTGGACGACCGGCACTGGGCGGTCTCCGCGATGGGCGCGGGCCTGTCCAACGGGTACACCGGGGTGGCGCTGTTCCTGGCGCAGTTGGGCGCGTTGACCGGGGCCGAGCGCTACACGGCGTTCGCCCGGGACGCGATCGCGCCGGTGCCGGGGCTGCTGCGGTCGTTCGCGGCGGACACCGAGCTGGCGACGGCGGTGGGCAGCGGCGCGTTCCACGGGCTGGGCGGGATCTGCTACGCGTTGGCGCGCCTGGCGAACCTGCTCCAGGACGACAGGATCACCGGCTGGCTGACCGAGGCCCTGGCGGTCGCCGAGGCGGTGGAGGCGGTCGGCGAGGACCCGGCGAACATCGTGGAGGGCTGGGCGGGCGGGCTGGCCGCGATGCTGGCCGTGCACGCCGAGACCGGGTTGCCGGCGGCCGAGCGGCTGGCCCGCCGCTACGCCGCCCGGCTGCTCGCGGCCAACCCCGGCGGCGACGGCTTCGCGCGCGGCCGGGCGGGCATCGGCTGGGCCATGCTGCGCTACGCGCGGACCGCACGCGACCAGCGGCACGGCGTGGCGGGGCGGGCGAACCTGCGCGCGGACCACGCGCTGCGGCAACGGCTCCTGGACGTGGGCGAGGCGGACCACAGCTGGTGCTCCGGCCTGTCCGGGGCGGTCCTCGCGCACGCCGCGCACCCCGACCAGCCGGTCGACACCTACACCCTGCACCTGGACCGGTGCCTCAACGCCCTGGCGGTGCACGAGCCGCTGCGCGACCTGAGCCTGTGCCACGGGGAGCTCGGTGTGCTGGAATCACTGGCGGTGCTGGCCGAACGCGGGCACGATCTGGCCACGGCCATGCTGACCCGGCGCGCCGGACTCGTCCTCGGCGCGCTGGACCAGTACGGGGCGCACTGCGGAACGCCGGGCGGTGTGCCGTCGGCCGGTCTGCTCACCGGTCTGTCCGGCATCGGGTACGGACTGCTCCGCCTCGGCTTCCCGGGGCGCGCGCCGTCCGTGCTCCTGCTCGAAACCCCTGCCGATCCCTACCCTCGCAAGGAGAACCCCCGATGAGCAACGCCAACCACGACGAGGTCACGACCTGGCACGACGACCAGGACGGCGACCACCCCGCCGGGGAGATGGCGCTGTCCCGCAAGTCCAAGACCGGTGCCCGTGCGCGGGCGCTGGCCGGCCTGACCCTCGCCGTCGGTGCCTACGTGGTGGTCGCCGCCGGCCTGGCCGACAGCACGTCGGTGAGCGCGCCGGTCAGCGCCTGACACCCGCCGGACGGGATCCGGCGCGACCGGACCGCCAACGGCCGGACTGCCCGCCCGCACTGGGGGTGCGGGCAGTCCGGCGCGGGCTTGACTAAGGTCGGGCCATGCAGACGCGCGCGCCGGTCGTGGTCGGCCGCGACGCCGAACTCCGGGTGTTGACCCAGGCGCTGACCGACGCCGCCACCCGGCGGGGGCGTGCCGTGTTCCTGGTCGGCGAGGCCGGGATCGGCAAGACCCGGTTGGCCCGGGTGACCGCGGGTGGCGCGTTCGACCGGGGGATGCGGGTGCTGCGCGGTCGCGGCTCGACCATCGGACCGATGGTGCCGTTCCGCCCGCTGGCCGAGGCGCTGATGTCGCTGCTGCGCGCCGGCGACGGCCCGGACCTGCGCGAGCTGGGCCCCTACCGGCCGGTGCTCGGCAGGCTGGTGCCCGAGTGGGGCGGCGAACCGCACGCGGGCCACTCGATCGTGGTGCTCGCCGAAGCGGTGCTGCGGCTGCTGGCCGTGGTCGGCCGGGTCCACCCGTGCCTGCTGGTGCTGGAGGACCTGCACGACTCGGACGCCGAGACGCTCGCGGTCATCGACTACCTGGTGGACAACCTGGACCAGGTGCCGGCGGCGCTGCTGATCACCACCCGCGCCGATCCCGGCCCCACGCTGGACGTGGTGCGGCTGGCCGCGCAGCGGGACGCGGGGACGCTGCTGGAGCTGCGCCCGCTGGACGAGGACCAGGTGCGGCGGATGGTGGCGTCCTGCCTGGAGGTGGACGCGGCCGAGGTGCCCGACGAGGTGGCCGAGCGGCTGTGGTCGGACAGCGCGGGCAACCCGTTCGTCGTCGAGGAGATGTTGCACGGCCTGGTCAGCGGCGGGCTGCTGGTGCGCGGGCCGGGCGGCTGGCAGGTGTTGGGCGAGCTGCGGATCAACGTGCCGACCGCGCTGGTCCGGTCGATCGCGCACCGCACCGACCGGCTGGGGCCGCAGGGCCGCGAGCTGCTGTCCGTGGCGGCCGTGCTGGGCCACCGGTTCCCGCTGTCGGTGCTGCGCGCGGTGACCGGCATGGACGACCACAGCCTGCTCACCCACCTGCACGCGGGTGTCGCGGCGCAGCTCGTGACGCCGGACGAGCCGGTGCCCGACTGGTACGCCTTCCGCCACCCGCTGACCGCCGAGGCGCTGCTCGCGCAGCTCACCCCGACGCACCGGGCGGACGTCGCCCGGCGCACCGCCGACGCGGTCCAGACCCTGCACCCCGGGCTGCCCGGCGAGTGGTGCCCGCTGGTGGCCTCGCTGCGGCTGGACGCGGGCCAGAACGCGGAGGCGGGCGCGCTGCTCGCCGAGGCCGGGCGGCGGGCGCTGGCGGACGGCGCGGCGGGCTCCGCGGTGCGGCTGCTGGACCACGCGCACCGGCTGCCGCTGGGCCGGGTGGACGTGGGGCTGCGCGCGGACGTGCTGGCGTCGCTGCTGCCCGCGCTGGGCGAGGCGGGCCAGTTCGAGCGGGCGTTCGCGCTCCAGGACGCGGTGGCCGAGCTCAGCGCCGCCGGTCTGGACCGGGTGCGCCGCGCCGAGCTGCACACCGGTCTGGCGAAGGTGGCGTGGTTGGCGGGCCGGGAGGCGGACGGCATGGTGCAGGTGGCCGCCGCGCGCGCCCTGCTCGGCCCGGACGCCGACGACGCGCACGCGGCCCGGATCGACTCGGTGGCCGCGTTCCTCACCCTCAACGCGCAGAGCCCGGACCGGATCGCGGCTGCCGAGGTGCTGGCCCGCCGCGCCGCCGAGGCCGCCCGGCGCGCGTCGCTGCCCGAGGTGGGCTGCGAGGCGTGGCAGCTCCTGGGCATCCTGGCCCGGGAACGGGACCTGGGCGAGGCGACCGACCACTTCACCCGGGCCCGCAAGCTGGCCGAGGAGCACCGGTTGCCGATCCAGCGCATCTACGCGGTGGTCCGGCTGGCGGGCCTGGACTGGCTGGCCGACGGTTCGGCCGCGGAACTGGTGGAGGTCCGCGAGGAGGCGTTGCGGGTGGGCGCGATCACGGTGGCGTACAACGTGGACGCGATCCTCGGGCTGGACCTGGTGCTGCGCGGCCAGTACGAGTCGGCGCGCGAGCGGCTGGCCCGCTGCGGCGAGGGGACCCGCCGCCTCCAGTTGAAGTCGATGACGCTCTACGTGCTGATGGCGCAGGCCACCGCCGCCGCGCACCAGGGCCGGCGGTCCGAACTGGACACCGCGCTGGCGGAGTTCCACGAGCTGGGCGGCACCGGCACCCAGGAGCGCCCGCTGTGCTTCGGCCTGGCGCGGGCGTTCTGCGCGCTGCTGGAGGAGGACCGCGACCTCGCCGCGCAGGACGTGGCGCGGGCGATCGCCTACGAGGCCGAGACGCCGACCACGTTCCACCTGTCCGGGACGCACGGCCTGCGGCTGCTGCTGGGCGTGCTGTCCGGTGGACTGGACCACTCGGCGTACCGGGAGATCACCCGCTCGGCGGCGGCCGGGATGCGGTGGAACCGGGTGTTCGGCCAGTTCGCGCTGGCGGTGCTGCTGGGCCGGGAGGGGCGCGAGGCCGAGGCCGCCTCGGCGGTGCGCGCGGCCCGGGAGGCGGCCTCGATCTACCCGCTGGCCCGGCACCTGGGGCTGCGCCTGGTCGCCGAGGCGGCGGTCGCGGACGGCTGGGGCGAGCCGGTGGCGTGGCTGCGCGGCGCGGAGGAGTACTTCCACCAGAACGGCGGGCCGGCCGTGGCCAGCGCGTGCCGGGGGCTGCTGCGGCAGGTGGGGGCGTCCGTGCCGCAGCGCCGGACCGGGTCGGACCAGGTGCCCCGGGAGCTGCGGACGCTGGGCGTGACGGTGCGGGAGTTCGAAGTGTTCCGGCTGCTGGCGGGCCGGCTGGGCAACAAGGCGATCGCGACCAGGCTGCACATCTCGCCGCGCACCGTGGAGAAACACGTGGCCAGCCTGATCACCAAGACCGCCCGGCGCGACCGGGAGTCGCTCAGCGCGTTCGCCGCCGACCTGGGACCCTCCGACCGGCCCTAGCCGGGGCGTGGGCCGGGGCACTAGGAACTCCTCCGTGAGGATCCTCTTGGCACTGGTGCTGATGGTGGTCACGGGTGGTGTCGTCGGCGTCGGCGGCGTGGCCCGTGCGTCCGAAGAGCCGTACCGCGACCCCGACGTGACGCGGGGCCCGTGCGCGTACACCAAGACCCCGGACGACCCGGCGGCCCGGCCGGTGACGCTGCCGCCGGACCCCCGGCGCACGCCGGACCGGGGCCAGGTCGACGTGCTGCTCAAGACCAACCGGGGCGAGGTACCCCTGGTGCTGGACCGCGCGCAGGCACCCTGCACCGTCCAGAGCTTCCTGCACCTGGTGGCGAAGAGGTTCTACGACGACACCACGTGCCACCGGCTGACCGCGTACCCGACGCTCAAGGTGTTGCAGTGCGGCGACCCGACCGGGACCGGTGAGCGCGGCCCCGGCTACAGGTTCAAGGACGAGCTGCCGACGACCCTGCCGCCCGCGCCGAACGACCCGACCGGCGAGCGGCGGATCTACCCGCGCGGCACCCTGGCGATGGCCAACGCCGGTCCGGACACCAACGGCAGCCAGTTCTTCCTGGTGACGTCGGACAGCACGCTGCGGCCGAACTACACGGTCTTCGGCCGGATCAAGGCGGAGGGCCTGCGCACCCTGGACCGGGTGGCGGCGGCGGGCATCAAGCCCACCCCGGAGGACCCGGCCCCGCTCGACGGCAGCCCGGTCCAGCCGGTGGACATCAAGCGCGCCAAGAAGGGCTGCTGACCCGGTGGTGCGGCGGGCGTCGCGCGGTGCCGCGACGCCCGCCGGCCACCCCGGTCTGGCGGGTGGGCGACGCGGTCCGGTCGCGACACGACGTCGCGCTCACCGCACGGGCGCGACGATCCTGATGTCGGAGTTCCAGCCGGTGAACCGGTGCTGCGTGCGCTGGAAGACCTTGTCCTCCAGCGTCTTCAACGTCTCCTCGACCCGCACCGGCAGCCCGCCCGGCCCGACCCAGACCACCGCCGTGGCGGTGAACCCGGACTCGTAGGCGGCCAGCAACTGGGACCGGTGGGTCACGTCGGAGGTCTGGTCGGCCTGCGACCGCAGGTCGACCAGCATCGTGTAGCGGTGGGTCGCGACGCCGTCGAGCGACTCGTCCCCGGTCTCCACCACCAGCGAGCCGCGCAGCCCGGCGACCACCGAGCGCGGGTCCACCTCGTCCGCCACGCCGGCCACGGACACCCCGGACTTGACGCCGGCGCGGTCCGCGCGCCCGAGGCGCGTCCACGAGCCGCCGCCGGCCCGCAGGTACCCGGCCTCGGGGAGCACCACGACCTCCACGTTGTCCTCGCGCAGCGTGACCAGCCGGGCGTCGCGCGAGCGGACCAGCCCGCCCTCGGTGCGCACCCGGCGACCGGATATCGCGGTCTCCGCGTCGAACCGCACCGAGTACTGGCCGTCCACCCTCGACACCAGCGACGCGACCAGCGACGCGGCACCCTCGGCGGGCGGTTCCAAGGTCGGTGCCGGCAGCGCCGTCCGGGTCGCGCACCCCGCCGCCAACGCGACGCCCAGCAGCAACGGGACCACGGACCAGCGCATGATTTCCCCCACGAAACGATGAACAGGGCCCATCTTCGCGCACCTCCGCGACCCGAGGGGTGCGAACCCGCAAACTACCTGGGCTACCGTTCGGCCCATGCCCCACGTGCTTTCGGTGAACATCGGCGAGCGCGCCGACTTCGACCCCGCGGTGATCGGACACACCGGTCACGACAAGCGCCCGGTGCCCGGCCCGGTCCGGGTCACCGCGCCGGGCGGGCCGGGCAGCGGCCTGGCCGGCGACCACATCTCCGACGAGCGCAGCCACGGCGGTCCGGACCAGGCGGTGTACGCCTACGCCCGGGAGGACCTGGACGCGTGGTCGGCCGAGCTGGGCCGCGACCTGCCTGCCGGGGTGTTCGGGGAGAACCTGACCACGGTGGGCGTGGACCCGAACTCCGCGCTGGTCGGCGAGCTGTGGCGGATCGGCGGGACGCTGCTCCAGGTGACCGACCCGCGCATCCCGTGCCGCACCTTCGCCGGCGTGATGGACGTGCGCGGCTGGATCAGGACGTTCACCGAGCGCGCGTTGTGCGGCACGTACTTCCGGGTGCTGGAGCCCGGCGCGATCGCCGCGGGCGACGAGATCGTGGTGGTCGAACGGCCCGACCACGACGTGACGATCCAGGTCGTGTTCCGGGCGCTGACCCTGGAACCGGAGCTGCTGCCCCGGCTCGCCGACGTGGCACCGGTGCTGACCGCGAACACGCGGGGCAAGGTGGAGCGCCGGCTGGCGGCCAGCACGCGCTGATCCAGGCGTGGACTCCGGGCGGCGGCCCGGAGTCCACCCCGCGACGCGGCTCAGCCCAGCGCGGACAGCCGCTCGAACTCCGCGTCGGTCAGCTCGATCGAGCGGGCCGCGGTGTTCTCCTCCAGGTGCGCGAGCGAGGACGTGCCGGGGATCGGCACCACGACCGGCGAGCGGCGCAGCAGCCAGGCCAGCGCGAGCTGCGCGGGCGTGGCCCCGTGCTCCTTGGCCGCCGTGTCGAGCACGCCGCCGGGGCGGGCGAGCTCACCGGTGGCGACCGGGTACCACGGGATGAACGCGATGCCGTGCTCGGTGGCGTAGTCGAGCACCGCCTCGTGCCGCCGGTCGGCCAGGTTGTACAGGTTCTGCACGCTGGCGATCGGCACGACCTCCCGGGCCGCCCGCACCTGGTCGACGTCCACTTCGGACAGTCCGACGTGCCGGATCTTGCCCTCGTCCCGGAGTTCCTTGAGCACGCCGACCTGGTCCTCCAGCGGCACCTCGGGGTCGACCCGGTGGAGCTGGTAGAGGTCGACCCGCTCGACGCCGAGCCGGCGCAGGCTGGTTTCCAGGGCCTGGCGCAGGTAGGCCGGCTTGCCCAGGGTGTGCCACTCACCGGGACCGGTCCGCACCAGGCCGGCCTTGGTCGCGACGACCACGTTCCCGGGGTAGGGGTGCAGCGCCTCCCGGATCAGCTCCTCGTTGAGGTGCGGGCCGTACGAGTCGGCCGTGTCGATGAAGTCGATCCCGAGCTCGACGGCCCGCCGCAGCACGGCGAGCGCGTTGTCCCGGTCGGCCGGGGGACCCCAGATGCCCTCGCCGGTCAGCCGCATCGCGCCGTAGCCGAGCCGGTGGACGGTCAGGTCTCCACCCAGCGAAAAGGTCTCGGACACCTCAGGTGCTCCTCTGTCATCGGGTATGCGGACGTCCCCCACCGGCCCAACCCCGCGCGGTGCGCGCGTTGTTCCCGATCGGGGGCGGCTCCCGCCGGTTCCTAGCGGGTCTTCGCCACCAGGGTCAGCACGTCGTACTTGGCCACCGACTCGCCCTTCTGGTTCACCAGGTCCGCGTCCCAGCGCACCTCGCCGTACGCCTGGTCCTCGCGCGGGGTGATCTGCTTGGCGGTCAACGTCACCGTGAGCTCGTCGCCCGGGAAGGTCGGCGTGAGGAACCGCAGGTTGTCCAGGCCGTAGTTGGCCAGCACCGGGCCCGGCTCGGGCGAGACGAACAGCCCGGCGGCGAAGGACACGACCAGGTAGCCGTGCGCGACCCGGCCGCCGAAGAACGGGTTGGCGGCGGCGGCTTCCTCGTCCGTGTGCGCGTAGAACGTGTCGCCGGTGAAGGACGCGAAGTGCTCGACGTCCGCCAGCGTCACCACCCGGGGACCGGCCACCACCGCGTCGCCGATCTTCAGCTCCGCCAACGACTTGCGGAACGGGTGCTCGGCGGACTCGGTGCGCTCGGCACCGGCCGTCCACTGCCCGGTCACGGCGGTCAGCACGCGCGGGCTGCCCTGCACGGCGGTGCGCTGGAGGTGGTGCAGCACGCCCCGGATGCCGCCCATCTCCTCGCCACCGCCCGCGCGGCCCGGCCCGCCGTGCACCAGGGACGGCAGCGGCGACCCGTGCCCGGTGGACTCCTCGGCGTCCTCGCGGTCCAGCACCAGCAGCCGGCCGTGCCACGGGGCCACCCCGAGCACCACCTCGCGCACGAACGACGTGTCGAAGCTCACCACCGACCCGACCAGGCTGCCCGCTCCCCGGGCGGCCAGTTCCACCGCGTGGGCGGCCCCGGAGTAGGGCAGCAGCGTGGCCACCGGGCCGAACGCCTCGACCTCGTGGGGCTGGGGCAGGTCCGGGTCGGCCTTGAGCAGCACCGGCGACAGGAACGCGCCGCGCTCGGCGTCGGCGTCCACCACCTCGACGGTGTCCGGTGACCCGTAGACCACCTCGCCGGCCGCCAGCAGCGCCTTGAGCGACCGCCGCACCTCCTCGCGCTGCTCCAGCCCGGCCAGCGCGCCCATCCGCACGGTCTCGTTGGCCGGGTTGCCGATGACGACCCGGGCCAGCCGGTCGCGGGTCGCCTCGGCGACGTCGTCGAGCAGCTCGGCGGGTACCAGCGCGCGCCGGATCGCGGTGCACTTCTGGCCGGCCTTGGTGGTCATCTCGCTGACGAGCTGCGTGACGAACAGGTCGAACTCGGGCGTGCCGGGGGTGGCGTCCGGGCCCAGGATCGAGCAGTTCAGCGAGTCCGCCTCGGCGTTGAACCGCACCGACGACCGCACCACGGCGGGGTGGGTGCGCAGCAGCCGGGCGGTGGACGCGGAGCCGGTGAAGCCGACCAGGTCCTGGGCGGTGAGGTGGTCCAGCAGGTCGCCCGCGCCGCCCGAGACGAGCTGCACCGAGCCTTCCGGCAGCAGGCCGGAGGCCAGCACGAGCTCCACCAGCTTCTCGGTGAGGTACGCGGTCTGCGAGGCGGGTTTGATCAGCGTCGGGACGCCGGCGACGAACGCGGGCGCGAACTTCTCCAGCGGACCCCACAGGGGGAAGTTGAAGGCGTTGATCTGCACCGCGACCCCGCGCAGCGGCGTGCCGACGTGCCGGCCGACGAACGTCCCGCCCCGGCTGAGCGGCTCCAGCGCGCCGTCGACGTAGACCGTGTCGTTGGGCAGTTCGCGCCTGGCCTTGCTCGCGTAGGTGAACAGCACGCCGATGCCGCCGTCGACGTCGATCAGCGAGTCGGTCCTGGTCGCGCCGGAGCGGGCCGACAGCGCGTACAGCTCCTCGCGGTGTTCCCGCAGGTAGGAGGCGAGGGCCTTGAGCAGCGCGCCGCGCTGGTGGAAGGTCAGCTCGCGCAGCGCCGGGCCGCCGACGCGGCGGCCGTGGTCCAGCGCCGCCGCCATGTCGACGCCCGCCGACGAGATGCGGGCGATCTCCTCGCCGGTCACCGCGTCGTGCAGCGGCGCGCCCTCCTCGGACGACGTGTGCCAGCGACCGGACACGTAGCTGCGCAGCATGGCCATCGGTGGTCGACCTCCTCGTCGGGTGCCGGTGGGTGTCCCGGCTCACCGGACAGTAAAGCCCCCTCGCTTCGATCGCGTCGTGATTCGAGCCGGACGGGCAACTCCGGGCAGGGCGGCGGACGGCCGGCCGCGACCACGGGCACGCACGACCGGATGTCCGTTGAGGACGGTTGCCCGCGAGCGGTGGGGCGTGGCCGTCGGCACGGCTCGGCGGTGATCGGAATCCCCGTCGGCGACCGGGCGTTGCACGAGGTGTGAAGCTCTCCGTCCTGGACCGGTCCCGCACCCGCGCGGGCGGCACGCACGCGCAGGCCCTGCGGGACACCGTGGAGTTCGCCCGCCAGGCGGAAGCGCTGGGCTACCACCGGTTCTGGGTGTCCGAGCACCACGGCGTGCCCGGTGTCGCCGGGTCCGCGCCGACCGTGCTGGCCGCCGCTGCCGCCGCCCGGACCTCGCGGATCCGGATCGGCACCGGCGGGGTGATGCTGCCCAACCACCGGCCGCTGGTCGTGGCCGAGCAGTTCGGCGTGCTGGAGTCGCTGTTTCCCGGTCGGATCGACATGGGGCTGGGCCGGTCGGTCGGTTTCACCGAGCCGGTGCGCCGGGCCCTGGGCCACGACCGGCGCGACGCGGCCGGGTTCGGCGAGCGGTTGGACGAGCTGCTGTCCTACTTCACCGGCGGTGCCGCCGTGTCCGGCTACCCCGCGACCGGGCTGCGCGTGCCGCCGTTCGTGCTGGCGACCGGCGCGGGCGCGGAGGTCGCGGCGTCCCGAGGGCTGCCGCTGGTGATCGCGGCGGTCCGGGGCGAGGGCGCGATGGTCGAGGCGATCGACGGCTACCGCGCCCGGTTCCGGCCGTCCCGCTGGGCCGAGGAGCCCCACGTGGTGGTGTCGACGGCGGTGGCGGTGGCGGACACGGCCGAGGACGCCCGGCGGTTGCTGCTGCCCGAGGCGTGGTCGATGGCGTACTCGCGGACCCGGGGCGAGTTCCCCGCGCTGCGCCCGCCGGCGGAGGTGCTCGCCCTGACGATGACCGACCGGGAGCGCCGGTACTTCGACGAGGCACTGCGGGGCACCATCGCCGGCACACCCGCCGAGGCCGCCGAGGAGCTCGCCGGACTGGTCCGGCGGACCGGGGCCGCCGAGGTCCTGCTCACCACCAGCACCTACGACCGGGACGCGCTGCTCACGTCCTACCGCCTGCTCGCCGAGGCGTGCGCGCCCCGAGGGGCGGGTCACCGGGCCTGAGCGGGCCCGGGTCGGGGCCACCGGACCCGACCCGGGCGGGGGTGCTCAGCGGTCGCGCTGCTGCTCGGCCAGGAAGCGCTCGAACTCCGCGCCCAGCTCGTCCGCGCTGGGCAGCGGCTCGTCCGCGTTGAGCAGCAGGTTGTCCGAGGCCTCGGCGAACGCGTCGTACTGGCGCTCCAGCGCCTCCACGACCTGCGCCACCTCGTCCGACTCGGCGACCTGGCGGGCGATCTCGGCGTCCGTGCGGCGCGCGGCCTCGTGCAGCGCGGCGGTCGGCACGACCAGCCCGGCGGCCTTGGTCAGCGACTCCAGCAGACCCAGCCCGGCGGCCGGGTAGGAGCCCTGCGCGAGGTAGTGCGGCACGTAGGCGGCGAAGCCCATCGCGTCGTGGCCGGCCTCGCCCAGGCGCAGTTCCAGCAGCGCGGAGAGGTTGCCCGGCACCTGGACCCGGCTGAACGGCGACTTCTCGACGACCAGCTCGGGCCGCGTGGCGTGCGAGATGACGGACAGCTTGCGGGTGTGCGGGACGCCCATCGGGATGCCGTGGAAGCCGATCGCGAGCCGCACGCCCCAGCGCTCCACCAGGATGCGCACGGCCGCCACCACCGCTTCCCAGCGGCGGTCCGGCTCGGGGCCGGTCATCAGCAGGAACGGCGTGCCGACCGAGTCGTGCAGCAGGCGCACCACCAGCTCGGGGGCGTCGTAGCCTTCCCACCGGTCGGTGGCGTAGGTCATCGTGGGCCGCCGGGCGCGGTAGTCGATCAGGTCGTCGACGTCGAACCGGGCCACCACCCGGTTCTCGTGGGACTCCAGCAGGTGGTCGACCACCGCGGAACCCGCCGCGCCCGCGTCCATGAAGCCGTCGAAGTGGTGCAACAGCACCGCTCCGCCCAGGTCCGGGACGTCGGAGTCGACCTCGACAAGATCCTCCGGGTCCAGCGCCACCTCGTGCCTCCTCAGCTAGTCCTCTGCCCGTACAACGCCGCGCGGGCGCTGATCCATTCCCCGATCCCGCCGGCGTCCACGGCGGGACCGGGCCCGGGAGAGTGTCGTCCAGCACGTCTCCCTCCGCGTGACCACGGGTACGAACCTCTCTTAACGTCTGAAACACCGCATATCGGGCATCGATTCGACGTGGTCCCGCTCCCCTGGGGTCCGTCATGATCGAACTGCTTGACTTCGAGCAAAGTCGAGGTTTTACGTTTCCCCCATGGACATGGAAGTCACGGCCTGGATGTCGCTCTACCACGTGACCAACGCGCACGACGACCGGCGGCCGTTCTCCAAGGCCACGCTCAAGCGCATCTGGGGCTTCGCCCGCCACCGGCGCGGCCGGCTCGCCCAGTACCTCGCGCTCAGCGTGGTGGTCGCGGTCCTCGCCGTCGTCACGCCCGTCCTGGCCGGCCGGATCGTGGACGCCATCGTGCACGGCTCCGCGCTCGACGTCGTGCTGGGGCTGAGCGGGGTGATCGCCGGGATCGCGGTCCTGGAAGCGGCACTCGGGCTGGTCGCCCGGTGGTTGTCCGCGAGCATCGGCGAAGACCTGATCCTCGACCTGCGCACGACCGTCTTCGACCACGTCCAGCGGATGCCGATCGCCTTCTTCACCCGCACCCGCACCGGCGCGCTGGTGAGCCGGCTCAACAACGACGTCATCGGCGCGCAGCGCGCGTTCAGCGACACGCTCTCCAGCGTCGCCGGGAACGTGGTCACCCTCGTGCTCACCCTCGTGGTGATGATCGGCCTCTCCTGGCAGATCACGCTCCTCGCCCTGGTCCTGCTCCCGGTGTTCGTGCTGCCCGCCCGCCGCATGGGCTCCCGCCTCGCCCGGCTGGAGCGCGAAGCGGCCAACCACAACGCGACGATGAGCACCCAGATGACCGAGCGGTTCTCGGCACCGGGTGCCACCCTGGTCAAGCTGTTCGGCCGGCCGGCCCGGGAATCGGCCGAGTTCGCGAGCCGCGCCCGGCGCGTCCGGGACATCGGGGTGCGCTCGGCGATGGTGCAGGCGGTGTTCCTGACCGCGCTCACCCTGGTCTCGGCGCTGGCGCTCTCGCTGGTCTACGGCCTGGGCGGGTTCTACGCGCTCAGGGACGAGCTCGACGCGGGCTCGGTGGTCGCGCTGGCGCTGCTGCTCACCCGGCTCTACGCGCCGCTGACGGCGTTGGCGAGCGCCCGGGTCGAGGTGATGAGCGCGCTGGTGAGCTTCGAGCGGGTGTTCGAGGTGCTCGACCTCAAGCCGTTGATCGCCGACCGGCCCGACCCCGCGACGGTCCCGGACGGCGCGGTGTCGGTGGAGTTCCGGAACGTGTCCTTCGCCTACCCGTCGGCGGACAAGGTGTCCCTCGCGTCGCTGGAGGAGGTCGCCGTGCTGGACACGCGCGGCGGGGTGCGGGTGCTCGACGACGTCTCGTTCCGGGCGGCACCCGGTCAGGTGGTCGCCCTGGTCGGGTCGTCCGGCGCGGGCAAGTCCACCATCGCCTCGCTGATCCCCCGGCTCTACGACGTGGACGGCGGCTCGGTGGCGCTGTCCGGTGTGGACGTCCGGGACCTGTCCGCGCAGGAGATCCGCGACACGCTCGGCATGGTCACCCAGGACGGTCACCTCTTCCACGAGTCGATCCGCGCGAACCTCCTGCTCGCGCGGCCGGAATCGTCGGACGACGACCTGTGGGACGTGCTGCGCCGCGCCCGGCTCGCGGACCTGGTCGAGTCGCTGCCCGACGGCCTGGACACGGTGGTCGGCGAACGGGGCTACCGGCTCTCCGGCGGCGAGCGCCAGCGGCTGACCATCGCGCGGCTGCTGCTGGCCAGGCCGCGCGTGGTGATCCTGGACGAGGCCACCGCCCACCTGGACTCCACGTCGGAGGCGGCCGTCCAGGCGGCCCTGGCGGAAGCGCTGGACGGCCGCACGGCGGTGGTGATCGCGCACCGGCTGTCGACCATCCGGTCGGCCGACCTGATCCTGGTCGTGGAGGACGGCCGGATCGTGGAGCGGGGCAGGCACGCCGACCTCCTGGCGGCGGGCGGCCGGTACGAGGAGCTGTACCGGACGCAGTTCGCGGAGGAGACCTCGCCCGCGAGCGGTACCCGCTCACGCCCCGACGTGGACGACGGAGCGCTCACGACCTCCGCCGCGAGCGTCGACCCGACGAGGGCGGGGTGACCGGACGTCCGAGGTGATCGGCGGTGACGTCGTGCCGGCGCGCTCAGGCGGACGGCGCGCTGGTCGGGAAGCCGATCCGGTGGACGTCGTCCGCGATGGCGGCGAGGGTGGTGGCGGGGTTGAGTGCGGCCACGACCTCGCTCGTCAGCGGACGCCCGGCGTAGAGGTGGCGCACCGCCTCAAGGTCGACCGGCTGCTGGTAGTAGTCCCGCGCCCAGTCCTGGAACGCTTCCGGGCTGCCATCGACGAGCAGGTCGAACAACCAGTCCGCCCCGTCCTCGGCGTCACCGGGAAAGTCGATGTCACCGTGCCGCCACTTGTCGTCACCCGGCTCGCGCCACAGGCAGACCGTCACGCACGACGTGCCCTCGTCGGTGAACGCGGGTTCATCGACCTGCGCCCGGAACACCTCCGGCACGGAGTCGGTCACGCCGGGCCACGGCTCGCCGTCGTCGGTGGCGTACGGACTCATCGGCGACTCGTGGTCGAACCCGCGCACGTACGCGCCGGCGGCGGTGAACACGATGGAGTACTCGTTGCCACCACCGTCCTTCATGGAGGCCAGCTCCTCGCCGGGTGCCCACGCGGGATCGTAGGAGTGGTGGCGGTCACCGTTGTCCGGGTCGAGCACTGCGTCCAGCACCGCGAGAACGCGACACAGGTCGCGCAGTTCGGGAATCGCGGGCAGCTTGTCCGCGATGTCGTAGGCGGTCATGCGGACAGTCAAGCGCACGGGATCAGCCGGGAACGCGAAGCCCCCGCGCGTGCAGGCGGGGAGCGCTTCCGGGGCCGGCCGCGAACCGGGCGCGGAGGGTCGCGAG
The DNA here is from genome assembly GCF_040640215.1 of Actinosynnema sp. NPDC023587. NCBI lineage: Bacteria > Bacillati > Actinomycetota > Actinomycetes > Pseudonocardiales > Pseudonocardiaceae > Actinosynnema > Actinosynnema sp. NPDC023587. The sequence goes on along the minus strand of NZ_JBFABG010000012.1, from coordinate 110,859 downwards.
CACCTCGGGCGTGAAGGACTTCGCGTGCCACCCCTCAACCGCATGAGGCGGACGCCCGTCCCCGCCGTCGGGGTCGGGGACGGGGTGTCCCTCGGCCTCGCGGCGGGTCGGGCGCAGTGGGCCGCCGGGAGTGGTGCCCGCCGGTCGGCGGACCTCAGTCGTCCAGCCGGGTGGTCGCGGCGAGCGCGGCGGCGTCCTCGGGTCCGGCGGACGTCGTCAAGTCGTCCAGCACCGCGACGATCTTCCTCTCCTCGTAGGTGAAGTGGGTCTCCAACAACGCCGACAACGTCTCCACCTCGGACCGGACGGTGGCCGGGTCGGGGTCGGCGAGGACGTCCGCGAGCCGGGTCAGGGCGTCGGCGACGATCCGGTGGTCGGCGACGAGTTCGGCGAGCACCGGGGCGAGTTCCGGGTGGTGCGCGGCGAGGACGGGGAAGCCGGTGTCGTCCTCGGCGGTGTGGTGGCGGGTGACCGCGCCGCAGAAGGCCGCGCAGTGCGCGCGCAGGTCCGCGGTGCGGTCGCCGGCCAACACGGCGTCGAGGTTGTCGCGCAGGTCCTCCAGCCGTTCGCGCAGCTCGACGTGCACCAGGACCAACTGGTTGCCGAACGCGACGACGCGGGACACGTCGGGCACTACGCGGCCAGACCGTCGAAGTAGGGCTTCATGGCGGGGTAGTACGAGTCGAAGTCCGGCAGCGGCTCGCCGGTCCGGGAGGCGACGAGCATGTCGAGGTAGTACTCCCAGCCGGGGCCGATGTCGCCGACGCCCTCGGCGGTGTCCAGGTGGTGCACCAGCTTCAGCTCGGTCACACCGTCCACTTCGGACAGCAACAGCTCCAGCCGCCACACGCCGTGGTCGTCGACGGTGGTCACGGCGAGCCGCATCGGCGGTTCGCACGCCTCGATGACCGCGTCCGTCCAGGGCTGCTCCTCCTCGTAGGCCATCTGGATCCGGATGGTCCGGCCCGGGGCGGCGTCGCCCTCCCAGGGACCGAACCAGCGGGCGGTGCGGGAGGGCTCGGTGACGCTGGCCCAGACGTCCTCGGCGTGCGCCCGGAACGTGCGGGTCAGCACCAGGTCGTGGCCGTCACCGACCTGGAACAGCCGGCCGGTGGGTGGGGTGGTCATGCGGTGTTCTCCTCTCGCCGGTCCGCGCGGCGGTCGCGGCGCGTCCGGTAGACCTCGGTTTCCAGTGCGTCGAGGCGGTGCTCCCAGCCGGCCGGCCGCAGGAACGGGGCCAGCCAGCCGGCCAGCCCCTCCAGCGGGCCCGGGTCGAGCAGGTAGAACCGCTGCCTGCCCACGACCTCGTCGCGCACCAGACCGCACTCCCGGAGCACCCGCAGGTGCCGGCTCACGGCGGGGCGGCTGATCTCGAACCGGCTCGCGATCTCACCGGCGGGCAGCCGGGACCCGCGCAGCAGGACCAGGATCTCCCGCCGCACGGGGTCCGCGATCGCCGCGGCCACCTCGTCCACACCCGGAAGCGTAACTGATGTGTTACGCGTCTGGCAACGACCGCAGGTAGGCGCTCAGCGCCCGGTAGTACGGCTCCACCGTGTCCAGGTCCGCGTACTCGTCCGGCCCGTGCTGCCCGTCCCCGCCCACGCCGAAGATCACCGCGTCGACCCCGCGCTGGAAGAAGAACCGGGAATCGGCCGCGCCGTGCTTGCGCAGGAGGTCCCCCGAGTACCCCTGCGCGCGGGCGGCGGCCCGGAGCGCCACCACGTCCGCGCTGCCCGGGTCGGCGTGGTGCGGCGGCTCGACGGCGCGCACCGCCACCGGCAGCCCGCACAGCGCCGAGAGGTGCCGCGCGACCTCGTCGGCGTCCCGGCGCGCGAAGTCGGCGTCCTCGGCCGGGAATCGGATGTCCAGCCACGCGGAGGCGTCCGCCGGGACCTGGTTCAGCGCGGTGTTCGACGTCTCCACGCGCGCCACGTTGACGGTGGTCCGCCACACCTCGGAGGTGGCCACCGGGTACGCGTCGAGCACCGCGCCCACCGCGCGCAGCAGCGTGACCAGCGCGTTGTCCCCCAGCCACGGGTACGCGCCGTGCGCGGCCCGCCCCACCACGTCGATCCGGGCGTCGACCAGGCCCTTGGACTCGGTGACCAGGCGCAGCCCGCTGTGCTCGCCGATCACCGCGAACCGCGTCGAGACGCCCTGGTCGAGCTGGTGCCGGGTGCCGTCGCGCCCGCCCACCTCCTCGTCGGTGACCAGTTGCAACCCCACCGGGAACGGCGTCGGCACGTCCCGGAACACCAGCGCCAGCACCAGCGCGGACAGCTTCATGTCCTGCGCGCCGCGCGCGTAGAGCCGCGAGCCCTCGCGGCGCGGCTCGAACTGCCCGGCCGCGCCGGGCACGACGTCGAGGTGGGCGTTGAACAGCACCCGGAACTCCGGGCGGTGCGCGCCCCGGTACACCAGCGCGCTGGGCTTGCCGCCCGACTCGAACCGCTCGACCGTGCAGCCCGGCCCGACCACCGCCAGCACGAAGTCCAGGGCTCTCGCCAGTTCGGCGGGCCGGTCGGCGGTGGAGGGGATGCGCAGCAGGCCGTCCGCCAGGGTCAGGAACTCGTCCGAATCCACCGTGCCATCCTGCCGCAGCACCGGCCGGAGCAGGCGCTCTTCCCGGCCGAACCGCACCTGTCGGACCGGGGACGGCCGCTACGCCCGGCGGTCGAACGCGAGGTGGGTCGGTCCACCGCGACCGGAGAGGTGCGGAAGGATTTCCGGCGGCGTGAAACCGTGGTCCGGCAGCGCAGCGAGCGGCACCCAGCCGAAGCTCTGCTCCTCGTGGAGGATCTGCCCGACGACGTCGGGCGGCAGACCGGCGGGCCACCCGAGCCTGAAGTAGAAGCAGACCTCGTGGTGCAGCACGCCGTCGTCGTCGTAGACGCACTCGGCGACGAGCGCGAGTTCGCCGGCCTCGAAGGACACGCCGAGTTCTTCGACGAGTTCGCGGTGCACGGCCTCGGTCGCGGACTCGCCGAAGCGGACCTTGCCCCCCGGCGGGAAACAACCCTCGACCACGTCGGCGTAGCAGACCAGCAGTTGTCCGTCGTGCACCACGAGGCCGGCCGCGCGCAGCTTGTAGCTGTTCCCGGCGGTCTTCCAGGCGATGTCCGGAGCCGTCACGGACTCCCCCTCTCCGGCGGGTCGACCACCTCGTCCCGGGCGGGCGGCAGTCTAGTGCGCCACAGCGGTCACGGGGCCGTGGTAGTACGCGCGGACCCGGTAGCCCACGTGCTTCTCGGTCGGCGGGGTGATCAGCCCGAACGACGTGACGTCCGCGTCCAGCGCGGCCACCACCGAGAACTCCGCCGCGCCCGCCGGCCTGACCTCGACCAGGCAGCCCTCCTCGTCGCCGGCCCGGTCGGTCCAGGTGAACAGGATTCCGTTGGCGTGCTCGACCTCCGCCCGCAGCCCGGTGGGCGTCGCCGCCGCCGAGCGCACGGGGTGCGTGCCGGACGGGGACCGGCGCGGCTCGGCCCACTCGTGGAGGTCGCCCTCGGGCACCTCGTCCCCCGGCGGCGGCACGACGTCCACCGCGGTGGACACCGGCCCGAAGTAGGAGCGGACCCGGTAGTACGACCAGGTTCCCGAGATCGGGCGGGGGTGCTCGTAGGAGTCGTCGCCCGGCTGGGCGTGGCTCAGCGCGGTGTAGTCCCCGCCGGGTTCGGCGTGCTCCACGATCTGGCCGGCCGCGCCCGGCTCCGGGTGCCAACCCAGGTGCACGTCGGTCGGCGAGGTGAGGACCGCGCGCAGTCCACCGGGTTCCGGGGCCGAGCAGGCGGCCAGGAGCACCAGGGGGACGAGGAGCCCGGTCGTGGGCAGTGCCGCGACCGGCCTGGACATGCGTGCCTCCCCGGCTCCGCGCGACGCGGACAGCGGTGCCCGAGACGGTGGCGCAGGTCACTGCAAGGGGCGGGGCCGAACCCGACAAGCCGCTCGGGCGGTCCGGTCGGTCCCGGTACGGCAGAGTGGAGGGCATGGACCTGACACCGCGCGCGATCCTCGGCCTGGCCCGGACCACCGCCGAGACCGCCCTCTCCGTGCCCGGACGGGTGATCGGCCTGCTGGTAGCCGTGGAGGACGTGGTGCGGCGCGCCGACGCGCTGGTCGGCCGCACCGAGCGGGTGCTGGACAAGACCGAACACCTGGTCGACCGGGCGGGCGCGGTGACGGCGGTCGCGGAGGCGGTGACCGACGACGCCGGTCGCACCGCCCGCACGTCGCGCGAGCTGATGGACACCTACGCGCCGCTCGCCCACCGCGCCCACCCGCTGGCGCAGCGGTTCGTGGAAGAGCTGTCGCCGCACGAGGTGGACGCCGCGATCGAGCTCGTGGACCAGTTGCCGGTGCTGACCAAGCACCTGATCGACGACGTCCTGCCGATCATGTCCACTTTGGACAAGGTGGGGCCGGACATCCACCAGTTGCTGGAGGTCACCAACGACGTGCGGCAGGCGATCCTGGGCATCCCGGGGTTCGCGTTCCTGCGCAAGCGCGGCGAGGAGAAGGAAGACGACTGAGCGCTCTTCCGCGCGGGCACGCGCACGGGCGTGGTGGCCACGCCCGCCGCCCGGCGGTGAACCGCGCCCGGCCGGGCACCGGCGGTCGCCTCCCGCACCACTCCCCCGGAGCGACCCGGTAGGCCGCTCGTACGATCCCGGCCCCGGTTCCGCGAACGCCGGACCGGGTACCCGGTCGGCATGAAGTGGCGAATGGTGGTGGCGGTTGCGGGCGTGGTCGCGGTGGCGGCGCTGGTCGCGGCGTTGCTCGTGGTGCCCCGGTTCGGCACGGACACCATCGACCGGAGCCAACCGGCGGTCCTCCAGTCGCTGCGGGACCTGAGCCAGTTCCACGCCGCCGTGGGCGAGTACCAGGTGGTGCTCGACATCGAGCGCGACGTCCAGTTCGTGCCCGGCGTGCTGGCCGGTCAGCGCACGCTCTTCGTCGCGGCCGGCTCGGTGAACGCCTACGTGGAGTTCGGGCAGCTCGCCGACGGCGCCCTCACCGTCTCCCAGGACGGCGGGTCGGTCGAGGTGGACCTCCCGAAGCCGGTGCTGGACAAGCCGAACCTGCACCAGGACCGGTGCTACGTGTTCGCCCAGGAGCGCGGCCTGGTGGACCGCCTCGCCGCGATCGTCGAGGCACCGGACCAGCAGCCGTTCTACGTGGCCGCCGAGCAGAAGCTCTCCGACGCCGCACGGGACTCCGGTCTGGCGACGCGCGCCGAGGAGAGCACCCGCCGGATGCTCACCGGGATGCTCGGCGGCCTCGGCTACCAGGTCCGGTTCGCCGACGCCGACTGACCCGGGGTCCCGTAGGCTCACCGCCTGATGAGACGCAGACTCCGGCCGCCGCTGCCGCAGCGCCACGGCCTGGACCCGGCACGCCTCCGGCTGCCCGACGAGGGCCCGTGGACGACGATCCGCGACCACCTGGTGGACCGGCTGCCCAGGGTCGCGCCGGAGCGGGTGGACACCCTGCTGGCCGAGGGCCGGGTCTACGACCTGGCCGGTCCGGTCGTCCCGGACGCGCCCTACGCGCCCGGCACGTCGGTGTGGTTCCACCGCGACCTGCCGGACGAGACGCCGGTCCCGTTCGACATCGGGGTCGTGCACCGGGACGACGCGCTGCTGGTCGTGGACAAGCCCCACTTCCTGGCCACGATCCCGCGCGGCAGCCACGTGGTGGAGACCGCGCTGGTCCGGCTGCGGCGGGACCTGGGCCTGCCGGACCTGGTCCCGGCGCACCGGCTGGACCGGGTCACCGCCGGACTGGTGATGTTCGTGGTGGACCCGCGCCTGCGCGGCAGGTACCAGACGATGTTCCGGGATCGCGTGGTGCACAAGGTGTACGAGGCGATCGCGCCCCACGACCCGGGATTGGCGCTGCCCCGCGTGGTGCGCAGCCGGATCGTGAAGGTGAAGGGGGTCATCACCGCGCAGGAGGTCGACGGTCCGCCGAACGCGGAGACCCTCGTGGAACTGCTGGAGCACCGCGCCGGCTGGGGCCGCTACCGGCTCACCCCGACCACCGGCCGCACCCACCAGCTACGCCTGCACCTGGCGGGCCTGGGGATTCCGATCCGCCACGACGACTTCTACCCGGTGCTGCGCGACAAGCCGCTGGACGACTTCACGAACCCGTTGCAGTTGCTGGCGAAGGAGCTGTCCTTCACCGACCCGGTCACCGGGGTCGAACGCCGGTTCACCAGCGGGCTGGCCCTGGGGTTCTGAGCGCGACCGGGAACCGGACGCGGGTTGCCCGGCGGCGCGGCGCGACCGGCCGGACAACCCGAAAGCCCGGCCGGCACGACCCGCCGGGTGGCGGTGCTACTCCACGTACCCGAGCATCTGCGAGATCTGACCGGTGCGGGAGTGGAAGATGCGCTCCGCCAGGGCTTTCGCCTGGGGGTTCACGCCGCCTTCCCGCTCCAGCTTGGCCATCTCGACCGCGTTGTGCTGGTGGGCGATCAGCAGGTTCAGGAACGCCTTCTCGAACTCGCCGGACGGCATCGTGGTCAACGCCGCGATCGACTCCGGGCTCGTCGAGTGGTCGCCGCCGTGTCCCGCGTGCAACTGCGGGTTGTCACCGGCGGACTCGGGCTGGTTCCAGTCTTGCAGCCACTTCAGCATGGAGTCCACTTCGGAAAGCTGAGTGACCTCGATCGCCGAGGTGAGGGTCTTGACTTCCGACCGCACGGGCTTGTCGTGGGCCAGTTTCACGAGCTCCAGACCGGTGCGGTGGTGCGGCACGGCCATCTGGAGGAACATCACGTCGACCGGGTTGAACTCGTTGGTCTCCACCACGGTGGACACCGGTCCGGTGGGCGCGGCCACCGTGTCGGTGCCGCCGAGTCCGCAGCCGGCGAGCAGCAGCAGGCCGGCCAGCACGGCTGTGAGGCGTCGCAAGGTCGTCCTCCTTGTCAGCACCGGACCGGCACCGGATCAGCGCCGGCCCGGCGCTCGATCAGCACTGGGGTTCAGCACCGGAAAGGCCCGCCCGCGCCTGAACAGGTCAGCGCGGACGGGCTCCTCGGACTGCTTACAGGCGCTGCCAGAGCGAAGCCGTGTTCGGCGGCTCCCAGCCGGACAGCGAGGTGTGACCCTGGATGCAGCGGTAAGACGAACCGCCGTAGGTCACCTGCGAGCCCACCGCGTACGAGACACCGGTCGCCCACGTACCGCTCGCGGGCGGGGTCGTGGTCGTCGGTCGCGTGGTGGTCGTGGTCGGCCGCGTGGTGGTCGTCGTCGGCCGCGTGGTGGTCGTGGTCGGCGTGGTGGTGGTGGTCGGGTTCGGACCACCGGCACCGACCTGGAGGTCGACGCAGGAGTAGAACGCCATCGGGGTGTCCGCGACGTTCCACACTGCCAACAGCTTGATGCGGCCGGTGCGGCCACCCAGGTTCACGTTGTGCGTGACGGTCGACCCCGGCTGACGTCCACCGTCGTTGACCTCGGCGATCTTGCTGCCGCCGATGAAGTACTGCCACGTGCTCGTGGCGTGGCGCGCGGTGATCGTCCACGTGAAGGTCATGCTGTTGCCGACCGTCGTGGCGGGCCACGCCTTGCTGTCATCGCTGAGCGGTGCCCACCGGCTGTCGCCGGCGTGGCAGTTCTGCTGGCCCTTCTGGCCTTCGACGCTCTGCGGCTCGTACACGACGGCACCGCAGTTCGACACACGGCCCTGCGCGCACATCGCCTGCCGGCTGGGCGGCGAAGAGATGTAGCCGTGCGCGCTGGCGGTGCCTGCTGACACCACAACGATGAACGGGGCGATGCCCACGCCGGCGAGTACCGCCGCCAGCTTCCGTTTCATGCTCATTGTCCAGCTCCTTCGGAGGAAATCCCCAGGGGGACTTCCAGGGCAGGGTCCAAATCCGCGGCGGCCGGATTACTCCGGGTGACTGCCCGCAGGTGAGCGGTCACTCGGTGATGTGGTCTAGACCATAATCGTGAACGTCAACCGGGTCAAGGATGTGAACCGATCGGTCCAGTGGCCTGCGGCCCCTGGCGCAACCGCGCGGTGCGGCGGAACCGGTCGCCACCGAGGCGACGACCGTGATCAGCGTGGTCACCGCGCATCCGGTGATACCCGCTGACGCGCACGCCCAACCCCCGACTTCCGACGCGCTCCGGGCGCGAAGAGTGCCTGCCGTCGGTGAAAACGGGGTGGCGTACCGCCTTTCAGTCGTACGAACTGGACCGAAAGGGCTAAAACTGTGGCATAACAGGTACTACACCGTTTCGCGGACGGATCGCGGACAGGGCCCGCGATCCGGTCGACGACATCGCCGACGGCGAGTCCGCCTCGCCCGGGAAGCGGGGCCCGCCGGGATCGGCGGGGCCCCTCCCCGTTAACAGTTGTCGTGCGGCGCGTTCAGCAGGACAGGTTGTTGCCCGGCGTGACGCCGAGGATGCCCGCGAACCGCTGGTAGGCGTTCACCCGGCTCTGGACCTGCGCCGGGTTGCGGCCGTCGCACTCCAGGGAACCGTTGATGCTGCGGATCGTCTGACCGAAGCCGTGCCCGTTGACCATCGCGTTGTGCGGGGTCATCGTGCCGGGCCCGTTCTGGGTGTTCCAGTACCAGAGGCCGGTCTGCCAGGCGACCGACGCGTCGGTCTGCACCAGCGACGGGTTGGTCAGCAGCGGCAGGCCCAGCGCGTCACCCGCCGCCTTGTAGTTGAAGTTCCAACTGAGCTGGATCGGACCGCGACCGTAGTACGCCGCCTGCCCCGCAGGGCAGCCGTACGACTGGCTCGTGTCGCAGTAGTGCGGGTAGTTCGCCTGGTTCTGCTCCACGATGTGCACCAGGCCACCGGTCTCGTGGTTGACGTTCGCGAGGAACGCCGCGGCCTCCTGCCGCTTCACCGTGTCGCTGCCGGTGTTCGCGAAGCCCGGGTACGCCTTCAGCGCCGCGGTGAGGCCGCTGTAGGTGTAGAACGAGTTCCGGCTCGGGAACATCTGGTTGAACTGCGCCTCGGTGACCACGAACCCGCCCGGGAGCGGCGGGGTGGACGTCGTGGTCGTGGTCGGCGGGGTGGTGGTGTTGCCGCACCCGGTGTGCGGGTTCCAGTACCAGGTGGAGACGAGCGGGTCGTAGCCCGGGTTGTCGTGCTCGGCGACGTAGTGCTTGCCGTCGGTGTACCGCACGATGCTGCCTGCGGCATAGAACTGGCCCTGTACCCACGCGGGGTAGGAGCAGGACGTGGGCGGAGTGGTCGTGGTGGGCGGGGTGGTGGTGGTCCCGCCGCAGGTCCCCTGGTCGGCCCAGACCGACACCGAACCCGGCTTCTCGTTCTGGGTCCACCACTTCGCCGACCAGTTCCGACCGTTGTGGGAGGCGGTCTGCCCACCGGTGTAGGCGGTGGACGCGTTCCACGCGGTCGCACAGGCGGCGGCGGTGGCCGTGGTCGTGGCCACCGCGACGGTCAGTGCCGCCCCGACCACGATGGTGGCGATGGCCGCCACTACGCGGATTCTCGACACGTGATCTCTTCTTCCGTTCGAGCGCCCTCGGACGTGACGTGGCACACTCAACCTGATTGGTCTATACCAGTCAAGGGTGCGGTGCCAGTTCACCGCACGTGCCGCGGCCCGTGGCCCGAGGTCGGCGCAGGACGAGTAGGGCCAGGTCAGCCCGACCTGGCGGGTGGCGATGCCACCTACTCCGAGACATACGCACGCGTGCCGCGAACGGTTCAGCCCAACCGGGAACGACCGGCGGCGCGGAGGGGCGCGGGCCGGCCGCCACGAGCGACTCCCCTGCTTCCCGCGCCCCCTCGGGCAGTTCGGTCGCCGCCGATCACCGACCGGTGATCACGCCGTGTGCTCGACCAGGCGGTCGGTGAACAGACCCCACACCCCGGCCGGCAGTTCGTGCCCGGTGTCCGGCAGCACCAGCAGCGACGCCCCCGGGATCTCCGCCGCCAGCGCCCGCGCGTGCGCCACCGGGAACAGCGGGTCGACGTCGCCGTGCACCACGAGCGTCGGCGCGGCCACCTCGCCCAGGCGCGGACGCCAGTCCTCGCCGCCGGTGGTGTGCAGGTGGTTGCCGCACGACGCGATGTTCGGCGAGCGGTCGAACACCCGGCCGGCCCGCGCGCGTTCGGCGTCCTCGTCCACCGGGCGCGGACCGCGGAACGGCCCGTTCGCCGCCACCAGGTACGCCACCACCGAGTCGCGCGACGACCAGTCCGGCTCCGGCGTGCCGCCCGCCGCGAAGTGCGCCGCGAGCGCCGGGGTGACGCCCGGCAGGTCGGCCGACTCCGGACCGGCGGGGCTGGTCGCGAACAGGGTCAGGGTGGCCACCCGGTCCGCGTGGTCGAGCGCGAGGAGCTGGGCGATGGCCCCGCCCATCGACATCCCGACGACGTGCGCGCGGTCCACGCCGAACGCGTCCAGCACGCCCACCGCGTCCTCGACCAGCTCCGGGAACGAGTAGCCCGGCTCGCCGGGCGGGTAGGCCACCGACCGGCCGGTGTCCCGGTGGTCGTAGCGGATCACGTACCGGCCGCGCGCGGCCAGCCCCGCGCAGAAACCCCCCTCCCAGCCGTCCATCGAACTGGTCGCCCCCGCGATCAGCAGCACGGCCGGGTCGTCGGCCGAACCGAAGGTCTCCGCGCACAGCTCCACACCGTTGACTTGCCGTAGTTGTCCGGTCACCCCGCCACGCTAGCCGCCGCGACGAGCTCGGCCTGGCGGAACCGGTCCTCGGTGAACGGCATCGCGACGATCCGGTCCGCGCCCGCCTCGGCCAGCGCGGCGAACCGCTCGGCGGCCCGCGCGGGCGAACCGGTGACGACCACCTCGCGGGCGGCCTCCTCGGACACGCCGTAGTCGGTCATCCCCTTGATCCGCCGCTCGACCAGCGCCGCCGGCACGTCGCCCAGCGCCACGCTCACGCCGACCGTCACGCCCGGCCGGGGCCGGCCGAACTCCTCGGCCAGCTCGGTCAACCGGGCGACACCGGCCGCGATCCCGGCGCGCGGCACGAACGCCGGGTACCAGTGGTCGCCGTAGCGCGCGGCGCGGCGCAGCGCGGCCGGGCCGCCGCCGCCGACCAGCACCGGCGGCATCGTCGCGCCGGGCGACAGCACGACCTGGCTGCCGTGCAGGCCGACCGGCGTGCCCCGGACCAGACCCGGCAGCACGTCGAGCACGGCGTCGGTGCGCTTGCCGCGCTGCGCGAAAGGCACGTCCACCGCCCGCCACGCGGCTTCGCCGTGCGCCTCGCCGCCGCTGCCGACGCCGAGCAGCACCCGGTCGCCGGAGAGGTGTTGCAGGGTGGCGATCTGCTTGGCGGTCCACGCGGGTTGGCGCAGGGCCACCACCATCACGCCGAAGCCGAGCCGGATGCGGCTGGTCACGGCGGCGGCGGTGGCCAGCACGAGGGTGCTGTCCAGGAACGGGGTGAGGGGGATCAGGTGGTCGCCGTGCCACAGCGATTCCAGGCCGAGGCCCTCGGCGTGCTGGGCGTGGGCGATGACGTCGTGGCCGAAGCCGGGCAGCGTGATGCCGATGTCCGTCACCGCACCTCCAGCAGCGTCTTGCCGACGGTGGACCGGGCTTCGATGGCGGCGTGCGCGGCGGCGGCGTCGGCGAGCGGGAAGCGCCGGCCGATCACCGGGCGGACCGCGCGTCGTGCGGCGAGGCCCAGCACCTCCCGCACGAGTTCCCGCACCAGTTGCGGCGCGGGCCGGTCGCCGGGCACCAGCGCGACACCGCGCGCGGCGGCGCGGTCGGGGTCGACGGCGGCCCACTCGCCGCTGGCCGAGCCGTAGCTCGACATCCGGCCACCGGGCCGGAGCAGCTCGAACGCGGCCCGCCCGAGCGGTCCGCCGACGCCGTCGAACACCACGTCGACCGGCCCGGCCCGGCGCGCCCAGTCCGGGCGCAGGTAGTCGACCGCGTCGTCCGCGCCCAGGGCGCGGACGACATCCCGCTTGTCCGGGCCGCCCGACGCGCCGACGACGGCCGCGCCCGCCGCACCGGCCAACTGCACCAGCAGCGTGCCGACACCGCCCGCCGCCGCGAGCACCAGCACCCGCTGCCCGGCCACCGGACCGACCGCCCGGAGGTTGAGCAGCGCGGTGCGGCCGTCGGCCAGCAACGCGACCGCCGTGTCCAGCGGCACGCCGTCCGGCACGGCGAAGACGCCCGACGCGTCCACCGCGACGCGTTCCGCGTAGCCGCCCGATCCGCCGGTCGAGGTCACCACGCGCTGCCCCACCAGGCCGGCGTCCGCACCCGGACCGACCTCGGTCACCACGCCGCCCACCCCGTTGCCGAGGATGCCCGGCGGCTCGATCCCGAACGGTCCGCGACCGGTGGCGCGGTACTGCGTCTCGACGAACGTGATGTTCGCGTACGCGACCGCCACCAGCACCTGCCCCGGGCCCGCCACCGGTTCCGGGGCCTCCCCCGCGACCAGCACCTCAGGCCCGCCGAACTCCGTCAACCACACCGCGCGCACGCAGTCCCCCTGCCACTCGTCCACCGCTCCACCGACTTCGCCGGCGTCGCGACCAGCCTGTTCCCTCGACCTTGGTCGAGGTCAAGCGCGGTCGGCAGGACGGGTGGCGGACCTGGCCGGCGGGCCGGGGCAGCCGCGCGGCTCAGCGGTAGGCGTCCTGCCCCACCGGCCGCACCAGGATCTCGTTGACGTCGACGGTGGCGGGTTGGGACACCGCGTAGAGCACGGCCCGCGCCACGTCCTCGGGGGCGAGCTTCGGATCGGCCCGCCGCGACTCCGGGATGCCACCGGTGTCGGTCAGCCCCGGCTGCACCAGCGTGACCCGCACGCCCGTGCCGACGCACTCCGCGCGGATCGCCTGCGACAGGCCGGTGACCGCCCACTTCGTCGCCGCGTACAGGTTGCCCGGCCGCACCCCGCGCCCGGCCGCCGAGCCGGTCAGCACCAGGTGCCCGCCGGACCGGATCAGCGCGGGCAGCGCGGCGCGCGCGGTGAACGCCGGACCGCACACGTTGGTCAGCACCATGTCGCTCCACTCCGACGGCGGCGCGCCCTTCGAGGACGTGAAGGAGGTCACGACGCTGGAGCCCGCGTTGGCGAACACCACGTCCAACCGGCCCCACTCCTCCTCGACCCGGCCGACCAGCGCGGCGAGCTGCTCCCACACCCGCACGTCGCAGGACGTCACCCACACCCGGTCCGGTCCGCCCAGCCCGGCGGCCTCCACCGCCAGCTCGTCGACGTCCCGCGCGGTCAACACCAGTCGATACCCCGCCTCGGCGGCGAGTCGCGCGGTGGCCAGGCCGATGCCGCGAGACGCCCCCGTGATGAGGAATACCCCTTCGCCCATGACCGCAGGCTACTGCTGGTTGGATCAACGCACCGCCCTGCACCGGTCGGCGGCGATCGCGGACCCGGGTGGCGGCGTGGTCCGGTCGACAGCCACCGGGACCGGGCACACGGACATCAACCGCAGGTGGACACCACCGGCACCGGGCAGGCGCAGGAGAGCGATGTGGAGTGGGGGGCGTTGATCCCGACGACAGCGGACCGGGCACGGCGCAGGATCGCGCGCGAGTACCGGCGGGAGACCCGGCGCGCGGGCGGCACCTGGTCGTCCCTCATCGGCGTGGCGGACCCGGACGGCGTGCTCGGGACCGCCGTCGAGGACGACGCCGACCGGGTGGTCGAGGCGTACAGCGTGAACAAGGTCGCGGTCGCCGTCGCCGTGCTGGACCAGGTCGATCGCGGCCTGCTCACGCTCGACCGGCGGGTGGAGGTCACCGAGGAGATCGTCATCCGGGCCGCCGACGGCATCTTCGGCCTGGACGGCGCGTACCCGTCGTCGGTGACCGTGGGGCACGCGCTGGCCGCGCTGCTGACCGTCTCGGACAACACGGCGGTGCGGCTGTCCGGGCTGGTCTGCCCGGCGGTGGAGGTGAACCGGATTCTGCGCGACAAGGGTTTCGCGCACACCCGGGTCGTGCCGGCGGCCGACCCGGACCGGTTCTTCCTCGGCACGACCACGCCGCGCGAGACGTTCACGCTGTTGCGGAAGCTGGTCGACGGCGAACTCCTGTCGGCCGCGTCCACCACGCACCTGCTGACCGTACTGCGGTCGCCGATCTCGTTCACCGACGGAATCCGGCTGGGGCTGACGTCGGCCGAGCGGCTGAACGTGGCGACCAAGGCCGGCTGGTGCGAGGACGGCCGCAACGAGGCCGGGATCGTGTTCGGCGCGGCGGGCGAGCCGGTGATCACGTACGCGCTGTTCGCCTCCGGCCGGTTCACCGGCGACCAGGCCGTCACCGCCGACGACTACAGCGCCACCCACCCGGCGCTGCGGGCGCGCGCGGCGCTGGGCCGCACCCTGTACGACTCGGCGCTGCGCATCGCCGCGTCCCGGCCACGCGGCTACCGGGCGCGGCCGGGACGCGCGTACAACGGCGGCTGACGTGGTCCCCGCGAGCCGACGAACGGCGTGGCTCGCGGGGTCCGACCGGGTGAAACCCACCCGCCCGCGCCGGCGCACGACGAGGTGACCGTGACTCCCCCGCGCTCCTCCTACCAGCGGTTTCCGCCCGTGTCGCGGTGGTGGACGCCCGGGTGGGCGGCGAGACCGAGGGCCTACCCTCCGAACGGGCACCGCACGCCCGTGTATCCACGGGGATTCTGCGTCGTCTTGTCAGTACACGACGATTCGGGGGAACGGGGTCTCGGACATGTCCGAGCTGCTGCACCTGCACGCCGAGCAGCGCGGCCTGCGGCCACCGCTGCGCGGCTCGCGGGAGATCCAGGGCAACGTCCTGGCCGCCTTCAACAAGGACCACCAGCAGTTCCGGTTCGTGCGGTTCACCGACGCGAAACTGGGCCGGACGTGGCTGGCCGCCATGCTGGGGCACATCTCGGTGACCGCCGACGTGGAGGACTTCAACGAGGCGTTCTCGCTGGGCCGCGCACTGTTCGGCGCGGACCCGAAGACGCTCCAGGCGACGTGGACGAACCTGTCGCTGACCCCCGCCGGCCTGCTCAAGCTCGCGATCAACCCCACGGCGGTCGAGGAGGACCTCCGCGACCGCGATCCCGAGCTGTGGCAGGGCGCGGAGGCTCGGGCGGACGTCACCGGCGACGACCCGGAAGAGTGGCGGTTCGGGCGCGAGGGGCAGCGGATCCACGCGGTGATCACGCTCGCCTCCGACACCGGGGAGCGGCTCCGGGCCGTGGACACCCTGCTGGACCTGCTGGACGACCTGCTCGGCGTGGTCCGGGTGCACCAGGAGCACGGCGCGACGCTGCCCGGCGCGCGGCGCGGCCACGAGCACTTCGGTTACAAGGACGGCATCTCGCAGCCCGGCGTGCGCGACTTCCACGAGGAGGACCGCCACCGCCCCGGCCACCGGCTGGGGCACGCCGGCGCGCTGCTGGTGAACGCGGGCGAGTTCGTGTTCGGCTACGACACCGAGCGCGGTGACGAGAGCCGCAAGACCGCGAGCTGGCTGCGGGACGGGTCTATCCAGGTGATCCGCAGGCTGACCCAGGACGTGGCCGGGTGGAACCGGGCGGTCGGGCGGCACGCGGCCGACACCGGCACCACGCCCGCGGAGCTGGGCGCGCTGCTGATCGGCCGGCACCAGGACGGCCGCCCGCTGGCCGGGCCGCGGGACGACGCGCTGGGCCTGGGCCCGGACCGCAACGACTTCGACTACGCCCGCGACCCGCGCGGCGCGCTGACCCCGTGCCCGGCGCACATCCGCAAGACCAACCCGAGGTCGTTCACGTTCCGGGACGCGCGGCAGCGCCGCATCCTGCGCCGGGGCATCCCGTTCGGCCCGCCGCACGAGGAGAACCCGCGCGCGGAGCGCGGCCTGGTGTTCGTGGCGCACTGCACGTCGATCCGCGAGCAGTTCGAGTTCCAGCAACGGGTGTGGGCGGGGAACCCGGACTTCGCGGGCGGCGAGGACGGTTCCCCGACGGGGACGGACCCGGTGATCGGCGGCGCGGGAGAGGCCCGCGTCGAGACTTCCGACGTGTGCGCGACCTTGACGTTCCAGAGGTTCGTCCGCACGACGGGCGCGCTGTACGCCCTCGTCCCGTCCATCAGCACGCTGCGCCTGCTGGCGGCCGGATGGGAACTGCCCCGCTAGGGGCGCGGAGGGGGCCGGTCGTGGCCGCCGTCCACGACCGGCCCCCACTCCCGCGCCACCGGAGCGGGTACCCACGTCGTCGACGCCTGGTCCCCGCCGGCCCGACGTGTCGGGTCGGCGGGGACCAGGCGTCGGGCGGTCAGGAGCCGGCGATCAGAACGGTTTCCGGGGTCGCGGCGGGGGTGTACTGCTCGGGCACCAGCGCCTCGCTCGTGGTGAGCGGGATCGGGTGGTCCAGGTACCGCGTGGTCTTCGCGGCGGTCCAGGCCCCCGTCCGGCCGACGCCCCCCACGATGCCGGTCGTCGCGCCGCCGCCGAGCAGCACCGAGAAGATGCCGCGCAGCGGGAAGTCCCCGTAGGCCGGGGCGCTCCAGTCGAACGGCTGCCGCGTGAACAGGGCGCTGACCGGCTTGCCGGTGTACGGGGCGGGGAACGTGGCCGGCAGCGCGAAGTCCCTGACCGCCGGGTTGACGTTGGCCACGTCGTCGCCGATCTCCGGGTGCCCGAACAGGTAGCTGCCGCCGGTGCCCCACGCGTCGTCGCTGATCGGCGTGCCGACCGCGTCGGTCGTGGCGGGCAGCCGGCTGGCCGGGATCTGCCAGGGCATGACCGGCTGCTTCAGGCGTTCGCCCACCGCCGCGCAGAACTGGTAGTAGCGGACCCACTCACGCGGCCCGTAGCAGTAGCCGTTGCGGTACGCGCGCTCGGTGAGGTCGTCGGCCTCGTAGCGGTCGATCGCGTGGAAGTCGGCGGCGTGGTCGCGGTCGAACGTCCCGGCCGCCAGCGTGTAATCGGCTGTGCTGCGGGCTTGTTCGGTCACGTCACCGTCGAGGTAGACCCAGTTCGACGCGCCCACGCCCCACAGGTTGCTCACCCAGCCGAACGACACCGCGGTACCCGCCACGGCGCGGGTCAGCCAGTTGACGCTGCGCACGTAGCCGTTGATGTCCTCGGTGATGCTCTCGGGGATGTCGAGCTGCGCCGGCAGCCAGCCCTTCGCCACCGCGTGGCGGATCGCGTCCTCCAGTGGCTTGCGCACGGGCACCGTCCCCTTCGGGAGGCTCCCCGTCGTGGGCAGGTTCTCCTGCTGGCAGGCACCGAGGAAGTCGGGGTTGACGACGAAGGCCGCGGCCACCGGGTGGGCCGGATCGGCTTTGTCGCGGGCGATGGACAGCGCCAGGATGTAGTTGCCGTAGCTGTGCATGTGCCGGTCGGCGTCGAGGAGGATCGCCTGGGTGTCGCCGAGCGAGAGGTTGCAGGTGTAGGAGATCATCACCGGCAGCACGTGGTGGCCGCCGCCGACGGCCTTCTCGATGTCGCGCGCGGTGTCGATGGTCCGCCTGGTCGCGGTGTCGTCGTCGAGGAAGCGGTCGTCGTCGCCCGCGCCGTCGACGCCGGCGTACTTGAAGATCGACGACGCCCGCGCCGCCGCGAAGTCGGCGACGTTGCCCGGCGTGAGGTCCGCGCACGCGCCGAAGGACAGGAACGCCGGGAAGCCGGGCACGAGCAGGTGGGCACCGGTGGTGATGCCGATCTTCAGCGGGGTGGTCGGGGAGGCGTCGAACTCGGTCACCTCCGACTTCACCGGGTAGACGGTGCCGTTGTCGAGGAAGTTCTCCACCGCGACCGCGTACCGGCCCGGCTTGAGCACGTGGGGAAACTCGACCGGGCCGGTCGCGACGGCCAGGCGCGCCGCGTAGGTGATGCCGGTGCCGATGAAGCGGACCAGGAACTCGCGGGACAGCGCCGCCTCGGCCGTCACCACGACCTGCTGCGGGATGAACCCCGTCGTGTCGACCGGCTTGTGCGTGACGGACGACGAGTCGACGTGCGCCTTGGCGACCGGCACCCCGAGAGTGAAGTCCTGCGGCTTGAACGTGTACTCGACGTTGTTGACCGTGATCGTCGACAGGCGGACCTCGACGTCGAGCCCCGGTGGCAGGCCGCGCACGGGCGTCGTCCGACCGACCTGGGTGGTGAACTCCTTGAGCACGGCACCGCCGTCCTTGTCGACGACCCGCACGGGGAGCGCTTCCGTGCCGAGCTCGGCCTCAAGATCGCGCGAGATCGTCACGTCGAGCGCGCCGTGCCTCACGACCGGGCCGAACCCCACCGACAGCGACTGGGTCTGCCCGGGGGCGACCGTGACGGACGTGGTCGACAGGACGACCGGCGCGGCGACGGTCTCGCCCTCGGTCGCGACCGGCTTCGCGCTCACCGCGTAGGTGCCGGCCGGCAGCAGCGCGACGTCCCGCGTCGTGCCGAACGCGAGCTCGGGGCGGATGACGACCTCGCCCTGGGTGAAGCCCACCTCGACCGGGACGCCGGCGAGCACCTCGTCGGGACACGCCGCGACCGCCACCTCCGCCGTGCCGCTGAGCACGGGCTCCTCGTCGGCGTACAGCAGGAACGAGTCGAGGTACTTCGTCGCGGCCTCGCCCCGGAGGTCGCCCGCCACGCCGATCTTGATCCCGACAGCCTGGCCGGGCTGGTACGGCGGCTGCACCGGGACGACCTTGATCGTGACGTCGTACAGCGCGTCCCCGATCTTCTTGTTGACGATGTCGAGCGTCGCCTCGACCCAGGGGGTCACGTTGACGTTGTCCTTGCCGGCGGGCGCGGGCGACTTGAAGTTCAGGAGGAGGAACTCGTCCGCGACCGGCGGTGAGCCGTCGACGTTCGTGATCCGGGAGACGTCGAAGGTGCTCCACCACTGACCGGGGCCCTCGGCGGTCACCGTTGCTACGAGTTTCGTCAAGATTCTTCTCCTCAGCGGCCAAGGCGGGTACTGCGGTGGGTGCCCGGGTCCGCGAGCAGGTCGTCCGCGACTCCGGCCCCGCCAAGGGTCCCGCGTCCCGGGGCGATCGCCGCGGACTCCGCTCGTCCTGGTGATCTTCGGACTCCGGCACCCACCGCCGCTGCCCGCTGCCGCTACAGTGCCCGCCCGCCGCCCACCCGAACACCGTGTGCGCCAGTGGATTCCCGGTCGTGGAAATCCGACCACCGCCGATCGCGCGGGCGGCTACCCTCGGTCGTCCCGGGGCGTGAGGCGGTGCCCGGGAGTGGGCTCCGGAAGGGGACGTCGGTGACCGCGCGGCAGGTGACGCTGGCGGACGTGGCGGAGCACGCGGGGGTCTCCCTGGCCACCGCGTCCCGCGTGCTCAACGGGAGCACCCGCCGGGTGAGCGAGGAGCTGCGGGAGCGGGTCGCCGGCGCGGCGCGCGGGCTGGGCTACCTGCCCAACGCCTCGGCGCAGGCCCTGGCCCGCGACAGCAGCGTGCTGGTGGGCCTGCTGGTGCCCGACATCGCGGACCCCTACTTCTCCGGCATCGCGGCCGGGGTGACCCGGGTCGCCGAGCGGGCGGGCCTGGTCGTGGTGCTCGGCACCACGGGCCGGGCCCCGGACCGCGAGGTGGAGCTGGTCACCACGCTGCGCGCGCACCGGGCGCGGGCGCTGGTGATCGCGGGCAGTCGCGGCACCGACCGGCGCGCGATCGCCCACCTGGCCCGGGAGCTGGCCGCGTTCGCCGGCCAGGGCGGGCGGGTGGCGTGCGTGTCCCAGGCCAAGCTCGGCGTGGACGCCGTGGTGCCCGCCAACCGGGGCGGCGCGCGGGCGCTGGCCCGCGCGCTGGCCGGGCTGGGCCACCGGAGCTTCGCCGTGCTGGCCGGGCCGCCCGGCCTGCTGGTGGCGCGGGACCGGCTGGCCGGGTTCCGGGCCGGGCTGGCCGACGCGGGCGTCGACCTGCCGGACGCGCACGTGGTGCACGGCGGGTTCACCCGCGACGGCGGCCACGAGGCGGCGTCCCGGCTGATCGCCGCGAAGAGCGGGGCCACCTGCGTGTTCGCCGTGAACGACGTGGTGGCGACGGGCGCGGTGGCGGCGCTGCGCGAGCACGGCGTGCGGGTACCCGAAGACGTGTCGCTGGCCGGGTTCGACGACATCCCGGCGCTGCGCGACCTCGCACCCGGCCTGAGCACGGTCCGGTTGCCCCTGGAGGAGATGGGCGAACGGGCCGCGCGGCTGGTCCTGGGCGAGGTCGGCGGCGCGCCGCGCACCGTCCGGGTGGCCGGCGAGGTGGTACTCCGCGCGAGCACGTCGTCACCCGGTGGAACCGGCCTGCGCCGACCGGCGTCGACTCCCTAAACTGGACGCCGCAGTCCGACCACCCCTTCGAGGAGTGAACTCTTCCGTGCGCGACGCGCAATCGCCTGGTCACAGTACCGAGCCGGGTGCGACACCCGGCTGTCCGCGAGTCCCGGCCCCCACGGGGGGTGCCCGGTGAGCGAGATCCTGCTCAGCCTGCTCGGCCTGGTGGCCGTCCTCGGGCTGACCGTCGGCACGTTCATCGCGGTCGCCGCCGAGTTCTCCCTCACCGCGCTGGAGCGCAGCACCGTCGAATCGCACGTCGCCACCGTGGGCGACGCGAAGGCGAAGACGGTGGAGAAGGCGCACCGGTCGTTGTCGTTCCAGCTCTCCGGCTCGCAGCTCGCCATCACCATCACGACGCTGATCACCGGCTACATCGCCGAGCCCGCGATCGCCCGGCTGGTCGCGCCCGCGCTGGCCCTGGTGGGCGTGCCGGACGCGGTGGCCGGGCCGATCTCGCTGGTCATCGCGCTGGCGCTGGCGACGGCGCTGTCCATGGTGTTCGGCGAGCTGGTGCCGAAGAACCTGGCCATCGCCAAGCCGCTGGAGACCGCGCGGGCCGTGGCGGGCATCCAGGCCGGGTTCTCGGCGGTGTTCCGCTGGCTGATCACCGGCCTGAACGGGACGGCGAACTGGCTGGTGCGCCGGCTGGGCGTGGAGCCGGCCGAGGAGCTGGCCTCCGCCCGGTCGCCGCAGGAGCTGGGCGCGCTGGTCCGCTCCAGCGCCGCGCACGGCACGATCGACGCCGGCACGGCCACGCTGCTGGACCGCTCGCTGCGGTTCGGCGACCGGACCGCCGGCGAGCTGATGACCCCGCGCGTGCGGGTCGAGTCGCTGCGCGCCGACGCCACCGTGCTCGACCTGCTGGACCGCGCGCGAGAGACCGGGTTCTCCCGGTTCCCGGTCTACACCGGCGACCTGGACGAGGTGCGCGGGATCGTGCACGTCAAGCAGGCGTTCAACGTGCCGAGGGCGCAGCGGGCGTCGACCCCGGTGTCCGCCCTGACCCGGCCGGTGCAGACGGTGCCGGACACGCTGGAGGGCGACGCCCTGCTGGACCGGCTGCGCGCGTCCGGGTTGCAGACCGCGCTGGTGGTGGACGAGTACGGCGGCACCGCCGGGCTGGTCACGCTGGAGGACCTGGTGGAGGAGATCGTCGGCGACGTCCGCGACGAGCACGACCGCCGGGAGGGTGCGCCGGTCCGGGCGCTGGGCCGGGACAGCTGGATCATGTCCGGCCTGCTGCGCGACGACGAGGTGTTCGAGGCCAGCGGGTTCCGGATGCCGACCGGCGACTTCGAGACGCTGGCCGGTCTGGTGCTGGCCCGGCTGGGCCGCATCCCGGACGTCGGCGACGAGATCCGGGTGGACGGCTGGCGGATCACCGTGCTGCTGATGGACCGGCACCGGGTGGCCGAGCTCAAGGTGAGCCGGGTCGAGCAGGCGGAGGTGGCGCGGTGAGCGTCCTGGTGATCTTCCTGCTGCTGGCGGGCAACGCGTTCTTCGTCGGCGCGGAGTTCGCGATCATCACCGCCCGCCGGGACCGGCTGGAGGGGATGGTCGAGCGGGGCAGCTCGCGGGCCCGGGTGGTGATCCGGGCGGGCCGTGAACTGCCGCTGCTGATCGCGGGCGCGCAGCTCGGCATCACGCTGTGCTCGCTGGGGTTGGGCGCGCTGGGCGAACCGGCCGTGGCGGCCCTGCTGGAGGGCCCCTTCGGGGCGCTGGGCCTGCCCGAAGCGGTGCTGCACGGCCTGGCGTTCGCGCTGGCGCTGGTGATCGTGGTCGGGCTGCACACGGTGCTGGGCGAGATGGTGCCGAAGAACCTGGCCATCGCCGGGCCGGAGCGGACCGCGCTGTGGCTGGTGCCGGTGCACTACTGGTTCTGCCGGATGGTCGCGCCGCTGCTCAACGGGTTCACCGTGGTGGCGACGGCCGTGCTGCGGCTGGTCGGCGTGACGCCGAAGGAGGAGCTGGAGTCCGCGTACACCCCCGACGAGCTGGCGCTGCTGATCGCGCAGTCCCGGCGGGAGGGGTTGCTGGAGGACTCCGAGCACCGGAGGCTGGCGCAGGCGCTGTCGTCGGCCGAGCGGACCGTGGCCGACGTGCTGGTGCCGCTGGAGCGGATCACGTCGGTGTCCGCCCGGCCGACCATGGGCGAGGTCGAGGCGGTGGTCTCGGCGACCGGGTTCTCCCGCTTCCCGGTGAGCGAGGACGGTCGGCTGATCGGGTACCTGCACGTGAAGGACGTGCTGGACCTGGCGGACGCGGACCCGGGCACGCGGGTGCCGGGCGGCCGGATCCGGGGGCTGCCGGAGGTGCGGGTGAGCGCCCGGCTGGAGGAGGCGCTGGCGGCGTTGCGGCGGGCGCAGAGCCACCTGGCGCGGGCCGTGACGGCGGACGGCGAGCTGATCGGCGTGGTGGCGCTGGAGGACCTGGTCGAGGAGTACGTAGGCACCGTCCGCGACGGCACGCACGTGCGCCGGGAGGTCTGACCGACCGGCCCTGAGCTGCCCGAACGCCATCGCGTGCCACCGTGAGCCAGATTGGCACAGATTGGCACCACCGAACCCTTGCCATGGCACCACACCACTGCCATAGTGGTGCCATGGATCTCACGCCCTTCGTCGACAACCTGCGCCGCGAGCTCGCGTCGGCCGCCGAGGCCGTCGGGACGGAAGCCGGTGCGCTGACCCAGCGCCTGACCTCGCAGATCGAGTCCGCGACCCGGCTGACCCTGCTCGAAGCGCTGTCGACGGCGGCCTCGGAGATCACCCGCGAGCTCGCGCCCGGCTCGGTCGACGTGCGCCTGCGGGGCCGTGACCCGGAGTTCGTGGTCGCCGCGCCGCCCACCGAGCCGGCGTTCCACGAGACGCCCGACGTCACCCCGCCGCCGCCCCCGCCGCCCGTCGACGAGGACGGCGCGATGACGCGCATCAACCTGCGCCTGCCCGAGCACCTCAAGCTCCGCGTGGAGGAGGCCGCCGGCCGGGCCGGGATCTCGGTCAACGCCTGGCTGGTGCGCGCCGCGTCGAGTGCCCTCGACCCGGTCTCCCGGCAGCCCTCCCACACCGTCGGCCAGCGCTACACCGGCTGGGTGCGTTAACCCTCCCACCGGCACAAACACCTTCCCGACCCACTACCAGGGGACAGCCATGCCCGTTTTCGCCACGCCCGGACCGATCACCGCCACCCTCGACCTGGTGATGGGCACGACCCGGATCACCGCCGGGGACGGCACCGACACCGTCGTCGAACTGCGTCCCGGGGACCCGACCCGCGAGGGCGACCTCCGGGCCGTCGACCAGACCCGCGTCGAGTTCGAGGACGGCCGGCTGCTGGTCAAGTCGCCGAAGTCGCGCGGCCTCTTCGCCAAGGGCGGCGCGGTCGACGTCACCATCCACCTGCCGCACGGGTCCTCCGTGCGGGGCACCACCGCGATGGGCAGCCTGTACGCGCACGGCCGGTTCGGCGAGTTCCGGTTCAAGAGCGCGGCGGGCGACGTGGAGGTCGAGCGGTCGGGGCCGACGCACCTGCGCACCGCCATGGGCAACCTGGTGGTGGGGCACGTCACCGGCGAGGCCGACGTGCTCACCGGGTCGGGCGACCTGCGCGTGGACCACATCGCCGGCAGCGCCGTCGCGCGCAACTCCAACGGCGGCATCCGGATCGGCGAGGTCACCGGCGAGCTGCGGGCGCAGAACGCCAACGGCGACGTCGTGGTGGACCGGGCGCTCGGCGACGTCACCGCGAAGACCGCCAACGGCAGCGTGCGGATCGACGAGGTGGTGCGCGGCACCGTCGTGCTGGAGACCGCCGCCGGCCGGCTGGAGGTCGGCATCCGCGAGGGGTCCGCCGCGTGGCTGGACGTCCGGACCGTGCTGGGCGCGGTGCACAACTCCCTGGAGAGCGCGTCCGGGCCCGAGGGGGGCACCGACACCGTCGAGGTGCGCGCGCGCAACGGGTTCGGCGACATCGTGGTCCGCCGGGCCACCCCGCAGCAGGAGGAACAGCGATGACCAGCGCCGCCGCCGGGTGGGACGTCCACCCCGAGCAGTTCTGGCTACGCGGTCGACGCCCCGCCGAACCGGTCGTGTTAGACGAGGAAAGAGGGGTGTGGAACGTCTACGGGTACGACGAGGCCGTCACCGCGCTCGCCGACCCGAAGACCTTCTCCTCGGCCCACGTGAACGACCTCTTCCCGGTCGACGTCCCCGCCGAGGCGAGCGCGGGCAACCTGCTCGACCTGGACCCGCCCGACCACCGCAAGCTGCGCAACCTGGTGACCAAGGGGTTCTCCGCCAAGGTGGTCGCGGGTCTGGAGCCGAGGATCGCCGCGCTCACCCACGAACTGCTCGACCGGGTCGAGGGCGACGCGCTGGAACTGGTCGACGACCTGGCCTATCCGCTGCCGGTGATCGTCATCGCGGAGCTGCTCGGCCTGCCCGCGTCCGACCGGGAGTTGTTCCGCGACTGGGTCGACGTGCTGTTCGCGCAGAACAACGAGTTCTCCACGACCGCCGACAAGGAGAAGCTGGAGGCCGACCTCGCGACCCAGCACGAGGGCCTCGCCCCGATGACGCAGTACCTGCGGGAACACGCCGCGCAACGCCGCAAGGACCCGCGCGACGACCTGATCAGCGCCTTGGTGCAGGCCGAGGTCGACGGGGAGCGCCTGACCGACACCGAGCTGGTCAACTTCACCACGGTCCTGCTGGTCGCCGGGCACATCACCACCACCATGCTGCTGGGCAACACCGCGCTGTGCCTGGACGCCCACCCCGACCAGCGGGCGCGGCTGCGCGAGGACCGCGTGGGCATCCCGACCGCGATCGAGGAGTCGCTGAGGTTCCTCACCCCGTTCACCACGATGGCCCGCGCCACCACGAGGGCCGTGGTGCTGGGCGGCCGGGAGATCCCCGCCGACCAGATGGTCCTGCTGTCCCTGGGCGCGGCCAACCGGGACCACCGCAGGTTCGCCGACGCCGACCGGTTCGACGCCCGGCGCGACCCCAACCCGCACCTCGGCTTCGGGCGCGGCATCCACTTCTGCGTCGGCGCGCCGCTGGCCCGGCTCGAAGGCCGGATCGCGATCGACATCCTGTTCGACCGGTTCCCCGCCCTGCGGGTGGACCCGGAACTGCCGCCGACGTTCCTGCCGGCCCCGATCATGACCGGTGTGCGCACGCTGCACATGCGCACCGCCTAGCACGGCGCGGGCCCTCCACGCGGCCCCTCTTCGCACCGGACTCCCCTGCACCGGACTCCCTGCACGGGACCCCTCTGCCCCGGACCTCTTCGGGCGGGCTCCCGCCTCCTCCTCACCCCCCAAGGGACACCCATGACCATCTCGGCCTCCGGGCTGCGCAAGAACTTCGGCGACCAGGTCGTGCTGGACGGCATCGACCTCGACGTCCCGGAGGGCACGGTCTTCTCGCTGCTCGGCCCGAACGGGGCGGGCAAGACCACCGCCGTGCAGATCCTGTCCACGCTGATCGGTGCCGACGCCGGCGAGGTGACCATCTGCGGGCACGACCTGCGCCACGACCCGGACGGCGTGCGCTCGGTGATCGGCGTGACCGGCCAGTTCTCCGCGATCGACGGCCTGCTGACCGGCGAGGAGAACCTGGTGCTGATGGCCGACCTGCGGCACCTGCCGCGCCGCGAGGGCCGGCGGATCGCGCGCCGGCTGCTGGCCCGGTTCGACCTGGAGGACGCGGCGACCCGGCGCGCGGCCACCTACTCCGGTGGCCAGCGGCGTCGGCTGGACCTGGCCATGACGCTGGTCGGCGACCCCCGGGTGATCTTCCTGGACGAGCCGACCACCGGTCTGGACCCGCGCAGCCGGCACGGCCTGTGGCAGATCATCCGGGAACTCGTCGCCTCGGCCGGCGTGACGATCTTCCTCACCACCCAGTACCTGGAGGAGGCCGACCAGCTCGCCGACCGGATCGCCGTGCTGGACCGCGGGGAGCTGGTCGCCCAGGGCACCTCCGACGAGCTCAAGAAGCTGGTGCCGGGCGGGCACGTGAGCCTGCGGTTCGGCGACGCCCGGTCCCTGGACGCGGCGGCCCGCGCGCTGGGTCCGGTGGGCCGCGACGACGAGGCGCTGACCTTGCAGGTGCCCGGCGACGGCGGCGTGCGGTCGTTGCGCGCCCTGCTGGACGAGCTGGACCGGGCCGCCGTCGAGCCCGACGGGCTGACCGTGCACACCCCCGATCTCGACGACGTGTTCTTCGCCCTGACCGGGCGGGCGATCCCGGAGGAGTCCGCGCGATGAGCGCACACACCCTGGCCGACTCGGCGACCATGCTGCGCCGGGACTTCACGCACCTGCGGCGCTACCCGGTGATGGCCATCAGCGGCCTGGTGATGCCGGTGTTCATGATGCTGCTGTTCGTCTACGTGTTCGGCAGCGCGATCGTGGGCTCCGTGGGCGGCGGGACCTACATCGACTACCTGGTGCCCGGCATCCTGGTGATGGCGGTCGGCGCGGGGTCGGCGGCCACCGCGGTGAACATCAACGTCGACATGACCGAGGGGGTCATCAGCCGGTTCCGGACGATGGCGATCTCGCGGGTGTCCGTGCTGACCGGGCACGTCCTGGGCAGCACGATCCGCACGGTGGTGAGCCTGGCGCTGGTCGTCGGGGTGGCGGCGCTGATCGGGTTCCGGCCGCGCGCGTCGTTCGCCGAGTGGCTGGTGGCGGTCGGCGTGCTGCTGGCGCTGACCCTGGCACTGACCTGGCTGGCCGTCGCGGGCGGCCTGGCGGCGAAGAAGCCCGAGGGCGCGAACGGGTTCTCGCTGCCGTTCCAGTTCCTGCCGTTCATCAGCAGCGCGTTCATCCCGACCGGCTCGATGGCCCCGGGGCTGGCCTGGTTCGCCGAGCACCAGCCGTTCACGCCGATCATCGAGACGCTGCGCGGCGTGCTCGCCGGGACGCCGGTCGGGGACAGCGCGTGGTGGGCGATCGGGTGGTGCGCGCTGGGCACGGCGGTCGGCTACGCGCAGGCGCGGAAGCTGTACAACCGCGATCCGGCGCGCTGACCCCCGGCGGCGCGCGCCCGTCGACGAGGACGGCCCGCGCGCGGACGTGCGGGTGTCCTGGCCGCGCCGCAAGCTGGGTGGGACGACCACCGCCCCCGGAACCACCCGGTGACGGTCCGCGGGGTCGTCTCCCGCCGCGCCGCCCCGTTGTCGGGCGGCCCGCCGGGGCGGTCACCGGGCCCGCCGAGGCGCTCGGCGGTTCGCCGGTCGCTGTGTCCTGAGGGGTGCGCAGCGGCCGGCGCGGACCCGGCCGGGCGGTGCTCGCGCCGGCGTGCCGGGCCCCGGGCCGGTGCTCGCGCCCGCCGGTGGTTCCCCGGCCGCCGCGACCTCGACCGGGTCCGTTGTGGACCTGGTCCGTCAGCGCCCCTGACCAGCCGCCGCGAGTCGCGCCGGACTACGGTGTCCCCGTGGAGCCGCGTGAGGACGAAGAGGACGACTTCGACCCCGAAGACGACGATTTCGAGGACGACGAAGAAGAGGACGAGGACGACCTCTTCGGCGTGACCTCGGAGCCGCGCACCATCTGCCACCTGTGCGGCGGGGCGGGTTTCGTCGCCCAGCCGACCTCGGCGGTCATCGGCGGCGCTCCCCGGACGGTGGACAACGGCCGCGAGTGCCCCCACTGCCACGGCGCGCGCAAGTTCCCCGGTCTCGTCCCGCCGGTCTGACGGACCACCGGGCACGCGGCGGGGCCCGACCCGACCGGGGTCCGGGCCCCGCCGCGCTCAGGCGGTCTCCCCGGTCGTCGGACGTCCGGCGGCGTCGAACTCCTCGGCCACCAGCCGGTCCGTCGCGGCCTCCTGCGCCGCGAACGACGCGGGCGAGAGGCCCAGCCACGCCACCACCAGGGCACCCACCTGGATCACGCCGGCCATCACGTACACCGCCCGCAGCCCGAGCCAGGCGGCCACCAGCCCGCCGGTCAGCGCGCCCAGCGGCGTCAGCCCCCAGGCCAGCGCCCGGTGCCCGGTCAGCACCCGGCCGAGCAGCCCGGCCGGGGTGAACCGCTGCCGGCTGGACTGCGAGCAGACGTTCCACAGCATGACGATCGCCGACTCGGCGAACAGCACCAGCGCGATGCCGGCGGCCCACGGCGGCAGCAGCGCGAGCAGCAGGTGGCAGACCACCATGCCGACCTGGGAGATCCGCATCGACCACGCGTACCCGAGCCGCGCGACGACCCGCCGCACGAAGAACGACGACGCGACCCAGCCGCCCGCCATGCAGGCCAGCAGCACGCCGTAGCCGACCGCGCCCAGCCCGAGGATCTCGTGCACGTACAGCACGAACATCGACATGTGCGCGCTCGCCGCGAAGGACCCGAGGCCGACCGCGACCGAGATCGACAGCAGCAACGGCGTGCCGACCAGGAACTTCAGCCCCTCGCCGATGTCGCGCACCGGGTGCCGGCGGGACGGGGTCACCGACCGCGCCGGGATGCCCCGGCTGACCAGCGCCGCGACCAGCGCCGCCACGAGCGCCAACCACGGCGGCAGCCCGAAGCCGAGCCCGACCAGGAAACCGGCCGTCGGCGGCACCACGAACTGCACCACGCCCTGGTCGATGACCATCAGCCTGGTGTTGGCCGCCGGGAACTCGGCGGGTCCCACCACCTCGGGCACCAGCGCCCCGGTCGCCCCGTCGCCGAGCACCCGCGCCGACGTCACCACGAACGCCAGCACCAGCAGCAGCGGCAGGTCGATCGCGTCCAGCAGGCCCGCGACCGCGAACACCAGCGCCGCGCACGCCTGCACCCCGTAGGCGAAGCCGAGCACGGTCGTGCGCCGCACCCGGTCGATCAGCACCCCGGCGAACAGCGAGAACAACAGCCACGGTGTTTGGCCCACGACGTTGACCAGGGACACCTCCCGAGGGTCCGTCGTGATCGACACCGCCACCAGCGGCAACGTCGTCAGCATCACGCCCTCGGCCACCGAACCGGACACCGTCGCGGCCTGGAGCCGCACCCACCCCCTGGACATGCGGCCACCCTGTCAAGATCCCCGCCGGACACGAACGTTTTAGCCAGGGCTCAACCCCGGGCTAGACTCGCCGGCACCCGGACGACGATCCCCCGAGGTGGGCGAGGCATGGCGCTGCGCTTCACCGTCTCGCCGCTGTGGGAGACGATCGCCGCGCTGCGCGTCCTCGCCGACCCCGGCTGCTACCCCGTGCACCAGCGCTGGATCGCCGAGGCCGAACCCCGGCTGGCCGCGCTCGGACCGGACCCGACCCTGCTCACCGCGCTGGTCGCGCGGCCGGTGATCCCGGAGTTCCTGATCCCCACGCCGGGGGTGCGGACGATCGGCATCGAGGACGAGCTGAGGTGGCTGCCCCGGGTGGCCGGCCCGGCCCGGGTGAACGCGGCCCTGCCCGACCAGCCGCGCTTCCGGCCGCTGCTGGACGACCCGGGGGCCGTGCTGACCACGATCTGCGAGCGCATCGGCCTGGTCCACGAGGCGATCATCGCGCCGGTCTGGCCGCGCCTGGAGGGCGTGTTGCAGGGCGACGTCGAGCGGCGCGGCCGGCGGATGGTGGAGGCGGGCGGCCAGGCCGTGCTCGCCGAGCTGCACCGGGACGTCGCCCACGAGGACGGGCACGTCATCGTGCGTCGCGAGCGCACCGCCGTCGGGAACCGGGACCTGGTGCTGGTCCCCTCGGCGTTCACCTGGCCGGACGTCTACCTGCGGCGCAGCCCGGTCCGGCTGGCCCTGTGCTACCCGGCGCACGGTTTCGGCTCGCTGTGGGAGCGCTCCGCCGCCGCCGCCGGCGGTGCCCTGGCCCGGCTGCTCGGGTCGACCCGCGCCCGGCTGCTGCACGAGCTGGAGCGGCCCAGCACGGTGTCCGAACTGGCGGGCCGGCTCGGGGTCACGGTCGGTGCGGTGTCGCAGCACCTGCGCGTGCTGCGGGAGACCGGCCTGGCGGTGAGCCGCCGGGAGGGGCGCGAGGTCGTGTCGCTGCGCACCGACCTCGGGCAAACCCTGGCGCTCGGGGAAGTACGGTAGGCCGCCGTGGAGGTCTTGTCCGAGTCCGAGTGGACCGAGCGCCGGGAACGGCACGCGTCCCGCGTCCGCGCGTGGACGCGCCCGCACCACGAGCGCAAGGCCCGGGGCGAGAAGCACCCGGTGCTGGACTTCCTCTTCTCCTACTACAGCCACCGGCCGGCCCGGCTGGAGCGCTGGCACCCCGGTCCGGGGGTGGTGCTCGCGGGCGACGCCGACGAGTACCTGCGGTGGTCGGCGTACCGGCGGGTCGACGGGGGCGTGGCGCTGGACGTCGAGGGGTTCGCGGCGGACCGCGCGGCCACCGTCGCGTTCACCCACCGCCTGCTCACCGCCACCGCCGCCCGCGCACCGCGCCTGGGCTGCTTCGGGCTGCACGAGTGGGCGATGGTGTACCGGACGGACCGGGTGCGGCACGAGGCGTGGCCGCTGCGGCTCGGGCACGACGGCACGGACGCCGTGGTGGAGGCGCAGAAGGTGCAGTGCAGCCACTTCGACGCGTTCCGGTTCTTCACCCCGCCGGCGCGACCGCACAACGCGGTGCAGCCGACCCGGGAGACCCAGGTCGACCTGGAGCAGCCGGGGTGTCTGCACGCCACCATGGATCTTTTCAAGTGGGCGTACAAGCTCGACCTGGCCACGCCGTCCGAGCTGGTGGCGGACTGCTTCGACCTGGCGCTGCGGGTCCGCGAGCTGGACATGCGGGCCAGCCCCTACGACCTGTCCGCGCTCGGCTACGCCCCGGTGCCCATCGAGACCCCGGAGGGCCGTGCCGAGTACGTGCGGCACCAGAGCGCTTTCGCGGCGGCGGCCACGCCGCTGCGGGCCGCGCTGATCGACATCACGCGGACCCTCCTGGCGGCATCCGTCACCTCCGCGTAACCCGTTGTGACTTCACCTGGTCCGCAGACTTCACCTGTTAGCGTGACGCCGGTCGGGGATCGCCAGACTTGGTCGACCGCTGAGAGGGAAGACGATGTCTCGACACCGCGCGTTGCGGACGAAGGTGCGGCGCGGTATCGCCACGTGGCCCGTCGCGATCGTCGGCGTGGTCGTGCTCCTGGTCCTCGGCTACCTCGCCTGGACGTGGGTGGGCGGCATCGTGGAGCAACGTGCCGCCGCCCAGGCGGGTGACTGCCGACAGGGTGAAGCGGGTCTGCGGGTCGCCGCGACGCCCAGCGTGGCCGACGCGGTGCGCGAGGCCGCCGAGTCGTGGAGCGCGGACCGACCGGTCGTCTACGACCACTGCATCCGGGTCGAGGTGCAGTCCATCGACTCCGACGTGGTGCTCCAGAGCCTCACCCAGGGCTGGGACGAGGCGAAGCTCGGCGCACGACCGCACGCGTGGGTCACCGACTCGATGCTGTGGGCCAACCGCCTCAGCGCGCAGAACCGGGCGCTGCTCGGCGCGCAGCCGGTCTCCATCGCGGCCAGCCCGGTGCTGCTGGCGCTGCCCCAGGAGGGCGCGCAGGCGGTGCAGGCCGGTGCCGGGTTCCGCTGGACGGACCTGCCCGAGGTGACGTCGGCGGCGGGCGGCTGGAGCCGGTTCGGCAAGCCCGAGTGGGGCGACTTCAAGGTCGCCATGCCCGACCCGACGGCCAACGTGGCCACCGCGATGGTGATCCAGTCCGCACTCGCGGGCGCGAGCCCCGACGGCAAGGGCCCGGTGACCACCGAGATGCTGGCGCTCGACCCGGTCAAGGCCACCCTCGGCCGGCTCACCGCGTCCAAGCCCGAGCAGACGCCCGCGACCACGTGGGGCGCGCTGTCCCAGCTCGCGGAGCGGCCGGGCGTGAACGCGGCCGGGTTCAGCGCCGTGCCGGTGTTCGAGGTCGACCTGTACCGGTACAACACCGGCAAGGACAGCGGCACCGCGCCGGCGCAGCCCCTCTTCGGGGTCGCGGCCGGCGGCCCGTCCCCGGTCGCGGACTTCCCCTTCGTGCCGCTCGCGGGCGACTGGGTGGGCGAGGCGCAGGTGCGCGCGTCCCAGTCGTTCCGGGAGTTCCTGCTGGAGGACGAGCAGCAGAAAACGCTGGCCGGCGCGGGCCTGCGGGTGGACGCCACCACCGAGCGGCCCAAGCCGTCGCCGGGGGTGCGGTGGGCGACCATGACCGACAAGCTGGTGCCCGCCGACGCGAACACCGCGCAGCAGATCTCCGCCGCGTGGGCCACCGCCGACAACGGCCAGGCGGTGACCGTGCTGGTGGACGTGTCGAAGTCGATGGAGGAGCCGGGCGGCGACGGCAAGTCGCGGATGGTGTGGGTGAAGGACGCGCTGGCCGGCCAGGTGAACCGGTCGGTGTCGGGCGCGCTGGGGCTGTGGGAGTTCTCCCGCGAGCTGGACGGCGAGAAGCCCTACCGGGAGCTGGTCGGGACCGGTCCGGTGATCGGGCAGAAGCAACGGCTGCTGGACGGCGTGGCCGGGTTGCGACCGCAGAGCGCGACCCAGCTCTACACCAGCGTGGCCGCGCTCTACGCCAAGGCCCTGGCGGACTACCAGCCGGGCAAGCGCAACCGGATCATCGTGCTGACCGACGGGGCCAACGACGGCGGGATGACCTTCGCGCAGCTCAAGACCGAGTTGGCCGGCCTCAGGCAGGACGGCAAGGACATCGCGATCAGCGTGCTGGCGATCGGGCCGGACCCCGAGCGGCAGCCGCTGGGCGAGCTCACCCGGACCAGCGGCGGGACGTTGTCAGTGGTGGACGACGGTCGCGGCGTCGACGCGGCGCTGGCCCAGTTGCTCTCCCTCTAGCGCCGCTCCCTCCAGCGCCGCCGCGCGGCCCCGGTCGGACGAGCGAGGCGCGGGCGGCTGGGAGGTTGGGCGGT
Source organism: Actinosynnema sp. NPDC023587 (assembly GCF_040640215.1). Taxonomy (NCBI): domain Bacteria; kingdom Bacillati; phylum Actinomycetota; class Actinomycetes; order Pseudonocardiales; family Pseudonocardiaceae; genus Actinosynnema; species Actinosynnema sp. NPDC023587. Next base: position 77,709 of record NZ_JBFABG010000012.1, on the reverse strand, counting down.
TGGGCGGCTCAGGCGTACACGGCGGCCATCGCGGCGATCGTGGCCCTGACCCGGTCGCGCAGCTCGGCGGGTTCGACGACCTCCGCGTCCGCACCGAGGCGGAGGACGTCGACCAGGGCGTGGTCCAGCGACTCGACCGGCAGCCGGACCGCCGTCCACTCCCACGCCGGCTCGACCTCCGCCAACGCCCGCCCGGCCACCGGGCTCAGCAGCACGCGGGCCCGCCGCAGCCCGTCCCCGGTCAGCCGGACGGTGACCGTCATCGGGTACATCCGCTCCTCGAAGCGCACCGACCAGTCCAGCCAGAACCCGGCCAGGTCGAACCCGTCCGGTCGCGCGAAAGCCTCTTCCACGGCGTGCAGCTCCAGCACCCGCGACACCCGGTAGGTCCGCACCTCGCCGGACGCCTCCGCGACCAGGTACCAGATCCCGCCCTTGAGCACGAGCCCGAGCGGTCCCACCACCCGCTCCACCTCGGACCCCGGCCCGCCCCACCGCCGGTACCGCACCCGCACCCGCCGCTGCTCCCACACCGCGTCCGCGATCGACGCCAGGAAGGGCATCTCCTCGGCCTGCCGGAACCACCCCGACGTGTCCAGGTGGAACCGCTCGCGAATCCGCCCGGCCCGCGACCGCAGCTCCGGTGGCAGCGCGGCGAGCAGCTTGAGCTGCGCCGCCGCCACCACCGCGCCCAGCCCGAGTTCGGCCGCCGGCCCCGGCATCCCGGCCAGGAACAGCGAACCCGCCTCTTCCTCGGTGAGCCCGGTGAGCCTGGTCCGGTAGCCGGCCAGCAGCCGGTAGCCGCCCGCCGGGCCGCGGTCGGCGTACACCGGGACGCCGGCCGAGCCGAGCGCCTCCACGTCCCGGTAGACCGTGCGGACGGAGACCTCCAGCTCGTCGGCCAGTTCCCGGGCGGTCATCCGGCCGCGCGACTGGAGCAGCAGGAGCAGCGAGAGCAACCGACCGGCGCGCATGGACCCGATTGTCCCCCGGTACCTGACACGAGCTGTCAGGTAGGCCGCCCAGGATCGTCGTCATGAGCAGCGAGGCGAGCGGCACGGCCGAGATGACGAGCTGGGACGAGCACACCTGGGACGGCCGGCGCTACGACGAGGTCACCGGCCCCAAGCAGACCACGGGCGGCATGACCACGGCGTACGACGGCGATCTGGCGGGCACCGGGGAGATGCGCTTCCTGATGGCCTACCCGGACGACGCGTCGTGCCGGTCGGTCGGCTACGAGGTGGTGACCGGCACGCTGGCGGGCCGCGCGGGCACGTTCGTGCTGGAGCACGTCGGCGGCTTCCGCGACGGCGTCGCCGACGGCACGTTCACGATCGTCTCCGCCGCCGGCGACCTGGCCGGCCTGACCGGCACGGGCTCGATCCGGTGGCCCCAGGACCAGCCGGGCCGCTACACCATCGAATACCACTTCGCGTGAATTCCACCGGTCGGGACAGGGTGGTGCGAAGTCCGTAAAAGTATTGCGCGGCGGTCCGGCTTCGGGCATTCTCGGGTTACCCACCGAACAGCGAGGGAGTGCGGAGATGGCCGGCACGTGGCAGCAGGGGACGCAGCGCCGGTGCGGCGCGGCGACCGGCACCCGCCCGGCCCGGCTCCGCCCGATGCCCTGTCAGCGATGTCCGCTGATGCCGCTGAGCTGCGCGGACTCCCTGTCGTGACATAGTCCTCGTCACCGCGACAGGGAGCCGCCCCTCGGGAGACCGATCCGGGCGGCTTCGTCGTTCCCGCCTCCGGCCCACCACTCGCCGGACCGCGGAAACCGTCGGGCCGCACGGTCTCCGAATCATTTCCCGATGCGCTTCGCGCACCGGCACACGCATTTTCCGACTATTCCCGGCGGGTTTGTCCGACCTGCCCGCACCACGTCCTGGAGCGCCTCCGGATTGGACTTCCGGAGGCGCGCAGGGCACCCGACCGCCGACCACGGCGGTCACCCCCGCGCGTCGGCCCGGTGGCCGACCGGAGCCCATACCCCCGGTTCGCCTGGTTCGACCCCAGGGCGCGCGACCGGGCACGGCGCACGCCGTGCCTTCGACCCACGTCACGACGGTCGTGAGGCGGTCTGCAACACCGTCGCTTCCGGGTTCGACTCCCGGGTGGGTCTCGACCAGGCCGTTCGCGGCGCGACACGGCGCACGCCGGCAGGCGGGGTGCCTGCCGGCGTGCGCCGGAGAACGCGGGTCAGCCGCCGTAGGCGGACACCGGGGGGCAGGAGCAGACCAGGTTGCGGTCGCCCTTCGCGCCGTCGACGCGGCGGACCGGGGGCCAGATCTTCGGGGCCGCCGTGCCCGCCGGGAAGACCGCTTCCGCCCGGCTGTACGGGTGGTCCCACTCGCCGGTCACCGACGCCGCCGTGTGCGGCGCGTTGCGCAGCGGGTTGTCGTCGGCCGGCCACTCGCCCGCGCCCACCCGGTCGATCTCGCCCCTGATCGCGATCATCGCGTCGATGAACCGGTCGATCTCGGCCAGGTCCTCGGACTCGGTCGGCTCCACCATCAGCGTGCCCGCCACCGGGAAGGACATGGTCGGCGCGTGCAGCCCGTAGTCGGCCAGCCGCTTCGCCACGTCGTCCACCGTCACGCCGGTCGCCTTGGTGATCGGCCGCAGGTCCAGGATGCACTCGTGGGCCACGAAGCCGCCCTCGCCGGTGTAGAGCACCGGGAAGTGCTCGTCCAGCCGCCGGGCCACGTAGTTGGCCGCCGCGACCGCCGTCAGCGTCGCCCGGCGCAGGCCGTCGCCGCCCATCATCCGCACGTACGCCCACGAGATCGGCAGGATCGACGCCGAACCCCACGGCGCGGCGCTGATCGGGCCGACGCCGGTCGCCGGGCCGGCGGCCGGCTGGAGCGGGTGGTTGGGCAGGAACGGCGCGAGGTGCGACCGCACGCCGATCGGGCCGACGCCGGGACCGCCGCCGCCGTGCGGGATGCAGAACGTCTTGTGCAGGTTCAGGTGCGACACGTCCGAGCCGAACTTGCCGTACTGGGCCAGGCCGATCAGCGCGTTCAGGTTCGCGCCGTCCACGTACACCTGCCCGCCCGCCTCGTGCACCAGGCCGCACACCTCGCGCACGGTGTCCTCGTACACGCCGTGCGTCGACGGGTAGGTGATCATGATCGCGGCCAGGTCGTCGCGGTGCGCCTCGACGGTCTCGCGCAGGTGGCCCACGTCGACGTTGCCCTTGTCGTCGCACTTCACCACGACCACCCGCATGCCCGCCATCACGGCGGACGCGGCGTTGGTGCCGTGCGCGGAGGACGGGATCAGGCACACGTCGCGGTGCGCGTCGCCGTGGGACCGGTGGTAGGCGCGGATCGCCAGCAGGCCCGCGAACTCGCCCTGGCTGCCCGCGTTGGGTTGCAGGGACACCGCGTCGTAGCCGGTCACCTCGGCCAGCCACGACTCCAGGTCCCCGACCAGCGACAGCAGGCCCTCGGCGTCGGCGGCCGGGGCGAACGGGTGCAGCTCGGCGAACTCGGGCCAGGTGACGGCCTCCATCTCGGCCGTGGCGTTGAGCTTCATGGTGCACGAGCCGAGCGGGATCATGCTCCGGTCGAGCGCGACGTCCTTGTCCGACAGCGCCCGCAGGTAGCGCAGCAGCGCGGTTTCCGAGCGGTGCGCGTGGAACACCGGGTGGGTCAGGTAGTCGGAGGTGCGGCGCAGGGCGGCGGGGATGCCGTCGGCGGTGTCGGCGTCCAGGCCGTCCACGTCGGACACCGTCACGCCGAACGCCCGCCACACGGCGGTGAGGTCGTCACGGGTCGTCGTCTCGTCGCACGCGATCGACACCGTGTCGGCGTCCACCTGCCACAGGTTGACGCCCAGCTCGCGGGCGGCGGCGACGATCGCGGCGGCGCGGCCCTCGACGCGGCCCCGCACGGTGTCGAAGAACTCGCCGTGCACGACCTCGACCCCGCCCTCGCACAGCCCGGCGGCCAGCACGGTCGCCATCCGGTGGGCGCGGGTCGCGATCGCCCGCAGGCCCTCCGGCCCGTGGTAGACGGCGTACATGGACGCGATCACGGCGAGCAGCACCTGGGCGGTGCAGATGTTGCTGGTGGCCTTCTCGCGGCGGATGTGCTGCTCGCGGGTCTGGAGCGCCAGGCGGTAGGCGCGGTTGCCGTCGGCGTCCACCGACACGCCGACCAGCCGGCCGGGGAGCTGCCGCGCCAGTCCTTCGCGGACCGCCATGTACCCGGCGTGCGGGCCGCCGAAGCCCATCGGCACGCCGAACCGCTGGGTGGTGCCCACGACGACGTCCGCGCCGATCTCGCCGGGCGGGCGCAGCAGGGTCAGCGCCAGCAGGTCGGCCGCCACCACGGCCTGCGCGCCGGCCGCGTGGATCTCCGCGATCAGCGACTCCTGGTCGCGCACGACGCCGGACGCGCCGGGGTAGGACAGCAGCACGCCGAAGTAGTCGCCGCCCAGGCCGAGGCCCTCCAGGCCCTGCGACAGGTCGGCGGTGACGATCTCGATGCCCAGTGGCTCGGCGCGGGTCCGGATCACGGCCAGCGTCTGCGGCAGGGTGTCCTCGTCGACCACGAACTTGGCCGACGTGCTCCGGCCCGCGCGGCGGACCAGCGTCATCGCCTCGGCGGCGGCGGTGGACTCGTCCAGCATCGACGAGTTGGCCAGGTTCAGGCCGGTCAGGTCGGCCACGACGGTCTGGAAGTTCAGCAGCGCCTCCAGCCGGCCCTGCGAGATCTCCGGCTGGTACGGCGTGTAGGCGGTGTACCAGGCCGGGCTCTCCAGCACGTTGCGGCGGATCACCGGCGGGGTGGTGGTGCCGTAGTAGCCCAGGCCGATCATCTGCTTGTGCGGCTTGTTGCGGGCGGCCAGCGCGCGCAGCTCGGCCAGCGCCTCGGTCTCGGTGGCGGGCGCGGGCAGGTCCAGCACCAGGTCGCGCTCGCGGATCGACTCGGGCACCGCGCGCTGCGCCAGCTCTTCAAGGGAGCCGACGCCGATCACGTCGAGGATGCGGGCCAGCTCCGCCGGCCGGGGGCCGACGTGGCGGTCGGCGAAGGGGGTGCCGTGCTCAAGAGCGGCGAGGGGGATGCGGTCCTGCGTCATAGCTGCGCCTCCGGGGCTGCGGGCACACTTCTGCCGTTGCCCTCCCCCTCTGTCTTCCGCCCGTTCGGGCACCTGAGAGCTTCACCGCGGCCGTCGGCGGGCCGGGCTTGCACCGTCGGTGGGGTCGGTGGACCGACCCGCTTTCCAGAGGCGTCTCACCCGCGCGGTCCTTGCGCCTGAGAGGTTCCGGGGAGGATTTGCTCCTTCGGCGCCGAGACGTGCTCGGACTCTCCCGCGCGGGCTCAATCGACTACCCGCGAATGGTACCCGGACCAGCGCCGGAGCCCGTCACGGACGCGACGTGGATCTCAGCCGGTCGCCCGGGTGCGCCGGCGGCGGGACAGCTCGTCGTTCGGCGTCTCGTCCACCTCCACCCCGTCCGCGCGCTCGGCCGGGAAGTCGTGGATCGTGCCGCTGATCTCCCGCATCGCACCGCTGACCGCGATCCCGAACACGCCCTGACCGCCCTGGAGCAGGTCCACGACCTCCTCCGGCGAGGTGCACTCGTAGACCGTCGTGCCGTCGCTGAACAGCGTGATCCGGGCCAGGTCCTGCACGCCGCGACGGCGCAGGTGGTCCACCGCGACCCGGATGTTCTGCAACGAGACCCCGGTGTCCAGCAGTCGTTTGACCACCTTGAGCACCAGGATGTCCTTGAACGAGTACAGCCGCTGGCTGCCGGAGCCGTGGGCACTCCTTATGGTCGGGTTGACCAGTCCGGTGCGGGCCCAGTAGTCGAGCTGGCGGTAGGTGATGCCCGCGATCTGGCACGCCGCCGGGCCGCGGTAGCCCACGAGTTCGTCCGGCAGCGAGGAGTCCGGGAACAGCTCACCCTGTTCGCCGCACCCGGCCCGGATGGGCGCTTCCTCGACCACGCCTGCCTCCCCTCGATCCGGCCCGAAGGCCGGCAACCACCCCGTGGACCGCCGCGCCGAACCACACCGCGGCAATCCACCTGAGTTCGACGGTAAGACCGGCTAGGGGGCAGGTCAACGCGACGCGCTGAGCGTGTCTCAGCTAAACCTCAGGTTGAGGTTGAGAGAGACGCCCGTCGTAAGCCATTCGGGTGACGTTTAGTGATCGTTTAGCGGATCACCGCTGACGTTCGGTAACCCGGAGGTGTGACACCGGAGGGTGGCACGCGGAGTTGATCCACAACGCACCGCACACACCACGGGGCCGACCCCCGCTCGCGGCCGGCCGCCGGCTCCTCGTGGCGCGCACTCCGCGCACGAATCGACGCTCCGCCCACGCACCGCCCGCCACCGAGCACCCCGAGGGCACGTCCGGAGAGCCCCCAGCCCGTCCGAACCGGGCCCACGGCCACCGGAAGACCGGGCGCGGCCGGCTCGTCCTGCGGGCGCGCGACGAGACCCGGAACGCGAAAAGGCCCGGAGCGAGCGCCCGGGCCGCCCGTCCGACCCCGTGGCCGGACGCCTCTGCCTATCCCGCACACCGCCGGTGAGCGGTGGGGAACGTCAGGTGTCCGCGCCGCGGAAGTCCTCCGGCGACACCGAGTCGAGGAACTCGCGGAACTTCTCGACCTCGTCCTCCTGCTCGTCCGGGATGATCAGGCCGGCCTCGGCCAGCACCGACTCCTCGGCGTGGATCGGCACGCCGATCCGCAGCGCCAGCGCCACCGAGTCGCTCGGCCGCGCGGAGACCCGGACGTCGCCGTCGAACACCAGCTCGGCGAAGTACGTGCCCTCCTGGAGATCGGTGATCCGGACCTGTTCGAGCTGCCGGCCCAGCGCTCCGATGACATCCTTGAGCAGGTCGTGGGTCAGTGGCCGCGCGGGACGCACGCCCTGTTGTTCCAGGGCGATGGCGGTGGCTTCGACCGAGCCGATCCAGATCGGCAGGTAGCGCTCACCCTCGGTTTCGCGCAGCAGCAGGATCGGCTGGTTGGCGGGCAGTTCCACCCGCACGCCGACGACGCGCATCTCGCTCATCGGGTATCGCCTCCCTCAGCGCGCTGAAATTCTGGCGTCCCCGCTATGCCACGAGGATCCCCCACGTACGCATTCGACGCTACCCGCCAAGCGGGCCCCGTGCGCAACCACCGGGTATCCGCGATCACTATTCGGACACGGGTTCACCGAGGGGAAACACGGGTACCGGCGACATCGCGCAACCCGGCCTTCACCAGGAGTGTGTGCAGCGTTACGGAAAGCGCCGCCAGTTCGCGGAGGACTTCGTCGGCGCGCCCGCGCGCCCGGGGGTCCCGCTGCCGGTAGAGGGGTGTCACGACCTGCTCGACCAGGCCGACTTCGCGGTCCGCCGCCGCGCGGAACGACCGCAGGTGCCGGGGGTCCAGGCCGAAGCCGGCCATCGCGCGCACGGTGGTCGCGATCTGCACGGCTTCCTGGTCGTAGGACCCGCCCGCGCCGGCCCTGATCAGGCCGTGCTGCTCCAGGTCCGCCAGCAGCGCCCCGTCCAGCCCGGAGCGGGCCAGCAGGTCCTCCCGCGTCACCCGGTGCGGGGACCCGCCGGTGAACTGCTCGGCGGTGGGCGTGCCGTCCACCGCGCGCAGCACCCGACCCGGCGCGGGCGCGCTCGCGTCGGCCGCGTCCAGGTGCTCCTTGATGACCTTCAACGGCAGGTAGCGGTCGCGCTGGGCCGCCAGCACGTACCTCAACCGCTCGACATCGGTGGAGGTGAACTGGCGGTACCCCGAGGCGGTGCGTGCCGGGCGGACCAAACCCTCCGACTCCAGGAAACGGATCTTGGAGATCGTGACGTCGGGGAATTCCGATCGCAACTGCGCGAGCACCGCGCCGATGCTCAACCCCCCGCGCTGTGGCCGCCCGGCCGCCGTCACTGCGCCCCCTGACCCCCGGTGCCCGGACCGGTCAGGAACACGAGGCGGAACTTGCCGATCTGCACCTCGTCGCCGTTGGCGAGGACCGCCTGGTCGACGGGCTCGCGGTTGACGTAGGTGCCGTTGAGGCTGCCCACGTCGATCACCACGAACTCGCCGCCCTCGCGGCGGAACTCGGCGTGCCGGCGGGACACCGTCACGTCGTCGAGGAAGATGTCGCTGTCGGGGTGCCGGCCCGCGCTGGTGGTGTCCCGGTCCAGCAGGAACCTCGAACCCGCGTTCGGACCGCGCTTGACCACCAGCAGGGCGGACCCCGCGGGCAGCGCGTCGACACCGGCGACAGCCGGCTCCTGCGCGGGTGCCTCGGCACCCTCTACTTCGGCGAGGAAGTCGGCCCGGAAAACGGAGGTCCGCTCCGGCCCCTGCTCCGGCGGAACGCCTGGCCCGTCGTTCGTGCTCACCTGAGCTCTCCTCCTGCTGCTGGAAGCGTCGAGACCGCTAGAACCTATCGTGCCCGAACCCTGGTCCGAGGAGCGGCTCCCCCAGCGACCGAAGATCCGGCGGAAGATCGACCTCACCCCTGTGCCGCCAGCTCCTGGTACGCGGCGGCGTCGAGCAGGTCGTCGACCGAGGCCGGGTCGTCCAGCCGCAGCTCCACCATCCACCCCTCGCCGTAGGGATCGGAGTTGACCAGGTCGGGCTGCTGGTCCAGCGAGTCGTTGCGGGCCACGACCTCGCCCACGAGGGGCGCGTAGATGTCGGACACGCTCTTGGTGGACTCCACCTCACCGAGCGTCTGACCCGCGGCCACCTGCTCCCCGAGTTCCGGGAGCTGGACGAACACGACGTCGCCGAGCTGCTCTTGGGCGTAGTCGGTGATACCGATGCGCACGGTGTCCTCACCGGTGCGCAACACCCACTCGTGCTCCTCGGTGTACTTGAGCTCCTCGGGAATCACCGCGGTGTGCTCCTTCATGACGGTGGATCTTCGCTGCCGGATCTTCCCACGACCCGTCGGACGGGTACGACCCCCGGCGGTCGACGGAGGGCGAGCGAGAACTGGTACACGTACAACGCCCCGGACCACAAGTAGAGCGCACCGCCCCAGACCATGAACGCGTAGGCCACCGGCCGGACGACCTCGGCGGCGGTCGACGTGCCCTGGGCGAGCAGCAGCATCGGGAACGCGTAGAGCAGGTTGAAGGTCGCGCCCTTGCCGAGGTAGCTGACCTCGAACGGGCCGTAGCCCCGGTGCCGCAGCACCGGCAGGCACGCGCCCACCACGAGCTCGCGGCCGACCAGGACCGCCGCCACCCACCACGGCACGATGTCGCGGACCACGAACGCGACCAGCGTGGCCAGGATGTAGAGCCGGTCGGCGGCCGGGTCGAGCAGCGCGCCGAGCCTGCTCATCTGGTCCAGCCAGCGCGCGACCTTGCCGTCCAGCCAGTCCGACAGGCCGGCCAGCACCAGCACGACCACCGCCCAGCCGTCAGCCCGCGGACCGAGCAGCAGGTACAGGAACAGCAGCACGCCGAGCAGCCGGAGCACGCTGAGCGCGTTCGGGATGGTCAGCCACCGGTCTGCGGGGTCTCGCGGCACACCGCGCACTGTAGAGCCGGCGGTGGGGACCGGGCACGGCACGGGTGCACTCCCGGGTGGCGGACGACCCGGGTCGGTGGTGGTGCGCGGGGTGCGGTGGCCGGACCCGGACTCGGGGGAACCCGGCGTGCCGTCAGCACGGGGAGTCCGGGGGTGCGGCGGGGCGGCCCGCGAGCCGGTCAGCGGGACCGGGTGCGGCTCCAGCCCCGGCGCTGCAACTGCTCGCCGCTGAGCGCCTGCGGTCGGCCCCGGTCGTCCACGCCGACCCAGCGGGCCCGGAAACCTTCGAGCACGTAGGCGTGGCCCTTGCTCCAGACCACGCTGCACGGGGCGGTGGGCAGCGATCCCGCGCCGGAGGCGGCGCGCGCCGCCCGGCGCTTCGCGGGTTCGGACTCGGTTTCCGTGCTGGTGCTCATCGTCGATCCCTCCGTACGGGTGTCGCCCGCGACGGTCGCGGCGTTATCCCCTGTCCAGGATTGTGCGGGAACTGTGGCGTCCGCCACCCCGGATCAGGGGTCGGTCTCGCTGATCGGGCGGTTCGGTCGCCGAGTTGCGCAACTCCCTTCCCCCCAGGTGTAACCCGCGGGGCCGGTTTCGAACCGTTCACCGTGCGTCATGCGCCGTCGAACGACGTCCCGACTACACTGGAACTGATCAAGACGCCATCTGCCCGCTTGTGGTGCCCGGAACGGCTCCGTACGGTGGTTGGCGCAGCGGTTGAGCCAACAGCCGCGCCGGGGAAGCTCCGGTTTACGGGCCACAAGTGTCGCCACGCTGCATCTACGTGCTCGGCACCTGCCGCACGCCTGGGCTTCCCTCCCCAGCAGTTGGTTGGATGAAGAGGAGTCCTCGTGACGGTGCAGGATCCGAACGTCGTGTCGACGAGCGGAGCCGGGTCCACCGCGGACAGCACGCGTGCCGCTCGGGTGGTCCGCTCGGTGGACCACCCGACCGACGGTGTCACGGTCGTGTCGGTCGGTGGCGAGATCGACATGTTGACCGCGCCGGAGTTGCGCGCGGACGTGCTCGGTCGGTTGGACGGCGGGAGCACGCTGGTGCTCGACATGTCGGGGGTGAGCTTCCTCGGCTCGGCCGGGCTAGCCGTGCTGGTGGAGGCGTCGCAGCACGCTCAGCGACGGGGTACGGCCTTCCGGGTGGTCGCGGTGGAGCGGGCGGTGATCCGCCCGCTGGCCGCGACCGGGCTCGGTGAGGTGTTCAGCGTGCACGGCTCGGTGGACGAGGCGCTGGCGGCGGTTCGGGCTGGTGACCCGTCGGCGGGCTAGCGTGCGCGACCAGGTCGACGACCTGGTCCACGCCGGCCGCGACGAGCGCGGTGTGCGCGGGTCCGTCCTCGGGCGCGCGCACCACCAGCCGGTTGCCGGCGGCGGCTGCCGCCTCGGCGATCCCGCGCAGGCTGCGCACCACCCCCTCGACGCGGTTCCCGAGCCCGCGCAGGTCGACCACGACGGGCACGGAACCGCCGCGCGCGGCGGTGAGAATTCGCCGTCGCACGGCGGGTCCGTCTTGCGCGGGCACGTCGCCGAGCACGACGACCTCCACCCAGCCGGCGCGCTCGACCACCACGATCTGCTCCGCCGGCGAGGTCTGGTACGTACCCCGGGTGGTGTGCCTGGCGGCCAGCACGAGCGACACGCGCGTGCCGTCGGCCCCCCGCTCCACCAGCACCTCGTCGGTGTTCTCGCGCATGAGCAGCAGGCCGCGGCCCCGGTCGGACAGCGCGGCCGGCGGCACCCGCCAGACGCCGTCGTCGGCCACCACCACCCGCACCCGGCCGTCCGGCCGGGCGTCGGCGGTGACCCGGACCCGACCCGGCTCGCCGGGCGGGTAGGCGTGCTCCACGGCGTTGCTCATCGCCTCGTTGACCGCGATGACCAGGTCGTACCGGTCGTCGTCGGGCACGGCGAGGTCGAGCAGCCACGCATCGAGCCGGACACGGACCTCCGCGAGCCGCGTGGCGACGGCGGGGAACTCCACCCCCCAGTGGCGGTCCGCGAGTCTTTCGCTCAAAAGGCCTCCCAGTGACGCAACAGCAAGTCTTCCCAGTCCGGGCGGGCGTTACACGTGTGAAGGCCGATTCAATCGGGTACCGATAGCTTCAGCACCATCGAAACAGAACGGACGATGAGGTGAGCGTGTCGCACACGGAGCCGCAGGGCGGCGAGTCGGATGACCCCTTGGCCGGGGTGGAGTTGCGGATGGCCGCCGACCCCACGCAGCTGTCGATCGTCCGTGCGGTGGCGGCCGACATCGCCATGCGCCAGGACTTCGACCTGGATTCGATCGAGGACCTGAAGCTGGCGGTGGACGAGGCGTGCTCCACGCTGATCTCGCTGGCCGCGCCGAGCGCCGTGCTCAGCGCCAGGTTCCTGGTGGCCGGCGGGGCGGTGCAGGTGTTCGCCACGGTCGGCTCGAAGCGGTCCGCGCCGCCGGACCGGGACAGCTTCGGCTGGCGGGTGCTCAGCGCCCTGGTGGACTCCGTCACGACCTGGGTGGCCCCCCGGTCGGACGCCTACGAGGTGCACATCGACCTGGTCAAGCGGTCGCAGGGGACGGCGTGACGGCGTCCGAAAACGGGGGCACGACACGTTCGCAGGGGGACTACGACCACCTGGCTCCGCTGTTCGTCCGGCTCGCCGCGACGGAGAAGGGCCAGCCGGAGCGCGAACGGCTGCGCGACGAGCTGGTCACCGAGCACCTGCCGGTGGCCAAGCACATCGCGCGGCGCTTCGGCCACCGCGGCGAGCCCTACGACGACCTGGTGCAGGTGGCCACGGTCGGGCTGATCAACGCCGTGGACCGGTTCGACCCGGAGCGCGGGAGCGACTTCCTGTCGTTCGCGGTGCCGACGATCATGGGCGAGGTGCGGAAGTACTTCCGCGACTCCAGTTGGTCGGTCCGGATGCCCCGGCGGCTCAAGGAGCTGCACCTGGCGATCAACGCCGGGTCGTCGCGGCTGTCGCAGCAGCTCGGCCGCGCGCCGACGCCCTCGGAGCTGGCCGAGCACCTGGGGCTGTCCCGCGACGAGATCCACGAGGGTCTGGCGGCGGGCAACGCGTACCACAGCGCGTCCCTGGACGACCTGCTCGTGGCCGACGACAGCTCCATCTCGCTGGGCAGCACGCTCGGCGAGGAGGACCCGGAGCTGGAGGCGATCGAGCAGCGGGAGGCGTTGCACCCGCTGCTGGAGAAGCTGCCCGAGCGGGAGCGCAAGATCGTGGTCATGCGGTTCTTCGGCAACATGACGCAGACCCAGATCGCGCAGAAGGTCGGGATCTCGCAGATGCACGTGTCACGGCTGTTGGCCAAGACGCTGCGCCAACTCCGCGACGGTCTCAGCGAGTAGGCGGTCTTCGCACGGGCGCGGGGCCGGTCGGGTGTCCGACCGGCCCCGCGCCGTTCGCACGTCCTGGTGCGCGTCGCGGGCCGGCGGGAGTCAGGGGGTCGGCGGGAATCAGGGTGCCGAGGGGTCGGTAGGTCTTCCGGCCGTGCGCGGAGGACGCCCACCCGGGCAGGGGGTGTCCGGGCGGGCGCGACTCAGGCAGCGGTGTGCTGGCGCTCGGTGGTGCGGCGGCGGTGCGCCGCGATGATGCGGCGGCGCTCGTCCTCGCCCATGCCGCCCCACACGCCGTAGGGCTCCTGGGCGGCCAGCGCGTGCCGGCGGCACTCCAGCAGCACGGGGCAGCGCCCGCAGAGCTCCTTGGCGCGGTCCTCGCGTGCCGTGCGGGCCGAGCCGCGCTCGTTGTCCGGGTGGAAGAAGACCGCGCTGTCACGGCCTCGGCAGAGCCCCTCCTTCTGCCAGTCCCAGACGTCGGTGACTGGCTTCGGCAGGCGCGCAGTGCTGGTCATGACGGACGTACCCCCTGCTGGAGTCGTTTCAGGTGCGATCAAGACGTACCCCGGCAGGCGGGGAGGACAAACGTGTCCTCCCCGATCGGATTATCCCTTGTCCTGGTGCGCCCGCAGCCCGTCCGGGGTCCCGTCCCCGCGCCACCACCGGGACGCGGTCGAGCTTCGCGTCGTACAGGCCGTTGGGCAGGTGGATCGCGCCCGGACCGGACGTGGCCAGGCACACCTCGACCCGCCCGCTGACCTTGGCGTAGCCGACTGCGGCGAGCGCGGACATCTCCTCGTGCCGTGACTGCACGAACCGCAGCCGGTTGTCCGCCCGCCCGAAGGCGGCCACGTGGTCGGCAACGAGCACGGCTCCTCCTCCCGGCAGGCACCCGCACACCGGGTACCCGGGGAGTTACAGCGGTAACAACATCCGGCCGCCGAGCAGCAGCGCGCCGATCGTCACGACGGCGAAGACCAGCACCCAGACCAGGCCCGGCACGCGGGTGATCCGGGCGAGCTGGTCGGCGTCGGACTCGGGGGCGCGGCCCCGCATCCGGCGGCTCTGCAACTCCCCCACCGGCCGCACCCCGCCCAGCAGCAGGAACCACGCGACGAACAGCGCGAACGCGGCCTGCCACTCGGCGGTGGCGTACCAGGAGACGGCGAACATCACCGCGCCGGTGGCCACCACCGACAGCACGCCGAACAGGTTGCGGATCATGACCAGCATGGCCGCGAGCAGGCCGACGGTGGCCCACAGCAGCGGCCGGACGTGGTCGGCGGTGACCAGGGCCGCCGCGCCGAGACCGAGCAGCGACGGGGTGACGTACCCGGCTAGGTACATCAGCACCACGGCGAGCCCGGTGGGCCTGCCGCTCGACACGGTCACCCCGGAGGTGTCCGAGTTCAGCTTGATGCCCTCCAGCCGGCGGCCGGTGAGCAGCGCGACCAGGGCGTGACCACCCTCGTGCGCGATGGTGATCGTGTTGCGGCTCAACCGCCAGATACCCGGACTGGCCACCAGGACCAGGGCGAGCACGGCGGGTGCCCACTGCGCGAATGTCGACATCACCGCCCAGGATGCCAGGCCGGGCCGGGCGGACCCGCGCCGCGCCGGCGGACCCGGTGCGGGAACCCCTCGGTACCGCCGCCCCCCGGACGCGCGAAACCGGGGCACCATCCACAGTGGACGGCACCCCGGCGGCGGTGGTGGGTCAGCGGTAGTGCCGGGCCTTGTGCTGCTCGGCGACCGCCGGGTCGATCGGCTGGGCCTGGCGCGGGGACACCGTCGGGTCGACGGCTTCGATGCGCTGGTCGTGCGGTCGCTGGTCGTGCGGGCGGAGGTCCTCCCGCTCGACGCGCTGGTCGCGGTGGAGTTCCTCCCGGTCGCGCTGGGCCGGCATCTCCGAGTCGCGGATGCTCTCGTCGCGCTCCGCGACGGGCTCGACCACGGGCTCCTCCGGCGTCACGATCTTCCGACGCGCGGGCAGCACCGCGATCAGCAGGCCGACCGCCGCGATGCCGAGGTGCAGCCAGTTGTCGTTCACGTTGAGCGCCAACGGGTTCCCGATGCGCTCGACCGGGTTCGCCGACACCACGTCGACCAGCATCAGGCCCCAGATCAGGACCAGGCCGTAGGCGAGGAACACGATCCAGCCGTACAGCCTGGACAGTCCCGAGCCCGTGGCCATCAACAGGCCGAGCACACCGAACGCCAGGTGGACGACGTTGTGCAGCGGGTTGACGGCGAAGCCGAGCAGCATCGAGTGCTGCTCGCCCGCGAAGTCGCCGAACCCGGTGCGCATGAAGCCGGCCACGCCGATGACGAGGAATGCGAGGCCGAGCAGACCTGCCAGCACCTGGGCGGGCTGGAGGCCAGCGACCCTGACGCGACCGACGGTCGAGTTGGTCATCACGCCCTCCCATGAGGACACGAGAGCCCGCCTGCCGGGCTCCGGACCACCTTCGGCTACCCGATCGTCACGCACCGCAAACCAGGGGCGGGGATCGGGCGCACGGACCCGGTCCCCCGATCGACAGGAGCCACTGACCCCGCCGTGCCGGAGTCGTCCCGACCCACCCCATGAAGGCCGGGACGTCGGGGAGCGCGATATCACGCGCAGATCACCGTGACGAACAGCGCGGTGCTGCCGGCACCGGCCGCGAACTCGTTTCCACGAGCCGGGCCCGGCGGCCTGGGCGCAGGTCGACGAGGGGGTCGGGCGCATCACCGGGCCTGGCGCGTCGCCGCGCCGGTCCATTCGGAATCAGTGCCGTCCACGACCTCCCCCTTTCCGGTGTCGGGTCCTACCATCCCGCCCGGACCTCGTTGGCGTCAAAGGAATATCGCCCTCATCGGGCTTTGGCCCACACCAGCGAGTACCGCCAGTACAGGTGCCGCCGGACGCGTGCGCCGGGCACCAGCCGGGCCGCGCCGGCCTTGACCTCGTCGACGCCCATGAACCAGTCCCGGACGGGCGCGCTGCCCACCGGGTCGTCGCGCACGACGCGCTGCGCGAGGTTGAGCGGCGTGGAGGCGAGGCTGAGCGCCCAGTCCCACAGGGTCTTCTCCTTCGCCAGACCCAGCACCGCGAGCACGCCACCGGGCGCGACGGCGTCCCGCAACCGCGTCAGGCCGGCGTCGAACGGCAGGTGGTGCAGCACGGCCAGGCAC
Source organism: Actinosynnema sp. NPDC023587 (assembly GCF_040640215.1). NCBI lineage: Bacteria > Bacillati > Actinomycetota > Actinomycetes > Pseudonocardiales > Pseudonocardiaceae > Actinosynnema > Actinosynnema sp. NPDC023587. Next base: position 61,663 of record NZ_JBFABG010000012.1, on the reverse strand, counting down.
GAGACGAAGTCGTACGGCCCGCCGAGGTCGTCGGTGAGCACGTCGGCGCGCCGGAAGTCCACGCCCGGCGCGGACCCGTCGACGGCCCGGTCCACCGCCGTGACGGCCAGCCCCCGGGCGGCGAGCCGGCGGGCGAACGCCCCGTGCCCGCAGCCCACGTCCAGCGCGGTCCGCGCGCCCGGCGGCACGTGGTCCAGCAGGAAGGAGTGGTAGTGCGCGTTCTGGTCGAAGTGGTTCACACCCGGCAGGACGCGCGACCCGCCCCACGCGTTGGCCCGGCGGCCGGCGGGCCGCTCCGACGCGGGTCGGGCACCATCCCGCCGGTGTCCTGGGCGAGGGGTCCGCCCGCCGCTCCCCGGCTCGGCGCACCCGGCGGCGGAATTCCGGTTGACCTCCACTTCGGTCGAGCTCTTACGGTAGTTCGACAACCTACGAATGGGGGCCACCCGATGCGCGCCATCCGACAGCACGAGTTCGGTCCGGCCGAGAACCTCCGCGTGGAGGAGGTGCCGGACCCGCGCCCCGGGGCCGGGCAGGTCTTGGTGGGCGTGCGCGCCGCCGGCGTGCACCTGCTGGACGCGTCGATCCGCAAGGGCGAGAAAGCCGGTCCGTTCCCACCGCCCGAGCTGCCCATGACGCCGGGCCGCGAGGTGGCGGGCGTGGTGACCGGGCTGGGCGAGGGGGCCGACCCGTCGTGGCTGGGCAAGCGGGTGGTCGCGCACCTGGGCATGGCCAGCGGCGGGTACGCCGAGCTCGCGGCGGTCGACGTCACGTCGCTGCACGAGGTGCCCGCGCACGTCTCCGACGACGCGGCCGTCGCCATGATCGGCACCGGGCGGACGGCGCTGGGCATCCTGCGGATCGCGCGGCTGACCCGGGACGACGTCGTCCTGGTGCCGGCGGCGGCGGGCGGCCTCGGCGCGTTGTTCGTGCAGGAGGCCAAGGCCGTGGGCGCGCGGGTGGTGGGCGCGGCGAGCACGGCGAAGCTGGACGTCGTCCGGGAGCTCGACGCCGATCTGGTCGTCGACTACACCAGGACCGGGTGGGCCGACGAGGTGCGCGCCGAGGTCGGCGAGGTGAGCGTGGTGCTCGACGGCGTCGGCGGCGCGGTGGGCCGGCAGGCGTTCGAGCTGCTGGGGCTCGCCGGTCGGATCGTCATGTTCGGCTGGTCGTCGGGCGAGCAGACCCGGATCGAGACGCTCGACCTGTACCGGGCCGGGCTCACCGCGACGGTCGCCCTCGGCCCTCGGCTGCTCAAGGGGACGACCCTGCGGGAGCTGGAGACGATCTCGCTGGCCGCGCTCGCCGAGGGCCGGCTCACGCCCCGCACCACCACGTTCCCGCTGGCGGACGTGGCGAAGGCCCACGACGCCCTGGAGAACCGGGCCACCACGGGCAAGGTGGTGCTCACCGTGTGACGACCGGCGGGTTCGCCGTCGTCCGGCGGCACCGCCCGCCCGCGAGCGCGCCGCCGCGTCGTCGGGGGTCGGATCGCGTGGTCGCCCGTACTCGGATGGAAGCGTTTTCAGCGGCGTCCCGGTCCGCTTCACTGGACCGGGACCGGCCTCGAACGCCCTTCGGAGGTAGCGCGTGGCGATCACCATCCGCGACGTGGCGCGACGCGCGCAGGTGTCCGTGGCCACCGTGTCCCGCGCCCTGACCACGCCGGGCCTGGTCCGCGCGGAGACCCGGTCCCGGGTGCTGGCGGCGGCGCGCGAGCTGGGGTACCGGCCGAACCGGGCCGCGCGCGGGCTGATCACCGGCCGGACCGGCAACATCGGGATCGTGCTGCCGGATCTGGCCGACCCCTTCTTCACCGGAGTCCTGAAGGCGGCGCAGGCGCGCGCCGCGCAGGCCGACTACGCCGTGTTCGTGGCGGCCGGCGACGACCCGGCGGCCGAGGTCGGGCTGGTGCACGCCATGGCCAAGCAGGTGGACGGGGTGCTGGTCTGCACGTCGGGGCTGACCGGCGCGCAGGTCGCGGAGGTGACGCGGGCGACCTCGCTGGTGCTGCTGGACCGCGACCTGCCGGGCGTGCCGGCGACGTTGATGGACGGCGCGGGCGGCGTCGGGCAGGTGGTGGACCACCTGGTCGCGCTGGGCCACCGGCGGATCGCGTACCTGGACGGTCCGGGCACGTCGTGGCCGGGCACGTCGTGGTCGGGTGCGGAACGCCGCCGGGGGCTGGCGGCGGCGCGTGCGCGGCACGGCGTGGACGTGGTCGGGCTGGGGCCGTTCGCGCCGCGCTTCGCGGGCGGCGCGCGGGCGGCGGACCTGGCGCTGACCGCCGGGGTCACCGCGATCATGGCCTACGACGACGTCATGGCGTCGGGTGTGCTGGCCCGGCTGCGCGACCGGGGCGTGCCGGTGCCCGGCGACGTGAGCGTGACGGGGTTCGACGACCTGCCGCACGCGTCGTTGTGCTCGCCGCCGCTGACCACGGTGGCGATGCCGCTGGGCCCGGCCGGGCGGACGGCGGTGGCGATGCTGCTGGCCGGGCTGGACGCGCGAACCGGTGAACCGCCGCGCGTGGTGCTGCCCACCCGGCTGGTCGTCCGCGCCACCACCGCCCCGCCGCCCGGCACGGGGTGACCGCGCGGACCCGCCCTCCCGGTCGGAATTCCACCTCACCGCGACTCTGCGTACCGGATCGATTGCGCAGTGCCATGACCCTAGGTAGAGTTAAACCATGGTTGCGGCGCGGAAGGGACCCAGGATGACCTTGCCCACCCAGCTCGTGCTGGGTGTGCTGCTGGAGGACCCCACGCTGGAGCGGTACGGGCTGGAGATCTGCCAGGTGGCCGAGCTGCCCAGCGGGACCGTGCACCCGATCCTCGCCCGGCTGGAGCAGTGCGGGTGGCTGGAGAGCCACTGGGAGGACGCCGACCCCCACGAGCGGGGCCGCCCGCGCCGCCGGTACTACCGGCTCGACCCGGGCAGCATCGCGGTGGCCAGGGCCGCCGTCGCGCGGGCCCGGGGAGCGGTGCCGCGCCTGGGCCTGCTGCGCCCCCACGCGGCAGGTGGCACATGACCAGACGGGATCGCCTGGCGCGCATCCGGTTGCTGGCGCACGACCTGGAGGTCGTGCTGGACGGCAAGCTGGACCGGATCCTGGACCGCCACCTCGCCCACCACCTCGCGCTGGAGCTGCGCCGGGCGCTGGAGCGCGACGGGGACGCGCGGCTGCGCGAGGTCTACCGGCGGGTGCTGTGGCTGGAGTTCGCGGTGGAGCGGAACTACCTCGCCACCGCGAGCTTCGAACCCATGGTCGCCGCCGCCCGGATCATCCGGCTGGAGCTGGAACCCCGGCGGGACAGCAGGTTGCTGGACCTGGCGGTGGCCGTGCTGCCGCTCCGCCACCAGGCCCGCTACCACGAGGAGTTCCGGGCCGAGCTCGCCGACCTGCCGCCGGCCCGGCGCATCCCGCACGCGGTGCGGCTGCTGAGCCGGTCCTGGATGCTGCGCCGCGCGTTGCAGGGGGAGACCCGATGACCGTCGAACTGCCCCGCCCCTGGCGGTGGTTCCGCCACCCGCCCGGACCGGAGTACCGGTCCATCCTGGTGGTCGACATCGCGGGCTTCGGGCGGTGGTCCAACCCGCACCAGATCGTGGCGCGGGACGTGCTGACCACCGCCGTGCGCGACGGGTTCCGCGCGGCGGGCGTGCGGCAGGCCGACCTGGGCCGGCAGGACCGGGGCGACGGCATGGCGGTGCTGATCCCGGCCCACGTGTCCAAAGTGGACATCCTGGACCCGGTCATCCCGGAGTTGATCTCCCGGCTGCGCCGGCACAACGCGACCGCGGTGCCGCGCATCCGGATCAGGCTCAGCCTGCACGCGGGCGAGGTGCACCGGGACGCGCACGGCTGGGTGGGCAGCGACCTGAACACCGCGTGCCGCCTGGTCGACGCCGAGCCGGTGCGCGCCGGGCTCCTCGGCGACGCGGTGCTGGTCGTGTCGGACGTGCTCTACCGGAGCGTGGTGCGGCACGGCTACCGCCGGGTCGACCCGGCCGCGTTCAGCCGGGTCGAGGTCGCGGAGAAGGAGGTCCGGGAACCCGCGTGGGTCGCGCAGGTCTCCTGACCGGCCACGGTCTTCGACCGTCCTCTGTGGACTCGGCGGGTGTTTCGTCGCTCACGGGGAGTCCCCGTAGACCGACCGCAGCCAGACGAACGCGAGCACGTCGACCAGTTCGCGGTCCTTCTTCGCCGAACGGCGGGCGGCCGTTCGGTTCAGGAAAGCCTGCTCGTTCATGGACATCAGCACCGCCGCGAGCGATCGCGCGTCCGGACCGCCCACCGCGACCCCGGCGTCCCGCTCGATCGTGATCTGCTCGGCCGTGGCGTCGACGAACCGCCGCGCCACCCCGGTCCAGAACTCGTGCACCCGGGGATCGGTGTCGCGGGCGCGGACGGCGGCGCGCAGCACCGGGCCGTGCGCCCGCCACACCGCGAGGGTCGCGCCGAGCGCCCGCCGGATGGCGGCCTCCGGGGGTTCGCTCCCCCGCCGCAGCCAGGACGACGCCGCCTCGTAGAGCGCGTCCAGCACGCGGGCGGACAGGGCGTGCAGCACGGCTTCCCGGGACGAGAAGTGGAAGTAGAACGTGGACCGCGAGATGCCCGCGCCGGCGGCCAGTTCGTCCACCGCGATGTCGTCCAGCGAGCGGTTCTGAAGCAGCCGTTCGGCGGTGTCCAGGATGGCCCGCGACGTGAGATCGCCTTTGCTGGGCCGACGTCGTGACCCGAGGGACCCGACCGGTGACCGTGGGGACATGGCGGACATGCTGGCTCCACCGCCCCGCGCACCGCAACCCTTCGCGACGAACCGGTGCCGACTCGCAAGGCGGCGTCCCGAGTGGACCGGCGCAAAGCCCACTAACACCCCCGGCGACGACCCGACCGGCGCGCGTCCGGCGCGCCGGCGGGGTAGACAGGACGGGTGGATCCCCTCTGGGCACTGCGACAGGTGGCGTTCCGGTTGGAGCGCGCGGGCGAACCCACCTACCGGGTACGGGCGTTCCGCCGGGCGGCGGAAGTGCTGGCGGCGCTGCCGCCCGGCGACCTGGCCGCGCGGGTGGCGAACGGCACGCTGACCGACCTCGACGGCATCGGCAAGTCGACCGCGGGCGTCGTCCTGGACGCCGTGGCGGGCCGCGAACCCGCGTACCTGGCCCGGTTCCACGCCCCGGTGGTCGGCGGTCAGGCGCTGCGCGCGCGGCTGAAAGGCGACTGCCACACGCATTCCGACTGGTCCGACGGGGGCAGCCCGATCCGCGAGATGGCCGAGGCCGCGCGCGACCTCGGGCACGAGTGGATGGCGCTCACCGACCACTCGCCGCGCCTGAGGGTGGCCAACGGGCTGTCCGCCGACCGGCTGCGCGAGCAGTTGGCGGTGGTGGCCGACCTCAACACCGAGCTCGCGCCGTTCCTGCTGCTGACCGGGATCGAGGTGGACATCCTCGCGGACGGTTCGCTGGACCAGGACCCGGATCTGCTGGCACGGCTGGACGTCGTGGTGGCGAGCGCGCACTCCAAGCTGCGGATGCCGGCGGCGGAGATGACCGAGCGGCTGCTGACCGCCGTGGCGAACCCGCACGTCGACGTGCTGGGCCACTGCACCGGCCGGCTGGTGGTGGGCAAGGGCCGCCCGGAGTCGGATTTCGACGCCGAGGCGGTGTTCGACGCCTGCCGGGACCACGGCACCGCCGTGGAGATCAACTCCCGGCCGGAGCGGCGGGACCCGCCGACCAGGCTGCTGCGGCTCGCGCTGGCGATGGGGTGCGAGTTCGCCATCGACAGCGACGCGCACGCGCCCGGCCAGCTCGACTGGCTGTCCTACGGCTGCGAGCGGGCCGAGGAGTGCGGCGTGCCGCCGGAGAGGGTGATCAACACCCGCAGCGCGGCGGAACTGCTCAGTTCTCCGCGTTAGCGGTGCGGGCGGCGCGCGAGGCCCGCACCAGGTGTCCGTACCAGGGGATCAGCGGACCGGTGCGGCCGTCCACCAGGCGCTGCCAGGTCGACCGGCACAGGTCCTGGAACGGCGCGGCGTCCCAGTCGCCGGCGAGCTCGGCCAGCGATCGGTCGTGCACGTTGCCCAGCCCGTAGCGGCGGTCGAAGCCGTAGGAGACCGGCACGGCCGCGCCGTTGGCCTCGATCACCAGCGGGGTCAGCCAGCGGCCCAGCGGCACCCGCCGGGGCACCGGTGCGGCCATGAACGCCTCGGGCCGCCGGGCCAGCACGGTCCGCGGCACGGCGTCGAGCTGCACGGCCAGGCCGTGCTCCTCGGCGATGCGCCCCAGCTCGACGGCCGCGTAGGCGAGTTCCACCGCGTCCGGCCGCTCCCCCGCCATCCGCCGGCTCGCCGCGCCCTCGGGCTCCAGCGGGTGCACCTGGAGCAGCAGCGCGCCGGACCGGGACGCGGCCAGCGCCACCTCGCCGAGCTGGGTGGCGTTGCCCTGGGTGAGGGTGGTGATGACGCCGACCGGGATGCCCGCCTCGGTGAGCCGCCGGATGCCGGCCAGCGCCTTGTCGAAGGAGCCCGCCCGGTCCCGGATGCGGTCGTGGGTCGCCTGGTCGCCGTCCAGCGACACGGCCACCAGGTCGACGAGTCCGCGCACCAGCCCGATCCGGCGCTGGGTGAGCGCGACCGCGTTCGTCGTGACGGTGGTTCGCATTCCGGCGTCCCGGGCGGCCCGTAACAACGCGGGCAGCTCCGGGTAGAGGAACGGTTCACCGCCCGACACGCTGAGCACGTCGTAGCCCAGCCCGGCCGCGTCGCCGACCACGGCGGCCAGCACGCCGATGGGCACGGCCTCGGCCACGTCGGGCCCTGAGCTGGAGTAGCAGTGCAGGCATCGCAGGTTGCAGAGCCTGGTCGGGTGAACTTGGAGGACCGCTCTGCCGGCCGTATGCCGCATTCCACCCTCCCGTGGTGCCTGATATCCGTATGGAGCAGGCACGCGGACTGGTGATACGTCATCGCGTTACCGACCACGCGGAGCATTCCCCCCAACGTGGGAACCTGCTGGTGTGCGTGAAACGACGGCCGGCGGATCTGCGATTTTCTCCACTAGGTGGTGAAGGCCGAGCGCCGCCGGACGGGGAGGGGACGTGCACCGCAGGTTCGCAGTGCCCGCCGAACCGGCCGACGACCAACGTGGTCCGGCTGTGGTGCGCGGACGGCCTGCACGTGGAGGTGGTGGACGACGGCTGCGGCGGTGGGGGGCTGGACTCGATCCGGGAACGCGCGCGAGGTCGGCGGGCAGTGGATGACGTGGCGCACGACCCGGCTGTCCGGGTGCTCGTGCTGACCATGTTCGACGACGACGATTCGGTGTTCGCGGCGATGCGCGCGGGCGCGCTGGGGTACCTGCTCAAGGCGTCCCGGCCGCAGCAGGTCGTGTGGGCGGTGCGCGCCGTCGCGGGGGGCGAGGTGCTGCGGCTGATGACGGACGGGCCGGGGCAACGCGGTGATCGCCCGCTCCCTGGTGCTCAGCCCCAAGACGGTGCGCAACCACGTGGCGAACATCCTGCGCAAGCTGCACGTCGCCGACCGCGCGCAGGCGGTGTCCCGGGCCGAGCGGGCCGGTCCGGGCCAGGAGTCGGGACAAGTCGGGACACCGGGGCCGTGGTGCCGGGGCACCTCGGATCGGGACGATCGGCCACGCGGGGACAACGGTCGCGGAGGCGGGAGCTGACATGAACGGTGAGCAGATCGCGGTGGCGCTGCACGCGGCGGACTCGATCACCCGGGCCGGGGTGACCGCAGCGCTGCGGTCCCGGCCGGAGATCCGCCTGGTCGAGCCGGACGACCCCGCGCCGGTCGCGCTGGTGGTGCTGGAGAAGCTGGACGGCCCGGCGCGGCGGCTGCTGCGCGGGCTCCAGGTGCCGGGCAGCCCGGACATCGTGCTGGTGGCGGGCGACATCGCCGATCCCGAGCTGCTCGACATCGTCGGCAGCGGGGTGTCGGCGGTGATCCGGCGCTCCGACGCCACGCCGGACACGTTGGTGCGCCTGGTGAAGGCCACCGCCGCCGGTGAGGGCGCACTGCCGCCGGACCTGCTCGGTCGGCTGCTGGACCGGGTGTCCCGGTTGCAGCGCACCGCACCCAACCCCAACGGCTGGACCATGGCCGGCATGTCCGACCGGGAGACCGAGGTGCTCCGGCTGATCGCGGACGGCTTCGAGACCAAGGAGATCGCCGAGAAGCTGTGCTACTCGCAGCGGACCGTCAAGAGCGTCCTGCACGACATCACCAACCGGTTCCAGTTGCGCAACCGCGCCCACGCCGTGGCGTTCGCGTTGCGCGAAGGGCTGATCTGACCCTGGGTGCGGCTCACCGCACCCGTCCCGAGAACGACACCGAAGGCGTGCAGTTCCCCTTCTCCGCAGGGTTTCGGCCGTTCACCGCGAACACGACCTTCTCCCCCGGCTTGAACCACAGCGGTTGCACGTAGTGCCGGTCCGGTCAGCACGTTGTCCTTGGTGCGCTTGGTCGACACGTGGCGCGTTTCGACCACCTTGCCGTTCTGCTTGACCAGCAGGGTGATGCCGTTGCCGTCGGCGCGCTCGCCGCCTATGCGGACCACGTAGCAGTTGTCGCCACCGTATCGCCGAACGCCTGCGTGTACTGGGCCCAGTCGGACACCAGGGTCGGCGTGGTGAAGGGTCCGCGCGGCGAACCCCACGAAGGCGGCGACGGCGGTGCCCACGCCCTCGATGGGCCGTGCACCGGCGATTCGCCCTCCACGACGGCGCTCGCGCCCGCGTTGCCGACCGCGCGTTGCAGCCGCCCGGACGCCGCCCCGGTGGTCGGCGGCGCGAACGGGTCGCGCCGGGACGCCGGCAGGGCCTCGTCGGCCAGGTGCAGCCCCCGGAACGGGTCGTCGGGGTTCGGGTCGGTCCGGCGGCGGCAAGTGGCGCGTGACCACCTCGCCGTCGTCGTACTCGTCGAGCAGGCCGCGCCGGCGGCGGAGCACGTCCTCGCGGATGTCGTAGAGGTAGACGTCCACGGTGGGCGCGTCGAACGCGACCTCGACGTCCGTGCCGCGCAGGGCGTCGTCCCGGACCAGCCGGCGCAGTGCCTCGTCCACCTCGTGGATCACGCCTCCACCCCGGGGTCCGGACAGGGGGCCGGGGCAGCGGCGCTGCGGCGGACCCGGGGCACCCCCGGCTGCCCGCGAGGGCAGTTCACCGACCCAACCATTTCATTCGCAATTACCGCACCACTCCGCGCGCACGAGGGTGCGGACTTCCGCTTTTCTACCTATTGAGCACCCCCGGATCGGTGCTACTGTGCGCGCCGACCGGGATGTCGGCGGGAACTCGCGAACCGCACCCGTACGGGTGCCGCAGAAAGGATTCGTGGCCAATGGAAGGTCGGCACCAACGGGCGCGCACCACGACGGACGACCCCGAAAGTGAGCCGACTCCCCCGCGGCCGATCATCGCAGTGGCCCGCTGGTCCGGCGCGGCGACGAGCCTCACCGGCACCCTGGTCGCCGTCCTCACCTTTCCGACGCTATTGCTGAAAATCATCGGCGCGATTGTCTGCGGGTTGATCGGGGTGACCATCCTGACCACCTCGCGGGCCCGGGACAGACCCGCGCCGCGCGGCCTGCTGTCGTTGACGTCGGCCAGCGTCGCGGCGTTGGCGCTGGTGATCACGTTCGGCAGGCAGGCCGCACCGGTCGAGCCGGTGCCCCCGCAGGCCGCGCCCAACCTGAGCACCACGACCGCGGTGGACCCGGTCGGTTCGACGAAATCGGCCTCCCCGGTATCCCGTGGAGCCGTTTCCCTGACCACTCTGGGACCGGTCGAGAACGACCCGGCGGAAAACCTCTGGACACCCGGTCCGGTCCGCTTCCGGGGTGTGCCGCACGACCACGCGATATCGGCCACCGGCGCGTGGTGCGGTTCGAATCAGATCGAATATCCGCTGGACGGCCGCTTCGCGCGTTTCACGGCGTTCGTCGGTGTCGTCGACGAATCGGCCGAGACGAAACCACTGGATTTCTACGCGTTGACCGACGGGAATCGCGTGGTGGACCTCGCGGCGGTGTCGGACAAAGCGCCGCAATTGGTGGACATCCCGGTCACCGGGGTCAAACGCCTGGTGATCGGCGTCAAGCCGCCGGCCGGCGACCCCAGCAACTGCCCCGGCCCGGAACGCGTCGGCGCGTGGGCCGATCCGCTGCTGACGCCGGGCGAGTAGGCCCGCCTGGCGACGCGGTGCCGCCCTCACCCGGCCCGAGCTGCGGCCCGGTGACAACGGGATCGAGCACGTCCAGCTCGGCGGTGGTGCCCGCTGCCGGGTCAAGTTCGACTTCGTCGCAGGTGAACACGCCGGGGCCGTGATGTCGATCCAGGTAGCACCGCCTGTCATGGCCACAGTGATCGTGACCGTCTGCTTGGCGTTCGTCGGCTACCTCGTGACCTACCTGAACGGGTTGCGCCTGGCCCAGAGACAGGCCCGGCTCACCTTCTCGGCGAAGTACGCCCGCCCGGACGGCCGCGACCCCTTCCGCCACGACACGCCTCCCGACGACCGTGAACTCGCGGAGTGGCGCATCCGGGCCGCAACCGTCTTCATCCCCACCATCCAGGCCATGCGTGACGTGGTGGTCACCAAGGCGGACCTGCTCATCGACGAGGAGATGCCCCCGGCCTCGGCCACGTACCCGGCCTCGAACCCCGTCGAACGGGAGACCGACCGCCCCATCGGGCACAAGATCCGGATGCGGCACGGCGGCGCTCACCCCGCCCCCGCACCAGCCCGACAACCAGGGCCGAACACCGACAGCAACACCGACGAGCAAGTCCGAACACCGACCGGTCGGAGTGGACGGGACACGGTCGCTCCGGCCGTTCGCCGCTTTCACGATTCCGGGTCCCGGTCCAGGGTGGACGGGGTGTAACGAGGTCATGGCCCGGGTATGCGCCTCGCATGGACCGCGCGGACGTGGAATTGAGACTGGCGGCACGACCCGCGCACCTGTCCACGATCCGCGCGGTCGCGAAGGCCGTCGCGCGCCCGCTGCCCGAACTCGCGGTCGACCTGGTCATCGCCGTGGACGAGGCGTGCGGGACGTTGATCGCGAAGGCGTGCCGGCCCGCGCTGCTGGTGTGCCGGTTCGTCCGGGACGGCAATTCCGTTCGGTTTCGCGCACAGGTCCGCTCATCGGCCGTCACCGTCCCCGACCACCGCTCGTTGTACTGGCGGGTCGTCAGTTCGGTGACCGACACGGTGGCCACCTGGGTGGACGGAGACGGCCTGTTGCACGTCGAGTTGAGGTGCCGGGCATGAACGCGGTCGACTACCAACCGCTGTTCGTGGAACTGGCGGCGGTACAACGCGATGACGCGCGTTACGCGCGCCTGCGCGACCACCTGGTCACCGAGCACCTGCCCCTGGCCTGGCACATCGCCGACCGGTTCGCCGAACGCGGGGAGAACGCGGACGACCTGAGGCAGGTCGCCGCCCTGGGGCTGATCCACGCCGTCGACCGGTTCGACGCCGCGCGCGGGATCGACTTCCTGGCCTTCGCGGTGCCCACGATCACCGGCGAGGTGCGGCGCTACCTGCGTGACCAGGGCTGGGCGGTGCGGGTGCCGCGCCGGCTCCAGGAGCTGTGCCAGTCGATCGACACCGCACGGGTCGAGCTGGCCCGCCGCACCGGCCGCTCCCCCAAGCCGACCGAGGTCGCCCGGCACCTGGGGATCGGCGTGGACGAGGTGTACGAGGGCCTGCACGCGACCTCCGCGCACCACCTGCTGTCGCTGGAGGAGTTGACCGGCGGCGAGCTGACCGGCGACGGGCTGGTGTTCGACGACCCGGCGTTGGAGGTGGTCGAGTTGCAACACGCGCTGGACCCGATGCTGCGCGGCCTGCCCCGGCGCGAGCGGCGGATCGTGGTGCTGCGGTTCTTCCGGAACATGACGCAGAGTCAGATCGCCGATTTGGTGGGCGTGTCCCAGATGCACGTGTCCCGGCTCTTGAGCCGCTCTCTGGCCCGGTTGCGCAGCCTGCTCGACGACGTGTGACCGAGTCCACACCGGAGCCGGTCCGGCCGTGATGCCGGGGTGGGGCCGCACCCGGGCAGCCGGGGCGCGGTGCGGCGCACCACCGGCTCACCCCTCCAACGCTGTTTGGACGAACCGGGCGATCCACGGTGATCGGCTGCCCGCCGGCCAGAGGACCAGGGTCCGGTACGGTGCCGCGTCGGGTACCGGGCGGTACGTCACGTCGGGCCGGACGTTCAGCGCGGCCAGCGAGGCGGGCACCAACGCCACGGCCTGGCCGAGGGCGACCACGTCCAACAGGTGGGCGCTGTCCCGCACGACCGGACCGTCGGCCGGGCGACCCGGGTTGCCCAGCCAGTAGTCGCGGTCGACAGCCCGTGGGCCGCTCCACCGGGGCGCGGGCTCGGCGAGCAGGTCGGCGGTGCCGAGGACCTCGCGCCCGGCCAACTCGTGTCCCACCGCGAGCGCGGCGACGCGCGGTTCGGTCGCCACGACCTCGACGTCGAGGTCGTGGCCGTCGACGCAGGCGGCGATGGCCAGGTCCGCGCGCCCGTCCCGGACCATGTCGGCCTGCTCGCCGAACCCGCTCAGGACCACCTGGACCTCCGGTGCGCCCGGATCGGCCCGGAACCGCTCGCGGACCCGCAGCAGCAACCGCGTGGCCACCCCTGGTTTGGCGGTGACCACGAGTCCGCGACCGGGAAGGCCGGCGTGCCGCGTCCGGCGCACTGCGGCGTCGAGGGCACCGAGGACGGCGGCGGCCTCCTCGAACAGGACTTCGCCGGCCCGGGTCAGCGCCAGCCGGTGTCCGGTGCGATCGAAGAGGTCGACACCGAGCCGACGCTCCAGCAGGCGCACGGCCCGGGACAGCGGCGGCTGCGCGATGCCGAGCCGCTCGGCCGCGCGGGTGATGTTCAGGCTCTCGGCGACAGCGCGGAAGTAGCGCAATTCGCGGATCTCCGGCTCCGGCATACCGCCAGGGTATGGGTGGGTACCGAATCGGTCGTTCTCTTCCGGTGCGGCGTCGGCTGGAGTGGTGGCGTGAACGAGAACGAAGTAGCACTGGTCACCGGCGGCAACAAGGGCATCGGCCGGGAGGTGGTCCGCCAACTGGCCGGACGGGGCTTCACCGTCTACCTCGGTGCCCGCGACCCGGAACGTGGCCGCTCGGCCGTCGAGGAGCTGACGAGCGCGCCGGTTGGCCGGGACGCCGACTTCGGCGGGCGGCGCACCGGGTTGGACATCCGGTCCGTGCGGCTCGACGTCAGCGACGCGGCATCGGTGCGGGCGGCCGTCGAGACGATCGAGACCGCGACCGGGCGGTTGGACGTGCTGGTCAACAACGCCGGGATCATGGTCGAGTGGGATGTCCGGACCGCCGACGTCACGGCCGCGCAATTCCGCGAGGTGTACGAGGTCAACGTCTTCGGCGTCGTCACGGTGACATCGGCGTGCGTGCCGCTGCTCCGCCGTTCCCGCAACCCGCGAATCGTCAACGTGTCCAGCGGGCTCGGGTCGCTCACCCTGCTGAGCGACCCGGACAGCCCTCTCCCGGCTCAGGGCTTCCTCGCGTACAGCTCGTCCAAGGCGGCGCTCAACGCCGTGACCCTGATCTACGCCAACGCCCTCCGCGCCGATGGCATCAAGGTCAACGCCGCCGGTCCGGGCCTGGTGCCGACCGATCAGAACGCCCCGGCGACCTTCCCCCGCGGCGACCGCACCACAGCCGATGGCGCGGCCGTCCCGGTCCTTCTCTCGACGATCTCCGCCGATGGTCCCACCGGCGTCTTTCGCGGGCCGAATTCCGTGGACGACGTCATCCCGTGGTGAGCACCCGACGAATCCCCCAGGGCATTCAGGACTCGTCACCCGCCCGGAAGGGTGAATTCGCCGCGACCGGAATAAGACCCTCCGCGCCACCGCGCACATCCGGCCGCCCGAAGTATTCTTTACCCATCGGCGACAGACGACCCGATCGAATGACATCGGAGCCCATCGCAGCGCACACCGCGACCAACGACACGGATCAGCAACAACTCGTGACTTCCTACCGAAGCCGGAAAGCGGGGTGGTCGCCGTGGCGGACCTGTCCTGGCCGCAGCGCACGGCGCTGGTGCTCGGCGCGCTGCTCGTGGTGTGGGGGGTGGTCGACTTCACCGCCGGCCGCGCTCCCCTGGGGTGGTTGCACGTGATCGCGGGTGCGGCGGTCGTCGTGGCCGCGTTCCGGGCGCGGGCGGTCCGGCTCGTGGGCACGTTGACGGGACTGGTGTTCCTGGTGGTGTTCGCCTACGGGATCGGCGACTCGGGCGGGCCGCTGGACGCCGGGCTCCCGGGCAACGCCGCGCACCTGCTGCTCGGCTTCGCCTCGGTGGGGATCGCGGAGGGCTGCGTGTGGTCCGAGCAGCGCTCCCGCCGCCGGGCGCGGCGGGCCGAACGGCGGTCGTAGCCCGCCACGCGGTTGTCCCGGACGGGGGACGGGTACCTCTTGGGTGACGCCGAACGGGAGGACCGCGATGCAGGAGTGGCAGGGGGTGGTGGGGGTCGACGGGCCGTTCGCCTCGGTCTACCTCGACATGAGCGATCACGTGGAGCTGCGGTGGCGTGCCGCCCGCGACCAGTTGGAGGGGTCCGGTGCGGGTGCCGAGCTGCTGGAACTCCTCGACGGGGCGCTCGTGACCGGCACACCGCCCGGGATGACCGGGCGCGCGCTGGTCGTCGGGGACGGGCGGGTGCTGGTCGACGTGTTCCTGCCGGTGCCGCCGACCGGGTACCTGGCGCGGTTCGGGAAGCTGCCCTACCTGCTGCCGATGGTGGACCTGTCCGAACCGCTGCTGCCCCACGTGGTCGTGGACCTGGGCGCGCACGGCGCGGAGCTGCGCGGGGTGGCCCGGACCGGGCGGCCGGTGGCCGTGGCGTCGGTGGGCGCGCGGCGGGCCGACCGGCCGTGGGAGCCGGCCGAGCTGGCGGACGTGGCGTCCGAGGCCACCGCGCTGGTGGACCTGCTGAACGCGCCCCTGCTGGTGCTGGCGGGCCCGTTGTCCGCGCGGCGCTCGCTGCGGGTCGCGCTGCCCGAGCAGTACCGGCACCTGGTGGTCGAGGTGGACGGAGCACCGGACCTGGCCGTCGAGGTGCTGGCCGGGAGGGCCGACCAGGACGGGCGGCGGGCCGTGGTGCAGCGGTTCCGGGACGAGACGGCGCGGATGACCGGGCGGGCCGTGCACGGCGTGCAGGCCGCGCAGGCGGCGCTGGCGGCCGGCACGGTCGGCACGCTGCTGCTCAGCGAGCCGCTCGTGGGGTCGCTCGACGCCGAGGGCGGGCGGGCGGACGAGGTGCTGCCGCTGCTGGCCGCGTCGTCCGGGGCCGAGGTCGTGCTGGTCGGCGAGACCGTGCGGCTGCACGAGGACGTCGGGGCGCTGCTGCGCGGCGAGTGAACCCGCCCCGAAAATTCACCGTGAAGTTTGGGTTGAAGTCCACGTGGGCTGGGTACAGACGCGCCATGGCGCTGCTGTGGACCTCGGGCGTGGAGCGGGAGCTCCTGTCCGCCGCCCCGGTACCCGCACGCCCGTGTCCACCCGCCGGGGACGCACGCCCGAGGGGCGTCGCGCACCGGTGGCGTGGACCTGTACCTCGTGGGCGTGACGCGGAGAACAGTCCCCCCGCGGGTGCGCGCTCGGGAATACCGTGGACCACGCGCCGCACCGGCGGTGCGCGATGAGAGAGGAGACGGGCGTGCCAGAACCCTCGGCAGCACTCGCGTCCGTACAGGTGGACCAGTCGGACGGGGTGGTGGTGCTGCGCGTGTCCGGTGAGCTGGACGCGAGCAGCGCGGACGAACTGGCCAGGCCGCTGGCGAGCGCCCTGGTGACCGGGGTGCGGAGCGTGGTGGTCGACCTGACGCAAGTCCGGTTCCTCGGCTCTGCTGGTCTGGAGGCGCTGGTCACCGGCAGCAAGCGCGCGGAAGGACTCGGGGTGCCCCTGGTGCTGGTGGCCTCCGGTCGCGCGGTGCTGCGACCGATCGAGGCGACCGGGCTGACGGCGGTCTTCACCGTGGTGGGGACCGTGGAAGAGGCCCTCGGGCGGAACTGAGTCCGCTCCGGACAGCGGGGCGGCGGGTGGAGCGCGACTCCAGCCGCCGCCCCGTCGTGTTCCCGCGCCGTTCCCCGTCGGGTGTTCCGGGGCGGAGCGGTCCGCGCGGGTCAGTTCTGGCGAGGGTCAGTCCTGGCCGATGTCCTCGTACCACAGCTCCGGGCGGGCCGCGATGAACTCGGTCATCAGGCCCGTGCAGGTCGGGTCGTCCAGGAGGGTGATCTCCACGCCGTGCCCGGCCAGCCAGTCGTGGCCGCCGTGGAACGTGCGTGCCTCGCCGATCACCACGCGCGGGATGCGGAACTGGCGGACCAGGCCGGCGCAGTACCAGCACGGCGACAGCGTGGTGACCATGGTGGTGTCGCGGTAGGTGCGGCGGCGGCCGGCGGCCCGGAACGCGGCGGTCTCGGCGTGGGTGGACGCGTCACCGTCCTGGACCCGCCGGTTGTGGCCGCGACCGAGCAGCGCGCCGTGCGCGTCGAACAGCGCGGCCCCGATCGGGATGCCGCCCTCGGCCAGCCCGGACCGGGCTTCCTCCACCGCCACCGCGAGCATGTCCTGTGCGTCCACCCGCCCAACCTAACCCCGGCCGCACGGGCGGGAGCGGGTCACCGCCTGATCGCGTGCTCGGTGAAGTGGCCGACCGCGCGGAACCCGAGGCGGCCGTAGACGGGTTCGCCGTCCGCCGACGCCTGGAGGACCGCGATCCGGTGGCCCAGGGCGCGCGCGGTGTGCAGGGCGGCGAGGGTGATCGCGCCGCCGTGCCCCCGGCGGCGGTGCGCGGCGAGCGTGCAGATGTTGTAGACCCCGGCCACGCCGGCGTGCGGGAACACCTCGGCCGAGCAGACCGGGACGCCGTCCGCGTAGCCGACCAGGTAGCGCGCCGGACCCGCCAGGGCGCTCGCGGCGGTCGCGGCGTAGTACTCGCGGACGGTCGCGGCGGGCGGGGTCCAGTTCGCGGCCAGGACGGCGGCGTAGTCGGCCAGGCCGCCGCGCGTGGTCACCGGGCGGACGTCGAGGCCGGCGGGCTGCCGGACGTGGTCCAGCGGGGCCCACATCGCGGTTTCCCGCTCGGCCGGCGGGAACCCGGCGGCGGTGAGCCGGTCGGACAGGTCCGCCGGGGTCGACGCGGGGCCCACCCACCAGGAGAACGGGCGGTCGGGCAGGCCCGCGATCGTCTCGGCGATCCGCCGGTCGGCGGTGTCGGGGGTGCAGCGGGCGGCGGCGATGACGTTGAACGTGTCGTCGGCCAGGCCGCTGTCCGCGACCAGCAGGTCACCCGTCCCGGTGACGGTCGCGCCCGGCAGGCCGCGGTGCAGGTGGCACGCGTGCTCGGCGAGGTTCTGCTCCATCCGGAGGAGGAGGTCGTCCGCGGTGTCCGGGTCCACCGGCCCATCCCAGCACGCGGTACCGCGGACCGGCCGACCACCCGCCAGGTCGGCCCGGACGGCAAAGTCGGTTCAGGCAACCGAGTCGGTTCAGGCAACCGAGTCGGTTCAGGCGGCCGAGTCGGTCGGCCCGGTTCCTCGACCCGACGCGGTCATGGGGACCGGCCCGTCGGGCTACGCGCCGAAGCAGAGGAATCCCACGCTGGCCGCGAACTCGGCGTCACCGCCGTCCGCGTGGGCCCGCTGCGCACCCGCCAAGGCCACCGCCGGTTCCTGGCCCAGCCCCAACCGCCGGTGCAGGTCGACCATCAGCGGCGTGGTCACCTCGGCCGGTACCGGCACCACCGGTGCGACCAGGGTCCGGGTGCCCAGGCCGAGCAGCGCCGCGGTGAAGCCCATCAGCTCGTCACCGGGCCGCACCGCCGACAGGCCCGAGTCGCACGCCGACAGCACCACCCGCGCCGGCGGGGTGCGCAGGCGCTCCAGGTCGTAGACCGTCAGCGGGCCGTCCGCCAGCTCCAGCGCCGAGAACAGCGGGTTGTCCGCGCGGAACGAGCCGTGCGCGGCCACGTGCGCCAGCGGCGCGCCGTCCATCGCCGCCGCCACCGCGTCCACCGTCGCCGCGCCGCCGACCAACACCGACGCGTCACCCGCGAACGGCCTGATGGCCGCGATCTCGGTCGGCGCGGCGGGCAGGCGCGGCCCGGCCGCGAGCACCGACCGGTCGTGCGGCACCCGCGACGACGACGCCGCGCGCTGCCACACCGTCGCGGACGGCACGACGGTCACCGACCGGCCCCGGCACCCCGGCAGCGCCGACCACGGCAGGCCGCCGAGCCGGCCGGTGGGCGCGAGCACCAGCGGGCGCTCGTCCAGCCTGCGCCGCAACGGCAGCAGCAGCCGGCGCTCCAACAGGGACGCCGCGTGCTCCGCGCCCGCGCGCACCGCCGTGCGGTCCACGTGCTCGGGCAGCGTCACCAGCCGGTGCAGCGCGAAGCGCAGCAACCGGATCTCCCGCACCGCGCCATCCAGCGGCCCCAACCGGTGCAGGCTCGCCCGGCCGCCCGCCACCACCACGGCCAGCAGCGCGCCTTCGAAGTCGATGTACTCCACCAGCGCCGCGTCGCCCAGCGCCCACGCCAGGTCGCGCACCGCCGGCACCCGGTCGACCGCTCCCCCGCCGCTGGTCTGCCGGGTCAGCTCGCGCACCCGCTGCTCGCCGCGCAACTGCCGCTGCCGCAACGTCGCCGTGGGCTTGCCGGCCAGCAGCGCCAGGTCGATGTCGGAGGTCACCGCCCGCAGCTCGGCCAGCGCGTCGGCCAGCCCGGAGTCCTCCGGCGGGCGCGCGGGCGTCATCCGCATCGCCCCGGCCCGCCAGCTCTCCGCCCAGCTCAGCACCCGCCCGGCGTGCCCGCTCGCGACCGCCGCGCGCAGCCCCTCCAGCGCCAGCGCCTTGCCCTGCGCGCCGCTCAACGCGCGCAGTTCCGCCGCGCCCAGCGACACCCGGTACTCGTCGAGCAGCCCCAGTCCGCGCCGCAACGCGCTCTGCGCCCCGCGCGCGTTGCCCGCCAGGTCCCGCCGCAGCGCCTCGGCGTACCAGCCCTGCACGCGGTGCGCCGCCGGGCCGCCGCGCCGGGCCGCGCCGGCCGTGGTGAGCTCGACCAGCGCCCGCCGCTCGTCGCCGAGCTCGCGGGCGATCAGCGCGGCGTCCACCCGCGCCTCCAGGCCGGCCATCCGCCAGCCCAGCTCGTCCAGCCGGGACGCCACCCGGGTCATCGCGGTGCACAGCCCCCGCGACCGCTCGCCGCTGAGGTACGCGGCGCGCAGCTCCACGTGCCGCGCGCCGACCTCCCACACCTCGCGCTTCTCCCGGCGGAAACCCTTGCGCGCCAACACCGCCATCCGCACGGCCAGGTCGAGCTCGCCCTCCATCAGGGCGATCCGCGCCCGGTAGAACAACGCCTCGGACCGGGCCAGCACCAGGCTCTTGTCCAACTCCGACAGCGCCCGGTCGGCCGCCGCCCGCGCCTCCTCCAGCAGCGGCACCGACACCAGCAGCTCCAGCCGGTTGATCAGCAGCGCCGGGCGCGGCACCTCCAGCCGCCGGTACTCGCGCTCGGCCTCGGCGAACATGGTCAGCGCGCGCGGCACGTCGCCGGCGCGGGACGCCGAGATGCCCGCGTTCCACCGGACGTCCGCGACCGCCAGCTCCTGGTCCAGGTCCCGGTAGAGCACGGCGGCCCGGTCGAAGTCCTCGTCGGCCGCCCGCAGGCCGCCGGTGTAGGCGCGCAGCAGGCCCCGGTTGTTGCGGGCGCGGGCCTCGCCCAGCTTGTCGCCGTCGCGGCGGGCCGCCTCGATCGCCCAGTTGTACTCGCGCCGCGCCTCGTCGTACCGGCACAGGTAGTGCAGCACCAGGCCGCGCTGCATCCGCGCGTAGTCGGCGTCCACGCCGCGCAGCTCGGGCAGCGCCGCGTTGATCGTGCGCAGCGCCTCGGCGTGCCGCCCGGTGTTGGACAGCACGAACGCGAGGCTCACCCGCGCCAGCGCGGCGAGCCGGCCCGAACCCGCGTGCTCGGCGATCCGGACCGCCCGCCTCAGGTGCCGCAGAGCGCCCGCGAACTCGTGCAGCTCGCGCAGCGACAGGCCGATCGCGCGCTCGGCGGTGGAGGCCTCGCGCGCGTCGCCCGCCGCCCGCGCCGCCCGCAGCGCCGAACGGCCCATCTCTATCGCCGCGTGCGGATCCCGTTGCCGGGCTTCCAGCGCTGCGGCGGCGGAAGTCCCGGCCACGAACCACACTTTATTACCAAGAACGCTGTGGTAGCTTGATCAAGCTCAGCACCCGTCTACGCTGCTGTGAGGCCGTGGTGTCCGAATCGTCGAACCGCCCAGAGCTGTACGCGAGAGCGTTCGAGCAGGCGATCAAAGAGCACAAGAACCTGCGTGTGCACGCCGAGCGCGGCCGGGAATTCCTCTTCGTGGCGCGTGAGTTGTTGACCATTCCCGAGGACGTGACGAGGGTCGGTCGGAAGCTCGCCCAGAACGGGATCGCGAACGAGCGCGGCCGGGATTTCGCGGGCGTGGCCCGACTGGTGCTGCCGCGCAACCCCGACGACGTCCCGGCCATCGTCCGGCTGCTGCGCGACCCGCGCCAGTGGCCCGGCGAGCGGGTCCCGTTCGTGCAGCCGCACCACGCGGTGGTCGGCCACGGCGGCAACATGCACGGCCACCCGGGGCAGCCGCCGCACGTGGCCGGCCCGATCCCCGACCCGCCGGCGGGCTCGGGGGGCAGGGGCAAGGGCGTCGTCGTCGGCATCCTGGACACCGGCATCGCCGGGAGCGCGGCCACCGACCACCCGCTGTGGCTGGGTGGCGCGTACCTGCCCAGGGCCGACGAGGTCGACGCCGCGTACTCCGGCGGCGACGTGTTCGCGCTGGAGGGCGGGCACGGGACGTTCGTCGCGGGTGTGGTGCGGCAGGCCGCACCGGGCGTGCGGTTCGACCCGGAGAAGGCTCTGGACCCGTCCGGGCTGGGCACCGAGGAGGACTTCGCGCGGGCGCTGGGCTCCTTCGACGAGCGGGTGCAGATCGTCAACATCTCGCTGGGCTGCTTCACCCAGGACGACGTGGCCTCCGAGCCGATCCGCCGGGCGCTGGCGACGCTGCCGAAGACGACCGTGGTGGTCGCCTCGGCGGGCAACCAGGGCACCAACCGGCCGAGCTGGCCCGGCGCGCTGCCCGGCGTGGTCGGGGTGGCGGCGCTGGCCCAGGAGCGGGACGGCTCGCGCGCGCCGGCGTGCTACTCGAACTTCGGCCACTGGGTGGACGCGTGCGCGGTCGGCAACCGCACCAGCACCTACCTCAAGGGCAGGTGGGCGCTGCCCGGGGACCCGGTGGTGGACGTCTACGACCGGTTCGCCTACTGGCTGGGCACGTCGTTCGCCGCGCCGCACGTGTCCGGGCGGATCGCCGAGACCATGACCACGCACGGCCTGTCCGCCGAGGCCGCCCGCGACAAGCTGCTCACCGGACCGGCGTTCTTCCCCAACTACGGGGTTCTCGTGGACTAGGCGTATCTGGCGAGGACGCCCGCGCTCCGTAGTGTGTGGAAGCAACGAGGAGACCCGAGCCCAGGAGGGGCCGTGACCCCTGCATCTCCCATCGCCGCGCTGGTCGGTGCGGCGGCGCAGGGCGACCAACGGGCCTGGAACGAGATCGTGGACCGCTACACGCCGCTGGTGCTGTCGGTGATCTACAAGCACCGGTTGCGCCCGGCGGACGCGGCGGACGTGAACCAGACGCTGTGGCTGCGCCTCGTCGAGCAGATCGGCAAGCTGCGCGAGCCCGAAGCGCTGCCGGGCTGGATCTCCACCACCACCCGCAACGAGTGCCTGCGGATGCTGCGCATCCAGCAGCGCACCCAGCCGTACGACCCGCTGTCCGACGACGAGCCGGCCAGCCCGGTCGACGCGGTGGCGGACCTGGACGAGGAGATGGAGGCCGCGCAGCGCCGGCAGGCGTTGCGCGACGGCTTCCGGACGCTGACCGCGCAGTGCCGGGAGCTGCTGGCCAAGCTCATGGCCGACCCGCCGCCCAGCTACGCCGCGGTGAGCGAGGAGCTGGCGATGCCGGTCGGCAGCATCGGGCCGACCCGCATCCGGTGCCTGGAGAAGCTGCGCCGGACCCCCGAGGTGCTGCGGCACCTCGATCCCAGGCCGGTTCGCGGCGGTGTCGGAGGAGGTGTGCCCGGTGAGCGTTCCGGGGTGGGAAAGCGATGAGGTCCTGCTGAGGGACCTCGCCGAAGCGCTGGCCGAGGCGCGCGCCGTGCCCGCCGAGTTCGCCGAGGCGGCGCGGGCCGCGTTCGCGTGGCGCGACGTCGACGCCGAACTGATGCTGCTGACCAGCTACGACTCGATCCTGGACGCCGAACTGGCGGGCCGGGCGCGAGCCGCGCTGACCGCTCGGCAGTTGGTGTTCGACGCCGAGGGCATCTCCGTGCAGGTGGAGGTGACCGAGGTCGGCGTGGCCGGGCAGGTGCTGCCCGCGCGGACGGCCCGGGTCTCGCTGCTCACCGCGACCGGTCCGGTGGAGGACGCCGAACTGGACGAACTGGGGTGCTTCCTGCTCGGACCGCCCCCGGCGGGTCCGGTCCGGTTCCGCATCGAGACCGGCGGCACGACCGTCATGACCGACTGGGTCTGCGTCTAGCCCCGTCGCGATGCCTGCCCGTCGCGACGGGGCCCTTTCACGTCCGCTCCCGCCGATTCCATATTCCACCATCAGGCGAATTCCACGTCGGCCGGCCTTCACGGGCGGGTGATGCGGCTCCGCTTCCCGGCCGGGCGGCCCGGACCACCAGTACGGTGGTCGAAATTCTCTCCTCGGTGCGGAGGCGTGGTGGTGACCGATCGGGTGCGGTGGGCTCCGGCCTCGGTCGACGTCGGCACGCCCAGTTCCGCCCGCGTCTACGACTACCTGCTCGGCGGCGGGCACAACTTCGCCGCCGACCGGACGATGGCCGAGCGGCTCGCGGGCGTGCTGCCGGTGCGCGACATGGCCCGGCTCAACCGCTCCTACCTGCGGCGCGTGGTGGTGACGCTGGTGGAGGCGGGCATCACCCAGTTCCTCGACCTGGGTTCGGGCATCCCGACCGTGGGCAACGTGCACGAGGTGGCGCAGGACGCGAACCCGGAGTGCCGCGCGCTCTACGTGGACGTCGAACCGGTCGCCGTGACGCACGCCGAGCTGCTGCTGGCCGACAACCCGCGCGCGGCGGCGGTCCTGGCGGACCTGCGCGACCCCGACGCGGTGTTCGACGCGCCGCAGACCCGGCTGCTCGACTTCGACCGCCCGGTGGGGGTGCTCGCGATGAGCGTGCTGCACTTCGTGCCGGACTCCGACGACCCGTGGGGCGTGCTGGCGCGCTACCGGGACCGGCTCGCGCCGGGCAGCTACCTCGCGCTGTCGCACTTCACCTCGGACCTGATGCCGCGCGCGGCGGCGGCGGGCGCGGACCTCTTCGGGCAGGCGTCCGACCAGGTCACCCCGCGGTCCCGCGCGGCGGTGCTGGCCCTGATGGCGGGCTTCGACCTCGTCGAGCCCGGCCTGGTGCACACCCCCGAGTGGCGGCCGGAGGTGCCCGAGGACGTCCCGGAGGACCTGGGTCGCGCGAGCATGTACGCGGTGGTCGGCCGCAAGCCTTGACGTGGAGCCGGTCGGGTACGCAAGATTTGCGCACCTGATCTTATGCGACACCTCTCCGCGACGACCGATTCCGCACCGGGCGGGCAAGCCTCGGGAGCACCTCCCGAGGCCGGTGCCGCGCGCGCCGACGCGGTCGAGCGCTGGACCGGGGAACTCCTGGCCCGCACGACCGCGCCGCGCTCCCGCGCGAAGCTCCGCCGGCAGCTGGCCGAGCGCTGGGACGCGCTGGCGGCGCTGGTGGCCGCGCCCGGGTTCCAACCGGACGCGGCGACCGAGGTCGGCGAGTGGCTGGTGGCGACCGGGTTCACCGACCCGGCCGGGATCGGGTGCACGGTCGAGGTGGTGGGCGCGGCGTTCGCGGGGGCGGACCCGGTGCGGGTGGCCCGGGTGCTCGGCGCGATCGCCGCCGGGTACGCGAAGTCGGTGTGCGAGCGGGTGTCCGCCGAGCTGGAGGAGGACCGCGCGGCGCTGGCCGACACCCTGGAGCGGACCCGGCGGGACCTGCACGACAGCGAGGCCCGGTTCCGGCAGGTGTTCACCTCCTCCGACGCGGGCATCGCGATCTTCGACCTGTCCGGCGCGCTGCTGGAGGCGAACCCGGCGCTGACCCGGATGCTGGGCCACGCCGAGGACCGGCCGGGCGGTTCCGCCCACCCGGCGCTGGACCCGGCGGCGCTGTTCCCGCCGGGCGAGCTGGCCGCGCTGCGCTCCGCGTGGACGTCGGCGGGTGACGCGGACACCCGCGTCGAGCAGCAGTTCACCGGCCCGCAGGGCGATCCGGTGTGGGCGAACGTGGCGCTGTCCGTGGCGCGGGACGCGGCGGGGCGGCCGAAGTACCACGTCGCGGTGATCGAGGACGTCACCGAGCAGCGGATGCTGCGCGACTACCTGCGCCACCAGGCGTTGCACGACGTGCTGACCGGCCTGCCGAACCGGCAGAGCTTCCTGCCGAGGCTGGAGCGGGCGCTGGGCCGGCCGGGCTCGATCACGTTGTGCTACCTGGACGTGGACAGCGTGGCCATCGTCAACGACGGCATCGGCTACGAGGCCGGTGACGAGATGCTCCGCGTGGTGGCGCGGCGGTTGACCGCCGTGGTGGCCGGCGAGGACGCGACGGTCGCCCGGATCGGCGGCGACGAGTTCGTGGTGCTGATCGAGGACGGGCCGGGCACGCCGAGCATCTCCGCGCTGGCCGAGGCGATCGACCGGGAGCTGTCCGAGCCGGTCTACCTGTCCGGGCACGGCGTCGGCGTCACGGCGGGAATGGGTTTCGTGCGCACGTCGGCGCGCGACGGCGACGTGATGGCGCTGCTGCGCCAGGCGCACTCGACGCTGCGGCGCGCGGAGAGCGGCGGCAAGGGCCAGTGGGGCATCTACGACGCCGGCCAGGACGCCCGCGACCGGGGCAGGCTGGCGCTGATCGCGACCATGCCGGGCGCGCTGGAGAACGGCGAGATCGCCATCGACTACCGGCCGGTGGAGCGGGTCGCGGACGGCGGGCGGGTCGCCGTGGCGGCGCGGTTGCGCTGGGACGAACCGGAGTTCGGGGTCGTCGGCCACGAGGAGTGCCTGGACTTCGCGGACACGCTGGGGTTGAGCGGCCACTTAGGCGAGTGGCTGCTGGACGAGGCGTGCGCGTTCGCCGCGGTCGAGGGCGTGCCGGTGGTGGTGCGGCTGTCGGTCGACCAGTCGCGGGACCCGGACCTGGCGGCGGTGGTCGGGGACGCGCTGCGGACCTCCGGGCTGGACGCGGCGGCGCTGTGGGTGAGCCTGGACTCGGGCGGTCTGGCGGGCGGGCTGGACGTGGTGGAGGACAACCTGACCACGTTGTCGGACATGGGCGTCCGGCGGCTGCTGCACGGTTTCGACTGCGGGCTGCGGGAAGTGTCCCTGGTGGAGCGCCACCGGCTGCACGGCGTGGAGCTGGACGTGCCGCCGGGCGAGCCGCTGGCCCGGGAGGCGTTGGCGCTGCTGGTACCGCTGCTGCGGTCCACCGGCGCGCTGGTGGTCGGCGACGTCCCGGGAGCGGACCTCGCCGTGCGGTGGTGACCCGCGCTCCCGCGACTTCCCCGCCCCGGTGACCGGTGATCACCGCCCGGTGGTGATGATCTCCCGACTGTCCTCCGCGAACGCCGAGCGGTCCCCCTCAGCCGTAGCGGCCGGGCATCGCGTAGGCGGGGCCGAGGCCGCACCGGCTGCCGGGGTCCCGGACGCACCTCGGCGGGGTCGCGGGATCTCTCCCGCGACCCCGCCGAGGGGACGTGTCAGGCGAAGGTCGGCAGTCGCATCGCGTGCTGCACCAACGTGATCAGCGTCTGCTTGGTCGACTGCCGGTTGCGCGCGTCGCACGGCACGATCGGCACCGCCTGGTCGATGGTCAGCGCTTCCCGGATGTCCTCGATCCGGTGGTGCAGCAGGCCGTCGAAGCAGTTCACGCCGACCACGTACGGCAGCTCGCGGTCCTCGAAGAAGTCGATCGAGGCGAACGCGTCGGAGAGCCGCCGGGTGTCGACCAGCACGACCGCGCCGATCGCACCGCGCACCAGGTCGTCCCACATGAACCAGAAGCGGTGCTGCCCGGGTGTGCCGAACAGGTACAGGATGAGGTCCTGGTCCAGCGAGACCCGGCCGAAGTCCATGGCCACGGTGGTGGTCATCTTGTTCGGCGTGCTGGACAGGTCGTCGACCCCGACGCTGGCCTCGGTCATCACCGCCTCGGTGGTCAGCGGCACGATCTCCGACACCGAGCCGACGAACGTGGTCTTGCCGACGCCGAACCCGCCGGCGACCACGATCTTGGTCGACGTGACCGTCGGGCTCGGTGTGCCCGGCCCACCGGGAGCGCCACCGCTCATGTTGCTTCCGCTTTCCCTAGAAGAGGATCTAGCCACGCATCGCGACGTGCAGTTGGGACCGGATCTCCGGGGTGAGCTGCACGCCCACCCGCTCGACCAGTCGGGTCATGGCGTAGCCGATGAGGCCGATGTCGCAGTTGGGGGCGGCCAGCACGGCCAGGCACGAGCCGTCGCTGATCGACATCAGGAACAGGTAGCCCCGTTCCATCTCCACCACGGTCTGCTTCACGTCGCCCGCCTCGAAGCAGCGCGCCGCGCCGAGGTTGAGGCTGACCAGACCGGACGCCACGGCCGCGAGCTGCTCCGCGCGGTCGGTGGGGAGCCGTTCCGAGGACGCGAGCAACAGGCCGTCCGCGGAGACCACGATCGCGTGCGCCACGCCCGCGACGCGGCTCACGAAGTCGTCGACCAGCCAACTGAAGTTGTCCAGTTCCTCGGCTGCGGTGGTCACGTCTGCTCCTTGCCTTGGTTGCCGGGGGTGTCTCCGTCGTCGAACGGCGCGCCCTCCCAGGGCATCCCGTTCTCGTCGGCGGACTCGCGTCCCAGTTGGACGCCGCGCTGGTAGGTGGCGAACCGCTGGCGCAACCGGTCGGCGGAACGGCGCGGGGGTGCGGCGGTGGCCACGCCGGAGGCGGCCGGGCTCCCGTTGGCGGCCGGCGAACCGGGACGCTGCGGCGGTGCGCTGAGGGAACCGGGCATCAGGCGGGCGTTGGGCACCCGCTTCGGCAGCCCGGCGGTGGTGGTGTCGTCCACATCGGACTTGAGCACGTTGCCGGCGGCGGCCCAGCCGTCGTCGGCCGGACCCCAGCCGGCGGGGGTGGCGGCGGGCACCGGGGACGGCGCGGGCGCGCGCTTGGGCAGCCCGGCGGCGGTGGGCCGCGGGCTGACCCGCTCCACCTTCTCCGGCTGCTCGACCCGGTCCGCCCGCTCCGGCCGCTCGGCGTCGCCGATCAGGTCCGCGCGGTCGGTGTACAGGGTGGGCTCGGCCGACGGCTCCGGTCCGACCAGGTCGACCCGGTCGGCGAACATCGTCCGCTCGGCGGGCGACTCCGGTGGCACCTCGTCGGTGAGCTCGCCGTGCACCGCCGCCTCCGCTCCCTCGCCGCCCTGGAACCAGCGTGACAGCACGTCCTCGTAGATCGGCAGCCGCTGAGTGGACGCGTCGTCTTCCTCCACCACGATCGGCGGCGCTGCGACCGTGCCGGGGTAGGAGTAGTCGATCGCGCCTTGGACGGGCGGCACGGTCTCCCCGACGGTGGCGGTGAACAGGTCCGCCGCCGGGGTCTGCTCGACCTCGAAGAAGTTCGGGCCCTCGTCCTCCGGGGCGGTCACGACCTGCGGGTACGGCGCGGACTCGGCGGGAGCCGGGAACGGCGCGGGCGTCGCGTCCGGACCGGCGAACGACGCGGGGGCCTGGTCGGGCGTCCACTTCGGCACACCGGCCAGCACGCCGACCCCGCTGCCCTCCAGCTCCGGCGAGGCCGGGCGCTGCGGGAGCGCCGGCGCGGCGGGGCGGGCGGCCGGCTGCTCGGCACCTCGGTGCAGCAGGGACATGGGCAGCACGACCTGGGCGGTCACACCACCCTCTATGTCGTCGTTGTTGGTCAGCGTCACCCGGATCTCGTGCCGCTTGGCGAGCTGGCCGACCACGTACAGGCCCATCTCGCGGGCCACCGACACGTCGACCTCGGGCGGGTCGGCGAGCTTGACGTTGGCGTCGATGATGTCCTGCTCCTGCATGCCGACACCGCGGTCGTGGATGCGGATGGACACCTCGCCGCGCCGGGTCTCGATGGCCCGCACGGTCACCTTGGTGGTGGGCTTGGAGAACGCGGTCGCGTTGTCCAGCAGCTCGGCGATGAGGTGCGCGAGGTCGTTGACCACGCGGCCCTGCACCTTGAGCTCCGGCGCGGGGGCGACCTGCACGCGGGCGTACTTCTCCACCTCGGACACGGCCGCGCCGAGCACCTCGGAGATCGGCACCGGCCGGGTGACCCGGCGGTTGACCGTGGTGCCGGAGAGCACCAGCAGGTTCTCGCTGTTGCGGCGCATCTGGGTGGCCAGGTGGTCCAGCTCGAACAGGCTGGCGAGCTGGTCGGGGTCCTGCTCGTCCTGCTCCAGCCGGTCGATGACGGTGATCTGCCGCTCGACCAGCGCCTGGGAGCGGCGCGAGAGGTTGATGAACATGTCGTTGACGTTCGCGCGCAGCGCCACCTGCTCGACCGCGAGGCGGACGGCTTCGCGCTGCACGGCGTCGAACGCCCGCGCGACCTGCCCCACCTCCTCAGTGGTGTGGATCGGCACCGGCACCAGCGACTCCTCGGCGGCGCGGGCCGGGTCGCGGTGCGTCCGGATGCGCTGGATCGCCTCCGGCAGGCGGTTGCGGGCGACGTCCATCGCGGACCGGCGCAGCACGCGCAGCGGCGTGAGCATCGACCGGGCGACGAAGGCCATCAGGGCGAACGCGAGCAGCAGCGCCACGGCGACCAGCGCCGCGTCCCGCCAGGCGCTGCCGCGGGCCTCGTCGATGAGCGCCACGGACGCCTGGTCGGCCTGCTTCTCGATGTCCTGCGCGGTCGTCCGGTAGAGGGCGGCGGTCTCCTCGCCGACCCGCGTCACCTCCGCGTCGGAGATGGACACCTCGCCGGACTCCTCCTGCTGCACCAGCGCGAGCTGCACCAGCCGGCTGCGGGCGTCCACGGACGCGCCGGACACGGTGTCGGAGAACCGCTGGCGGTTCTCCTGGCTCGCGGTGTTGGCGAAGTCGGTCAGCGCCGCGTCCAACCGGGACTGGGCCGCGCGCAGGGCGTTGACCTGGCCCGGCGCGAACTCGCCGCGCTTCGCGGTGGACAGCAGGATGGCGTTCTGCAGGAAGAGCTGCTCTTTCGCGGTGTACAGCGCGAGGTTCGCACCGGAGAGCGGGGTGATCCGCTCGTCGCTGACGCTGCTCGCCGTGGCGCGGTGCACCTGGGCGAGGGAGCTGAGCACCTGGCCGTAGGCGCTGGACACCGAGATGTCGGGGTACTTCGTGGTCAGCGTGGTGTTGCGCAGCGCGGACAGGCCGTCCAGCGACTGGAGCGACTTGTCGAACGAGCCGCGCACGGTGTCGTCGATGCCCGAGGTGGACGCGGCGACGTCGCGGTACTTGTTGACCTCCTGGTCCACCCTCGCGGAGCGGGCCACGAGTTCGGCGCTGTTGTCCGCACGGCCGCCCGCGACGAACCACACCGCGGCGTCGCGTTCGAGCTGGAGCGCGTCGGACACGGCGGCGGCCTGGGCGGAGAGCTGGAGCTCGCGCTGCACCTTGCCGAACAGCTCGACCTCGTCGAGCTGGGTGCCGAGCCGCAGGCCCGCGAGGGCGAGCGTGCTCAGCGCGGGCACCAGGAGCACCACGGCGAGCTTGCTGCGCAGCCTCCAGTTGCGCAGACGCCACCGGGAGACCTCTCCGTCGGCGGGCGCGGTGGTGCCCGTGCTCGGACCCGATTCGGGTGGAACGGCATCCACCGTCTCGTCGGGTTCAATCCGCTCCGGTTCACTCCCGGAGGCGTGGTCGTCGTGACCGCGCACCGTCAGCACACTCCCCAGCCCCCCAGCCAGTTAACGACACGTCCTTGCAAACCCGGTGGATCTTGGTCGAAAATCCCCGGAAGTCATACCGCCGTTCGGACGAGGACGCCGGTATTTTGCAAATCAACCATTGTCCCGCACCGCCCGGCGCAGCGGGCTAAACACCCGCTAACCCGCATCACACCTTTTTCACGTGTAGGGCCTGAACGATAAACACCACCGCGGGGGAGCCCGTCACCGGGTTCCCCCGCGACGGGGTCAGCTACCCGACGCCTCCACCAGCATGGGCTTGACGTCGAAGTCCTTCTCCAGCAGGCCGTAGGTCCTCATCAGCGTCGCCACCCGTTGCAGGCGGGTCGCGTCGAGCGTGGTGGGGAACTCACCGAAGTGCACCAGGCTCGCGGTTTCCTTGTCGACCTTGGCGTACTCGACCAGCAGCGGCTCGACCGTGGGGCGGTCGGCCGCGTCGCGCTGGCCCTTGGTCATCGCGCGCTGGAACGCGGCGACGGTGTTGGGGTTCTCCTTGGCGAACTTGCCGGTCGTGCCGTAGCCCGCGACCGGGATGCCGTCCGTCGGGCCGGACGCGGCGTCGAGCACCGTGATCGCGCCGATCGCGCGCTGCGCCTTGCTGATGAACGGCTCCACCATGAACGCGGCGTCGACGGTCTTGTTCTGGACCGCCGCCTGCATGTCCGGGAAGGCGAACTCCTTGAAGGTCACCGACTTGGGGTCGACGTCGTTGGCCTCCAGGGTCGCCTTCGCGGTCAGCTCGGCGATGTTCCGGAACGTGTTGATCGCGATCGTCTTGCCGGCCAGGTCCTTCGGCGACTTGATGGCCGAGTCCGGGCCGGTCAGGATCAGGAACATCTCGGGCTTGGCCTGGTAGCCGTCGTTGATCAGCTTCAGGCCGTCCACGCCCTTGGCCATCTCCTTGGCCTCGGCGGCGAAGAACGAGACCCAGTTGCCGAAGGTGACGTCCAGCTCGCCGTTCACCAGGGCCGGGATCGCCGCGGCACCACCCTGGACCGTGACCGGCTCCACTTCCAGGCCCTCGTCCTTGAAGTAGCCCTTCTTGATCGCGACGTGCACCGAGGCGACGTCGAGGATCGGCAGCAGACCAAGCTTGATCTTGGCCTTCTCGACCTTGCCCGGAGCGGCGTTGCCGTCCGCCGGCTGGTCCGAGGAACCGCCGAGCAGACCACAGCCGGAGACCACGGCGAGCATCGCGAGTGCGGACAGACCGCCGATGATCCTTCTTGCCGAGAGGCCGACTCTACGAGTCATGGGGGGCATCTCCTGTTGGAGTGGCGACATTGCGGGGGCAGGATGCACGGGCGACGTGTGGTCGGTGCAGAACCACTCAAAGTGACTCCGGTGGTTCGGCAAGACCCCAGTCGACCGACTCTCGAAGGCTGATCCACTACCTTCGGTGAGCATCTTTGCACAGGCTGTCCAGAGGTTGGGGTACGCGGTGAGCGATCTTGATGGGGAATGGGCCGTACAGAGCAACCGCCGTCCGGTGGGGATCGTGGGCGCGGGACCGGCCGGACTGACCTTGGGGAACCTGCTCCAGCAGGCCGGAATCCCCTGCGTGGTGCTGGAACGGGGCACCCGCGAGCACGTCGAGACGCGTCCGCGCGCGGGGGTCATCGAGCACCGGGCGGTCCGGATGCTGGACCGGCACGGGCTGGCCGACCGGCTGCTGCGCGAAGCGGACCGGCACGGGGCCTGCGAGTTCCGGGTCGGCGGGCGGGCCTACGAAGTGGACTACTCGTCGCTCTACGACGGACAGACCCACTACGTCTACCCGCAGCAGGAAGTCGTCAAGGACCTGGTGGGCGCGTACGTGGCCGGTGGCGGCGACGTCCGGTTCAGCGTCACCGACGTCGAGCTGCACGACATCGAGAGCCGGGCACCGGCGCTGACCTGGACCTCCGCCGACGGCCGCGCCGAGCGGCTGGAGTGCTCCTTCATCGCCGGCGCGGACGGCTTCCACGGCGTGACCCGGCGCAGCATCCCGGCCGGTGCCCTCCAGGAGTTCTCCCACCAGCACGGCATCGAGTGGTTGTCGATCCTGGCCGAGGCCCCGCCGTCCACCCACAAGGTCATCTACGCGCTGCACCCCGACGGTTTCGCCGGCCACATGCTCCGCAGTTCGACGGTTTCCCGCTACTACCTCCAGGTCCCGGTCGACGACACCGTGGACAACTGGTCGGACGAACGGGTCTGGAGCGAGTTGCACAAGCGCTTCGCGCTGCACGACTCCGACTGGTCGTTGACCGAGGGCCGCATCGTCGAGAAGCGGATACTGGACATGCGCAGCCACGTGGTCGAACCGATGAACCACGGGAATCTCTACCTGCTCGGCGACGCCGCCCACATCATCACGCCCGTGGGCGCGAAGGGGATGAACCTCGCCCTGCACGACGCCGAGGTGCTGGCAGCCGCCCTGACCGGCTACCACCGGACCGGGGACGGGAAAGGGCTGGCGGAGTACTCGGACACCTGCCTGCGCCGGGTGTGGCGGGCCCAGGAGTTCTCGCAGTGGATGGTCTTCATGCTCCACCGGTCACCGGAACCGTTCCTCAGCCGATTGGGCCAGGCCAGGCTCGAACACCTCATCGGTTCCGGTTCGTCCGCCGGGTATTTCGCCCAAAACTACGTCGGCCCCTGAATACCGTTGCCGCACCTCGCGGCGGAGCACCGGAAAGGCGGGCGATTCCCGGGGAATCGCCCGCCCGCGGCGGGCGGGGAACGGGTCAGGAGGACGACGCGCGGTCCTGCGCCTCGGTGCGGGAGACCTCGGCGCGTTCCGCTTCCGCCCATTTCGCGGCGGACTGCTCGTCGGCCTTCCGGCGCGCCCGCACCTCCCCGGAGCTCTTCCCGACGTTGAGCAGCCGCGCCACCTCGGCGCGCAGCGCCACGAAGGCGTCGGACTCGCGCGTGGTGATCTGGTCGCGCGGCGCGGGCAACCGCACCGGCAGGTCCGCCACCACGGACGCGGGCGACCCGGACAGCACCAGGATGCGGTCCCCCAGGTACACGCTCTCGTCGATGTCGTGGGTGACCACCAGGACCGTCGTGTCGTGCTCGGCCTTCACCTTCAGCAGCAGGTCTTCCAGCTCGAACCGGGTCTGCGCGTCCACCGACGCGAAGGGCTCGTCCATCAGCAGCAGGGCGGGCCGGTAGGCCAGCGCCCGCGCGATCGCGACCCGCTGCTGCATGCCGCCGGAGAGCTGCCACGGGTACTTGCGGTGCGCCTTGGACAGTCCCACCCACTCCAGCGCCTCGGCGGCCCGTGCCCGGCGCGCGGCGCGCCCCAGCGAGCGCTTGAGCGGGAACTCCACGTTCTTCTGCACCGACAGCCACGGGAACAGCGAGCGGCTGTAGTCCTGGAACACCACGGCCAGGTCGTCGGGCACGCCGAGCACGGCGTTGCCGTGCAACGAGATCTCGCCCTTGGTCGGCCGGATCAGGCCGGAGATGGTGCGCAGCAGCGTGGACTTGCCGCAGCCGGACGGGCCGACCACGCAGACCAGCTCACCCGGCCCCACGGTGAACGAGAGGTCGGCGATGGCGGTGTGGGCACCGTCCTTCGCCTGGTAGGTATGGCCGAGATCGGCCACGGACAACATCGCGGTCATGTCAAGCCTCCACCGTCGCGGGGGTGCGCTCCCGCTTCGGCTGCCACGACAGGGCGCGGCGCTCGAAGGCGAGGAGCACGGTGTTGAGGGCGTAGCCGAGGACTCCCAGGAGGACGATCCCGGCCCACATGTCGGGGAAGTCGAACTCCCGCTGGGCGACGAGGAGTTGCGACCCGATCCCGTTGTCGGTACCGACCAGTTCCGAGACGACCATGAGCACCAGCGACAGCGACAGGCTGACCCGGAGCCCGGCGAAGATCTTCGGTGCGGCGGCCGGCAGGACGACACCGAGGACCCACTGGGCCTTCGGGATCCGGAACACCGCGGAGGTCTCGGACTTGGTCGCGTCGACGGAGCGCGCGCCGTCGACGCTGTTGAGCAGGATCGGCCACAGCACGCCGAACACGATCGTGGCGAGCTGCATCTGCGTGCCGACGCTGAAGACCAGCAGGAACACCGGCACCAGCGCGGGAGGGGGGATGGAGCGCAGGAACGTCAACAACGGCCCGGCGTACTGCATGGCCGTCGCGGAACGGCCGAGCGCCACGCCGAGCGAGATCCCGATCAGGGCGGCGATGCCCCACCCGGCCGACAGCCTGCCGAGGCTCGGGAGCACATGCTCGAACACCGTGTCGGTGAGGAACAGGTGGTTCGCGGGACCCGACAGCCACAGCGCCCACGCCGACTCGGCGATCTCGGTGGGACGCGGGAAGAACGGGTCGTCGGCGGCCAGGGTCAGCAGTTCCCAGACCACGACGAGGCCCGCGAACACCGCCCAGCGCTGGAAGAACCGGATCACGGCCGACCTCCGGTGACCGAGCTCCACGCGACCCAGCGGCGTTGCGCGCGCTCCAGGCCCTCGTTGACCGCGAACCCGATCACGCCCGCGACCACGGTCCCGGCGAGGACCAGGTCCATGCGGCCCGCGCCGCTGCGCGCGTTCATGATGAACTGCCCGAGCCCGCCGCCGGAGCCACCCGCCAGCAGTTCCACGCTGACCAGCACGACCAGGCAGGTCGTCGCGGCCAGCCGGATTCCGGTGAGGACGAACGGCAGGGAGCTGGGCAGCGCCACGGCGAACAGCACCCGCACCCGGCCGGTGCCGAACACCCGGGCCGTCTCCACGAGCAGGGGGTCCAGCTCGTCGAGCGCGTAGATCGTGTTGAACAGGATGGGCCACACCGCCGCGTACACGGCGAGCGTGATCTTCATCTCCGGCCCGATGCCGAGCACCAGGATGGCCAGCGGGATCAGCGCCACGGACGGGATCGGCCGCAGGAACTCCACCACCGCGCGGGTCGCGTGCCGCACCGCGGGGACGCTGCCCAGCACCAGTCCCAAGGGGACGGCGATGCCGGTGGACAGTCCTACCGCGATCAGCAGCGCCAACACGGTCGCGACCACGTCCCGTAAGAACGCCTGCTCGCCCAGCAGCCCGGCTAACTCGACCCCCACCACGGAGGCGGGCGGCAGGTACTCCGCGGGAACCAGCCGTGACCGGCCGAACAGCTCCCAGATGACGAGGAACCCGGCCACACCGAGCAGTCCTCGGGTGAGCGCACGCACGCGCAACGCCTACTTCCAGTTGATCAACCTCAGCCGAACGCAGGCTCAATCTAGAGAGTCGGCACCCGCCGCGACAATGCGTGCACGAGAAATTACTGTCACGAATGTTCACCGGTCCCGGCCCCGGCGGGCGACGGTCGCCGGGGCCGCGCGGCGGGTCGCCGAGGGTCGCAGCGGGCTGAACGGCAGGTCGGGGAAGTGCGCGCGCGCCACCCGGCCGCGGTCAGGCGGGGTGGGCGGTGGCCCGGATCGGCGGTGGGCGGCGGTGGTCCAGCGGGCGTCCTGCCGGCACTGGACAACGCCGGATGCCGTACCCGGGAAGGTGACCCGGCAGAGGCGGTCGGGCGGGGATGGCCGGTCGGGGGGCGGGGGCGTCCGGTCGCACCGGACGCCCCCGGCGGATCAGAGCCCGACGGCCTTGTAGAGGGAGCCGACTTCCTGGCGGTTGAGCACCCGCATCGAGCCGGGGCGCTGGTTGCCCAGCAGCACCTCGCCCACCGCCGTCCGCACCAGGTGGTCCACCGGGTGACCGACCGCTTCGAGCAGCCGGCGCACGATGTGCTTGCGGCCCTCGTGGATTACGACCTGCACCAGCGCCCGGCCGGGCGCGGAGGAGACCAGCTTGAACGAGTCGACCTTGATCGGCCCGTCCTCCAGCTCGATGCCCGCCCGCAACCGCTTGCCGACGTCCTTCGCGACCGGGCCCGGCACCTCGGCCAGGTAGGTCTTGGACACGCCGTAGGACGGGTGCATCAGGCGGTGCGCCAGGTCGCCGTCGTTGGTCAGCAGCAGCAGGCCTTCGGTGTCCGCGTCCAGCCGGCCGACGTGGAAGAGCCGCTCCTTGCGGTTGGCCAGGTAGTCGCCGACGCACGGGCGGTGCGTCTCGTCGTGCATCGTGGACAGCACGCCGCGCGGCTTGTTCAGCACCAGCGTGACCACGTCGTCCTTGAGCACCACGCGCACGCCGTCGACGTGCACCACCGCCGTCTCCGGGTCGATCCGGCGGCCCTGCTCGCGGACCACCTCGCCGTCGACCTGGACGCGGCCCAGGTCGATCAACTCCTCGGCCACACGTCGAGAGGCGATACCCGCCTTGGCGAGCACCTTCTGGAGCCGAATCCCTTCGGGTCCCTGGTCAGACATCGTCGATCGCATCCACTTCGGGCAACAGGGGGGCGATCGGCGGCAGGTCGTCCAGTGACGACAGCCCCAACCGCTCCAGGAACAGTTCGGTCGTGCGGTACAGGAGACCACCGGTGTCGGCGTCGGTACCCGTCTCGGCGATGAGCCCGCGCGCGACCAGCGTGCGGATCACCCCGTCGACGTTCACCCCGCGCACCGCCGCGATCCGCGCCCGGGTCACGGGCTGCCGGTAGGCGATGACGGCGAGGGTCTCCAGGGCGGCTCGGGTGAGCTTGGCCCGCTGCCCGTCGAGCAGCAGCTTCTCCACGAACGGCGCGAAGCGGTCCCGCGTGTAGAACCGCCAGCCGTCGCCGATTCTACGCAGGTCGATACCGCTGCGCCGCTCGGTGTACCGGGCGGCGAGCGCGTGCAGCGCCTTCGTGACGCGCCTCACGGGCTGCTCGAACACGCCGGCGAGCTGCTTCTCGTCGATCGGGGAGTCCACGACGAGCAGCACGGATTCCAGCGCGCCCTCGAACTCCCGGTCGTCGGTGAGGTCGGGCAGGCCCTCCACCGGCTCGGGTCCCGCCTCGTCCGCCGCGTCGGCGGCCACCGGCGCGGGGAACAAGCCGTCGTCCACCGCCCGGTCGACCGCGGCCCGCTCGGCTGCCCGGCCGGCGGCGGCGAGGTCGGCGGCGGTCCGGTCGGCGGCGGTCCGGTCGGCGGACGGCTCGGCGGCCGTCCGCCCGGCTGTGGTTCCCGGCTCGGTCACCCGTACTCCTCGTCCTCGTCCCGGGCCTGCGCCCCGGCGTCCTCGACCTCGCCGCCGACCCACGTGATCCGCAGCTCGCCCAGCGGGTCGGGCTGGTCGAACGCCAGCGCCTTCTCCCGGTACAGCTCCAGCAGCGCGAGGAACCGGGCCACGACCTCCATCGTCTCGGTGCACCCGGCCACCACCTCGGCGAAGGTCATGGTCCCGCGCTCGGCGAGCAGCGCGCGCAGCAGCCCGGCGTGCTCGCGCACCGAGACCCGGTGCTGGTGGACGTGGTCGGTGGAGATCGTGCGGACCGGCCGGGGCCGGAACACGGCGGCCGCGATCTCGGCGAACCGCCGGGCGTCCACCCCGAGCATCACCTCGGGCAACAGCCCCTCGTACCGCTCCTCCAGCGCCACCGAGCGGGGGTAGCGCCGGTACGCGCCCTGCTCCAGCTCCCCGAACAGCGCCGCGACCTGCTTGTACGCCCGGTACTGCAACAGCCGCGCGAAGAGCAGGTCCCGCGCCTCCAGCAGCGCCAGGTCGTCCTCGTCCTCCACGTCGCCGGCGGGCAGCAGCCGGGCCGCCTTGAGGTCGAGCAGGGTGGCCGCGATGACCAGGAACTCGGTCGTCTCGTCGAGGTCCCAGCCGTCGCCCAGCGCCCGGATGTAGACGATGAAGTCGTCGGTGACCTGGTGCAACGCCACCTCGGTGACGTCCAGGGTGTGCTGCGAGATGAGCTGGAGCAGCAGGTCGAACGGACCCTCGAAGTTCGTCAGCTTGACCTTGAAGCGCCCGTCCGCGACGGGCTCGTCGGCGGGTGGTCGGGCAGGGGTCCCGGCGACTGGTCGACCGCCGGTCACCGCTCGCGCAACCCGCGGACCAGCAGCGAGTCCCCGCCGTGCGCCGGCGTGAGCAGCTCCTCGTCCGACGGCCGCGCGGGCCCGGCGTCGAAGGCCGGCGGGCCGGTGCGGCGGACCAGCTCGGCCGCGCCCGGCAGCGAGGGGCGACGGGTCACCGGGCGATCACCTCGCGCGCCAGTGCGCGGTAGGCCTTCGCGCCCGCCGAGCGGGGTGCCCACCGGGTGATCGGCTCGCCGGCGACGGTCGTCTCCGGGAACCGGACGGTGCGGTTGATCACCGTGTCGAACACGACCTCGCCGAACGCCTCGACCACCCGCGCCATCACCTCGCGGGAGTGCAGGGTGCGCGGGTCGTACATGGTGGCGAGGATGCCGGTGATCTCCAGCTTGGGGTTCAACCGCTCCCTGACCTTCTCGATGGTGTCTATCAGCAGGGCCACGCCGCGCAGGCTGAAGAATTCGCACTCCAGCGGGATGAGGACGCCGTCCGCCGCCGCCAGCGCGTTGACCGTGAGCAGCCCGAGCGAGGGCTGGCAGTCGACCAGCACGTAGTCGTAGTGCTCGATGACCGGCCGCAGGGTGCGCACCAGGGTGTGCTCGCGCCCCACCTCGGACACGAGCTGGATCTCCGCCGCCGACAGGTCGATGTTGCTGGGCAGCAGGTCCATGCCCTCGACGGTGGTCTGCATGATCACGTCGCGGACCGTCACGTTGCGTTCCATGATCACGTTGTAGATGGTCTGGTCGAGCTGGTGCGGGTGCACGCCCAGGCCCACCGACAGCGCGCCCTGCGGGTCGAAGTCCACCAGCAGCACGCGCCGGCCGTACTCGGTCAGCGCCGCGCCCAGGTTGATCGTGGACGTGGTCTTGCCGACCCCGCCCTTCTGGTTGCAGACGGCCAGGATCTTCGCCGGGCCGTGGTGGGCGATCAGGGGCGGCTCGGCCACCAACCGCAGCGGTCGTCCGGTGGGGCCCATCTCGCCCGCCGACTGCTCGGTGGCTTCCTCGTCGTTCGGTGCGGCGTGCGGGGCGAGGCTCAGTTCGACCGACGCCCTCGGCACACCGGACGGTGGTGCGGGCGGCGGAGATCCGCCCCACGGGCCCGTGTGTTCCGGTGTCGACATCGCCTTCCCGATTCCTAGTCCTCTGCCTGGGCGCAGCCTAGGCACACCGCCGGACCCCGGCAACGCGCCTCGCCGCACCGCGGGCGAGCAGTTCTCAACGGACGGCGGCGCTGCGATCAGCGGCCCTGAGCACCACGTCGAGCAGCCCCGGGAACAGCGCGTCGAGGTCGTCGCGGCGCAGCGAGACCCACCGCTGGTTGCCGCACGCCCTGGTCCGGGTGAGACCCGCCTCGCGCAGCACCCGCAGGTGCTGGGACAGCGTCGACTTGGCGACGTCCACCGCGAGCGCGCCGCAGCAGCGCTCACCGTCGGCGTCGACCTGGAGGACGACGGCCAGCCGGGTGGGGTCGCTCAGCGCGTGCAGCACCGCGCACAGCCCGATGTCGGTGGGCTCCGGCTCGTCGATGTTCGGCACCGGCACGGCTCCTCCAGCTTGTCGCGTCCGGGGTGGGGTGGTGTCGTAGGTGGTCGGCCGCAGGATGTCACCCCCCGTGAACGTCACCCGAAAGGCTGACGTCCAAGTGGGTTGCCCCACAGTACCCGTGGGAGCCTCACGTTCCTCCGGTCGCTCGGGGGTGGGCGGTCGCGTAGACCTCGCGCAGCGTGTTGACCGTGACCAGGGTGTAGACCTGGGTGGTGGTCACCGAGGCGTGGCCCAGCAGTTCCTGCACCACCCGCACGTCCGCGCCGCCTTCGAGCAGGTGGGTGGCGAACGAGTGCCGCAGGGTGTGCGGCGAGACCTCGGCGGTGATGCCCGCCCGTTCCGCCGCCGTCTTGAGCACCTGCCACGCCGTCTGCCGGGACAGCCGGCCGCCCCGGGCGTTGAGGAACAGCGCGGGCGTGCCGCGCTTCACCAGGGTCGGGCGGGCCCGCACCAGGTAGGACTCCAGCGCGGCCAGCGCCGGGCGGCCCACCGGCACCAACCGCTGCTTGCCGCCCTTGCCGTCGAGCAGCACGGTCCGCTCGGTGGTGTCCACGTCGTCCACGTCCAGGCCCACCACCTCGGAGATCCGCGCGCCGCTGGAGTACAGCAGTTCCAGCAGGGCGCGGTCGCGCAGCGTGCCGGGCACGTCCAGCAGCCGCAGCACGTCGTCCACCGGCAGCGCCTTGGGCAGCCGCCGTGGCGGGGTGGGCGGGCGCACGGCGCGCGCCGGGTCGTCCGGCACCAGACCTTCGAGGTGGGCGAACCTGTGCAGCCCGCGCACCGCGACCAGGGTGCGCGCGGCCGACGACTCGGCCAGCCCGGCCTCGCGCAGGCCCGCCAGGAAGTCGCCCACCAGCGCCTCGGTCACGCCGGCGAGCCGCTCCACGCCGTGGGCGTCCAGGTGCCCGGCGTACCGGCGCAGGTCGCGGGTGTAGGAGTCGAGCGTGTTGCGGGACGTGCCGCGCTCCACCGCCAGGTGGTTCAGGAACGCCGTGATCGCGTCCCGCGCGGTGGGCTCGCTCACAGTTGCGCCAGCGGCACGTGCGGCAGGTTGTGCGCCCTGGCCACCTCGGCCCGCACGATCGTGCCGCGCACCGCGTTCACGCCCCTGGCCAGTGCCGGGTCGTCCGCCACGGCCCGCCGAAAACCCTTGTCCGCCAATGCGATCACATAGGGCAGTGTGACGTTCGCGAGCGCCCACGTCGAGGTGTGCGGCACCGCGCCGGGCATGTTGGCGACGCAGTAGAACAGCGAGCCGTGCACCGGGAACGTCGGGTCGTCGTGCGTGGTGGGGCGCGAGTCGGCGAAGCAGCCGCCCTGGTCGATCGCGAGGTCCACCAGCACCGAACCGGGCCGCATGGTCGACACCAGGTGGTTGTCCACCAGGCGCGGTGCCCGCGCGCCGGGCACCAGCACCGCGCCGATCACCAGGTCGGCCCACCGGCACGCCTTCTCGACCTCGTAGGCGTTGCTCGCCACGGTCCGCAGGCTCCCCCGGTAGGCGACGTCGAGCTGCCGCAGCCGGTCGACGTCGGTGTCCAGCACGACCACGTCGGCCCGGAGCCCGAGCGCGATCGCGGCGGCGTTGCGCCCGGCCACCCCCGCGCCGAGCACCGCGACCTTGCCCGCCGGGACGCCCGGGACGCCGCCGAGCAGCACGCCGCGCCCGCCCTCGTTGCGCTCCAGGCAGTGCGCGCCGACCTGGGCGGCCATCCGCCCGGCGACCTCGCTCATCGGGGCGAGCAGCGGCAGCGAGCCGTCGGCGAGCTGCACGGTCTCGTAGGCGATGGCGTCGATGCCGGACGTGACGACCGCGCGGGTGCACCCGGCGTCCGCGGCCAGGTGCAGGTAGGTGAACAAGACCTGGCCGGGCCGCATCCGGTGGTACTCCTCGGCGACCGGCTCCTTGACCTTGAGGACCAGCTCGGCCGAACCCCACACGTCGTCCGCGCCGGGCACGACGTGCGCGCCGGCGGCGGCGTACTCGACGTCCGGGATGGAACTCCCCCGCCCCGCACCGGCCTCCACCAGCACCCGGTGGCCGCGCCGGGCGAGCTCGACCACGCCCGCCGGGGTGATCGCGACCCGGTGTTCCTGGTTCTTCAGCTCCCGAGGGATTCCGACCAGCACCAGGTCAGCGTAGGTCGACCGGCGGGTTCCGGCTGAACGGCGCGGCGCGGGCTGTTAGCGTTCGAGGTGTGTCGGAACCCCACCAGGTGCGCATCGGCAACCAGCAGCGCGAAGCGGCCATCAGCGCGCTCAACGACCACTTCGCGGCGGGCCGCCTGGAGATCGGCGAGTACGAGCAGCGGGTCGGCTACGCGACGTCCGCCGAGACCGCCGCCGAGCTCATGGCCCTGTTCCACGACCTGCCGCAGCCGCACCCCCAGTTGCAGCCCCCGCCGCAGACCTACTACGCACCACCGACCGACTACGCCACCCCGCCGCCCGGGTACACCGCGCCCGGGTTCGCGAACCCGGGGTACGCGGCTCCGGGGTACGGGGCCCCGGACCCCGGCTACGGCGTGCCGCCGGGCTTCGCCCCGAACGCGCCGTTCGGCATCGACCCGCTGACCGGGCAACCGCTGTCGGACAAGTCGCGCATCGCGGCCGGCGTGCTGCAACTGGTGCTGCCGTTCGGCATCGGGCGGTTCTACATCGGCGACACCGGGATCGGCGTCGCACAACTGCTGACCTGCGGCGGGTGCGGGATCTGGTCGTTGATCGACGGAATCATCCTGCTGGTCAACGGCGGCACCGACGGCCAGGGCCGCAAGCTGCGCGACTAGCGCCGAGATTCACGCGACCGGGTTCACCCGAGCGGGTTCACCCGACCAGGTTGCGGACGAGCATCCAGACCACCGCGAGCGCCACCACCGGCACCCCCACCTCGGAGGGCAGTGGTGGCGTTCGCTCGTCGCGGCGCGCGGAGCGGAACCAGCGCACCCACAGCCAGGCGAGCAGCGGGAGACCGGCCACCAGCATCACGGCGTTGAGCTGCCACGCGCCCGCGAGGTCGCCGTGCAGGAGCGCGTGCACCATCCGGGTGGACCCGCAGGCGGGGCACTGGATGCCGGTCAACGCGTAGAGCGGGCACGGCGGCCAGAACGACCCGGGCCCGTTGGGGTCGAAGAACAGCAACCCCACCCCGGCACCCACGGCCGCCACCGCGACCGCGACCGGACCCCGAACACCCATGCCCCCAGTGTCCCGCACGCCCCCACCCGACCCGCCACAGCCGCCGACTCGCCGCAGGCAACACACCGCAGCCAACACGCCACAGCCGCCGACTCGCCCGCACGAGCGAGTCGCGGCCCTCCACTCGGCGAGTCGCACACCGAACTCGCCGATCCCGGCAAGTCGCACTCCGGAACTCGCCGACCCCCGCGAGTCGCGCCGAGACTCGCCGGCGTGGCCGATTCCCGCGCCGAGACTCGGCAGGTCGGGCGAGTCGTGCGTTCAGCCTCCGACAGACCCGGCGTTCGCCGCCCGCGAAGCTCCTCGCGGGCGGCGAACCGACCACCGTCTCAGCCCGACCACCGTCTCAGCCCGACCACCAACTCAGCCCGACCACCGACTCAGCACCGGCACCTCACCCTCAACGGTCTCGGGCGGCGAACCTCGTCGGGCGGTCCTCGAACGGCGCGTCGGCCGGCCGGCCCTGCGCCCGCCCCGCCAGCACGGCCTGCGCCGCGAGCACGCCCGCGACCGCCGCGCCGTTCACGATCTCGCCGGCCAGCGCCATCGCCACCGCGTCGTCCAGCGGGACCCGCCGCACCTCCAGGTCCGCCTCCTCCTCGCCCATCAGCTCCCGATCGACGTCGGACAGCCCCCGGGCGAGGAACACCCGCACCACCTCGTCGGTGAACCCCGGCGACGCGGCCACGTCGACCAGCGTCACCCACTCCGCCGCCGCGAGCCCGACCTCTTCCATCAGCTCCCGCCGGGCCGCCTCCACGGGCTGTTCCCCGGGCGAGTCCAGCAACCCGGCCGGCAGCTCCCAGAGCCGCTTGCCCAGCGGGTGCCGGTACTGGTGGATCAACGTCACCAGGCCGTCCTCGTCCACCGCCGCCACCGCGACCGCGCCGAGGTGCTCGACGACCTCGCGCGACGCGGTGTCGCCGTCCGGCATGACGACCTCGTCGACCCGCAGGCCGACGACCCGACCGATGTGCACGTCCCGCGTGGACACGGTCGCGAACTCGTGCCTCACTTCGCCACCCCCGCCGTCTCGGGCAGCGGCAGCCGGTCGGCGAGCCGGTAGTCCAGCGCCGCCTTCACG
Source organism: Actinosynnema sp. NPDC023587 (assembly GCF_040640215.1). Classification (NCBI taxonomy): domain Bacteria; kingdom Bacillati; phylum Actinomycetota; class Actinomycetes; order Pseudonocardiales; family Pseudonocardiaceae; genus Actinosynnema; species Actinosynnema sp. NPDC023587. Next base: position 17,769 of record NZ_JBFABG010000012.1, on the reverse strand, counting down.
AACGCGGCGAACAGCGGGTGCGGCTTGGTCGGCCGGCTCTTGAGCTCCGGGTGCGCCTGGGTCGCCACGAAGAACGGGTGCACGTCCTCGGGCAGCTCGACGAACTCGACCAGCCGCCCGTCCGGCGAGGTCCCGGAGAACACCAGCCCGGCCTTGCCCAGCTCGTCCCGGAAGGCGTTGTTCACCTCGTAGCGGTGGCGGTGCCGTTCGGACACCTCGGCCGTGCCGTACGCGCGCGCCACCTGCGAGCCGGGCACGAGCTTCGCCGGGTACGCGCCGAGCCGCATCGTGCCGCCCATGTCGCGCTGCCCGGAGACCACGTCCTGCTGGTCGGCCATCGTGCTGATCACCGGCGACCCGGACTCGTCGAACTCGGCCGAGTTGGCGTCGGTGATGCCCGCGAGGTTGCGCGCCGCCTCGATCACCAGGCACTGCAACCCCAGGCACAGCCCCAACAACGGGATGCCCCGGGTGCGCGCGTAGGTGATCGCGCCGATCTTGCCCTCGATGCCGCGCACCCCGAACCCGCCGGGGATCAGCACGCCGTCGAGACCGGCCAGCGCGTGCGCCGCGCCGGACGGCGTCTGGCACTCGTCGGACGGCACCCAGACGACCTCGACCTTGGCGCGGTGGGCGAACCCGCCGGCGCGCAGCGCCTCGGTCACCGACAGGTACGCGTCCGGCAGGTCGACGTACTTGCCGACCAGCCCGATCCGCACCCGCTCGGACGGGTTGTGCACCCGCTGCAACAGGTCGCCCCACACCGTCCAGTCGACGTCGCGGAACGGCAGGTCGAGCCGGCGCACCACGTAGGCGTCGAGCCCTTCGCCGTGCAGCACCTTGGGGATGTCGTAGATCGACGACGCGTCGACCGCGGCGACCACGGCCTCCGTGTCGACGTCGCACATCAGGCCGATCTTGCGCTTGAGCGCGTCCGGGATCTCCCGGTCCGCGCGGCACACGATGGCGTCGGGCTGGATGCCGATGTTGCGCAGCGCGGCCACCGAGTGCTGGGTGGGCTTGGTCTTGAGCTCACCGGACGGCGCGAGGTACGGGACCAGCGACACGTGCAGGAAGAACACGTTGTCGCGGCCCACGTCGTGCCGGACCTGGCGGGCGGCTTCGAGGAACGGCAGCGACTCGATGTCGCCCACCGTTCCGCCGACCTCGGTGATGACGACGTCGGGCACGACCCCGTCCGCGTCGGGCTCGGCCATGGCCCTGATCCGCCGCTTGATCTCGTCGGTGATGTGCGGGATCACCTGGACCGTGTCACCGAGGTACTCGCCGCGCCGCTCCTTGGCGATCACCTCGGAGTACACCTGGCCGGTGGTGACGTTCGCGTCCCCCGAGAGGTCCCGGGCGAGGAACCGCTCGTAGTGGCCGATGTCGAGGTCGGTCTCCGCACCGTCGTCGGTGACGAACACCTCGCCGTGCTGGAAGGGGTTCATGGTGCCGGGGTCCACGTTGAGGTACGGGTCCAGCTTCTGCATGGTCACCCGCAGGCCCCGGGCGGTCAGCAACTGGCCGAGGCTCGACGCGGTGAGTCCCTTGCCCAGGGAGGAGGCCACGCCCCCGGTGACGAAAACGTGCTTGGTCGTACGTGCCTGAAGCACCAAGGAGGCTCCCCGTGGTCTGAATGTTCCGCAGGGCAACCGGCCCTGTCCACGGGCCCTAACGCTAACACGCCACCGGTCACCGAGCGCGCTGGTGGTCCCTTGAACCATCACTCAGATGGCCTAGCCCCGTTCGGACTCGTCCGACACCCTCCCCCCGGTCCGAACAGGCCGCAGCGGACCGGTCGCGGGGCGTGTCCGACCGCGTGCGGGACCGCGTGGCACGAGACCCGGAGGTCCTCCACGCACCCCCTCCCACCAGGCCCGTGGTGTGGCACGATCGCGCACGTGGCGAGCAAAACACCCGCGGATCACCTGCGCGATCTCGCGCGGCTGCGGCGCGTCCGCGACCGGATCGACCGCGAGTACGCGCAGCCGCTGGACGTCGAAGCGCTCGCCCGTGGCGCGCACATGTCCGCCGGACACCTCAGCCGCGAATTCCGCAGTGCCTACGGCGAGTCGCCTTACGGCTACCTCATGACCCGGCGGATCGAACGCGCGATGACCCTGCTGCGGCGCGGTGACCTCAGCGTCACCGAGGTCTGCTTCGCCGTCGGCTGCTCGTCGCTGGGCACCTTCAGCACCCGCTTCACCGAACTGGTCGGCGTGCCGCCCAGCACCTACCGGAGCCAGGCCGCGCGGGCGACCGACGGGATGCCGGCGTGCGTGGCGAAGCAGGTGACCCGACCGGTCAGGAATCGAGAAGCACGGCCCCCGGCCCCGACCTAGGGTTGCCGCCATGGACATCACCATCCACCAGGCATTCCTCCCCCACAACGACGCCGGCGAGTCCCTCGCCTTCTACCGCGACGCCCTCGGCTTCGAGGTCCGCGACGACGTCGAGTACGGCGGGCTGCACTGGCTCACGGTCGGCCCGCCCGGCCAGCCCGGCACGTCCCTCGTGCTGCATCCGCCGGCCGCCGACCCCGGCATCACCGCCGAGGAGCGCCGCACCGTCGCCGAGATGATGGCCAAGGGCACCTTCGCCGCCATCAACCTGGCCACCGAGAACCTCGACGACACGTTCGCGCGGCTCCAGTCCGGCGACGCCGAGGTCGTCCAGGAACCGACCGACCAGCCGTACGGCGTCCGCGACTGCGCGTTCCGCGACCCCGCCGGCAACCTGGTCCGGATCCAGGAGCTGCGCTGAACCCAGGAGCTGCGCTGAACGCGGTGGCCGCGCGCCGCCGCCGCTGAGCACAGGCCCCGGCCCCGGTTCCCGGAGGACCGGCACCGCGACCCCGCCCGACCGGATGGAGACCCGACGAGCATGGCCCGGAAGACGAACCCCCAGCCGGCCGAACCGCACGAGGCCGACAGCCACGACCTGATCCGCGTGCACGGCGCGCGCGTGAACAACCTCAAGGACATCAGCGTCGAGCTCCCCAAGCGCAGGCTGACGGTGTTCACCGGCGTCTCCGGCTCCGGCAAGAGCTCACTGGTGTTCAGCACGATCGCCGCGGAGTCCCAGCGGATGATCAACGAGACCTACAGCGCGTTCGTGCAGGGCTTCATGCCGACCCTGGCCCGCCCCGAGGTCGACGTGCTCGACGGGCTCACCACCGCGATCGTCGTCGACCAGCAGCGGATGGGCGGCGACCCGCGCTCCACGGTCGGCACCGCCACCGACAGCAACGCCATGCTGCGCATCCTGTTCAGCCGGATCGGCAAGCCCCACCTCGGCTCGCCCCAGGCGTTCTCCTTCAACGTCGCCTCGATCAGCGGAGCCGGCGCGGTCACCGTCGAGCGCGGCGGCCGGACCACGAAGGAACGGCGCAGCTTCAGCGTCACCGGCGGCATGTGCCCGCGCTGCGAGGGCCGGGGGTCGGTGTCGGACATCGACCTCACCCAGCTCTACGACGACTCCAAGTCGCTCGCCGAGGGCGCGTTCACCATCCCCGGGTGGAAGTCCGACAGCTTCTGGACGGTGCGGGTCTACGCCGAGTCCGGTTTCGTCGACCCGGACAAGCCGATCCGCGAGTACACCAAGAAGGAGCTCGACGACTTCCTGCACAAGGACGCGGTCAAGGTGAAGGTCGACGGGGTGAACCTCACCTACGAGGGGTTGATCCCGAAGATCCAGAAGTCGTTCCTGGCCAAGGACAAGGAGTCGATGCAGCCCCACATCCGGGCGTTCGTGGAACGGGCGGTCACCTTCACCACGTGCCCCGGGTGCGACGGCACCCGGCTCAGCGAAGGGGCCCGGTCGTCGAAGATCGCCGGGATCAACATCGCCGAGGCGTGCGCGATGCAGATCAGCGACCTGGCCGAGTGGGTTCGCGGCCTGGCCGAACCGTCGGTCGCGCCGCTGCTCACGACGTTGCGGCACACGCTGGAATCGTTCGTGGAGATCGGTCTGGGCTACCTGTCGCTGGACCGGTCGTCCGGCACGCTGTCCGGCGGCGAGGCGCAGCGCGTCAAGATGATCCGCCACCTCGGGTCGTCGCTCACCGACGTGACGTACGTGTTCGACGAGCCCACCACCGGCCTGCACCCGCACGACATCGAGCGGATGAACAACCTGCTGCTGCGGTTGCGGAACAAGGGCAACACGGTGCTGGTGGTGGAGCACAAGCCGGAGACGATCGCGATCGCCGACCACGTGGTCGACCTGGGACCGGGAGCCGGTGCCGGCGGCGGCGCGGTCTGCTTCGAGGGCACCGTCGAGGGCCTGAAGGCGTCCGACACGGTCACCGGCCGGCACTTCGACGACCGGGCGTCGGTCAAGGACGAGGTCCGCACGTCCACCGACGTGCTCAAGATCCGTGGCGCGTCGACGCACAACCTGCGCGACGTCGACGTCGACGTCCCGCTGGGGGTGCTGGTCGTGGTGACCGGCGTGGCGGGTTCCGGGAAGAGCTCGCTGGTGCACGGGTCGATCCCGGCGGGCGAGGGGGTGGTCTCGGTGGACCAAGGTGCGATCCGAGGCTCGCGCCGCAGCAACCCGGCGACCTACACGGGCCTGCTGGACCCGATCCGCAAGGCGTTCGCGAAGGCCAACGGCGTGAAGCCGGCGCTGTTCAGCGCGAACTCGGAAGGGGCCTGCCCGCACTGCAACGGCGCGGGGGTCGTCTACACGGACCTGGGGATGATGGCGGGCGTCGCGACGACGTGCGAGGAGTGCGAGGGCAAGCGGTTCGAGGCGTCGGTGCTGGACCACCACTTCGGCGGGCGCGACATCAGCGAGGTGCTGGCGATGTCGGTGACCGAGGCCGAGGAGTTCTTCGGCACCGGCGAAACCCGAACCCCGGCCGCGCACGCGATCCTGGGCAGGCTGGCCGATGTCGGACTCGGCTACCTGAGCCTGGGCCAGCCGCTCACCACCCTGTCCGGCGGCGAGCGGCAGCGCCTGAAACTCGCCACCCACATGGCCGAGAAGGGCGGGATCTACGTGCTGGACGAGCCGACCGCCGGCCTCCACCTGGCGGACGTGGAACAACTGCTGGCCCTGCTCGACCGCCTGGTGGACTCGGGCAAGTCGGTCATCGTCGTGGAACACCACCAGGCGGTCATGGCACACGCCGACTGGATCATCGACCTGGGCCCGGGAGCAGGCCACGACGGAGGCCGAATCGTCTTCGAAGGAACCCCGGCCGACCTGGTGGCAACCCGCTCCACCCTCACCGGCCAACACCTGGCCGCCTACGTAGGTGCCTGACCCTCACACTCCTGCCTCACACTCCTGACCCTCACTCCTGACCCACTCCCCTCACCACCTCCTCGCCCACCCCTCCCCCGCCCGTACACCCGATCCCCAGATCATTCGGTTGCCGGCCACTCGACAACCCGGTCACTCGACGGCCCAGTCACTCGGCGGCCCGTAGGTCGTCCGGCCCGCCGACGGCTGGCCAGCAGATCGGAGATCGCCTGCCTGACGGCCGGCTACCTGGTCGGGGATGGAGCGGGCGGGAGGTTCATCGGAGGGGAGCGGTGCCACAGGCCACCGGCGACAGGCCACGGGCCACGGGCCACGGGCGACAGGCGGCGGTAGTGGTCATGATCGCGGCCGAACCGCCTCCTGCCTGTCCGAGGCAGAGCCCCCGCCTGCCCGAGGCAGAGCGGAGTCCAGCAGAGCGGAGTCCGGTTGAGACGGAGTCTGGCAGAGCGGAGTCCGGTCGGGGTGGAGTCCGGTCGAGACGGAGTTCCAAGGGTGTGCGGGGGTTGGGGGCTACGACAGGATTGGGCAGTATCGGGCGGGGCAGGCGTCGGATGCCGCAGGGCGCGTCCGTTTATTTACGGCAACGAACAGGCCGCTCACTTGGTGCCGAATTTCCAGGCCCATCACCGAATGGTGTGATGTTTGTACGTGTCACACCATTCCCGCCTCCACCATTCCCACCCTACCCCGCTGCCCCCGGTGCCGGGGCTTCCGCATTCCCCGCCACGCCATACCTCCCGGACTTCCCCTCCAACTGTTCCCGCAATGCCAGCACCGCCACGACCCGCCCGGCGGCGGTGTCGATGTTGTCCACCGTCGACAGGACCGACGTCGCCGCCGTGTCCGCTCGGACCACGCCCACCGCGCCGGTGCCGTCTGCCGAACCCTCGCCGCCGACCAGTACCGCGCCCGCGCCCGAGCGGTCGAGTTGGGTCGCGAACCTGGCCACCGTCGCGGCACGGTCACCGGCCGAGTCGCCGGCCACCGCACCGCCGGTCAACACGACGGCCAGTTGTGCCGGGCGCAATCCCTGGCCCTGCTTCACGAAACCGGCCGACGACAGGCCGGCCAGCGCCGCCGTGGTCTCGTCCGGCGTCGCCTGCGGCTGGTTGGTGTCCTTGTTCAGCAGCAGCAGCGCCCCCAGCAACCCGCCCGCCCGCGTCCCCGGGTCGCCGCCGGTCGGCAACTGGGTCCCGGCGGGCTGGAGGCGGGCCACCAGGTCGCGCAACTGGTCGGCCTTCTTCGGATCGGCGAACGCATCCGTCAACTGCAATTCACCGGTCATCGTCGCCCCGGCCGACCGCAGCAATTCCACCACCGCGTCGCGCTCATCCGGCTCGGCGTCCCCGGTGGTCACCAGAACCACCGTCCGATCCGCCAACAGACCTTTCACCGCCAACGGCCCGATCGACGTCGCGAACCGGTCCGCGTCGGCGAGTTTCGCGTTCAGGCCGTTCTGCGAAGCCTGCAAATCCGCGACTTCCTCGCCCAACGAAGAATTGTCGTCGGTCAACCCCGACAGCAGCCGGCTGCTGATCGCGGTCGAGCCCAGGACCACTCCCACGGCCAACGCCAGGAACACGGCGGTGATCGAGACGATGTGGTAGCGCATCGAGATCATGAGAACAACCCCTTGAACCAGTCGACGGCGGACCAGAAACCGTCCACCGCCACGTCGACGTACGCCTGCCCCACCCCGGACACCGCCAGCGCCGCCACCATGGCCACCACGGCGGCGAGCACCAGCAGCAACATCACCCCCAACGACACCCGGCTCCGGTGCAGCGCGGCGACCGCCTCGCCGTCCACCAGCTTGCTGCCGAGCTTCAACCTGGTCAGGAACGTCGACGGGTTCGACCCCGAGTGCCCCCGGTCCAGGAATTCGCGCAACCCCGCGCGCAGCCCGACGGTCACCACGAGCGACGCGCCGTGCGCCTCGGCCAGCAGCAGCGCCAGGTCTTCGGCGTTGCCGGTCGCGGGGAAGGTCACCGCACCGATCCCCAGGTCCTGGATGCGCTCCAGACCGGGCGCGTGGCCGTCGGTCTGCGCGGGCACCACGACCTCCGCGCCGGCCTTCAGCGTCGCGGTGCCGATGCCGTCCGGGTCGCCGACGATGATGTCCGGCTTGTACCCGGCGTCGTGCAGGGTGTCCGCGCCCGCGTCGACGCCGACCAGCACCGGCCGGTACTCGCGGATGTACCGGCGCAGCTTCCGGAGCTCGTCGGCGTGCCGGGAGCCGCCCGCGACGATCAGCACCTGCCGGCCGCGCACGGGGACGAACACCTCGGGCACGCCGACGCCGTCGAGGATCAGGGCGCGCTCGCGGCGCAGGAACTCGATGGTGTTGGCGGAGAACGCTTCCAGTTGCGCGGCCATCCCGGCCTTCGCCTCGATCATCGAGTCGGCGACCGACTCGGCGTTCTGCTCGACGCCGCGCGCCACCTCCTTGTCGCCCACGTAGATCGCACCGTCGTGCAGCCGCAGCTTGGTGCCGTCCTTGAGCTCCCGCAGCACCCCGGTGCCCACGCCGTCGATCAGCGGGACGCCCGCCTCCACGAGCAGTTCGGGCCCGAGGTTGGGGAACCGGCCGGAGATGGACGGCGACGCGTTGACCACGCCCACGACCTCGGCGCTGAGGAGCGCCTCGGCTGTGCGGCGGTCGATGTCGACGTGGTCCAGCACGGCGACGTCGCCGGGGCTGAGCCGTCGCAGCAGGTCACCAGACCGACGATCGACCCGCGCGACGCCGGTGACACCTGGCAGTTCGTGGTTCGTGCGGCTGAGCAACCCGGAGAGCTTCATTGCCCGATGGTGACTCACCACGCCGCCGGTTCCGGGCTAACACGCCGTGCGGTCGGGGCAGGTCAATCAGGTCATTGATCCACAGTGGACGGACTACCCCCGGTAGGGTGGTTTTCTTCGCCCGTACGAACGACCGTCGATCGTGGCGCGTGTCTATCGGCCGCTCTCGGGACCTGGGTGGCGGGCGGCGGCGCACCGTCATCGGGACTGTCGGGGCGGGTCCTCGGGCGGGTGTTCGGGCGGGGACGAGGTGCGTGCGGGCCAGTCTTGGACGAGCACCGTGCCGACCAGGAGCACCAGGCACGCGGCGGCCAACGTCCACAGGCCCGGACCGATCACCCAGTGGAACCTCGGCGACGGCTCCCGGCCGCCACCGAACAGCGTGGTCACCGTGGTGTACGCGGACCACGTGGTGGCCCCGGCCAAACCGACCGCGAGAGCCGCCGCCAGACGACCGGCGATCGCGAGCCGCGAGGAGCGGAACTGGGCCACGGCGGCGAATGCGACCAACACACCGGCCACGACGAGCGCGTACCCCCACCGGGGGCTGGACCGGCCGCTGGACGGGGTGCGCTCGGACTGGAACACGACGCTCCACGAGGTGACCGCGAACCCGCCGGAGCCGGGGGCGTGGGGCCGGTCCAGCCGGTACAGCTCCAGCGCCGAGCCGCCGAGCACCAGCGCCGCACCGACGGCCAGCACCACCGCGCCCAGCGCCTTCCGCGTCACGGACCGGTTCGCCCTCCCGGCTCGCCCGCCTCAGGACCGGCCCCCGCCGGGCGGGTGACGGTCTCGGTCGGCCGGGTGCCGGTGTCCGCCGGGCGGGTGCCGGTGTCCACGTACGACGAGACGGGCAACTCGGCGACGGGGATGCCGAACGGCGGCGTGTCGTCGTCGTTGCCGTCGAGCTGGTACACCACGGGACCTTCGGGGCGGGGTGCGCGCGGCGGCCACTCCTGCACGAGGAACGCGCCCACCACGGCCACCACGCTCGCCACCGACAGCACGACGATCCCGAGTCCGATCGTCACGTGGATGGCCAGGACGGCACCGTCGGACTTCGTCGACCAGAGCGCGAACACGAGTTGCGCGACTGCCCACGTGCTGCCCAGCAGCAGTACCGAGCCGACGAGGGCGGCCAGCCGGCCCCACCGCGCGCCGGCACGCAGTGCGCCGAGCACCACCAGCAACGCGCCGACGACCATCGGCACGCCGAAGAGCGTCTTCCCGCCGAGCACCTCTTGACCGTTCTCGCGCCGCACGCCCCACGAAGACTGCTCAAGCTTCATCGGCAGCGTCTCGCCGAAGTCGAACACCTGCTCGTACAGCGGCAGGAACGTGCCCACGATCGCCAACGTGGCGGCGATCAGCAGCGCCGCCACGCCCAGGACGCGCCGGGTCACGTCGTCCGCTCCGGCGAAGCCGCACCGGGATCGGGACCCGCAGGCGGGGCCGCCTGGCCGAGGTGGTTCTCGGGCAGCACCGGCACCGAGATGCCGAACGGCGGTGTGTCGGTGTCGGCGTCCACGTCGTCGTCCAGCCGGTGCACGATCACGCCCCCGGGAGCCGGAGTCCGGACCGGGGGCCGGGCGTGCAGGTACACCGTAGCCACGATCGCCACGACGCACGCCGCCACCAGCAGCCACATCCCCGCGCCGTACTCGTAGGTGATGGTGAGCCGCTCGTCCTGCGAGTTCGGTGACAGCCTCGCCGAGACGGTCATGAACGTGGTCCACACCGACCCGATCAGCAGCGCCGTCGCGGCGACCGCCGTGTACCGGCCGGCCAACCGCTGGTGCGCGGGCAGGTGGACCAGGGCCGCGGCGAGCACCAGCAGGACGGCCGCGATCACGATCGGCACGCCGATCTGGGCCTGCGGCCCGATGCCGTCCATCGTGGCCGGCGCGGTGTCGGTGCCCCAGCCGGTGGTGACAAGCCCGAACCGGTCACCGCCCCGGGACGTCCCGATCCAGCTCAGCGGCAGGAACGTCGCCGACACCGAGGTCGCGGCGGCGATGGCCGCGAGGAGGACTCCCAGCGCCCTCCGGCTCACTTCTTCTTCTTTCGCCGCACCACCGGAGCGCTGACCTTGTCCGCCTTCGCGGCGGCCAGCAGCTCCTCGGCGTGCGCGCGGCCGGTGTCGGTGGAATCCATGCCCGCCAGCATCCGCGCGAGTTCGACCACGCGCTGCGACTCGTCGAGCACCCGCACGCCGGACCGGGTGAGTATCCCGTCGGCGGTCTTGTCCACCACCAGGTGCCGGTCGGCGAAGGCGGCGACCTGCGGCAGGTGGGTGACCACGATGACCTGGTGGCTGCGCGCCAACCTGGCCAGCCGCCGCCCGACCTCGACCGCCGCCCGACCGCCGACACCGGCGTCGACCTCGTCGAACACCAGCGTGGGCACCGGGTCGGAGTGCGAGAGCACGACCTCCAGCGCGAGCATCACCCGGGACAGCTCACCGCCGGACGCGCCCTTGTGCACGGGCAGCGCGGGCGCGCCGGGGTGCGCGATGAGCCGGAGCTCCACGTCGTCCACGCCGGACGCGCCGGCGTGCAGCGTCCGGCCGCCGACCGTGATCGACTGCGGGTCACCCGCTTCGGCGGCCCTCGGCCGGACCACGACCTCGATGTTCGCGTGCGGCATGGCCAGCCCGGTCAGCTCCTCGGACACCGCCTTGCCCAGCTCCGCGGCGGCGGTCGTGCGCTCGGCGGTGATCTGCTCGGCGTAGCCCGCGAGCTCGACGGCCAGCGCGTCACGGCGGGCGGCCAGCGCCGCCAGCGCCTCGTCCGAGGTGTCCAGCCCGGCCAGCCGGGACGCCGCGTCGGCGGCCCACGCGATCACGCCGTCCACGTCGGCGGCGTACTTGCGGGTCAACGCCTTCAGCTCGGCCTGCCGCGCCAGCACGTGCTCCAGCCGCGCCGGGTCCGCGTCCAGGTGCTCCAGGTAGGACGCGATCTCCGCGCCCACGTCGGTCAGCAGCGTTTCCGCTTCGACCAGCCGGGGTTCCAGCTCGCGCAGCTTCGGGTCCTCCGACGACCCCAGCCGGCGGCGGGCCTCGCCGATCAGGCCGAGCGCGCCGGGCGTGTCCGGGTCGCCGTCCGGCGAACCCGCCACCGCGTACTGCGCGCCGGAGGCGGTTTCGCGCAACTGGTCCGCGTCGGCCAGCCGGCGCGCCTCGTCGAGCAGCTCGACGTCCTCGCCGGCCCTCGGGTCGACGGCGGTGATCTCGGTCAGTCCGTGCCGCAGCAGCTCGGCCTCGCGCGCCAGCTCGCGCGCCCGGGCGGTGCGCTCGGTGTGCTCGGCGGCGACCTTCAGCCACTCGTCGCGGATCTTCTGGTACTTGCGCAGCGGCGCGCCCACGTCGTCACCCGCGAAGCGGTCCAGCACCGCGCGCTGCTCGGTCGGCCGCAGCAGCCTGAGCTGGTCGTTCTGCCCGTGCACGGCGAGGAGCTGCTCGGCCAGCTCGGCCAGCACGCCGACCGGCACGGACCGGCCGCCCAGGTGGGCGCGGGACCGGCCGTCGGAACCGACGGTGCGGATGGCGATGACGCTGCCGTCGTCGTCGGGTTCGCCGCCGACCTCTTCGGCGACCTTCGCGGCCGGGCTGCCGGCGGGGGCGTGGAACCGCCCCTCGACCACCGCCTTGTCCGCGCCGGTGCGCACGCGGGACGCCTCCGCACGGCCGCCACCGAGCAGGTGGAGGCCCGTGACGACCATGGTTTTGCCAGCACCGGTCTCACCCGTCACGACGGTGAAGCCCGCAGCGAGTTCAAGGGTGGCCTCGTCGATCACACCGAGGCCCTGGATGCGCATCTCGGCCAACACAGCGCGCACACTACTGGGCGCGCGGCCCTGCTGGTGCGTTCGGGTGGGAGTGTCGGGCGAACACGTGTTCTATTCGGCGAGCGGACCCCGCCACCCCTGCACGGGCAGCGAGAACTTCTCCACCAGCCGGTCGGTGAACGGCCCCTCGCGCAGCCGGACCAGCCGCAACGGCGTCGCGCCGCCCCTGACCTCGACCCGCGCGCCCGCCGGCAGCACCACCGTCCGCCGCCCGTCCGCGCACAGCACCGCCGGGTGCCCGCCCGGGTCGATCTCCAGCGCGACCACCGACGTCGGCGACACCACCAGCGGCCGGGCGAACAGCGCGTGCGCGTTCGACGGCACCACCAGCAGCGCGTGCACGTCCGGCCACACCACCGGCCCGCCAGCGGAGAACGCGTACGCGGTGGACCCGGTCGGGGTCGCCACCAGCACGCCGTCGCAGCCGAACGCGGACACCGGCCGGCCGTCGACCTCCACCACGACGTCCAGGATGCGTTCCCGCGAGCTCTTCTCGACGCTCGCCTCGTTGAGCGCCCACGTGCCCGCCAGCACCTCGCCGTCCACGGACGCGGTGATGTCCACCGTCATCCGCTCCTCGACCTCGTAGGTGCGCTCGATGACGTGGTTGATCGCCTCGAACAGCGCGTCGGAGTCGGCCTCGGCGAGGAACCCGACCCGGCCCAGGTTCACCCCGAGCACCGGGACGCCCGCCGCGCGCGCCAGTTCCGCCGCGCGCAGCAGCGTGCCGTCACCGCCGAGCACGAACACCAGCTCGGTGCCCTCGGCGGCGGCGTCGTCGGCGGTCACGACCTGGGCGTAGCACGACGGGTCGAGCTCGGCCGCCTCGTCCTTGAGCACCCGCAGCCGCACCCCGGCCGCCGCGAACCGCTGCGCCACCTCCTGCGCGACCAGCACGTTGCTCGGCCGGCCGGTGTGCACGACGAGCAGGATCTCCCGGTCCCCGCTCCGCCCGGCCACGGTCGCCCCGCCGGCGGCCGGCGCGGCACCGCTCACGCCGGTCCCTGCCGGCTCGGCCCCGGTCATCGGGGGCCTTCCGCGACGGCGGTGCGCACGAGCGCACCGGCGGCCACCACGTCCAAGGGCTCGCCCCGGCGCAGCCAGGCGAAGAACTCGACGTTGCCGGACGGGCCGGGAAGCGGACTCGCGGTCACGCCGTGCAGCCGCAGCCCGATCGCCGCCGCAGCGGCCACCACCTCCAGCACGGCCTCGCCGCGCAGCTCCGGATCGCGCACGACACCGCCCGAACCCAACCGCTCCTTGCCGACCTCGAACTGCGGTTTCACCATCGGGAGCAGGTCACCTCCCTCGTCGAGGCACGCGGCCAGCGCGGGCAGCACCAGCCTCAACGAGATGAACGAGAGATCGGCCACCACCAGGTCGACCGGACCGCCGATGTCCTCGGGCGTCAGCGCCCGCACGTTGGTCTTGTCCTTCACCACGACCCGGTCGTCCGTGCGCAACCGCCAGTCCAGCAGACCCCGGCCCACGTCGGCCGCGACCACCTGGCGCGCGCCGGCTCGCAGCAGCACGTCGGTGAAACCGCCGGTGGACGCGCCCGCGTCCAGGCAGCGCCGGCCCCCGACGGTGATGTCGGGGAACGCGGCCAGCGCGCCGACCAGCTTGTGCGCGCCGCGCGACGCCCAGTTCGGGTCGTCGGTCTCGCGCACCACCAGCGCGGTGTCCAGTTCGACGGCGGTCGCGGGTTTCGTCGCGACCGTGCCCCGGATGGTCACCCGCCCGTCGGTGACGAGTTGGCTCGCGTGCTCCCGTGACCGGGCCAGCCCGCGACGAACCAGTTCGGCGTCCAGCCGAGCCCTGCGCGGCACCGGATCAGACCTTGTCGATGCCGGCCAGCGCGGCCGTCAAGGCGGTGTGCGCGGCGTCGAACCGGGCCACGTGCTCGGCCACGTCGAGCCGCTCCAGCCCGTCCAGCGCGGCGAGCGCGGCGTCGATGCCGTCCACCGGATCACGCGGCGGTCCGGGGAGGGGAACTTCGAAGTTCACCGTTTCACGGTAGCCGATCGAGGACCGACAGGTCCGCCGCTACGTAGGTGGGCCGAAGGCGCGCCGGCAACTTCGCGGCCTCGGCTTCGGTCGACACCCCGGTGAGGACGAGCAGCGAGTCCAGTCCGGCGTTCACCGCGCCGAGGATGTCGGTGTCCAGCCGGTCGCCGACGACCAGCGGGCGCTGCGCGCCGAGCGACTTCGCGGCCTGCTCCAGCAGCGGGGTCGCGGGCTTGCCGGCCACCAGCGGTTCGGCCCCGGTCGCGGTGGTGAGCGCGGCGACCAGCGAACCGTTGCCCGGCAGCAGACCGCGTTCGGTCGGCAGGGTCGCGTCGACGTTGCAGGCCACCCACCGCGCGCCCGCCCGGATCGCCAGCGCGGCCTCGGCGAGCTCGCGCCAGCCGAGGTCCTGGGACAGCCCCTGCACCACGGCGGCCACGCCCTCGGCGACGCGCACGGGCGTGAACCCGCAGCGGCGCACCTCGTCGGCGAGCGCGTCGGTGCCCAGCACGAGGACGGCCGAACCTTCGGGGACCAGGTCGGGCAGCATCGAGGCCGCCGCCTGCGCGCTGGTGCTCACCTCGTCCAGGGCGGCCTCGAAACCGATCTCGGTCAGGTGGTCGGCGACGTCCTGCGGCGACCGCGAGGCGTTGTTGGTGACGAACCGGATGCCGATCCCCCGGGCGCGGGCGGCGGCCACCGCCTCCACCGCGCCGGGCACGGCGTCCCGGCCCCGGTAGACCGTGCCGTCGAGGTCCAGCAGCAGCGCGTCGTAGCGGTCGAGTAGCACGGGTCCCCCGTCGTTCGGACATCCGGACACGACAGTGGCCCGCCCGCGATCGGACGGGCCACTGTCCCGGTCAATCCTGCCCCACCGGCTACACCGGGGCCGAGCCCCGGGACCGGTCTTGGGAAGTCAGTCCTGGGGGCTGAGGTCGAACGCCCGCTCGGCGGCGTCGGTCTCGTTGTCGTCGTCGGCCTGGGCGGCGTTGAGGAACCACTTCACGGCTTCCTCGGTGCGACCGGCCGCCGCGAGGTTGTCGGCGTAGGCGTAGAACAGCCGGGCGCTCCACGGGTCGCGCCGCTTCGGGTCCAGGTCGTCCCCCTGGAGGGCGACGACGGACGCGTCGAGCTGCCCCATGTCCCGACGAGCGCCGGCCGCGACGATCCGCAGCTCCACCGCGTCGTCGGGGTCCAGCGCGACCCCCTGCGCCTCGCGGGCGAGCTCGATGGCCCGCTCGGGACGGCCCAGGGCGCGCTCGCAGTCGGCCATGACGGCGAGGTGCCCCGCGCCGTGCGTCATGCGGCGGGCCGCACGCAGCTCGGACAGGGCCTCCGCCCACTCACCGGCGTAGTAGGCGGTGAGCCCGGCCGCTTCCCGCACCACACCGACCCGTGCGGCCTTGGTGCGCGCGTAGCGAGCGTGCTCCAGGGCGAGTTCGGGCTCGCTGTCGATCAAAAGCCCGGCTGCGGCGAGGTGCCGTCCGACGATCTCGGCGAGCCCCTTGGGCAGACCGCGCAACTCCTGCTTCACGGCGGGGTCGAGGATGGAGATGTCCGCGTCCTCGGGCACCTCCGGCGCACGAGCCCGGGTGTACTCCCCGACCTCGTCCGGCCGCTGCCCCGAGTCCTCGCGGTCTTCACGGTCCGCGCGGTTGTCGCCATCCCGATCCACCGCGTCGACATCGTCGACGTCAGGGACGTCGTCCGAGTCGTCGTCGAGCTCGTCGGACGCGTCATCGACGTCGTCCTGCTGCTCGTCGTCCTGCTCGTCGTTGTCGTCGTCGCTGTCGTCCCGAACTGCATCCGAGACGTCATCCGAGTCGTCGTCTCGAACGGCAACCGCGTCCTGGTCGGTGGCGTCGGCGGCGGCGTCCTGGTCGGACGAGTTCACCGACTCCAGGACAGCAGGGGTGCCGGAACCGACGGCGTCAACGGACTTGCCATTGACCGCGACCGTGCCCTCGGCG
The DNA here is from genome assembly GCF_040640215.1 of Actinosynnema sp. NPDC023587. NCBI lineage: Bacteria > Bacillati > Actinomycetota > Actinomycetes > Pseudonocardiales > Pseudonocardiaceae > Actinosynnema > Actinosynnema sp. NPDC023587. Next base: position 1,870 of record NZ_JBFABG010000012.1, on the reverse strand, counting down.
AGTGCGGCCGACTCGACGGCCGCGTCGCTGCCGGCCTCGCCGGTCTGCGAAACCCGGTCCTGGAACCTCGCGGCCCGGTCACGGCTCCGCTCGTCGCGCTTGACGTCCTTGCGGTCGTCGCGGCGATCGTCACGCCGGTCATCTCGACGGGGCCCGCCACGGTCGTCACGACGCGGGTAACCACCGCGATCGTCACGCGGACGGGAGTCACGCCGATCGCCACCAGTGCGGTTGTCACGCGGCGGGTAGCCACCACGGTCATCGCGGGGCTTGTACTCGCGACGCTCGCCGCCACGGTCATCGCGCGGCTTGTATTCACGGCGCTCGCCGCCACGGTCGTCACGCGGCTTGTACTCGCGACGCTCACTGCTGCGGTCATCACGCGGCTTGTACTCGCGACGCTCGCCACCGCGATCATCGCGCGGCTTGTATTCGCGGCGTTCGCTGGTGCGGTTGTCGCGGGGCTGGTAGCCGCCACGGTCGTCACGCGGCTTGTACTCGCGACGCTCACTGCTGCGGTCATCACGCGGCTTGTACTCGCGACGCTCGCCACCGCGATCATCGCT